>NZ_JBIWKH010000001.1:637709-778832 GCF_044765585.1 Streptomyces sp. NPDC102441
CTCGTGGGGGTGGGGGGGGGCGGCGTGGGTGGGTGGTCCGGGGGGGGCTGGAGTTTGTTCTTCTTCTTTTGGGGGGCGTGGGTGGTTTGGCCGGCCCACCACCGAAAGGGGTGAACCGGCGTAACTTTCCCACCCTTGTCGCGTTCCGTTGCGATACGCGAGCGCACGGTGACACGGAGTCAGGCTGCGGCCAGCTCCGAGCGGGTCGCGCGGCGCGCCGCGGCGCGTGCGGGATCGAGGGCGGGAACCGCCGCCAGGAGCTGTTTCGTGTACGGGTCCCGCGGCGACCCGTACACCTCGTCGACGGCACCCTGTTCGACGATCCGGCCGTGCCGCATCACCGCCACCCGGTCGCTTACCTGCCGTACGACCGCCAGGTCGTGCGCGATGAAGACGAGTCCGATGCCGAGTTCGCGCTGAAGCTCCGCGAGGAGCGCGATCACCTGGGCCTGGGTCGTGACGTCGAGCGCGGAGACCGGCTCGTCGCACACGATCAGCTTCGGCTCGGCGGCGAGGGCCCGCGCGATGCCGATCCGCTGACGCTGGCCGCCGCTGAACTCGTGCGGATAGCGTGCGTACCGGCCGGCGTCGAGTCCGACCCTTTCCAGGAGTTCGCGCACGCGCTCCCGGATCCGGGTCTCGTCGGTCTCCCCCGCGGCACGGAGCGGATCGGCCACGGACTCACCGATCGAGCGGCGTGGGTTCAGCGATGCGACGGGGTCCTGGAAGACCATCTGGAGCTCGCGGCGGAACGGACGGAGGTCCTTCTCCGGCAGCGAGCCGATATCCCTCCCGCCGTACCGCAGCCGGCCCGCCGTCGGGTCGGTCAGCCGCACGAGCATGCGTCCGAGCGTCGTCTTGCCGCTTCCGCTCTCGCCCACGATGCCGAGGGTCTCACCGGCGTGGACGGTGAGCGACACCCCGTCGACGGCGGTGACGCAGCCGGCGCCCCGGCCGAAGTCACGCCGGAGGCCGTCGGCTTCGAGGAGCGGTTCGGTGTCCGGGGACACGGTCCTCGGGCCGGGGACACCGGCCCGCTTCTCGTCGACCCTGGGCACCGAGGCCAGGAGCTCGCGGGTGTACGGCTGCCGGGGGGCGCCCAGCACCTCGGCGACCGGGCCGCGCTCCACCGCACGGCCGTGCTGCATCACCAGGACGTCGTCCACGCTCTCCGCCGCGACACCCACGTCGTGGGTGACCAGCAGCAGCCCCATGCCCGTCTCGCGGCGCAGATCGTGCAGGAGGTCCAGGATCTGCGCCTGCACGGTGACGTCGAGGGCGGTGGTCGGCTCGTCCGCGACGATCAGCCTGGGTTCGCAGGCCAGGGCCATCGCGATGAGGGCCCGCTGCCGCATCCCGCCGGAGAACTCGTGCGGCCGGGACCGGGCACGGCGGGCCGCGTCCGGGATGCCGACCCGGTCCAGGACCTCGACGGCCCTGGAGCGGGCCGCCCGCCGGGAGACGGAGTTGTGCACCCGGTACACCTCGGCGATCTGGTCGCCGACCGTGTAGTACGGGTCGAGCGAGGAGAGCGGGTCCTGGAAGACCATGGCGGCCTTCGCGCCCCGCAGTGCCCGCAGTTCGGCCTCGCCCGCGGCGCCCACATCCGTGCCGGCGACGCGGACGGTCCCGGTGACCCGGGCGCCGGTACCCCGGTGGAGTCCGAGCAGCGCGGAGGCGGACGCGCTCTTGCCCGATCCCGATTCCCCGACGACGCCGAGGGCGGCGCCCGCCTCCAGGGTGAAGGAGAGCCCGTCCACGGCGCGGACGGTGCCGAAGTCGATGGTGAGGTCCTCGACCTGGACCAGCGGTGTTGTCATGACAGGACCACCCGTCGGTCGGCCAGCGCGTACAGCATGTCCGCGACGGCATTGGCGAGCACCACGAAGAAGCCGGTCACCAGCACCATGCCGACGACCACGGGCAGGTCGACGACCTTGACGGCGTGGACCAGTTCGCGCCCCAGGCCCGGGATCCCGAAGAGGGACTCGGTGAGGACCGCACCGCCGAACATGGAGCCGAAGTCCAGCGCGCTGAGCGCGATCACCGGGGCGAGCGCACCGCGCAGGGCGTGCCGTCCCATGATGGCGGGCTCGCTGACGCCGTACGCGCGAAAGGTGCGTACGTGGTCCTCCGCGAGCGTCTCCAGCATGGAGCTCCGGGTCAGCCGTGCGTATTTGGCCGACTCGATGAGTGCCAGGGACACCCAGGGCAGCAGGAGGCCCCAGGCCCACTGCTCGGGGTTCTCGGTGAAAGGCACGTAGGTGGGCGAGGGAAGCCACCGCAGCGTGGAGCAGAAGATGATGATGAGCAGCAGTCCGATGACGAAGACCGGTGTGGCCGTCCCGGCCAGGGTCAGCCAGGTGAGGACCCGCTCGGTGACCTGGCCCCGCCGCCACGCGGACAGCACTCCCGTGCCGACGCCGAGCAGGATCCAGAGGGCGAACGCGCCGATGACGAGCGAGCCGGTGACCGGCAGCTTGGTCAGGATCAGCTGCATGACCTGCTGATCGCTCTGGTACGAGACCCCGAGGCAGGGCGCGGAGCAGTGCTCCACGCCGGTGCCGGTGGAGAAGTCCCGCCCCGCGACGATGCCCTGGAGGAAGTGCCAGTACTGGGTGTACACGGGGTCGTCGAGCCGGAGCTGCTCGGTCACCTGGGCGACCTGGGCGGGTGAGCAGCGCGGGCCGCAGGCGATCTGGGCGACGTCGCCCGGGGCCACGTAGAAGACCGCGTACAGGACGACGGTCAGGGAGAGGAGCACGAAGACGGCGCCGCCCAGCCGCCGCAGCAGGAACCCGGTCATGACGCCTGCTCCTTCGTACGTTCCGTGCGCTCCTTGCGTCCGGTGCCGATCCGCAGCCGGGAGGCGGCCCGCGGGTCGAGTGCCGTACGGACGCCCTCGCCGAGGACGGTCAGGGCGAGCACGGTGACGAAGAGCAGCCCGGCGGGCAGCAGGAGGTAGGTGGGGGCCGACTGGTACCAGGTGTCGGCCTCGGTGAGCATCTGCCCCCAGGACGGCGTGGGCGGTTTGATGCCGACGCCGAGGAAGGACAGGGCCGCCTCGACGGTGATGTTGCCGGGGAAGAGCAGCGCTGCGTACGTGATGACGGGCGCGGCGAGCGAGGGCAGCAGTTCGCGCCGGGCGATGCTCCACCGCCCGCGGCCGGCGAGCCGGGCCGCGGAGACGAAGTCGAGAGATTTCAGGGCGAGCGCCTGGGCACGCACGATCTTCGACGTGCCCGCCCAGTTGATGCCGCCGATGACCAGGGCGATGAGGACGGGCCTGGGGAAGGAGGCCGGGACGATCGCGAGCAGGGCGAGGGCGATGACCATGAGCGGCAGCGCGACGTTGATGTCGGTGATCCGGCTGAGGACCTGGTCGACCCGGCGGCTGCCGAGGGCCGCGGCGAGCCCCACGGCCACGCCGATGGCGACCTGGAGGACGGTGGCCGCGACGGCCACGCCGAGCGAGACCCTGGCCCCGTACACGACGCGGGCGAAGAGGTCGCGGCCGGTCTGCGGTTCGACGCCGAACCAGTGGTCCGCGCTGATGCCTCCGAAGGAGCCGATGGGGACCCCGCCGGCCGCCGAGTCGACGAGGGCGGGGTGGTAGGTGTTGGGGTCCTGGCCCGCGAGCGCGGAGAGCAACGGGGCCCCGAGCGCGGCCAGGAAGAGCAGGAGGACGACGGCAGCCGCGACGGCGGGCGCGCGCTGTGCGCGCAGCCGCAGCCAGAACTGCCGGGCCCCCGAGGCGGGGGCGGCGACCGGCGCCGCTCCCGCCTCCTGGACCAGAAGTGCTTCCGACATGGTTGGACCGTCCGGCGGTTGGGGGGTGGGTGAAGGAGCGGGGCTGGGTGCGTGCAGCTGCAAGGCGGAGGAGGGAGGCAACGCGGAGCGATTGGGGTCTCCCCTGGTCATGGGGGTCCCCCCGCTCGAGCGAAGCCGAGAGCTTGGAGGAGTGCGTGCCCAACCCCGCGACGCCGCCCCCCAATCGCCGGACGGTCCTACTTGACCGCCGCCTGGGAGATGTCGAGAACGCCGGTCCAGTCACTGATGACCACGTTCTTGACGTCCTGGCCGACAAGCCGCTTGTAGACCGGGTGGAAGAGCGGCACGGTCAGTGCCTGCTCGCCGATCTTCTTGTCGAGCGCGCCCCAGCGCCTGGCGGCGGCGTCCAGGTCGGTGAGCTTGTTGATCTCGTCGATCTCCTTGTTGACCGACGCGTCGTTCAGGAAGCCGGTGTTGAAGTTGGCGCCGTCCTTCACGATCTGGCGCCCGTCGAAGATCGGAGCGAGGAACGGGCCTCCGGAGGGCCAGTCGGCACCCCAGTGGGCGAGGAAGAAGCCCGGCTCCTTGGACGCGCTGTGGATGGTGTCGGCGTAGTCGTTGCTCTCCAGGCCCTTGAGCCCGACGGTGATTCCGGCCTTCTTGAGCGCGGCCTGGAGCGCCGTGGCGATCTCCGGGCTGGTCTCGAAGTCCTTGTCGTTGGAGTGCGTGAGGGTGACGGTCAGCCCCTTGGGGTAGCCGGCCTCCTTCAGCAGCTCCTTGGCCTTCGCGGCGTTGCCGGTCTCACCCGCCGGAAAGTGGTCGTAGGGCGTGTGGCCGAAGGACTTCTGGTTCGGCAGGTAGGTGGTGGCGGGCTCGGCGAGCGAGGATCCGCCGGCCGCGTTGACCACGGAGGAGCGGTCGACGGCGTAGGAGATCGCCTGGCGCACCTTCGGGTCGTCGAACGGCTTCACCTTCGGGTTGAAGGCGATGTAGTTCGTGTAGCCGAAGTGGCCGGTGCCGACGCGGGCGGCGAGCCCCTTGTCGCCGGAGACCTTGGCGAGTTCGGCCGGGCCGAGGTTGGTGTCGGTGGTGACGGCCGCGGCGTCGGCGCCCTGCGAGGCGGAGAGACGCTGGTTGATGACGGCGGAGTCCAGGCCGGAGCGTACGTCGATCCTGTCCGGGTAGGCCTTGCGCTCCTCATCGGTGTCGGCCGACCAGTGCTCGTTGCGTTCCAGGACGAGGCGCTCGCCGTCGTTCTCGTTCGAGACGACCTTGTACGGCCCGGAGGAGACCGGGTGCTCCTCGTACTTGGTGCCCGTGTCCTCGGCCTGGGGCACCGGGGTGGTCTGGGTCTGGGTGGCGAGGTAGGGGAACTCGCCCTCGGGCTTGTTCAGGTGGAAGACGATGGTCTTCTCGTCCGGCACCTCGATCGAGTCGAGGCCCTTCTTGTCCTTGTACGGGCCCTGGTAGTCGGCCCCGCCGATCAGCCAGTCGCGCAGATAGGGCGCGCCGCCGGAGAGTTCGGCGGCGAAGGACCGCTCGATGCCGTACTTGATGTCCGCGCTGGTGATCGCGGTGCCGTCCTCGTACTTCAGTCCGTCCTTGAGGGTGTAGGTCCAGACGGTGGCGTTCTTGCTGGGCGTTCCCAGGTCGGTGGCCAGGTCGGGGACGACCTCGGCGCCCGCCGCGCCGTTCTCGCGGTTGCGGGTGGTGAGCGTACGGAACACCAGGGAGGGGACGTTGCCGCCGCCGGAGGTGTAGAGCCGCGCCGGGTCGAAGTCCTCCGTCGGGTTGCTGTTGAGGACCGTGAGGGTGCCGCCCTTCTGCGGCTTGCCCGAGGCGCCGGAGCCGCCGCTTCCCCCGTTGTCCTGGGGCCCGGCGCAGGCCGCGAGTCCGGCGACCAGGGCAAGGCTGACGGCGGCGGTGGTCGCCACGCGGCGCGATATGACGGACGGCTGACTCATCGGAAGATGACCTCTCGGTGTGCTGCGGCAGGGAGAAGAGATGGGTCCGTGCGGCGCAGCGGGTCCCGCCCCGGTGACGGGTAAGGGGACCGGATACCGAAATGCCGCGCCTGCGGACGGAGTACGCCCGGGCGCGGCAGGAGGAAGTGCGGAGGAGCCCGGAAAGGGCTCGTCAGGGGGCCGACGCGCGCTCGAGCAGGCGTCAGCGACAGAGAACGTCGGCTACGCAGTGCCCGGCCACGCCGAGCAGCGCCAGCTCAAGGGCGGCGCGCTCGGTGAATGCGGGGCTGCGTGACATGCGGAGAAATATGGACGACCCCTCCCCTGATGTCAACGCGCGCTGAGACGGCCGTCCCACCATGCGGACAGATCGACTTCCCGTGGTCTCAACTCCCCGGATAAACCCATGGGTTGGGGCGGCACTTGATGCCGTCCAGGTCCAGGGTCTTGGTCTGCTGCTGCATCACGGGCGCCAGGGCACCGGGGGTGCGGCAGCTCACATGGTTGTGCCCCAGCCGGTGGCCGACCTCGTGGTTGATGAGCATCTGACGGTAGGGCAGAAGCTTGTCCGCCCCGAAGGTCGAGGCGCCCTGCGCCCAGCGGTAGGCGTTGATCATCACGCGGTCGGTGGCGGCGGAGTCGCACGAGACGTTGTCCTCGGTGGTGTCCAGGCCCGACTTCTCGCACCAGACACCCGTGGTCCCGGGACTCGCGAGAGTGATGACGAAATCGGGTTCGCCGGAGGAGATCCGCTCGAAGGTCATGGCGCCGTCGTGCGCCCAGCTCCGGTCGTCGTTCAGCGTCTTCTGCACCGCCTCGGCGAACAGTCCCGCGTCGAGACCCATCCCCTGTTCGATATCGATCCGGTATCGGTGCTTGTCTCCCTTGCCGGGAGCCTTCGCCAGCCCCGGTACCGCCTCGAACTTCCCGGACGCCTTCAGGTCCGGCGCCAGCGGGAAGGCGGTGGCCATCTTCTGCGCGTACGACAGGGGCTTGACCTCCTGCCGCTGCACCTCGGGGGTCGCCCGGTCCACCGAACGGGAGGCGTCCTCGGAGTCCTGCCGGTCGACGCCCGTGGTCCCCGGGCCGCCCCCCACGCTCCCGGAGTCCTGTGCCACCTGCCCGGCCACCACGACCGCGAGCACCGTGGTCACGGCGGCGGCCGCGATCCCCGTGAACGCGCGGCCCTTGCCGCCCTTCGCCGCCGGGGCGTCGCCGTCCGGTACCTCGTCGGGTCCGCCGGGGTCCATGGAGGTCCGGGGGGTGTCTTCGGGCGGAACCGGGGGTGCGGGACGCGAAGGCTCGGTGTCGAACGCCTCCACGAACTCCCTGCGCGGGCCCGGTATGAGCGGGGCACTGCCGGTCTGCGGCCCGGACGTGCGCCGCCCGGGCGCCTGCTGCGCCGCCTGCTGCCGCGCCATGGCGGCCTGCCTGGCGCGGATGGGCTCCTGGGCGCCCGGCCCCCGGCCGTCGTACTGCGGCTGCGGACCGCTCCCCCAGCCGCCGCCCGGCTCACGCTGTTCGGGGTGCCCGCCGCGCACCTGCGGTGCTGGAGCGTCGCGGAACGGGCTGTGGCCTTCCCGCGGAGGCGGTGTGGCGGAGTCCCGCCCACGCCTGCCTGCCCCGCGCTCCGGACCGGCACCTGTCGCGGTCCCGGTTTCGCGCCGGGTGGCCTCGGGGCCCTTTCGGCTGTGTCGTCCCACGCCCCGGATCAGCTCCCGCCACGTTCGTCGAGCAGTTCCCGGAACGCCTGGGCGATCGCCTCCGGGTACTCCATCATCGCCACGTGCCCCGCGTCGGGCAGTGACAGCAGGCGCGAATCGCGGAAAGCCGCGGACGCCCTGCGTGCCATCCGGTACGAGACGAGCTGGTCCCGTCCGCCGTACACCAGCAGGGTCGGTGCGAGCACCCTCTCGGCCTGGCGCCACAGCCCGTGCTGTCCTCCCAGCGTGTAGGCATCGACGATGCCCCGTGCCGAGCGCGTCATGGCGTCCCAGAAGTACGGCAGTTCAAGCCGGCGCTCCATCTCGGCCACCGCGTGGCGGAAGGCTTCGTCGGAGATTCGTGCCGGATCGCCGTAACAGAGTGCCATGGCGCCGCGGGTGCGCTGCTCCGCGGTCCAGTCCCGGGTGAGCCTGGCGAACAGGGATGCGACGCCCGGGAGTGCGAGCAGGGCGGTCGGCACTGCGGGCCGCTGGACCCGGATCTCGGGCAGGGCCGGGGAGATCAGCGTCAGCGTGCGCACCAGATCGGGCCGGGCGGCCGCGACCCGGGTGGCAACAGCGCCGCCCAAAGAATTACCGAAAAGGTGAACGGGCCCACGCCCGCCCGCGTCCAGCAGCCGGATCACCGCCCGGGCGTGTCCGGTGACGGAGTAGTTGCCGTCGTCCGGTGGCGGGGAATCCCCGAAGCCGGGCAAATCGACCGCCTCGCTGTCGAGCGTGTCCGCCAGCAGCGGCATCAGGGCCGACCAGTTCTGGGAGGAGCCACCGAGACCGTGCACGAAGAGGGCGGGAGCCGGGCCCTCCGTCCGCGCCGGGCGGGAACGGACGGTCAGAGTGAGGCCGGGCAGCGAGACGGAGCGCAGCTTCTCCCCCTCCGCGACCCGGACGGCACCGACCTTGGGTGCCACCGCGGCAGCGGCGGCTTGGATACCGGGCAGCTCGGTCGAAGACATGCGGCAATGTTACGAGACGATCACGCGGTGGTTCATGTGTTCGCAGTCACAGACCGCATAGCGCACCCTGGGGGTTGCTCCTAGGCTGCAGGAGAGGGAAGGGAGTCACCATGACGGTCGACCCGAGCGACCCGGAGACCTTCGAGGCACAGCCGGACGAACCGGACCCCGAAGCCCCTGAAGCAGACACCGCCGAACAGCAGGCCACCGTCCGGCCGGAGCGTGACGAACCGGTCACCGGCATCGACCGAGGCGCCGCGAACGAGGCGGATGCGGCGGAGCAGGCCCGCGTTGTCACACAAGATGAGGACGATTACCGGTAAAACGCACCGCTTTGCGGCATTGGCCGACGTATCTGTGGCTACCGCAGCCGTCCGGTCCGTGAAATTCTGCGTCCGCGCCGCGCATACCCGGGTTACTCAAAAGTACGATGGCCCCACGGCGCAGCGTGCACGGTACGGCTGTGTTCGATCACGAATTTGGGAGGCGGCGTGACAGCCATCGAGCAGACAGAGGCGGCGCGCCCGCGGGGCACCCGGCTGCCCCGCCGTGCCCGACGCAATCAGCTGCTGGGCGCCGCCCAGGAGGTCTTCGTCGCCCAGGGCTACCACGCCGCGGCGATGGACGACATCGCGGAGCGGGCCGGCGTCAGCAAGCCGGTGCTCTATCAGCACTTCCCCGGAAAGCTGGAGCTCTACCTCGCTCTGCTCGACCAGCACTGCGAGTCACTGCTCCAGGCGGTCCGTACGGCGCTCGCCTCGACCACGGACAACAAGCTGCGTGTCGAGGCGACGATGGACGCCTACTTCGCGTACGTGGAGGACGAGGGCGGCGCCTTCCGTCTGGTCTTCGAGTCCGACCTGACCAACGAGCCGGCGGTCCGCGAGAGGGTCGACCGGGTCTCGCTGCAGTGCGCGGAGGCCATCTCCGACGTCATCGCCGGTGACACGGGCCTGTCCAAGGACGAATCGATGCTGCTCGCGGTGGGACTCGGCGGCGTCTCCCAGGTCGTGGCGCGCTACTGGCTCTCCAGCCCGTCGGGCATTCCGCGTGACTCGGCCGTACAGCTGCTGACGTCGCTCGCCTGGCGCGGAATCGCCGGATTCCCGCTGCACGGCGCCGATCAGCACTGAGTCCGGCGGGAACCGCGGCCGGTGTTCGCTGCGGGCGTTGCCGGTCGACCCGTGGTCGGTCCCTTCACCGGGCTAATGTGTGCTGCGTACGGCGCGGTTCACCGCGCAGAGTCGGACCGTCGGAGGGACATAGCCGTGGAGGTCAAGATCGGGGTGCAGCACACGCCCCGCGAGATCGTTCTGGAGAGCGGACTTTCCGCCGAAGAGGTCGAGAGCGCGGTCGGCGAGGTGCTCAGCGGCAAGGCGAAGCTGCTCAGCCTCACGGACGAAAAGGGCCGCAAGGTCCTGGTGCCGGCCGACCGGATCGCATACGTGGAGATCGGCGAGCCCAGCACCCGACGGGTGGGATTCGGCGCGCTGTAGCCCGCGCGACACGGCAGCAGAGGTGGAGGCCCGGCGGAATCGTCCGCCGGGCCTCCACCTTTTCTCCCCCGGATCCGCCCCCTGTTCTTCCCTCGGTGGGGTTCACAGGGGCCCGGGAGGGTTGTATCCCACGGGCCCCGGGTAAGACCGCCTACGACCGACCGACCGCCGCGCCAACAAGCGAGGTGAACCCTCTGTGCTCTGGGAATCCATCAGCGCCGTCGTGCTCGGACTCGCCCTCTCGTGGGGCGTGCTCCACTCTCTGCCCGGCCGGCTCCCGTCCTCCCGCGTGGTGTTCGTCACGGGTGGTCTGGGTGCCCTGTTCGGCGCGTATCTGACGCACTCGGCACTGGGCTCCGGCCATCTCCTGGCGACGCCCGCCGGCGCCGTGCTGGTCGGGGCGGTGACCCTGTCCCTGCTGATCCGCCCGCGCGGCAGCCGCCCGGTGCGGTCAGCGGCGGCTCACTAGGGCCTCAGGTTCCGGGGCCGCCGAGGCCCGGCCCCGGCCGGTCAGGCCGCGAGGCCGAGGGCGGCCATCCGCTTGGTGTGGGCCTCGGTGATCCGGGAGAACATCCTTCCGACCTCGGCCAGGTCGAAGCCGTCCGCCACGCCGCCCACGAGCATCGTGGACAGCGCGTCGCGGTCCGCGACCACCCGCTGCGCCTGCGAGAGAGCCTCTCCCATCAGCCTGCGCGCCCACAGGGCGAGCCGGCCGCCGACGCGGGGCTCCGCCTCGATCGCGGCCCGCACCTTCTCGACCGCGAAGTTCCCGTGGCCCGTGTCGTCGAGCACGGAGAGGACGAGGGAGCGGGTGTCCTTGTCCAGGCGGGCCGCGATCTCCCGGTAGAAGTCGCTGGCGATCGAGTCGCCGACGTACGCCTTGACCAGGCCTTCCAGCCAGTCCGACGGGGCCGTCTGGCGGTGGAAGTCGTCCAGCGCCTTGGCGAACGGCTCCATGGCGGCGGTCGGCGTCTCGTCGATGGCCGTGAGCCGGTCGGTCAGCTGCTCGAAATGATGGAATTCGGCGGACGCCATCTTCGCCAGTGCCGCCTTGTCACCGAGTGTCGGTGCGAGTTTCGCGTCCTCGGCGAGCCGCTCGAAGGCCGCGAGTTCCCCGTAGGCGAGCGCGCCGAGCAGATCCACCACCGCGGCACGGTACTGCGGGTCGGCGGACGCGGTGGCCCAGTCCTGGGCGGCGATTCCGGTCGGTGCGGGTGCTTCGTCGGATGCTTCAGTGGCGTTGTCAGGCGTCTCCATGCAGCGCAGAATAGCCCGCCCCGGCGGGGGCGGAAGGGGCTGGCCAGCGGGAGACATCACACCGTTCCGATGAATTCGCCCAACACGTATGCGCGAATCCGGGGTACAGTGGTATTGCGCTTACTGAGCATTAGCTGTGCCTGAAGCGCGACCTTGAATGAGGATGCCCGGTCGGTGGCCCGATCGGCTCCGACCCGACAGCCCTCCACGCGGGGCGTACATCATGTGCGACCGCAGATGAGGGGCCCCCTCAGCGGCACGAGCGCTCGAGCGACGGCAGTGGTCCCGCGCCACCCGGCCCATCCACGGCCGGATGACCAACCCCGGCACGGTACGACCCCCGCGTTCGCCTCGGGCCGCGTCTCACAGAAGAGGCAGCACCCTGACTACGTTCCGCGACCTCGGAATCCTTCCCGAGACAGCCGAAGCCCTCGAGGCGGTCGGCATCATGTCCCCCTTCCCCATCCAGGAGATGACGCTCCCCGTAGCGCTCTCCGGCTCAGACGTCATCGGCCAGGCCAAGACAGGCACCGGCAAGACGCTCGGCTTCGGCCTTCCGCTCCTCGAGCGTGTGACCGTCCCCGCCGACGTCGAGGCCGGCCGCGCCGCGCCCGAGAAGCTGACGGACGCGCCCCAGGCGCTGATCGTCGTCCCCACCCGTGAGCTCTGCCAGCAGGTCACCAACGACCTCCTCACCGCCGGCAAGGCCCGTAACGTCCGCGTTCTGGCGATCTACGGCGGCCGGGCGTACGAGCCCCAGGTCGAGGCCCTCAAGAAGGGCGTCGACGTGATCGTCGGCACCCCGGGGCGCCTGCTCGACCTGGCGGGCCAGCGCAAGCTCGACCTCTCGCACATCCGTGTCCTCGTCCTGGACGAGGCCGACGAGATGCTCGACCTGGGCTTCCTGCCCGACGTCGAGCGCATCATCACGATGCTGCCGCCGAAGCGCCAGACGATGCTGTTCTCGGCCACCATGCCCGGTGCCGTCATCAGCCTCGCGCGCCGCTACATGTCGCAGCCGACGCACATCAACGCCACGTCGCCCGACGACGAGGGCACGACCGTGAAGAACACGGTGCAGCACGTCTACCGCGCGCACAACATGGACAAGCCCGAGATGGTCTCCCGCATCCTGCAGGCCGAGGGCCGCGGACTCGCGATGATCTTCTGCCGTACGAAGCGGACGGCCGCCGACATCGCTGAGCAGCTGGAGAAGCGCGGCTTCGCGTCCGGCGCGGTCCACGGCGACCTCGGCCAGGGCGCCCGTGAGCAGGCGCTGCGCGCCTTCCGCAACGGCAAGGTGGACGTCCTCGTCTGCACCGACGTCGCCGCACGCGGCATCGACGTCGAGGGTGTGACCCATGTCATCAACTACCAGTCGCCGGAGGACGAGAAGACGTACCTCCACCGCATCGGCCGTACCGGCCGCGCGGGCGCCAAGGGCATCGCGGTCACGCTGGTCGACTGGGACGACATCCCGCGCTGGCAGCTGATCAACAAGGCTCTGGACCTGAAGTTCCCGGACCCGCCGGAGACGTACTCCACGTCCCCGCACCTGTACGAGGAGCTCAGCATCCCGGCCGGCACCAAGGGTGTCCTGCCGCGCACCGAGCGGACCCGTGCGGGTCTGCGCGCGGAGGAGGTCGAGGATCTCGGCGAGACCGGCGGCCGTGGCCGCAAGTCCGCCCCCGCCGCCTCCTCGGCTCCCGCTCCCCGCGAGGAGCGTGCGCCGCGCACGCCGCGTCAGCGTCGTCGCACGCGGGGCGGAGGCGTCCTCGACGAAGCCGCGGCCGTCACCGTCCCGGCACCCGCCGCCGAGGCAGCCGGTGAGGAGACGTCGGAGACGCGCACCCCGCGCCGTCGGCGCCGCACCCGTGCCGTGGTCCCCGAGGCCGTGACGGAGGCAGCGGTGGCCGTGGTCGAGGCCCCGGCCGTCGAGGCCCCCGTCGTCGAGCCCGCGCCCGTCGCCGAGACCGAGCCGGCCCCGGACGCGAAGCCGCGCCGCCGCCGTGCCCGTGCCACGACCACGGCCACGAAGCCCGCCGTCGTCGCGCCGGCCCCGGCCGCCGAGCCCGTGGTGGACTTCCAGACCGTGGCCGTCTCCGCACCCGTGGCTGAGCCCGTGGCCACCAAGCCGCGCCGCCGCACCCGGGTCGTGAAGCCGGCCGACGAGGTCGACTTCCAGATCGCTCCGGTCTCCGAGCCGGTGACGGACACCAAGCCGCGCCGCCGTCCGCGTGCCGCCGCCAAGCCGAAGACCGAGGCGGTGGCCACCACGGCGACCGCCGAGGACGTCGCGGAGGCCAAGCCGCGCCGCCGTCGGCCGCGCGCCACGGCCGCGGAGAAGGCCGAGACCGCCGCGGTCACCGAGATCACGGCGGACGGCGAGGCGGCACCCGCGAAGCCGCGCCGCCGCAGGTCCCGCGCGGCGGTCGCCGCCGAGACGACCGAGGGCTGATCTCCGGCCGCAGTCACCTCCGTACGGCCCCGGTTCCCGCACTGCGGGGGCCGGGGCCGTACGTCTGCCCGGGCGGAGCGCGGCCCCCGGCGATACCCTCGGGCGCATGAGCCGGCCGCCCACCTTCACCCCGCCCCCCTGTGCCCGCGCCCGCGTACTGCGTACCGAGCGCGGGGACTTCGCCGTGCTGGACGCCGCACCACCCTCCGGCGCACACTCCACCGCCCTCCTGCTGCCCGGGTACACCGGCAGCAAGGAGGACTTCGTCGCGCTGCTCGAACCTCTCGCCGAGGCCGGCTTCCGGGTGCTGTCCGTCGACGGGCGGGGGCAGTACGAGACGGAGCGGACTGGCCGTCAGAACCCTTACGCGCAATCCGAGTTGGCGCGTGACGTGCTGGCGCAGGCAGCCGCTGCCGACGATGCCGACCTGCCCGGCGGCATCCATCTGCTCGGGCACTCCCTGGGCGGTCAGATCGCCCGCGCGGCGGTGCTGCTGGATGCCACGCCCTTCTGTTCGCTGACCCTGATGTCGTCGGGTCCCGCCGAGATCGACCCCGCCCAGCAGAAGAAGGCGCGGCTGCTCAGCGACGCCCTGGGCCGCTGGAGCATGGCCGAGGTCTGGCAGATGATGCGCGCCATGGACCCGCCCGAGGACGCGGACACGGGCGACGGCGAGGAGCTGCGCCGCCGCTGGATGCGCCATGACCCGGCGCAGCTGATCGCCACAGGCGCGCAGCTGTCGTCCGAGCCCGACCGGGTGGCCGAGCTCGCCGCGCTGTCCCTCCCCGTGCACGTGGTCTCGGGCGAGCGCGACGACGTCTGGCCCGTTCCGCTGCTCGACCGGATGGCCCAGCGGCTGGGCGCCCGGCGCACCGTGATCGAGGGCGCCGAGCACTCCCCCAACACGGCCCGCCCGGAGGAGACCGCGGCGGCCCTCGTCTCGTTCTGGGAGAGCGTCCGGCCTTCACCGGTCCGCCCCGCCTGACCTCCGTCGGCCCACCCCGGCGGCCGGGTGTCAGTACTGCGCCTGCAGGTGCTGCCAGAAGCCGTCGCGCAGCGCCCGGCGCAGATGGGCGTGGCCGCGCAACGAGTGCTGGAGGAGGCGTTCGGCCTCGACGAGCAGGTCCTGGTCGACGGAACCCGGCAGATAGGGGTGTCCGGGCAGCAGGTCGGCCAGGGACTCACGGCCGCGCGAGGAGAGCCAGCCCGCGGCGATCTGCGCGCCCACGAAGCGCACGTCCTCACGTGCGGGCGCCGGACTCTCGTCGTCGTACATCGTGACGGAGCGCCGGGTCACGTACGGGCGGCAGAAGTCGAGGTCGAAGGTGCGCTGGCTGTCGACCTCCCAGAGCAGGGGTTCGGCCTGGTTGCGGCCTTCGCCCGCCTCGATGCCCCAGAGGTGGACGCGGGCGCCGTAGCCCTGGGCGGCCTCGACGGCCGAGACGAGGTCCTCGTCGCCGCCGACGAGTGCCGCGTCGCTGATGGCGCGGTGCCGGGCGAGCGACTCGAGGTCGGTGCGGATGAGTGAGTCGACGCCCTTCTGCTGGTTGTTGGCGTTGAGGTTGCCGAGCCTGACCTTGACGTCGGGGAGTTCGGCGATGGACTGCTGCTCGACGGTGTGGATCCGGCGCCTGGCCCCGTCGTACCAGTACACGCGCAGCAGCCTGCTGTCCGCGAAGATCGTGCGGGCCTTGTCGATGAAGGCCTCGATCAGCCCTTCCGCGTCCAGGTCGAAGGACCGGCGGTCCTCGGTGCCGGTGACGAGCAGCCCGCCCGCCGCGTAGACGTACCCGGCGTCCACGAAGATCGCGTGGGTGGAGGGGGTCTTCGACACCTCGGCGAGTACACGCAGGAGCAGTTCGTTGGTGCGGTCCAGCTGTTCGCGAATGCCCGGCCCTTCGTCCGTCCGCGCGTCCGGGTGACTCATACGGACCTCATTGTCTGCACATGGCTGATTACCGACGGGTACTTAGACATCCAAAAAATTTCCTTAGCGTAGGGAATGTTTGCAGTGAGCAAGCCGTTGTACCCCCTGAGGAGCACGGGACGTGTCGACGCCCTGCGCTCCCCATCCTTGCGGACGGCCAGCCCGTCCTCCCAGTAGTTCTCCAGCAGGAGGATCAGACGAAGGGAAGCCATATGCGCTTCGAGATCATGCGACTCGACGATGTCGACGGTACCGCCGTGGACAGCACCGTCGTGGACGCCGCCTCCGTCAACCGGATCGTGCAGCAGGCCGCAGCAATGGGCCAGCGCATCTACATCCGGCCGGCCGACACGTCGGCTTCGTAACACCTTGTATCGCTTGGCGTCGCTGGTTTCGAGCGGATGACGAGCTGAAGACGAAGCGCCCCCGCACGGAGGGCCTGTGCGGGGGCGCTGTGGCGTCCAGGGCCGGGTCAGGCGTTCTGGATGACCTGGGTGACACCGTTGATGATCTGCTGTACGGCGATGGCGGACAGCATCATCCCGGCCAGCCTGGTGACCAGCACGACGCCCCCGTCCCTGATGACCCGGATGATCAGCAGCGAATAGCGCATGGTCAGCCAGAGCACGACATGCATGGCGACGATCGCGGTCCAGACCGAGATCTGACTGCCCATGCTGTCGGCGTGCTGCACCGCGAGGATCACCGAGACGATCGCACCGGGCCCGGCGAGCAGCGGCATGCCGAGCGGTACGAGGGCCACGTTGACGTCCTTGGTCTGCGTGGGCTCGTCCGTCTTGCCGGTGAGCAGGTCCAGTGCGATGAGCAGCAGGAGAAGTCCGCCCGCGATCATCAGCGCGGGGACGGAGACGTGCAGGTAGTCGAGGATCTGCTGGCCGAGCAGGCCGAAGACGGCGATCACACCGAACGCGACGGCGACGGCCTGCAGGGCCATCCTGCGCTGCACCTTGGCGGGGCGGCCCGCGGTGAGGGCCAGGAAGATCGGGGTGATCCCGGGCGGATCCATGATCACGAAAAGGGTGAGGAAAAGGGATCCGAAGACAGCGATGTCGAACACGATGAGCCTTGCGAGAGAAGAGCGGGCCGAACAGGAGGATGCGCGCACCGGCACGCCACGAGGACGCACGGGGGTGCGAGGGAGGAGGAGCGAGGGAGGGAGAGCCCCGTTACGCGGGGGCCGGTCCCCCGGCGCCCGGCACGGGGAACGCCCCCGTGGCGCGCCGGGTGATCTCGCCGTAGATCTCGGGGTCGGTGGTGTACTCGCCGAGCCGGACGGTCTTGCGCGTGCCGTGGTAGTCGCTGGACCCGGTCGGCAGCAGCCCGAGATCGGCGGCGAGGCCCCGCAGCCGGGCCCTGGCGGGCTCGTCGTGGTCCATGTGGTCGACCTCGATGCCGTCGAGACCGGCGGCGGCCAGCCGCGCGATCACGGCTTCGGAGACCACTTCGCCGCGCTTCACGGCGAGTGGATGAGCGAAGACCGTCACACCGCCGGCGGCCTTGACCAGCCGGACCGCGTCGAACGGGTCGAGCTCGTGCTTGTCGGCGTACGCGCGACCGCCGTTGCCCAGCCAGGCCGAGGTGAAGGCGTCGGAGACGGTGTCGACGACGCCGAGCTCCACGAGCGCGGTCGCGACGTGCGGGCGGCCGACCGAGCCGTCCCCGGCAATCCGCGCGACCTGCTCCCAGGTGACCGGGACGCCCAGCTCCTGGAGCCTGCGCACCATGGCCTGCGCCCGCGGCACCCGGTCGTCCCGGACGAGCTCGCGCTCACGGGCCAGCTCGGGCTCGGACGGATCGAAGAGGTAGGCCAGCATGTGCAGGCCGATGCCGTCGACGCGGCAGGAGAGCTCGGCCCCGGTGACGAGCGTGAGCCCCTCGGGGAGGGCGGCCGTCGCCTCCGCATGGCCGCGCACCGTGTCGTGGTCGGTCAGAGCGACGACGTCGAGGCCGGCCTCCGCCGCGTTGGCCACCAGCTCCGCCGGGGTGTCCGTGCCGTCCGAAGCGGTGGAGTGGGTGTGCAGATCGATGCGCACGACGCGTACTCCGGTGCTGGCGGGCGGACAGGGGACGCTCAAGGATAACCGCCGGGCGTCACCCTCCTGCCCTTGCCGCCACCGGGTCAGGGCCGTGTGAGCAGCCGGGGGGTGAGCGCCCCGCACGGCAGGAGATCCACTTCCCCTCCGGCGTCGCGGAGATCGGTGAGCACCAGTTCGTCGTACATCAGGAGCCCGGACTGTTCGGGCCAGACGATCGCCCAGAGCCACAGGCCACGCGCCTCGCCCGCGAAGACCGCCCGGTCGGCGGGGGCGTCCTTGACGTGCCAGAGGGGGGTGGGGCGTCCCGCCGCGAGCACCTTGGCGTCGGGCGCCGTCTCGACGGCCAGGCCGGAGCCGGGGTCGAGGCCCTCGATGCCCGCATAGCGTGCGCCGAGCCCGACACCGAGCTCCTCCGCGACGAGCAGCAGCTCCCCCATGCCTCCGAGCGGACCGGGGCCGGAGCACACGACGGCGGTGGCCCGGCCGCCGCTGCGGTCGTCGCCCGCGTACGCCGCGCCGGTGAACAGCCAGCCCACCGGGAGCGGCCAGGGCATCCACACCGGCACCTGGGCCCGGTGCACCACCACGCCCAGCGCCTCGACGCTGGGCGGGACCACCGGCTGCATCGGGTGCACCTGGCCGTGCACGGAGCACTGCCAGGCATCGGCGAAAAGGCCGGGCGCCCTGACCCGGCCACCGCACTTCGGGCAACTGGGTTCGCCCCTCATAAAGACCCACGGTCCTCTCCGGCCGTCGCCGCGTCAAGGACGATCACCCGTCCGCAGCGCGGCTCCGGCCGGGATATAGATGTGGGTTGCATCTATTAGCGTGTCTAACTTATTCTGTGTATAACGCAGCGGACTGGTGGAAAGCGAGAGAAGCCATGCAGGCAGAGGATCCGTTCGACGAAGGGGCGACCAGCATCCTGCGTCAGCCGAAGGCCGTCTGGGCCACGGCGGGCGCCTCGGTCGTGGCCTTCATGGGGATCGGTCTGGTGGACCCGATCCTGCCGTCCATCGCCAAGGGGCTCGAGGCCACACCCAGCCAGGTGTCCCTGCTGTTCACCTCGTACTTCCTGATCACCGCCGTCGCGATGCTGGTGACCGGCTTCGTCTCCAGCCGCATCGGCGGACGCAAGACCCTGCTGGCCGGCCTGGCGCTGGTCGTCGTCTTCGCCGCGCTCTCCGGGACGTCCTCGTCCGTCGCCGAGCTCGTCGGCTTCCGGGCGGGCTGGGGCCTGGGCAACGCCCTGTTCGTCTCCACCGCCCTCGCGGTGATCGTCGGCGCCGCCGCCGGCGGCGCGTCGGCGGCGATCCTGCTGTACGAGTCGGCGCTCGGCCTCGGCATGGCGTGCGGGCCCCTGGTCGGCGCCCTGCTCGGTGACGCCAGCTGGCGCTACCCCTTCTTCGGCACCGCCGCCCTGATGGCGATCGGGTTCCTGTGCATCACGGCGTTCCTCAAGGAGCAGCCCAAGCCTGCCCGGAAGACCTCACTGCTGGACCCGGTCAAGGCGCTCGGCCACGGCGGGCTGGCCTCGGTCGCCACGTCGGCGTTCTTCTACAACTACGCGTTCTTCACGATCCTGGCCTTCACGCCCTTCGTCCTGAACATGTCGCCGTACAGGTCGGGTGCGGTGTTCTTCGCCTGGGGCCTGCTGCTCGCCGTCTTCTCGGTGCTCGTCGCACCGCGCCTGCAGCGGCGCTTCGGCTCGCTGAAGGTGGTCGGAGGCTCCCTGGTGCTGCTCGCCGCGGACCTGGTGGTCCTGGGGTACGGCAACCACACGACGGCCATCGTCTGCACCATCGTCTCGGGCGCCTTCATCGGCATGAACAACACCGTCTACACCGAACTGGCGCTCGGCGTCTCGGACGCGCCCCGCCCGGTGGCGAGCGCCGGCTACAACTTCGTCCGCTGGTTCGCCGCGGCGGCGGCCCCCTACCTCGCGCCGAAGATCGAGGAGTGGAGCGACATCCACATGCCGTTCGTCGTCGCCGCCGTCGCGGCCCTCGTCGGTGCGGTGGTCATCTGGGTCCGGCGCACGGCGCTCACCCACGAGGCAGAGGAGCTGGAGCCGCGTCACGCCACGGAGGACAGCGTCACCGTCTTCGCCGACTGATCCGGCGGTCTCCCTCTTCCCGCCCCGCCCACGGTTACGCTCCTGACCGCGCGGCGGGGCTTTCGCATGCCCCGGGGGCCGTCAGTCGAGCGGTACGGACGCGCGCAGCGGGTCCCGCAGGTCGGTCCCGTGCGAGAGCCAGCGCTCCTGGAGCTCCTGCGCACCCCTGACCCGCTTCCAGGCCGCCTCGTTGTGCGTCATCGGCAGCAGCGGGAGGAAACGCACCGGGTCCATCGGGGCATCCAGCTCCAGGTCCTCGACCAGGCCGCCCGGCTCGGCGACCAGCACGGAACTGAAGGGCGCCCCGGCCCACAGCGGCTGCCCGAGGTCCAGTGACGCCCCCGGCGCCACGATCAGCCCCTCCACCTGCGGGGACGCCGCCAGCACCGCGAGGGGCCGCAGCACCTGGTCGGTGTCAGCGAGCCCCACCCGTACGGAAAGGAGCAGTTCGGCGCGGGGCCCCTTCACGGGGTCGGCGAGCGGCGAGGTCGGGTCGGCCATGGGCTGTGCGGCCATGCCGAGCGTGGCGTAGCGCACCACGTCGCCGTCGATGAAGCGGAGCACCTCGAAGCGGTCCGTGCCGAGGAACGTCACATCCGCACGTGCGTCCGGCTCCCCCAGCGCCGTACGGAGCCGGGCCTCGACCAGATCAAGAATTTCTCCCATGCCGCGAGCATAGAACGCGTAAGGAACGGGAACAGAGAGGGATTGGCTCCTCGCCCGGCTGATAGCCTGAGGCGTCGGTCGGGACAGCGCGCAGAGCGCGCTCTCAGTCCTGACAACACGTGATCCCCCACGGGGGACCGGCCGGAGGAGGTGGGGCTGCAATGGATCCAAGTCGACCGTGCAGTACCAACCGCCCTTCCGCACGACGCCTTCCTCTGTGATCTGACGCCCTCGCCGGACGTCATCACGGCAGTTCGCGCACCGGAAGAGCCCCGCGTTTTTGCCTGTCTGTAGCGAACGCCGTCATCGTGCCCACGCGGTGCCGCCCGCTTTGCGGACGTGAGCGCACGTCCCCATTCCGGGCTGTTCCACGTGCCCACCCGACGGCCCTCCGTGAAGAGGAGCCAGCCATGTCGATGATCCGTGACCTGCGCGCCGCCGTGCGCCCGTCCCTGCGCAAGAGCAACACCCCGTACAACAGCTACGACGCCACCCGTGACCCCTCCGCCTCCAGCGCCGTCGTCGACTGCGCGGTCTACCGGGACGGGCGCCGGATCACCGAGGCCTCCTGCCTGACGCCGCGCGAGGCGATGCTGCGTGTACGGGAGGAGGGCGGCTTCGCCTGGATCGGCCTGCACGAGCCGACCGAGGAGGAATTCGCCGGTATCGCCCGGGAGTTCGGCCTCCACCCGCTCGCCGTCGAGGACGCCGTCCACGCCCACCAGCGGCCGAAGCTGGAGCGGTACGACGACACGCTGTTCACTGTCTTCAAGACGATCCACTACGTCGAGCACGCCGAACTGACGGCGACCAGCGAGGTCGTCGAGACCGGTGAGGTGATGTGCTTCACCGGACGGGACTTCGTGATCACCGTCCGGCACGGCGGGAAGGGTTCGCTGCGCGCCCTGCGCCACCGGCTCCAGGAGGACCCCGAGCTGCTCTCCAGGGGCCCCTCCGCCGTGCTGCACTCCATCGCCGACCATGTCGTGGACGGCTACATCGCGGTGGCGGCCTCGGTGCAGGACGACATCGACGAGGTGGAGATCGACGTGTTCTCCACTCCCGCGAAGGGAACCCCTCGCGGGTCGGACGCGGGCCGGATCTACCAGCTGAAGCGCGAGGTGCTGGAGTTCAAGCGCGCCGTGTCGCCGCTGCTGCGGCCTATGCAGCTGCTGAGCGAGCGCCCCATGCGGCTGGTCGACCCCGACATCCAGAAGTACTTCCGCGATGTCGCCGACCACCTGGCCCGCGTGCACGAAGAGGTCATCGGCTTCGACGAGCTGCTCAACTCGATCCTCCAGGCCAACCTGGCGCAGGCGACCGTCACGCAGAACGAGGACATGCGCAAGATCACGTCCTGGGCGGCGATCATCGCCGTACCGACGATGATCTGCGGGGTGTACGGCATGAACTTCAAGCACATGCCCGAACTCCGGTGGACGTACGGCTATCCGATGGTGCTGGCGCTCATCGGTGTCGTCTGCTTCTCCATCCACCGCACCCTCAAGCGCAACGGCTGGCTCTGAGGAGAGCGCGACGACCGGCTCGATAGAGTTCGGGCATGACTGCTGCTGGCGTACTGCTTGCCCGGGCTCTCGTCGAGGAGGCCACCAAGAAGTCCGGCCTGATCTGGGTGCGCGGCACCGGCGCGTCCCGGGCGCTGTGGCACCTCTGGCACGAGGGTGCGGCCGTGCTCGTCGGGGACGGCCCCGGGGAGCAGCCGCTGCCCGTCGGGCTGGACGCCGGCGCCACCGCCGAGGTGACCGTGCGCAGCAAGGACAAGGGGGGCAGGCTCGTCACCTGGAGCGCCGCCGTCGCCGTGCTGGAGCCGCACTCCGAGGAGTGGGAGGCGGCGGTCGGCGAGCTCAGGGGAAAACGGCTGAACGCCCCGGACGCCGACCGGCTGACGGAGCGCTGGGCACGTGAGTGCCGGGTCGTGCGGCTGACTCCCGGCGACTCCCGCACGGACCTGCCTGACACCTCGCTGGCCGCACCGCCGCTGCCCACCGGGGCGACCACACGGCACACGGCGCCCGCCGCACTCCCCCGGCTGCTGCTGAAGCGCCGCGGGAAACGCTGACCTGCCCCGTCAGCCGGAGGACCTGGGCAGCTCGCCGCCGTAGTCGACGGTGTCGTCCTCGGCCGGCGCCTCCAGCGGGAACGGCTTGCCCCAGTCGGCGAGCGTGACGGTCCCGCCGCCGCCGCCTCGGGCCACACGCAGGGGATACGGAGTGCCCTTGAGGGAGACGTCCAGTGCGCCCCCCTCGCCCTTTCCGCCCATGATCTGCACAGTGCGCACCCCGTCGATCGTGTCCCGGTCGCCCTTGTTGATCTTCCCGTGCAGGGCCAGCATCCCGTCGAGGAGCGTCTTCTTCTCGGTGAAGCCGCGCAGCTGCTGGTAGGTGGGGTCGTCCTCGGGCACCTTCACGTACTTGCCGTCCAGCTTGTCAGCGGCCTGGTCGCTCTCGTCGTCGGCCTTCTCGTCCTTCCAGAAGCCCGCGTCGGCCTTGAGGAAGAGCTCGTCACCGATGCGCAGCAACGCGAACGTGTTCTGCTTCGACGTGACCGAACCTGTGCTGCCCTTGCCGCTGAGCTGCATGTTCATGGTGTAGGTCCCGCCCTTGCTGACCAGTTTGCCCGTCAGCCGCACCGCGTCCGCGCCGTCGGCGGCGGCCAGCGCCTTCTTCTCGATCTGCGAGGGCGTCAGTTTGCCGACGCCGTTGGTCCCCTTGTCCGGGTCTTCTTCCGCGCAGGCAGTGAGGGCGACGGTCAGCCCCGCGCAGAGCACCACGGCGAAAGCGGTCCGGCGGCGGGCCCGGACGGCCGGGGCGGAAGAGGTCACAGGCGCACTGCCTCTCATCTGTGTGTCTGGGGTTGGCAGACGGCAGCGTACCCGTGCCGCGTACGCCGTTCGGCAGAGCTCCGTACGGACGGCCCGCCAGGGCGTCACGGACCGGTACGGGCTAGCCTGATCACGGCAAAGGAGGATGTCGGGGACAGAGGGAGGCGCACAGGATGGCGGCAGTCACTCCCAGGGTCTTCGTCTCGCATCTCGCCGGCGTACCTGTGTTCGACCCAAATGGTGATCAGGTCGGCCGGGTCCGCGATCTGGTGGCGATGCTCCGGGTCGGCGGCAAGCCGCCACGGCTGCTCGGCATGGTCGTCGAGGTCGTGAGCCGGCGGCGCATCTTCCTTCCGATGACCCGGGTGACGGGGGTCGAGTCGGGCCAGGTCATCACGACCGGCGTGGTCAACATGCGGCGCTTCGAGCAGCGCCCGACCGAGCGACTCGTTCTCGGCGAGTTCCTTGACCGGCGGGTCCGCCTCAAGGAGACGGACGAGGAGGTGACCGTCCTCGACGTCGCCATCCAGCAGCTCCCGGCCCGCCGCGACTGGGAGATCGACAAGTTCTTCGTGCGCAAGGGACGCGGCGGAGCCCTCCGCCGCAAGGGCGAGTCGCTGACCGTGGAGTGGTCGGCCATCAGCGGCTTCTCGCTGGAGGAGCACGGGCAGGGCGCCGAGAGCCTGGTGGCGACCTTCGAGCGGCTCCGCCCGACCGATGTCGCCAACGCCCTGCACCATCTGACACCCAAACGCCGTGCCGAGGTCGCCGCGGCCCTGGACGACGACCGGCTCGCGGACGTCCTGGAGGAGCTCCCCGGTGACGACCAGGTGGAGATCCTCGGCAAGCTGGCGGAGGACCGCGCCGCGGACGTCCTGGAGGCGATGGACCCGGACGACGCGGCCGACCTGCTCTCGGAGCTGCCGGAGGCGGACAAGGAACGCCTGCTGGCCCTGATGCGGCCGGACGACGCGGCCGACGTGCGGCGACTGCTGTCGTACGAGGAGAGGACCGCGGGCGGGCTGATGACGACCGAGCCGATCATCCTGCGGCCCGACGCGACGGTCGCGGACGCGCTGGCCAGGGTCCGCCAGCAGGACCTGTCCCCCGCGCTCGCCGCCCAGGTGTACGTCTGCAGGTCGCCGGACGAGACCCCCACCGGCAAGTACCTGGGCACCGTGCATTTCCAGCGGCTGCTGCGGGATCCGCCGTTCACCCTGGTCAGCTCGATCGTCGACAGCGATCTGGTCCCCCTGGCACCGGACACCCCGCTGCCCGCGGTGACCAGCTATCTGGCCGCGTACAACATGGTCTCGGTGCCCGTGGTGGACGAGAGCGGCTCGCTGCTGGGCGCGGTGACCGTCGACGACGTGCTGGACCACCTGCTGCCCGAGGACTGGCGCGAGACGGATTTCCTGGGCGAGGAGGAGATCACCGGTGGCCGCTGAGGACCGTGCGAGGGCCGTGCCGACGGGTGCCTCGGGCCTCGTGCGCCCGCCGCGTCCCCGGCTCGACCAGCCGAAGGCACCGCGGCGCCGGCTGCTGCCCGAGTACGACCCGGAGGCGTTCGGCCGGTTCTCCGAGCGCATCGCCCGGTTCCTGGGCACAGGACGGTTCATCGTCTGGATGACGCTGATCATCATCCTGTGGGTGGTGTGGAACATCTTCGCGCCGGAGGAACTGCGGTTCGACCAGTACCCCTTCATCTTCCTGACCCTGATGCTGTCGCTCCAGGCCTCCTACGCGGCCCCGTTGATCCTCCTCGCGCAGAACCGCCAGGACGACCGCGACCGGGTCACCCACGAGCAGGACCGCAAGCAGAACGAGCGCTCGATCGCGGACACGGAGTTCCTCAGCCGGGAGATCGCCGCGCTCCGGATGGGTCTCGGGGAGGTCGCCACGCGGGACTGGATCCGGTCGGAGCTGGAGACCCTGGTGAAGGACATGGAGGAGCGCCGGATCCTCACTCACGTCGAGAGTGACGAAGGCGACCGCTGAGGCGTTACCCACGCGTAGCCCCTAGCGCCGTACCATCGTCCCTATGGCTACGGAAGACGCGGTGCGCGAAGCGCTGGCGACAGTGAACGACCCGGAGATCCACCGACCGATCACCGAGCTGGGCATGGTGAAGTCGATCGAGATCGATCCTGACGGTGTAGTCGCTGTCACCGTGTACCTCACGGTTTCCGGCTGCCCGATGCGCGAGACGATCACCAAGAACGTGACCGACGCGGTGGCCCTCGTCGAGGGCGTGTCGCGGGTCGAGGTCACTCTCGACGTGATGAGCGACGAACAGCGCAAGGAGCTCGCCTCGTCACTGCGCGGCGGCACCGCCGAGCGGGAGGTGCCGTTCGCCCAGCCCGGTTCACTGACCCGGGTCTACGCGGTCGCGTCCGGCAAGGGCGGCGTCGGCAAGTCCTCGGTGACGGTGAACCTCGCGGCGGCGATGGCGGCCGACGGCCTCAAGGTCGGTGTGGTCGACGCGGACATCTACGGGCACAGCGTGCCCCGGATGCTCGGCGCGGCCGGCAAGCCCACCCAGGTCGAGAACATGATCATGCCGCCGTCCGCCCACGGCGTGAAGGTGATCTCCATCGGCATGTTCACCCCGGGCAACGCCCCGGTGGTCTGGCGCGGCCCCATGCTGCACCGCGCGCTGCAGCAGTTCCTCGCCGATGTGTACTGGGGCGACCTGGACATCCTGCTGCTCGACCTGCCGCCGGGCACCGGTGACATCGCGATCTCCGTGGCGCAGCTCGTCCCGAACGCCGAGATCCTCGTCGTCACGACCCCGCAGCAGGCCGCTGCCGAGGTGGCCGAGCGGGCAGGCTCGATCGCCGTGCAGACCCACCAGAAGATCGTCGGCGTCGTCGAGAACATGTCGGGCATGCCGTGCCCGCACTGCGACGAGATCATCGACGTCTTCGGTACGGGCGGCGGACAGCGGGTCGCCGAGGGGCTGACGAAGACGGTCGGCGCCGAGGTGCCTGTGCTCGGGTCCATCCCGATCGACGTACGGCTGCGTGAGGGCGGCGACGAGGGCAAGCCCGTCGTCCTGTCGGACCCGGACTCCGCCGCGGGCGCCGCGCTGCGATCCATCGCCGACAAGCTGAGCGGCCGTCAGCGCGGCCTGTCGGGCATGTCGCTGGGACTCACCCCGCGCAACAAGTTCTGAGCGTCGTACGGGCGGGGACGGCCTCCTGGAGAGGCGTCCCCACCCGTACGCGTGTGCCTCAGTTCTCGTACGAAGCGATGTCGCCGATCACCGCGAATCCCAGGCCGTAGGCGCTCATGCCGCGTCCGTACGCGCCGATGTGCACCCCGTCGGGGGCCGAGCCCGCGAGCACCCAGCCGAACTCGGACTCGCGGTAGTGGAAGTCCACCGGCACGCCGTCCACCGGCAGGGACAGCGTCGACCACAAGTCCCGGCCGAGATCGTCCGCGAGTTCGAACGCAGTCTCGGTCTGCTGGTTCAGCCATTCGCCACGCAGGGTGTGGTCCATCTGCGGGGGCCAGGTGCAGTCCAGCAGGCCGGAGCCCGCCAGCCAGGCCGCCGACGAGACCGTGGTGGCGTCCAGTACCCCCGTACCGTCGTCGCTGTCCCGCACGGGGCTGCTGCCCACGGTCACGACCACCGCGAAACGCGCCTTCTCAGCCCCGGCGTCGGCCCGTACGACGGGCTCCTCGCCGTGCCCGGTGGAACCGTGCTGCACCGTGTCGTCCGCCGCGGCGGTGACATGCATCAGCCAGCGCGGACCCGTGAAGGCCTCGTCCAGCCCGTACCAGGGGAACGGCGCCTTGAGATAGCCGTCGACAGTACGCCGGGTCGCCGGCACCCCCTCTGCGGTGACTGTGCTGGGCGCACCATCCGCCCCTACCCGACTCGTCGTCTCCATCTGCCCGGCCGCCTCCTCGATCTTTCACTGATCCGGAGCGGCCCTCCCCCCGTGGGCATGGGCAACCTCGCTACCGGACAGATGGAGAATAGCCATACGGTCCGGACGAGTCGGGATTGACGGGTCTCAGGTGGCGTCTGCGTCGAAGGGCGGGCGCGCGTCCTCGGCCGACTGCGCGGGCTTCTTCAGGAGGTCCGGGGCCGACTGCGCGGGCTTCTTGAGGAGGTCCGGAGCCGCCGCGGCAGCGGCCGCACCGGGCACCGCCGCACCGGACGCCGCCGCGGCGGTGCCCGTGGACGAGGCGCTCTCGTGGCCGTTCACCGCGTCGGTGACCTCTGCCATCTCCTTGCGCAGGTCGAAGCTCTCGCGGATCTCCTTGAGCCCCAGGTCGTCGTTGCCGTCCATGAGCTGCTTACGGACGAACGTCTTGGGGTTGAGGTCCTCGAACTCGAAGTCCTTGAACTGCGGCCCGAGCTCCGAGCGGATGTCTTCCTTGGCACTGTCCGAGAACTCACGGATCTTGCGGATGGTGCGCGTGACGTCCTGGATGACCTTCGGCAGCTTCTCCGGACCGAATACGAGCACGGCGAGAACCACGAGCGTCAGCAGCTCGAGTGCGCCTATGTCATTGAACACCTTGCTGCTCCTCGTGTTCTCTGCGTGGTCTCCGCCGCCGGATCATCAGGGGCCCGGACCGCTCCACGGTACCCGGCGAAGCTGTCCGCGCGGTACCTGCCGGTGGCCGTCAGGTGCCGCTTGCCGAACCCAGCGTCAAAGTCATGGACAGGTCTTTGCCGCCGCGGGTCAGGATGAGCCCGAGCCGGTCACCGGGCCGGTGCGCACGGATCTTGACGATCAGTTCCTCGCCGCTGTGCACCCGCTGGCCCTCCACGTCGGTGATGATGTCGCCGGACCGGATGCCCGCCTCGTCGGCCGGGCCTCCCTCCGTCACCGCCGATCCGCCGTCGGCCACCTTCCCGCCGACCTTGGCTCCGTCGCCGGTGAACTCCATGTCCAGCGTGACGCCGATCACGGGGTGGGTGGCCTTGCCTGTGTTGATCAGCTCCTCGGCGACACGCTTGCCCTGGTTGATCGGTATCGCGAAGCCGAGGCCGATGGAGCCGGACTGGCCGCCGTCGAGACCTGATCCGCTGTCGGCCGCGCGGATCGCGCTGTTGATGCCGATGACCCGGGCCTCGGCGTCGACCAGAGGGCCTCCGGAGTTGCCCGGGTTGATCGGGGCGTCGGTCTGCAGGGCGTCGACGTAGCTGACGTCGGTGCCGTCGCCCTTCTCACCGCCCGCGGTGATGGGGCGCTGCTTCGCGCTGATGATGCCGGAGGTGACCGTGTTGGACAGGTCGAAGGGTGCGCCGATGGCCACCACAGGGTCGCCCACCTGGACGTTGTCGGAGTTTCCGAGCGGCAGCGGCTTGAGGCCCGAGACACCGGTCACCTTGACGACGGCCAGGTCGTAGCCGCTGTCCTTGCCGACTATCTCGGCCGGCGCGCTCTCCCCGCCGTTGAAGGTGACGGTGATGTCGCCGGTGGAACCCGCGGGGGCGACCACATGGTTGTTGGTGAGGATGTGGCCCTTGTCGTCGAGGACGAAGCCGGTGCCGGTGCCGGACTCGGCGGAGCCGTTGACATGCAGGGTGACCACGCTGGGCAGGGCGCTGGAGGCGATCCCGGCGACGCTGTCGGGGGCCCGGCCGCCGTCGTCCCGGCCGGACTGGGGCAGTTCGACGGTGGTCAGACCGCCGTTGCGCTCGACGTAGGCACCGATCCCGCCTCCGATCCCACCGGCTACGAGAGCGAGCAGTACGGCCCCGACGAGGACGGAACCCCGGCGTCCCCCGCGCGGGCGGGGATCCGTCCCCTGCCCGGGGTCGGGATGGCTCAGCGGCTGCTGCGGCGTCCCCCAGGGGTCGTACCGCAGCCACTGCGAGGGCTGGTGCGGGGCCTGCGGGATCTGGGGGGTCTGCGGGATCTGCGGGATCTGCGCGGGGGCCTGGGTGTGCTGGGCCGCCGCTTGCTGCTGCGGCACGGTGTGCGGCGGGGGCGCCCAGCCCTCGGCGCCTCCCTGACCGGCCGGAGCGGAGGCGGAGGCGGGCGGCGCCGCGGCCGCACCGTGCCCGTTCGTCCCCGCGTACGGCGGCGGTACGGGGGTCCCGTGGGCCGGAGTCGGCACCGGGCGCTGCACGGGCGGCGCGGGCGCCCATGGCCCCGGGCCCCCGTACGGCGGGGTGCTGTACTCGTCGGGCGCGTGCAGCGGCTGCGTACGGTGCGCCGCGGGCTCGGCGGCGGGGGGCGCGGGGGCCACCGGCTCGGTGACCGTCGGCGCCGGTGCTGCCTGCTCGACGGCCGCCGCCCCGGAGGTGTGGGGGCGGGCGGGCGGAGCGGGCATGAAATCGCGGGGCTCGTCCGACGGCTCGGGCGCAAACGGCCCGGCGGCCGGCGGCGCGGGCATGAAGTCGCCGTCCGTCTCGGGCGGTTCTCCGGCCGTGGGCGCGGCGGCTGCCGCCTCCCCGCGCGGGGGTGTCGTCCTCGCGCCCTCTTCGGCGACGGCCACCGCGTCCTCCGGACCGGCCGGACGGTTCCGTTCCGTAGAGGGACGGCTCCACCACTTCGTCTTCGGCCCGCTGGGCTTCCCGTCGTCCATGCTCTCCCCGCAACTGGCCCATGCACGCCTCACAGAGGCGTCCCTCCCGGAATTCAACCAGGTTTGCGAATCCGCGCGCAGGGTCCCGGTCAGCGCAGCGGGGTCAGCGGCATCGCACGGTCCTGCACCGGCGGGGCGGAGGCCGTCGTGGGCGGTCCGGACGGCTGCGGTTCCGCTCCCGCACGGAGCGCGGACGCGCGGAGCGCCGATGAGTACGGCGGCTCGGCGTCGGTCGGGCGTATGAGCGGCGGCACGGTCACGTTCAGGACGGGGAAGGCGAACGTGCCCCCGGTGAGAGCGGAGGTGCTCAGCAGCGAGGGCGCCGAAGCGGACACCGGCCGGACGGACGAGGACGGTGCGGCGCTCGGCCGGACATCCTGGCCCTCCCCGACGGTGAGGGCGCCGCCACCACTGCGGCTGGCCGTCGCGTCGGCACCGCCGGTCCGCTCCTCGGCGTCCAGCGGAGTCGTGCTGCTGCCCGCGCCCTCGGCGCTGAGCGGGGTCTCGGGGCTGTGGTCGAGCGGGAGGGAGCCACCCAGCGCGATGGCCGCGAGCGAGACCGCGCCGGCCGCGACGAACGCGAAGCGCCGGGCGCGCCAGGGAGACCGGTCGGGCTCCCGGGCCACGTCGTGGATACGGAAGCCGGTGCCGGACGCACCGCCCGGCAGTACGGCACTCGAGCCGTGAGCCGTGGGGAGATAGCCGAAGCCGTCGAGCGGGGAGCGTCCTGATCCCGGTGGCCCGCCGGGTTGCGGCACGGGGAAGATTCCCTCCCCGAAGCGGCGCCGGCCGTTCGAGCCGTCGTCGGGGCCCTCGTCATCGCCGCTGGGGCCCCCGGGGAGGCCCTGGAGGCGGGCAAGGAAGCCCTCGGAGGGTGAAGGGGCCGCGGATGTCGCGAAGGCGCTCTTCAGCCGCCGCTGGGCGTCGGCCTCGGCCTTGCAGCGGGCACAGGTCGCCAGATGGGCGAGGACCCGCTCCCGGGCATCGTGTTTGAGCTCGCCGTCGACAAGCGCGGCGAGCCGGTCCCCCAGATGCTGCTCCGCGGGGGTCGGACCTGTGCCGCTCACGCCGTTCCGCCCTCCCCTGCCAGGACCGCGTCCGCGAGGGAACGCTGCTCGGCGCGGGCCTCGGGCGAACGGTGCTTGAGCGCCTTGCGCAGGTGCGAGCGGCCGCGGTGGATGCGGCTGCGCACCGTGCCGAGCTTGACGCCGAGCGTGGCGGCGATCTCCTCGTACGAGAGGCCCTCGATGTCGCAGAGGACCACCGCGGCACGGAATTCGGGCGCGAGCGTGTCCAGCGCCTGCTGGACGTCCGCGTCGAAGTGCGTGTCGTTGAAGACCTGCTGCGGGGACGGCTCACGGCTCGGCAGCCGCTCGGCCGCGTCGTCGCCGAGGGAGTCGAAACGGATCCGCTGCTTGCGGCGGACCATGTCCAGGAAGAGATTCGTCGTGATCCTGTGCAGCCAGCCCTCGAAAGTGCCGGGCGTGTAGGTCGACAGCGACCGGAAGACGCGGACGAAGACTTCCTGGGTGAGGTCCTCGGCGTCGTGCTGGTTTCCCGTCAGCCGGTAGGCGAGGCGGTACACACGGGCGCTGTGGGTGCTGACGATCTCTTCCCATGAGGGCGGGGTCCACGCCTGGGAATCCGCATCTGATGCGAAGGTCGCGGTCGGTGCGGAAACGTTGGAAGAACGGTCAGCAATGTCGGTCACGGATTTCGGCTCACCCGCCGACCTGAGAAAGCGCCGCAGCGCACCTCTCCGATCCACAGGCGCAGCCGCACCTCCCCTATCGGCTCTGGTGGTGTCCAGTGGAGCCCCTACCATAGCCACCTCGCCCGTTAGCTCCGGATAAGCCTTTTTACCTGCTGGTGTCCCGGTGTCCCCGGGAGCAAGAGGCACATTCCGGACCGGGCCACAGGGCCCGGACCACGTGTTCTCCTCTGTCCCCTCATAACGCCCGGTCCCATCTGCGGGTTCCCGGGTCCAGCGGATACAGTCACCGTTGCGCCAACTACGGGGACAGGAGAGGGTCATTACCGCCAACCGGCAGACGAGCTGGGCATTCGCCGACGCCTTTGTCGCCGAGGAAGAAGCTCTGCTCTGGGCCCGGGACCGGGCCCAGGAGACAGGGCTCCGCCCGGTGTCGTCAGGCACCGGCGCGGCGCTGCGCCTGCTCGCTGCCACCGCGGACGCCAAAGCGGTGGCCGAGATCGGTACCGGAACCGGCGTGTCCGGTATCTATCTGCTGCAGGGCATGCGCCCGGACGGCGTACTCACCACCGTCGATCCGGAACCCGAGCGGCAGCAGTTCGCACGTGAGGCCTTCCGCGCCGCGGGCTTCGCCACGAACCGGGCCCGTTTCATCCCGGGGCGCGCCCTCGACGTCCTGCCACGGCTCGCGGACGGCGGATACGACCTCGTCTTCTGCGACGGCGACCGGCTCGAGAGCATGGACTGCCTCGCTGAATCGTTGCGCCTGCTGCGGCCGGGCGGCCTGGTCTGTTTCGAGGGCGTCTTCGCCGACGGCCGCACGATCGACTCCGCCGCACAGCCGGCCGAGGTGCTGCGCCTGCGCGAACTCCTGCGGGCCGTACGCGAGAGCCAGGAGCTCATGGCGACACTGCTGCCGGTGGGCGACGGCCTGCTGTGTGCGGTACGGCGCGGCTGACCGTACCCGGCGCGGGGGCCGGACCCGGCCCCCGACGCACTGCTGCCCCGGCACGGAATCCGTGCCGGGGCAGCAGTGAAGTGTGGGCGCCTCCGCCTCAGCCGACGACCTTCTTCAGCGCGTCACCGAGTGCATCGGCCTCGTCCGGAGTCAGCTCGACGACAAGCCGACCGCCGCCTTCGAGCGGAACGCGCATGACGATGCCCCGCCCCTCCTTTGTCACCTCGAGCGGGCCGTCGCCCGTCCGCGGCTTCATGGCCGCCATGCTCGTTCCCCTTCCTGAAACCAGCTCATCGCAGCCGGCGGCCCCATGACAGGTGCTGCCTCACCGGCGTCGAACACAATGCTTCCTCCGCATTATCCCGCATCAGAGACCCCGATGACCAACATCGGTCGGCATCGCTTCCGCAACGCGCTCTCTCATAACCACCCAATTCGGCGATCCGGCTGCAATACTGCGCCGCCGTCGGCCCTCAGCCGAGGTCCAATCGTTAGACGCAGGTCACATGTCCGGCCCGCCCGAAGTCCGCCATGCTTGCCTGGACAGGGACGACGCCGGACCCGCAAGGAGACCCCGCAATGGCTGACACGGTGCTCACAGACGTGAGCGACGGGCTCGCGACGATCACGATCAACCGCCCCGACGCGATGAACGCCATGAACACCGCCGCCAAGGTCGCACTCCGCGACGCCCTCGTGGCAGTCGCGGACGACCCCGCCGTGCGTGCGGTTCTGCTCACCGCCACCGGGCGCGCCTTCTGCGTCGGCCAGGACCTCAAGGAGCACGTCGCCAAGCTCTCCGAGGCCCGCGAGTCGGACGGCGGCAACGCGCTGAGCACGGTGCGGGAGCACTACAACCCCATCGTCCGCGCCCTCACCGAGATGGAGAAGCCCGTGGTCGCGGGGGTCAACGGAGTCGCCGCGGGGGCCGGTTTCGGATTCGCGCTCGCCGCCGACTACCGCGTGGCCGCCGACAGCGCGGCCTTCAACACGTCCTTCGCGGGTGTCGCGCTGACCGCCGACTCGGGGGTCTCCTGGACCCTGCCCCGGCTGATCGGCGCGAGCCGCGCCGCCGACCTGCTCCTCTTCCCGCGTTCGGTCTCCGCCCAGGAGGCGTACGAGCTGGGCATCGTGAACAAGGTGGTGCCCGCCGCCGACCTGGCGAAGGAGGCGCACGCGGTGGCCCGCGCCCTCGCGGACGGGCCGACGGTGGCGTACGCGGCCCTGAAGGCGTCCATGGCGTACGGCGCCGGGCACACGCTCGCCGAGGCGCTGGAGAAGGAGGACGAACTCCAGACGAAGGCGGGCGCGTCGCAGGACCACACGATCGCGGTCGAGGCGTTCCTCGCCAAGCAGCCGCCGAAATATCTCGGCCGGTAGACCTACCTGCCGCCGCCCCGGGCCACGCAGTCGGCCAGATGGTCGTCGACGAGGCCGCAGGCCTGCATCAGGGCGTAGGCGGTCGTGGGGCCGACGAAGCGGATGGACCGCTTCTTCAGCTCCTTGGCCAGCGCGGTGGATTCCGGGGTGACCGCCGGGACGTCACCGAGGACGCGCGGGGCAGGCCGCGTGGCCGGGTCCGGTGCGTACGACCAGATGAGCGCGTCCAGCTCGCCCTCGCCCCAGCCGGCCAGCACCTTGGCGTTGGCGAGCGCGGCGTCGATCTTCGCGCGGTTGCGGATGATTCCGGCGTCGGCGAGGAGACGCTCCTTGTCGGCGTCGGTGAACTCCGCCACGGCGGAGATCTCGAATCCGGCGAACGCGCTCCGGAAGCCCTCGCGGCGGCGCAGGATCGTCAGCCACGACAGCCCCGACTGGAACGCCTCGAGGCAGAGCCGCTCGAAGAGGGCGTCGTCGCCGTGGACGGGGCGGCCCCACTCGGTGTCGTGGTAGGCGAGGTAGTCCTCCGTGGACAGGCCCCACGGGCAGCGCAGGCGCCCGTCCGCCGCCGGTTCCGCGCCGCTCATCGGCCGCCCTCCCCGTCCTGCGGGCCGTCCCCGGCGGCCGGTGGCCCGCCCGGCCGCTTGAACAGGTCGGGGCCGTTCACAGCGGTGGCCTGGGCTCCGGCGAGCGCCGACTCCAGCTCGGCGATGTGGGCGTCCCGCTCCGCGAGCTCCGCCCCCAGCCTGCCGAGGGCCTCGTCCACGTCCGTCATGCGGTAGCCGCGCACGGCCATGGGCAGTCGCATGGCTTCGACATCGGCACGGCCGACGGGCCGGTTCGCGGGCAGCGGGTCGGTGAGCCGCTCGGGCTCGACGTCCCGAAGCACCGCGCTTCCGCCTCCACCGACGACCGCCAGGGTGACCGCGGCCACGACCACGACCATCGTGAGCAGCAAGAACCAGAACACGTGCATCTCCCAGGGAGCGGAATACCTGTCCAGATCAGATCGTGCCATGCGCCGCTGACAGTCAGGGCCTCACCACTGAACAGCCGGACCCAGCGCTTCCCGGAGGAGCGCGACTGCCGGAGGGATCTCCGTCTCGCTGATGTTTCCGTACCCGAGGACGAGCGCCCGCTGCCCCGGTCCCTCCGCGCGGTAGTCGTCGAGGTCCGTCAGCCGCAGCCCTGCGGCGGCCGCGGCCCGGACCGCCCCTTGGAGGCCTGCGCCGTCCGGCAGGTGGAGCACGATGTGCAGCCCGGCGGCGGTGCCGGAGACCCGGCCCTCCGGCACCTGGGCGCCGAGCGTCCGGACCAGCAGGTCGCGGCGGGAGCGGAACCGCCGTCGCGAGGCGCGCAGATGGGCGTCGTACCACCCGCGTTCGAGGAAGGTGGCGAGCGCGAGCTGGTCGAGTACCGGTGGTGCCGCGGCGACGGGGTTCGCCGCCCGGAGCGCCGGGGCCATCCCGGCGGGCGCGACCAGCCAGCCCAGGCCGAGGGCGGGCGACAGCGTCTTGCTGACCGAGCCGAGGAGGACGACCCGGCTCGGATCCATTCCCTGCATGACGGCGACCGGGTGGTGGTCGTAGCGGAACTCGGAGTCGTAGTCGTCCTCGATGACGAAGCCGCCCACCTCGCGGGCCCAGCGCACCAGGCGGGCCCGGCGCTCCGGGGAGAGCACCGTGCCGGTGGGGAACTGGTGTGCCGCGCCGACCACGACGGCCCTGGCAGGCGTGCGCGCGAGGTCCTCGACGCGGAGGCCGTCGTGATCCACGGGCACCGGGTGCACACGGAGGCCGGCGCTCGTCGCGGCGTCCCTCAGCCGCCCCCAGCCCGGGTCCTCCACGGCCAGGTCGGCGATCCCCTCGGCGCGCAGCGCCCGGCAGGTGCGGACCAGACCGTCGGTGACGCCGGCGCACACGGACACGGACTCGGCGTGCGCGTCCGCGCCGCGTGAGCGCCGCAGGTACTCCGCGACGGTGGTCCGCAGCACCAAGTGCCCGGTGGGGCCGGGCCGGCCGAGGTCGTAGTGGACGGCCGAGCCGGTCACCGTCCGGACGGCGTCCGCCCATCGGCGGCGCGGAAACGCCCGCAGGTCGGGAAGGCCGGGCGCGAGGTCGTACCGGATGGGCGGCCGCTCCGGTGCGCGCCGCGCGCGGGGCTGCGGCTGCGTGGTCTCCGGTGACCACGAGACACGCGTGGCGGAGCCCACCCGGGCGGAGAGATACCCCTCCGCGACGAGCTGTCCGTACGCCTCCGTCACGACCCAGCGGGAGCAGCCGAGTTCCTCGGCGAGCGCTCGGCTCGGTGGCACGGCGGCGCCCTCCGTGAGCCGCCCGTCCCGTATCGCGGTGCGCAGCGCGTGAGCCAGGCGATCGTGCAGGCGGCGCCGGCCGCGTTCCGGAAGGCCGATGTCCAGCAGTGTCGCCCACGCGTGATTGGTCTGGGAGACGTCCACGGTATTGGAGCGTAGCGCCGGGCCGAATCCGCCTACCGTGAGAATCATGATCGAACGCCTGGACTCCACGGTGTGACGCTCCGGCTGAGGGCCTAAAGTCGCAGGCGGGATCCAGGGAGAGGAAGAGGGAATGCGAAGCGGGGCGCTCAGGCTGGGGCGGCGGGAGTTCGGGCCGCACGAGCCGGTGATCATGGCGATCGTGAACCGGACTCCCGACTCCTTCTACGACCAGGGGGCGACGTTCCGCGACGAACCGGCGCTCTCCCGGGTCGAGCAGGCCGTCGCGGAGGGCGCGGCGATCGTCGACATCGGCGGGGTGAAGGCCGGACCCGGCGAGGAGGTGACGGCGCAGGAGGAGGCGCGCCGCACGGTCGGCTTCGTCGCCGAGGTACGCCGCCGCCACCCGGACGTCGTGATCAGCGTGGACACCTGGCGGCACGATGTGGGTGAGGCCGTCTGCGAGGCGGGGGCCGACGTGCTGAACGACGCGTGGGGCGGCGTCGACCCGAAGCTGGCAGAAGTGGCCGCGCGGTACGGAGCGGGGCTGGTGTGCACGCACGCGGGCGGCGCCGAGCCCCGTACGAGGCCGCACCGGATCGCCTACGACGACGTGATGGCGGACATCCTGCGCGTGACCCTGGATCTTGCCGAGAGGGCCGTGGAGCTCGGGGTCAGGCCGGACGGGATCATGATCGACCCGGGGCACGACTTCGGGAAGAACACCCGGCACTCGCTGGAGGCGACGCGCCGACTGGAGGAGATGACGGCCACGGGCTGGCCGGTGCTGGTCTCCCTCTCCAACAAGGACTTCGTCGGGGAGACCCTCGACAAGCCGGTCAAGGAACGCGTCATCGGCACGCTCGCGACGACGGCCGTGTCGGCATGGCTGGGGGCGCGGGTGTACCGGGTGCACGAGGTGGCCGAGACCCGGCAGGTCCTGGACATGGTGGCGTCCATCGCGGGCCACCGGGCGCCGGCGGTCGCGCGGCGGGGCCTGGCGTAGCCCCCTCGCCGGGGACCGCGGGGCGGGCGGGGCCCGCCCCGCGCCTGCTACCGGCCGACTTCCTTCGTCACCAGCCGGACCGCCTCGTCCACGTCGTCCGTGACGTGGAACAGCATCAGGTCCCGCTCGGACGCCTTGCCTCCCGCGACCACGGTGTCCCGCAGCCAGTCGACCAGGCCGCCCCAGTACGCCGTACCGAACAGGACGATCGGGAAGCGCGTCACCTTGCCCGTCTGCACCAGGGTCAGCGCCTCGAAGAGCTCGTCCAGCGTTCCCAGGCCGCCGGGCAGGACGACGAAGCCCTGCGCGTACTTCACGAACATCGTCTTGCGGACGAAGAAGTAGCGGAAATTGACGCCGATGTCGACATGTGGATTCAGCCCGGACTCGAAGGGCAGCTCGATGCCGAGTCCGACGGAGACGCCCTTGGCATCCCTGGCCCCCTTGTTCGCCGCCTCCATCGCACCGGGTCCACCGCCGGTGATGACGGCGAACCCCGCCTCGACCAGCGCCTTGCCGATCTGCACGCCCGCCTCGTAGTCCGGTCCGCCCGCCGGGGTGCGGGCCGAACCGAAGACGCTGATGGCGCTGGGAAGTTCCGCCAGCGCGCCGAATCCCTCCACGAACTCGGACTGGATCCGCATGACCCGCCAGGGGTCGGTGTGGACCCACTCCGAGTCGCCCTCGGAATCCAGCAGCCGCTGATCGGTCGTGCCCGGCTGGACCTGGTCCCTGCGGCGCAGTACCGGACCCAGTCGCTGTTCCTCGGGCTTCACCGCACCCTCGGGAATCTGTGCGCCCTCGGGGATCCGTGCGTCCTCCGGGTTGCCCATGACCTGCTCCCTCCGCCGACCTGCGATGTGCCTGTGTCGCTTCAGCCTAGATCGGCGGAGGTTACGTACAGGGGAATGCCATGAGTCAGCTGGTGAGCCACGAGCGAAGACGCTCCTCGCAGTGCGTGATCCTTTCGACCCGCACATGCTCGTCCCGCTTGTGCGCGAACAGCGGGTCACCCGGTCCGTAGTTCACCGCGGGGACACCCAGGGAGCCGAAACGCGACACGTCCGTCCAGCCGAACTTGGGCCGTGCGACGCCGCCGACCGCGTCCATGAACGCCTTGGCCGCCGGGTGCGAGAGACCGGGCATCGCGGCGCCGGTGTGGTCGTCCACGACGAACTCGGCGACCCCGCAGTCCGCGAAGACCTCCTCGACGTGCGCCTCGGCCTCCTCGGCCGTGATGTCGGGGGCGTAGCGGTAGTTGACGACCAGGGTGCAGGCGTCCGGGATGACGTTGGTGGCGACGCCGCCCTCGATGCCCACGGCGTTCAGCCCTTCGCGGTACTCCAGCCCGTCGATGACCGGGCGGCGCGGCTCGTACGCCGCCAGCCGGGCCAGCGCCGGGGCGGCCGCGTGGATCGCGTTCGACCCCATCCAGCCCCGTGCGGAGTGGGAGCGCTCGCCCGCGAACCGCAGATGGACGCGGAGGGTGCCCTGGCAGCCTCCCTCGACCTCGCCGTTGGAGCCCTCCAGGAGGACCGCGAAGTCCGCGTCGAGCCACTCGGGGTGAGCCTCGGCCACGTGCCCGAGGCCGTTGAGGTGGGCGGCGACCTCCTCGTTGTCGTAGAAGATGAACGTGAGGTCGCGGTTGGGCTCCGGCACCGTCGCCGCGATGCGCAGCTGGACGGCGACGCCCGACTTCATGTCGGAGGTTCCGCAGCCCCACAGCACGCCGTCGTCGTCGAGCCTGGACGGCACGTTGTCCGCGATCGGGACGGTGTCGATGTGCCCCGCCAGCACGACGCGCTCGGCACGGCCCAGCTGCGTCCTGGCCACGATGTTGTTGCCGTGGCGGTCGACGGTCAGGTGCGGCAGCGGGCGCAGGGCCGCCTCGATGGCGTCGGCGAGGTCCTTCTCCTGCCCGCTGACCGACGGGAAGTCGACCAGCCGTGCGGTGAGCTCCGGGCCGTCGAGCGCGAGATCGAGCGTGTGTCCATGCATGGCCACGAGCCTAAAGGACGCGTCGCGCGACCCTGGTCCCACTCTCCGGTACGGGCTTTCGCACCGCGGACCAGACCTCTCTCCCGTCGCGGCCGGCGGACGGAGCGTGAGGATCCGGTGCAACCGAGGCCCGAATGCGCCTCGCTCAGGAGTGCGCCCCGTCACCCGTACGGGCAATTCGGCGTCGACCGGAGCCCCGTCCCCCGCACCGTTTCCCCGCCCCTGCGGTCCGGAGGGATTTCCTTGCGCACACAGGGCAGTGACGGTTCATCAGGCGACGGCCCGATGCGCCGTTCGCCCGGGTTCCTCCGTTGCGGATTATCTGACGCATTACCCAGTCTTTGCCTTGGTGCCCCGCAACCTTCCCCGCCCCCGAACCGGTTGTTCAGTGCGTCCGATCACCGGACAGGCGGATTCCACATCCGCCGTGTACCCGTATGACGTCCCGCCGAAGGAGCATCATGTCCCTCCCCCTGACCCGCCGGATCGCCCGTGCCGCGCTGCTGATCGCCGCAGGCGCGGCCCCCGTGGTCGGCGCGGCCGGTGCCGCGGGTGCCGCGGGGCTCCCGCAGACCCCGGCGCTCGGCGGCCTCACCTCGCTCGACGGCGCCGGACTCAGCAGCACACTGGACTCCACCTCGAAGCAGGGCTCCGAGGTGGCGAACGAGACCGGCGGCAAGGTGGTCGGCACGGCCCTTCCCGCCGCGGGCAAGACTCTCGAGAAGGCCGGCACCGTGGCGGACGGCGAGCTGACGGAGGACACCCTCCCGACGAAGGGCCTGCCGCTCGGCTGACCAGCCGGACCACGCGCCGTGACGGGCGCACGAAGGGGCCTCGGGAGTGCGCACTCCCGAGGCCCCTCGGCGTACGGAGGTCCGCCCGAGGCCGTGTCCGCCCGGGCCGTGGCCGCCTAGGCCAGCCGCTTGACCGCCGCGTCCACGCGCTCGTCAGAGGCCGTCAGCGCCACCCGTACGAAGCGGTCGCCGGCCGGCCCGTAGAAGTCGCCCGGTGCCACGAGGATCCCGAGCTCCGCCAGACGCGCCACCGTCTCCCAGCAGGGCTCGTCGCGCGTGGCCCAGAGGTACAGGCTCGCCTCGCTGTGCTCGATCCGGAAGCCGTGGGCCTCCAGCGCCGCCCGCAGCACCGCGCGCCGCCGCGCGTAGCGTGCCCGCTGCTCCGCCACGTGCGCGTCGTCGCCCAGCGCCGCGACCGTCGCCGCCTGGACCGGGGCCGGCGTCATCATTCCGCCGTGCTTGCGGATCTGGAGCAGCTCGCCGAGGACGGCGGCGTCACCCGCGACGAAGGCCGCGCGGTAGCCGGCGAGGTTGGAGCGCTTGGAGAGCGAGTGGACGGCGACGATGCCCTCGTACGTGCCGCCGCAGACGTCCGCGTGGAGCACGGAGACGGGCTCGGCCTCCCAGCCGAGCTCCAGGTAGCACTCGTCGCTGAAGACCAGCACCCCGTGCTCACGCGCCCAGGCGACGATCCGGGTCAGCTCGTCCTTCGGCAGGACGCGGCCCGTCGGGTTGGAAGGGGAGTTGAGCCAGAGCAGCCTCAGACCTGCCGGGTCCAGCTCCGTCGGGTCGTCGTAGGCGACGGGCTCGGCGCCGCAGAGCCGGGCGCCGACCTCGTACGTCGGGTAGGCGAGCCTCGGGTAGGCGACCTTGTCGCCCGCACCGAGTCCGAGCTGGGTCGGCAGCCAGGCGACCAGTTCCTTGGAGCCGACGACCGGCAGCACGTTCTCGTGCCCGACCCCGGCCGCCGCGCCGAGCCTGCGCTCCACCCAGCCGGTCAGCGCGTCGCGCAGCGCCTCTGTCCCCCACACCGTCGGATAGCCGGGACTGTCCGCGGCGGCGATCAGCGCCTGCTGGATCAGCTCGGGCACCGGGTCGACGGGCGTGCCGACCGACAGGTCCACGAGGCCGTCCGGATGGGCCACGGCCGTCGCCTTGTAGGGCGCCAGCTTGTCCCAGGGGAAGACAGGGAGACGGGAGGAGACGGGCACTGCTGCGGACACGGAACTCTGCTTTCTCGTACGGGGGCGTGGCGGCCGGGAAACGCCGCGGTCCCGCACGGTGACAAGCCGTACGGGACCGGGTGGCGCTCGTGCTGCCGCTTGCGGCCTGTGGCCCGCGACAGGGAGCCGGCTCACTCCCTGTCGCGGGTGAGGTCGTTACTGGTTCTGCGGCGGCAGCGCGGCGATGAACGCGTGGTCGCGCTCGATGAGACCCAGCTTGGAGGCGCCGCCCGGGGAACCGAGGTCGTCGAAGAACTCGACGTTCGCCTTGTAGTAGTCCTTCCACTCCTCCGGGGTGTCGTCCTCGTAGAAGATGGCCTCGACCGGGCAGACCGGCTCACAGGCTCCGCAGTCGACACACTCGTCCGGATGGATGTACAAGGACCTGGAGCCCTCGTAGATGCAGTCGACGGGGCACTCTTCGATGCAGGCCTTGTCCTTTACGTCGACACAAGGCTGCGCGATGACGTAGGTCACGCTGTCGTTCCTCCTCGGTAGGGCGTTGGCTCTCGCGCGGGAGCGCGGCGTCGTCGATGCCCGCCCCTAGTATCTCCGTTCCGGGGCACGATCCGAACAGGAGGGGCAGACAGAGCTGTGGAATTCACCATCGGCGGACGGCTCGAGGTTCGCATAACACCCGCTGACGTGGGCAAACGCGTATCCGTGCGGCGCGTCGCCGACGGGCCCAGCGAGGGCCCGAAGTTCACCGACACGGTCGGGGTTCTCACATCGTGGGACGACGAAGTGGTGTCGGTCACGACGAGGAGCGGCGAAGTCGTCCGCATCGCGGAATCCGCACTGGTGGCGGGCAAAGTGGTGCCCGCGGCCCCGGCACGCCGCCGCGGTCCAGCCGCCTCCTTCGGCGAACTCGCCCTGGCGACCGCGCGTGCCTGGCAGCCCGTCGAGAGCGAACTCCTGGGCGACTGGCGGCTGCGCGCGGCCGGCGGATTCACCCGCCGCGCCAACTCCGTGCTGCCGCTCGGCGATCCGGGTCTTCCGCTCGGCGAGGCCCTCGGGCGTGTCCGCCGCTGGTACGGGGAACGGGGCCTGCCCGCCTGCATCCAGACCGCGACGGGCGCCGAGGGCACTCAGGAGCGGCTCTGCGCGGAGCTGGAGGAGCACGGGTGGCGGCGCGAGGTGACGGCCGAGGTGCGGATCGCGGCGCTCGCACCGGTCGGGGACCTGGACGCGGACGTCTCCGCCGTACGGACGGCCCGCGAGGCCGACGACGCGTGGCTCTCCCGCTACCAGCGCTTCGAGACGCCGGGACCCCATGTGCTGAAGGTGCTGGGCAGCGGCCCTTCGGTCTGGTTCGCCTCGGTGCCGGGCGAGGGCCCGGAAGGGCCGCCCGCCGCGATCGGTCGCTGTGTGGTGGACGGCCGCTGGGCCGGGTTCATGGCCGTCGAGGTGGCCCCGGAGCACCGGCGCCGCGGTCTCGCCACGGCCGTCATGACGGCGCTGGCCCGCACGGCGCTGGACGAGGGTGCCTCGGCGGCGTGGCTCCAGGTGGAGGCGGACAATGAAGGTGCCCGTGCGCTGTACGACGGCATGGGCTTCGCCACCCACCACCGCTACCACCACTTCCGGCCCGCGTAGCGGGACAGCAACAGGGGGACGTGTCACACATGAGCGCTGAGGATCCCGGCACGGCCGACGGCACGGCCGAACGACGGCGGCGGTTCGCCGAGGAGGCGCGCTCCGAACGGCCGGACCTCGCGCTGCTCTGTCTGCTGCTCGGCGCCGAGGCCGCCCCTCCGTCGCCCGGGGACGCCGATCCGTACGGCATCGACGCGGCCCAGATCGAGCTGGACCGGCTGGCCGGCCTCCTCCCGTACGGAGCCCGCGACGCCTGGGGGTGGGCCTCAGCGCTCGCCGGCCTGCTCGGCGAGGGCTGCGGCTTCGCGGGCTCGTCCCAGGACTACCAGCGGCTGGAGTCGTCGGTGCTCCAGCAGGTGCTGCGGCGCCGCAGGGGGCTGCCCATCCTGCTGTCCGTGGTCTGGATCGAGGTCGCCCGGAGGGCCGGGGCGCCCGTCTACGGGCTGGCCCTCCCGGGCCACTACGTGGTCGGTTTCGGTGATCCGGCCGAGCGGATTCTGGCCGACCCCTTCGCCGGTGGCACCCCGCTGAGCGGCGAGGACGCGGAGCTGATGGTGACGGGGGCGACCGGAGAACCGCCGTCGGCGAGGACCCACGTGCCCGCCAGGCCGCTGGAGACGGTGCTGCGGATCCTGAACAACATCAGGGCCTGGGCGGCGGCACGCCCCGAGCGTACGGACGTGGCGCTGTGGGCCCTCGAACTCTCCCTGCTGCTGCCCTCGCACCCCGCGAGGCTCCGCTACGAGCGGGCCCAGCTCCTCGTGCAGCGCGGGGAGTTCCTGCGCGGGGCGGCGGAGATGGACGAGTACGCGGAGATCGTCGACGGCATAGAGCCGACGGCGGCCGAGGCCATCCGCCACCGCGCCCAGGCCGCCAGGGCGCTGCTGAACTAGGGCCTCTCCTGCCCTGCAAGCGGTCACCCTGTGAACTCACCGGGGGCACCGTCTGCGCCCAAAGCATCCCAATTGCCTTACCACCGGCGCCATTTGTTGCCCGTACGGCGATCCGTCGAGGCTTCTGACGCACACCTCTTGACGTGTCCAGGGCGACAGCGGTTACATCGGCGACACGAGAGAGCGCTCTCTCACCCTCTCAAGGTTCCGTCGTGCACCCGTACCACGACCCAGGAGACGTCATCCATGCAAGCTCCCCCCACGAGTTCCGCGCCCCCCACCGCACCCCGCCGGCGCCGCCGTTCCAAGGCGCTCGGACTCGCCGCGCTCACCGTTTCGCTGCTCATGGCCTTCCCCACGGCCCAGTCGGCGTTCGGCGACGAGACCGCGGAGGTGCCCGGCGGTGGTGACCTCGGCCCCAACGTGCTGGTCTTCGACCCCTCGACGCCCGACATCCAGGGCAAGGTCGACGAGGTCTTCAAGAAGCAGGAGTCGAACCAGTTCGGCACCGACCGCTACGCGCTGATGTTCAAGCCGGGCACGTACGACAACATCAACGCGCAGATCGGCTTCTACACCTCGATCGCGGGCCTCGGCATGAACCCCGACGACACCACCTTCAACGGCGATGTCACGGTCGACGCCGGCTGGTTCGACGGCAACGCCACGCAGAACTTCTGGCGTTCGGCCGAGAACCTGGCTCTCAACCCCGTCAGCGGCACCAACCGCTGGGCGGTCTCCCAGGCCGCTCCCTTCCGCCGTATGCACGTCAAGGGCGGCCTCAACCTGGCGCCCGACGGCTACGGCTGGGCCAGTGGCGGCTACATCGCCGACAGCAAGATCGACGGCGAGGTCGGGCCCTACTCGCAGCAGCAGTGGTACACCCGCGACAGCTCCGTCGGCGGCTGGGGCAACGGCGTCTGGAACATGACGTTCTCCGGCGTCGAGGGAGCACCCGCGCAGAGCTTCCCCGAGCCCCCGTACACGACCCTGGACAACACCCCGGTCTCCCGCGAGAAGCCCTTCCTCTACCTCGACGGCGACGACTACAAGGTCTTCGTCCCCGCCAAGCGCACCGACGCACGCGGCACGAGCTGGGCCGACGGCAGCACCGAGGGTGAGTCCATCCCGCTCGACCAGTTCTACGTGGTCAAGCCGGGCGCCACCGCCCAGACCATCAACGCGGCCGTGGACCAGGGCCTGCACCTGCTGTTCACCCCGGGCGTCTACCACGTCGACGAGACCATCGACATCGACCGTGCGGACACCGTCGCCCTGGGCCTCGGCCTCGCGACGATCATCCCGGACAACGGGGTGACCGCGATCAAGGTCGGCGACGTCGACGGCGTCAAGCTCGCCGGACTCCTGGTCGACGCGGGACAGACCAACTCCGAGACGCTCGTCGAGGTCGGTCCCGAGGGCGCCTCGGCCGACCACTCCGCGAACCCCACCAGCCTCCAGGACGTGTTCGTCCGGGTCGGCGGCGCGGGTGCCGGCAAGGCGACCACCGGCATGGTGGTCAACAGCAACGACACGATCATCGACCACACCTGGCTGTGGCGCGCCGACCACGGCGACGGGGTCGGCTGGGAGACCAACCGGTCCGACTACGGCCTGACGGTCAACGGTGACGACGTACTGGCCACCGGACTGTTCGTCGAACACTTCAACAAGTACGACGTCCAGTGGAACGGCGAGAACGGCAAGACGATCTTCTTCCAGAACGAGAAGGCGTACGACGCCCCGAACCAGGCCGCCATCCAGAACGGCGACATCAAGGGCTACGCCGCCTACAAGGTCGCCGACAGTGTCACCACCCACGAGGGCTGGGGCATGGGCAGCTACTGCTACTTCAACGTCGACCCCACCATCCGCCAGCAGCACGGCTTCCAGGCCCCGGTGAAGCCCGGGGTGAAGTTCCACGACCTGCTCGTCGTCTCCCTGGGCGGCCAGGGTCAGTACGACCACGTCATCAACGACACCGGATCCCCCACATCCGGTACGGACACCATTCCCTCCCAGGTGGTCTCCTTCCCGTAGGACCGGGGAGGACGGGGCCCGGCCGCATCCCGCGGCCGGGCCCCGTCCTCACAGCCAGCCCTTGTCCTGGGCGGTCCGGACGGCCTCCGCGCGGTTACGTGCGGCCGGCTTCTGAATCGCCGTGGACAGGTAGTTGCGCACCGCCCCCGGGGAGAGTCGCCGCCGCCCCGGCCGGCCGGGCCCTTTCCCGTCCGGGTCATGTGTGCCGTTCAGAGCACGCAGAACTCATGCCCCTCCGGGTCGGCCATCTCCACATGGTCGGGCCGCCCCTGGAGCTCGTGCACCCGGATCACCGTGCCGCCGGCGTCGGTCAGCCGCTCCACCGCCTCGGCCACCCTCGGCCACCTGGTCTCCCACGGGGTCTCGCGGCCGCCGCCCGCCTGGACGTCGAGGTGCAGGCGGATCTTCGACGTCTTCGGCTCCGGGACCTTCTGGAAGGACAGGCTCGGGCCCCTGCCGGCCGGGTCGGCCAGATAGGCGCCGTCGTCCCACTCCTCCTCCGGGATGTCGTGGTGGGCGAACCACTCCTCCCAGCTGCCGAATCCGGCGGGCGGTGGCTTCTCCACGTAACCGAGCGCCTGTGCCCAGAAGGCCGCCAGTGCCTTCGGGTGCGCGCAGTCGAGCGTCAGACTCCACGGGGTGGACATGAATCCGTCTCCTCTGCGGTCGGGGGCCGTATGACGCCGCCCCCGCCCGGGGACCCGGGCAGGGGCGGTCGTGCCGATGCGTCGCGTCCGGGTCAGCCCGCTCCGGTCAGGTCGATGGAGGCGGTGCGCTCCGCGGGGGTCCCGCCGAGCAGCGCGCCCTGCATGGCCTGGGCCACGTCGGCAGCGCTGACCTGGTGCTTCTTCCCGTCACCCTTGGTGATCATGATGCCGTCGAAGACACCGTCCAGCAGGGTGTCGATCGCTTCCCTGTTGTAGACGGGGACCAGCTTGCCGTCGACCGGCTTCATGGACAGGATCTGTGGCAGGGACCTCGCGGGGCCGAAGTCGATCTGCTTGGCCCCGGCCTTGATGGTGACCAGGCCGGACATCGCCGGCTCGGCGAACTCCTTCATCGCCCGGTCCAGTTCGGCCTTGGTGATGGTGGGTTCGGTGGCGGCGACCGGCAGTTCGACGACGGCCGGCTCGCCGGTCTGTACCTGTGCGCGGTAGGCGTCGCGGACGGAGATCATCGACCGGTTGACGTCCAGTCCCTTCCCCGACTTGCCGGGGACGGCAACGGCCTTGTTCGGCTCGAACTTGATCGTGCCGTCGTTGGCGGAGCCGGAGACTCCCGACAGGTCGGTCAGCGCGACCCCGAGCTTCTCCTCGTCGACCGGGATCACCGGGTCGGCGGGGCGTGCCCCGCCGAACAGGGACCCGATCACCGAGACCGGGTTGTAGTCGCTGCCCGCGGCGCCTCGGACGGTCTCCTGGCTGTCCAGGGTGAGGCCGGCCTTGTCCGGGGCGAGCTTCTCCTTCTTGCCGTCCACAGAGAGCTGCAGGGGCGTCCGGGCGCGCTTGCCGAGGGCGGCCTCGAGCTTGGTGACCGCCTCCTCCTTCGTGCCTCCGCCGATGTCGACGCCGAGCACGGTGGTGCCCTTGGGAACCTCGGAGTGGTTCATCAGCAGGCCGGCGCCGTAGGCCACGCCCAACAGCACGAAGACACCCACACCCAGCAGGACCAGCTTGGAGCGGCCCTTCCTGGCGGGCGGCGCGGCCTTCGGAGCGGGCCGGGGGGCCGGGGCGGGCGCCGGGGCACCCGTATCGGCCGGTCCGCCGTCCATGGGGTCCTCGGGCAGCCGGGTCGCTCCGGGTCCGCCGGGGAACGCCGAACGGGGCTCCCCGGGGATGACGGGGATACCGCTGGTGAGCGTGTCACCGGAGACGTTCCCGCCGGAGCGGGAGCCGGGGCCCGGAGCGGGAGCCTGCGGCGTGAGGATCGCGGTGTCGTCCGACATACGCGGAGGTACGCCGCCGGGGGCGCCCGGCCGGGGGCCTGACGGGCCGCCGGGAGCCACCTCGCCGGGCGTGCCGGGAAGCCGGTCGAGGTTCGGCGTCAGGGACGAACTTCCGGTGGCCGGGCCGGTGGTGGGTCCGGAGGGACCCGGGCCGCCCGGTGGCCGGATACCGGTGTTCGGGGTGGGCCGAGGACCGGCGTCGAGGTCGTCGAGGGCGCTGCGGCCCGGACGGGAGGCGTCGCCCCGGTCGCCGGGCTGCTGCGGGCCGCCCGAGAAGAACGGCGACTCCGTGCGGGGCGGTGTCGGACCGGAAGGACCGCCGACGGAGGCACGGCCGGGACCGGGACCCTGACCGGGGCGGGGGCCCTGACCGGTGCCAGGACCGGGGCCCTGACCGGGACCGGGACCGGGCGCACCCGGGGCCGAAGCCGTGGGAGCGGCGCCCGGGGCCGGTGCCTTGCGCGGGGCGAACCAGTCGCTGCCGCTCTTCTCCCTGGCCGGCTTCTCGGCCGGGGCGGTGGCCGACGGACCCCCGTCACGCGCGTCCTGGCCGGAGCCGGGCGCCCCGCCGGGCGACGGCGCGGGTGCGCCGGGCCTCGGGGTGCTGCCGGTGCGTTCGCGGTCCGGACGGTCGCCGGACGGGTTCGCGTCACTCATCGGCGTCCGCATCACGACAGGCGGGATAGGACGTGAGCCCGGGATGTTGATCCGGATACGCGTCGTCAGCGTCGTCTCTGTTCTGGGCTCCTCGGGCTGAGGCGGATCCGCAGGCTCCGGAGTCTCCTCCGGCCCGTCCTGAGACGGGTGCAGCGACGGATACTGGCTTGATCCGTACGGCGGCGTACCCGACGGGTACGCGGCTCCTCCGCGCCCCTGGGGCCCGGAGGACGAACTGTCAGTTTCACGACTCAAAGCAGGTTCTCCCGATTGGCTCCGCCGCCCGTACTTCCCCCATGCCGCAGGCCAGGGGACGGCTCGGCGCGCGCACCACCATACTGGCCGCCACCGTAAGACTCTCCGCGCCCGGGGGGAACAAGGATGCACCCACCACTGCGCGGAGGGGCAATCCGGGAGCGGACATACCACATCACGTGCCGGTTCGACCGGTGCCGCCCGCCGGATACGGCAGCCGCGACATCGTGGCACACATCACAGCGACGGCCATCCCTCCGAGTATGAAGAACACCAGGCCGATCTCCTGGCCGAAGACGTAGTCGCCCTCGGGCCGCCCGCCGAGCAGGACGACGACGGCGATGAGCCAGCCCACCGCCGGTGCCAGCGCGCCGAGCTGTGTCCCGGTCAGCACCCGGCCACCGTAGAACAGGCCGGCCGACGCCGCGAGGGCGAGCAGCAACCCGCCCGGGAAAAGGGCTGCCTGGACGAGAGTGCCCGCGAGTCCGACGACCGCGCCCAGCACCGCCAGGCCGAGGTACACGGGGATCCGCGCGGGGTTCGGGGGCGCGGCGAGACCGGTGGGCGCGGGGCTCCTCGGCGGGGCGTTGGTACGGGGTGCCTGTGACGAGGCGCGCGGCCTCTGCCTGTTGCTCATGACCGCGCTCCCGGCGCGGAGGCCGCGTCCGGCACGCCCGCGAAGAGGTCGTGCTCCCGGGAACCGTCGTCCCCGCCCGGGGCGCCCCGCACCAACTCGTAGTACTCGGTGGTGAAGAGGGGCTGTCCCAGGTCGTTCGAAAGAGCGAAGAAGGGTCCGTCCACGGCGATCTGGGTGGCGTGCGCCCGCATGGCGGCTGTCTTGGCCTCGGCGTGGGCCGAACCGTCGATCTCCGTCGTGATCTGCGCGTCGTCCACGACACCGGGTACGTCGTCGATTGCGGCGATCCCCGGGAAGGCGTCGGGGGCGGCGTCCCGCAGCCGTGCGAAGGCCGCCTCCGCCACGGACCGGGGCACCCGGTTCCAGTAGATCTTGGCGACGGTGTGCGGGGCTCCGGCGCCGGCGTCGTACGCGGGATCGGCGGCCAGGTCCGCCGCGCGCATCGCGACGCGGTGCGCCTGGATGTGGTCGGGGTGGCCGTAGCCGCCTTCGGGGTCGTACGTCACCAGGACCTGGGGGCGCAGGGAGCGGATCACCCCGACGAGGTGGCCTGCCGCCTCGTCGAGGCCGGCGGCCCAGAAGGCCCCGGCCCTGTAGTTCTGTTCGGTGCCCATCATCCCGGAGTCGCGGAACCGGCCGGGCCCGCCCAGGAACCGGTGGTCGGTGACCCCGAGCTCACGCATCGCGGCGGCGAGTTCGCCGATGCGGTGTCCGCCGAGTCCGCCGCCCCGGTCGGCGGCGAGATGCGCGAGGTCCGGCGGGATGACCTCGCCCTCCTCGCCGAGGGTGCATGTCACCAGGGCGACGTGGGCGCCCTCGGCCGCGTACCTGGCCATGGTGGCGCCGTTGTTGATCGACTCGTCGTCGGGGTGCGCGTGCACCAGGAGCAGACGGCGCGCGGGGAGGTCCTTCATGGGACCACCCTACGAGCAGGCCGGCCCGCCGGCCGAACGCCCCACGGTGTGAGGGGCGCCCGGCGGGGTATCCGTCAGAGGGCGGGACGGTGGTCAGAACTTGATTCCCCCGATCATGCCTGCCACGTTCGACGTCACCTCCGAGATGGTCGGGGCGATCGACGAGCTCGCGAGGTAGAAGCCGAGCAGCATGCAGACCACCGCGTGTCCGCCCTTCAGTCCGGATTTCCGGATCAGCAGGAAGACGACGATCACCAGCAGCACCACCGCCGAAATCGAGAGTGCCACGGCGGTTCACCTCCATCAGTACGGTCGGGACAGGCAGCACACATGGAGCCAGCAGGTTCATACCCACCGAGCGCTACGGATCATAACTATCCGTGCCGACGCATTGATCGGGGCACAGCAGCACGAGGGGCGCACGGACCGGCCGTCGCGGGCTAGGTTCGGGGCCATGACCTCGCAGAAGTTGACCTTTCCCCGCCAGCACGCCAGGACCCAGCGGTTCACTCTCGGCGCACCCCGGGCCTTCACCGTCTCGCCGGATGGGACGCGGGTGCTCTTCCTCCGCTCGGCCTCCGGCACGGACCGTACGAACCGGCTCCTGGTGCTGGACACCGGCACGGGCGAGGAGCGGATCGCGGCCGATCCCGCTGCCCTGCTGGGCGGTTCTGCGGAGAAGCTGTCGCCGCAGGAGAGGGCGCGGCGCGAGCGGACCCGGGAGGGCTCGGCGGGCATCGTGGGCTACGCGGTTGACGACGCGGCCGAGTTGGCGGCCTTCGCGCTCTCCGGCAAGGCGTACGTCGCCGAGTTGGGGGCGGGCACGGCGCGCGCCCTGCCGGTGCCGGGCCCGGTGATCGACCCGCGCCCCTCCCCCGACGGCCGGCACATCGCCTACGCCGCCCGGGGCGCGCTGCGCGTCGTGGGGGCGACGGGCGACGGTGACCGGCCGATCGCCGAGCCGGAGGACGCGCACACCTCGTACGGGCTCGCGGAGTTCGTCGCGGCCGAGGAGATGAGCCGCTACCGCGGTTTCTGGTGGTCGCCGGACTCGGAGCGCCTGCTGGTCGCCCGGGTCGACGACAGCGCCGTACAGCGGTGGTGGATCGCCGATCCGGCGCATCCCGGGAGCAGGCCCTCCGAGATCGGCTATCCGGCGGCGGGGACGGCGAACGCCGAGGTACGCCTCTTCGTGATGGGCCTGGACGGGACCCGCACGGAGGTTGTCTGGGACCGGTCCCGCTTTCCCTATCTGGCGCGGGTGCACTGGTCCTCGCACGGCGCCCCGCTGCTCCTGGTGCAGGCCCGTGACCAGCGCAGCCAGCTGTATCTGGCCGTCGACACGGAGAGCGGCGCGACCCGTACGGTGCATGTCGACGAGGACGGCGTCTGGCTTGATCTTTTCGCCGGGGTGCCCGCCTGGGCGCCCGACGGGCGGCTCGTGCGGGTCGCCGACGAGGGGGGCGCGCGGGTGCTCTCGGTCGGCGACCGGCCGCTGACCGGCGACCAGCTGCACATCCAGGCGGTCCTGGACATCGGGGAGTCGGACATCCTGGTGCAGGCGACCGCGGGTGAGGGCGCCGCCGATCCGGAGACGGGCCAGAGCCATGTGTACCGGGTGAACGAGCTGGGCGTGGAGCGCGTCAGCGAGGGGCCCGGGGTGCACTCCGCGGTGCGCGCGGGCGGTGTGACGGTGCTGCTCTCGGCGTCCCTGGAGCACCCGGGAACATCCGTACAGGTGCTGCGGGACGGCAAGCGGATCGCCGCCGTGGCGAATCTCGCCCAGGAGCCGGTCCTGACCGCGAGGGTCCATCTGACCGAGGGGGGCGCACGGCGGATCCCGTGCGCCGTGCTGCTCCCCACCGGGTACATGGAGTCGGACGGACCGCTTCCGGTCCTGATGGACCCCTACGGCGGCCCGCACGGCCGCCGGGTCGTCGCCGCCCACAATCCGCACCTCACCTCCCAGTGGTTCGCGGACCACGGATTCGCCGTGGTCGTCGCGGACGGCCGGGGCGCGCCGGGCCGTTCACCCGGCTGGGAGAAGGCGGTGAGGGACGACCTCACCCTCACCCTCGACGACCAGGTCGAGGCGCTGCACGCGCTGGCCGGGCGCTTCCCGCTGGATCTCTCCAAGGTGGCCATGCGCGGCTGGTCGTACGGCGGCTATCTCTCGGCGCTCGCGGTGCTGCGGCGCCCCGACGTCTTCCACGCGGCGGTGGTGGGCGCACCGGTGACGGACTGGCGGCTCTACGACACCCACTACACCGAGCGCTATCTCGGCGACCCGGCAGCACAGCCCGAGGTGTACGCCCGCAACTCCCTGGTGACCGACGAGGGGCTCTCGGAGCCGGCCGACGCCGTGCGGCCGATGATGATCGTCCACGGCCTCGCAGACGACAACGTGGTGGTCGCCCACGCCCTGCGGCTGTCCTCCGCGCTGCTGTCCGCCGGGCGCCCGCACGAGGTGCTGCCGCTGAGCGGGGTGACGCACATGACCCCGCAGGAGCAGGTGGCGGAGAATCTGCTGCTGCTCCAGGTGGACTTCCTCAGGCGGTCCCTGGGGCTGCCCCGGGCATAGGGATGGCCGTCACCAGCCGGGCGGCGGGGACGCGGGCGGCGGCGGGTTGCCGGCTCCGCCGCCGCTGTACGGGTATCCGGGGCCGGGGCCGGCACCGCTCCGCGGATAGCCGTAGCCAGGGGTGCCGGTCTGCGGATAGCCGTAGCCCGGTGCGCCGCCCTGCGGATAGCCGTAGCCGCCGGGCCCCTCGTCCTGTCCGTCGGTGATCTCGAAGCCCCTGCGCGCCAGGACCAGCAGAGCCGTCGCCCCGGCGACGGCGAAGAGGAACGAGGTGAGGATGATGAGCTGCTGCTCGCCCGGCTCCTCGCCGAAGTCCTCCAGCCACCTGTTGTGGAGGGCGCGGGCGACACCACAGCCGCCGGAGACCAGCAGGAATCCCGCGGCGATCATGCCGAGCGGGCGGGCGTGGACGGCGCGGAAGAGCGCGGTCCACGCCACCACGAGGCAGACCACGCCGAGTGCCACGCCGCTCCAGCCCGGCGGGGTGGCGGTCAGCCCGAGCGTGAGGACCTCGCCACCGGTGAACCACGCGGGATAGAGCTCGTCCGGCAGCGTGAAGAGCTGGCGGACCTCCCAGGCGATCATGACCGCCCCCGAGGCGCCGAGCACCAGGAAGGCCGTGACTCCGGCCCCACGGCCGGGCCGGGTGGGCAGTGGCTCGTAGGAGTCGACGGGCTGCCTGCGGCCCGCGGCCCCGGTGATGACGAGCGCGAGGCCGGCGGCCAGGGCGACGAAGGTACCGATGAGGGCGCGGGTGCGCAGTTCGTCGCTGGACCGCTCGTCCATCCAGGACGCGCCGATGGTCCAGACGCCCGGCAGCCGCAGGGCGAGCGTGACCAGTCCGGTGGCGACCAGCGTGGACGCGGCGACCGAGGAGCGCACCGCGGCGAACAGGGCGAAGACGTAGACGGCGAGGAGCACCGGGTCGGCCTGGAGGGTGGCGGGCAGCTCCCTCGGCCGGCTGTCCGTGTACCCGGCCCAGTAACGCGCCAGGTCCGGCGGATCGCCGACGGCCCGGAGGTCCCGCACGATCCACGCCGCGACAAGAGCCGCGAGCACGGCGCAGAGCACCGCTCCGGTGATTCTGGCTCCCCGTGTGAGTATCACCTCAGCGATACTCCACCGCGGTCCGCCGATGGACAAGGGGTCCTCCGGGGCAGGGCGGCAACGGGCAACCGGCCGGGGCGACGTGATGAACGCCCCGGCCGGTTCACGGCACCCGCACGGCCGTACGTTCCCCATGATGGAAGGTCCGTATATCGGTGCGACGACGGCCGAGTTGCCTCTTTGTTAACGGATCTGAGGCTCATTTATCATTCTTTGTCACCCTCGGGAGCCTCCCGCCCGTCCTCGGATGCCTCCCGCCCGTCCTCGGATGCCTCCCGCCCGTCCTCCGGCGGCACCACCTGCTTCTCCTCGGCGAAGTGGCACGCCGAGTCGTGCCGGGCCGGTGTCCCAAGTTCCCGGAAGGCCGCCGGCACGGCCAGCAGCGGCACCTCCAGCTCGCACCGCTCCTGCGCCTTCCAGCACCGGGTGCGGAAGCGGCACCCGGACGGGATGTTCGCCGGGGAGGGGACGTCACCGTGCAGGATGATCCGCTCGCGGTGATCACGGGCCGTCGGGTCGGGCACCGGGACGGCCGACAGCAGCGCCTGGGTGTACGGGTGCGTCGGGTGCTCGTAGATCTCCTCGTCCGTGCCGATCTCCACGATCCGGCCCAGGTACATGACGCCGACCCGGTCGGAGATGTGCCGGACGATCGACAGGTCGTGCGCGATGAACAGGAAGCTCAGGTGGAATTCGGCCTGCAACCGGTCCAGCAGGTTGACGACCTGGGCCTGGACCGACACGTCGAGCGCGGAGACCGGTTCGTCGGCGACGATGATCTCGGGGTTGAGCGCGAGGCCGCGGGCGATCCCGATGCGCTGGCGCTGACCGCCGGAGAACTGGTGCGGATAGCGGTTGATGTACTCCGGGTTCAGGCCGACGACGTCGAGCAGGTCCTGCACCTTCTGCCGCCGGCTCCCCTTGGGCGCCACCTCGGGGTGGATCTCGTACGGCTCCCCGATGATGTCGCCGACGGTCATGCGCGGGTTCAGCGAGGTGTACGGGTCCTGGAACACCATCTGGATGTTGCGGCGCACCGCCTTCAGCGCCCGTCCGGACAGCTTGGTGACGTCCTCGCCCTTGTAGCGGATCGTGCCCCCGGTCGGCGGCTCCAGGTGCACCAGCATCCTGGCGACGGTCGACTTGCCGCAGCCCGACTCCCCCACGATGCCGAGCGTCTCGCCCGCCGCCAGGTCGAAGTCCACGCCGTCGACCGCCCTGACCGCGCCGACCTGCCTCTTGAAGAGGATGCCCTGGGTCAGCGGATAGTGCTTGACCAGGCCGCGCACCTCCAGGATCGGGTCGCCCTCGGCGTACGGGCGCGTGGACGCCGCGGCCTGGAGCGTGGAGCCGCCGCCCCCGCGGCCCGTCTCGTCAGCGTGCATCGAGCGTCTCCTTCCAGAAGTGGCAGGCGCTCCGTCGTTCGTCGTCCACGGTGTAGAGCGGCGGCACGTCCGTGCGGCACACGGCCTGGGCCATGGGGCAGCGTGGGTTGAAGGCGCAGCCGGGCGGGATGTGCAGCAGGTTGGGCGGCAGGCCCTTGATCGCGTAGAGCTCCTGGCCCTTCTGGTCGAGCCGTGGGATCGACCGCAGCAGACCCTTGGTGTACGGGTGGGCGGGCGCCTTGTAGATCTCGTGGACGGGCGAGGTCTCGACGATCCGGCCCGCGTACATCACGGCGATCTTGTCGGCGACGTCGGCGACCACGCCGAGGTCGTGGGTGATGAGGATGAGCCCCATGTTGAGCTCACGCTGCAGCTCCGCGAGCAGCTCCATCACCTGGGCCTGGACGGTCACGTCGAGGGCGGTGGTCGGTTCGTCGGCGATGATGAGGTCGGGCTCCAGCGCCAGCGCCATGGCGATCATGATGCGCTGGCGCATACCGCCGGAGAACTGGTGCGGGAAGTTGCCGACCCGCTCGCGCGCGGCCGGGATACGCACCCGGTCCATCAGCTCGATGGCCTTGGCCTTGGCGTCACCGCGGGACATCCCGCGGTGCACGACGAACATCTCTCCGAGCTGCGCCCCCACGCTGAGCACCGGGTTCAGGGAGGACAGCGCGTCCTGGAAGATCATGGCCATCTCCTGGCCCCGGACCCTGCGGCGTTCCTCGGGCTTGAGCTTCAGCAGGTCGCGGCCCTGGAAGAGGATCTCTCCCCCGCTGATCTTCCCCGGCGGGGTGTCGAGGATGCCCATGATCGCCTGGGCGGTGACGGACTTGCCCGAGCCGGACTCGCCGAGCACGGCGAGCGTCTCGCCCTCGGCGACCGAGTAGTTGACCCCGTTGACGGCCTTGGCCACACCGTCACGGGTGTGGAACTCCACGTGCAGATCGCGCACTTCGAGCAACATGGCAGCGGACTCCTCAGCGCAGCTTGGGGTCGAGGGCGTCGCGCACCGCGTCGCCGAGCATGATGAAGGCGAGCACGGTGACGGCCAGCGCCCCGGCCGGCCAGAGCAGCATGTGCGGCGCGTTGCGGACGTACTGGGAGGCGGCGGAGATGTCGATGCCCCAGGAGACGGCCGGCGGCTTCAGGCCGACGCCGAGATACGAGAGGGTCGCCTCCAGCGAGATGTACGTCCCCAGCGCGATGGTCGCGACCACGATCACCGGGGCGATGGCGTTGGGTGTGATGTGCCGGAGCATCATCCGCGAGTTGGACGCGCCCAGTGCCCGGGCGGCCTGTACGTAGTCGTTCTGTTTGGCGGTGATGACGGAGCCGCGCGCGATACGGGCGATCTGGGGCCAGCCCAGCAGCACGATGAAGCCGATCACGGGCCAGATGGTGGAGCTGGTGACGACGGACAGGAAGACCAGTCCGCCGAGGACCACGGGGATGCCGAAGAAGACGTCCGTGATGCGGGAGAGCACGGCGTCCCAGACTCCGCCGAAGAAGCCGGCGAGTCCGCCCAGCACGCCGCCGAGCAGCGAGACCCCGAGGGTGGAGAGGACGCCGACTGTCACCGAGGTCCGCGCGCCGTAGACGGTGCGGGTGTAGACGTCGCAGCCCTGTCCGTCGAAGCCGAAGGGGTGTCCGGGCTGGGAGCCCTCCTGGGCCTTGGCCAGGTCGCAGTCGAGGGGGTCCTGGCCGGCGATCAGCGAGGGCCAGATCGAGATGATCACCAGGAAGAGGATGACAAGACCGGAGATGATGAAGACCGGGTTGCGGCGCAGATCGCGCCAGGCGTCGGACCACAGGCTGCGCGGCTTGCCCGTGGGCCCGGTGCCTTCGGGGCCGCCGGGCGTCTTCTCCAGCGTGGTGCCCTCGTCCATCGCGAGGTCCATCGCCCCGCCCGCGCCGGCACCCGAGATCGCCCCGCTGCCCGTCGTCTCGTCCCACGGCTGCTGCTCAGGCATAGCGGATCCTCGGGTCGAGTACGGCGTACAGGAGGTCGACGATCAGGTTGGCCGCCAGGAAGACGAGGACCAGGACGGTGACGAACCCGACGACGGTCTGGGAGTTCTGCCGGAGGATGCCCTGGTAGAGCTGGTAGCCGACTCCGTGGATGTTGAAGATGCGCTCGGTGACGATCGCCCCGCCCATCAGGGCGCCCACGTCCGTACCGATGAATGTGACGACCGGGATGAGGGAGTTGCGCAGCAGGTGCCGCACGACCACCCGCCGCCTGGGGAGGCCCTTGGCCACGGCGGTACGGACGTAGTCGGCGCGGGCGTTCTCGGCGATCGAGGTGCGGGTGAGCCGGGTGACGTAGGCCAGTGAGACGGAGGCCAGGACGAGTCCGGGCACGATGAGTTCGTCGACCGGCGCCTCGGAGGAGACGGACGGCTTGATGATGCCCCACTCCACCCCGAGCAGGAGCTGGAGCAGCAGGCCGGTGACGAACGTCGGTACGGCGATGACGACCAGGGTCAGGATCAGCACCACGGTGTCCACGGGCCGCCCCCGGCGCAGTCCGGTGACGACGCCGAGGCTGATGCCGATGACGATCTCGAACACGATCGCGACGATGGTGAGCCGGATGGTGATGGGGAAGGCGGTGCCCATCAGCTCCGTGACCTTCTGCCCGTTGAAGGCCGTGCCGAAGTCACCGGTGAAGATGTTGCCCATGTAGGTCAGGTACTGCTGCCAGACCGGCTTGTCGAGGCCGAACTCGCTGCGCAGCTGGGCGGCGGTCGCGGGGTCGCACTGGCGGTCGCCGCAGAGGCCCGCGATGGGGTCGCCCATCACGTTCACCATGAGGAAGATCAGCAGCGTGGTGCCGATGAACACCGGGATCATCTGCAGCAGCCGCCGGATCACATAACGTCCCATGAGGGGCTCCGGGGGTCGGGGCTGGGCGGGCGAACGGGCGGAAGGACCGGAAAGCCGGGTGGCCGGTGCGGGCTGCCGCACCGGCCACCCGGCTTCAGCGGGTCACTTGACCTTGATCTGGTCGTACACCGGGACGCTGAAGGGGTTCAGCGAGACGTTCTCGACCCTGTCCGAGTAGCCCGCGCTGCCGTTCTGGTACCAGAGCGGGATGACGGGCATCTGCTCGACGAGGACCTTCTCCGCGTCCTGGAAGGTGGTGACGGCCTTGGCCTTGTCGCTCTCCGCGTTGGCCTTGTCGACCAGGTCGTCGAACTTCTGGTTGCTCCACTTGCCGTCGTTGGAGGGGGCGTTGGTGTAGTAGAGCGGCTGGAGGAAGTTCTGGATCAGCGGGTAGTCCATCTGCCAGCCCGCGCGCCAGGCTCCGGTCAGCTTCTGGGTGGAGACCTGGCTGCGGAAGTCGGCGAAGGTGCCGACGGGCCCGCCGACGCACGCCTTGTTGTTCCCCATGACGTTGTTGATGCTGTTGCAGAGCGCGTCGACCCACTCCTTGTGGGAGCCGGTGTCGGCGTTGTACGAGACCTTGAGCTGGCCGCCGGGGATGCCGCCGCCCTCCTCGATCAGCTTCTTGGCCTCCGCCTTGTCGTACTCGCACGCGGGGCCGCACAGGCCCTTCTTGAAGCCGCCCTCGTCGCCGAGGACCGGTGAGGTCCAGTCGGAGGCGGGGGTACGGGTCTTCTGGAAGATCTGGTCGGTGATCTGGTCCCGGTTGATCGCCATGGACAGGCCCTGGCGGACCTTGGTCGCGCCCGGTGTGTTCCAGGCCTTCTCGTAGAACGGGAAGGCGAGCGTCTGGATGATGCCGGCGGGTGTGTTGATGTACCGGTCGCCCAGGTCCGCCTTGACGTTCTTGAGCTGTGAGGCGGGCACGTCGTCGACCAGGTCGAGGTTGCCCGCGGTGAGGTCGGTGTAGGCGGTGTTGTTGTCGGTGTAGACCTTGAGGTCGATGCCGCCGTTCTGCGCCTTGTCCGCGCCGGGGTAGTCGTCCCACCGGCGCAGGTTCATCGACGAGCCCTTGGCGTACTGGTCGATGGTGTAGGGACCGTTGCCGACGGGCTTGGAGAGCCAGGCGTCGTGGTCGGTGTAGAAGGCCTTGGGCAGCGGCACGAAGGCGGCGTAGCCGAGGGTGTCGGGCCAGAGCGAGAACTTCTGCGACAGCTTGGCCGTGAAGGTCGTGTTGTTGACCACCTTGAGGCCGGAGAGGGTGCCCGCCGTCGCCTTGCCCGACTCGGGGTGGACCTTGTCGTAGCCGTCGATGTACTGGAAGAAGTAGGCGTTCTTCTGGTTGTTCTTCAGGGCGGCGCCGTAGTTCCAGGCGTCGACGAACGACTTCGCGGTGATCTTCTCGCCGTTGCTGAAGGTCCAGTTGTCCTTGATCGTGATCGTGAAGTTCTGCGAGTCCGTCGACTCGATCTTCTCGGCGATCTCGTTCTTGGCCTCGCCGGTCTTGGGGTCGTACCGCACGAGCCCGCGGAAGACCATGTCGAGGACCTTGCCGCCCTGCACCTCGTTGGTGTTCGCCGGCTCCAGCGGGTTCTGCGGGTCCCCCCAGGACGAGCTGACGATCCCGTCGGCACCACCGCCGCCACCGCTGTCCCCGCCGCCGCAGGCCGTGGCCGCCAGGGCGACAGCGACGGCGCATGCGGCCCACCTGGCCTGTGTGGCTCCGCGCATGGAGTGCCTCCTAGGGTTCCCTTGAGTGCCTCAATGCCTCATATCACCCCATATGACACTCCGTCGCATGTTCAGTTGCCCCGTCCGGGCGCCAGACGGCATGAGGACGGGCGTGATGCAATCCCGAACGCGAGCGACGGCACTTCGGTAACGAAATGTGACAGCCACGCCCTGGTCGGAGAGTCGACAGTTGGCGACGCCCCCCCCCATCAGTTATTACCCTGTGCGACCAATCGGATACGAGTCTCAAGTTTTCCTCAATTCACTCGCACCCTCCCTCCATTAATGATTAACTCGCTACACAGCGAATACGACGAGAAGAAGACACGTCGACCCGAAGAGGATGAAAGTGAAGCAGAAGGCCACCCGGAAGACGCTTAGTCGAAGCGCCGCCGCAACACTGGTCATCGCGGGAATCCTTGTTCCCGCAACGGCCGGATCCGCTCACGCCGAGAGTGCGAAAAACTATGTCTGCAAGGCGTCGAGCTCTGCAAGCTCCACCGACCCCGGAGGGCGCAACGTCATAGCAACCTCCCGCGACAAGACAAATTCGACTCGCTTCTTCAGGATTGAATTCATTTCCGACGGCGAGCACATGTACGCGACCAATAGCTCCCTTTTCTCCAGCATCAACTACAAAGCTTACTTCCAGGGCACCGGAAAGGAGTGGCGCTGGACTCTCGGTTCAGGCAAGGGAGTTCACGACAATCTCGACCTTCCCGAGGGACACAGTGTCAGCGTCAACGCCAGCCCCAGCGTAGGCTTCGTCGACTGCGGGACGAACGGCGGAAAGACCTGACCGCGAGGTAGAGGCGGAGGGGGCGCCCACAGTGCACCTGTGGGCGCCCCCTCGCCGCGGGGAAGCCACCGCTGTTCCTCAATCGGTACCAACGACTTCGTTGCCGCCCAGCATCCGGCCATCGAGCCGCCAAGCCACGTACGCGGTACGAAGTGATGATTGTCAACACGTGTCGCGGTGGCGGCAGTAGGACATAAACTCCGAGGCCAACAGAACATGAAAAACGCACGAATCCTCTGTCTCACCACAGCCGCTGCAGCCGTCATTTCCACCGGGTGTTCACACGCCGCTGCGGAACGTCCAGCCGCAGACGCCCCCCCATGCGAAGACGGTGCGTTCGATTGGTCCATCTCCAAGAAATGGCGCTTGACCGTTCTAGACGCGCCAGTCACCGTAAAATCCGGGCACACATTTGAAGCAAAATCCCTCCCCTACCAACCGCGAGTAGCGGCGGCGACATCTTCACATGAATCCTTGCCCCATAAATACATACTTCAGAGCCTTTCCGATCAAATCGGGAAAGAACTGGCAAAACTAGATGTTAGTACAACCATCGAAAAACGCGTCATGTCCGCAAAATTCCCCGAGGCTGGCCAGGCTGTCTACTACCGAGGGGTGAAGGAAATAGCTGGCAGCTATAGTTTCAACTGCCCCACTAAGAAAGCCGAAATTTCCGGTACCTTCTTTTCGTGGGAAGTGGCTTCCTCGACCACTGGGCTCGTCGACTGCTTGGTCGACCCGTCAAAAAACTCAGACTCGAAACTGGCGCGTATGGCCATCTCCAAGCGTTGCCCGGCGGGCTCTCCGGCTCGAGCGGTGCTGGCACAGGCACCGAGTGGCTGAACATTTACGCGGGGTTCATCGGGTGTCGCACGACCATAAACGGCGCTGGATCAACGCCACACGGGCGCTCCTTCGTCTCGTGCGGGCAGACAAAAGAGGTGCCTACCCCCGGGGTAGGCACCTCTTGCAGACAAGCTCGTTGCGCGGACTACGCCGCGTGCACGACGTCCTTCTCCTCCGCGAAGTGGCACGCCGACTCGTGCGCGGCAGGCGTGTCCGACGCCTTGAAGCGCTCGGGGATCGCCAGCAGCGGCACCTCGGTGGCGCACTTGTCCTGGGCCTTCCAGCACCGCGTACGGAAGCGGCAGCCCGACGGCGGGTTCGCCGGCGACGGGACGTCACCGGAGAGGATGATCCGCTCGCGGCCGTCACGGGCCTCGGGGTCCGGGACCGGGACCGCCGACAGCAGCGCCTGGGTGTAGGGATGCGTCGGGTGGTCGTAGATCTGCTGGTCCGTACCGATCTCGGCCATCTTGCCGAGGTACATGACACCGACCCGGTCCGAGATGTGCCGGACGATCGACAGGTCGTGCGCGATGAAGAGGTAGGAGAGGTTGAACTCGTCCTGGAGGTGCGCCATCAGGTTGATGACCTGTGCCTGCACCGACACGTCGAGCGCGGAGACCGGCTCGTCGCAGATGATGATCTCCGGGTTGAGCGCGAGGCCCCGGGCGATCCCGATGCGCTGGCGCTGACCTCCGGAGAACTGGTGCGGATAGCGGTTGATGTACTCCGGGTTCAGGCCGACGACGTCCAGGAGGTCCTGCACCTTGCGGCGCCGCTCACCCTTCGGGGCCGCCTCGGGGTGGATCTCGTACGGCTCCCCGATGATGTCGCCGACCGTCATCCTCGGGTTCAGCGAGGTGTACGGGTCCTGGAACACCATCTGGATGTTGCGGCGCACCGCCTTCAGCGCACGCCCGGACAGCTTGGTGATGTCCTGGCCCTTGTAGAAGACCTCACCCGCGGTGGCCCGCTCCAGCGTCATCAGGAGCTTGGCGACCGTGGACTTGCCACAGCCGGACTCGCCCACGATGCCGAGCGTCTCGCCCTGGTAGAGATCGAACGAGATCCCGTCCACGGCCTTGACCGCGCCGACCTGCTTCTTGAACAGGATGCCCTGGGTCAGCGGGAAGTGCTTGACCAGGTTGCGCACCTGGAGGATCGGCTCCCCCTGCGGGACCGGCGCCTCGATGGCCGCGACGGCCTCCGTCTCGGTGCCCGCGTTGACCGTCGCCACCTCGGTGACGTTCGGGGTGGCGTCCACGGGCCCCTTCTCGAGGTCAGCCATGGATCGTCTCCTTCCAGAAGTGGCAGGCGCTGCCGCGGCCGGCCAGCTCGGTGCCGTCCTGCTCGGTCACCGGGAGCAGTGCCGGGATGTCCGTACGGCAGATGTCCTGCGCCATGGTGCAGCGCGGGTTGAAGGCACAGCCGGACGGCACGTGCAGCAGGTTGGGCGGCAGGCCCTTGATCGCGTAGAGTTCCTGGCCCTTCTGGTCCAGGCGCGGGATCGACTCCAGCAGGCCCTTGGTGTACGGGTGCGCGGGGCGCTTGTAGATCTCGTGGACCGGAGCGGTCTCGACGATCCGGCCCGCGTACATCACGGCGATCTTGTCGGCGACGTCGGCGACCACGCCGAGGTCGTGCGTGATCAGGATCAGGCCCATGTTGAAGTCGCGCTGGAGCTCCGCGAGCAGGTCCATGACCTGTGCCTGGACGGTCACGTCGAGCGCCGTGGTGGGCTCGTCCGCGATGATCAGGTCGGGCTCCAGGGCGAGCGCCATGGCGATCATGATGCGCTGGCGCATACCGCCGGAGAACATGTGCGGGTAGTCGTTGACCCGCTCCTTGGCCGCCGGGATGCGCACACGGTCCATCAGCGCGATGGACTTGGCCTTGGCCTCCTTCTTGGAGAGGCCCTGGTGCACGCGGAACATCTCGCCGAGCTGGTAGCCCACGGAGAGAACCGGGTTCAGCGAGGAGAGCGCGTCCTGGAAGATCATGGCGATCTTCCGGCCGCGGATCTGCCGACGCTCCTCGTTGCCCATCTTGAGCATGTCCTGGCCCCGGAAGAGGATCTCTCCCTTGGGGATGCTGCCCGGAGGCATGTCCAGGATGCCCATGATCGCCTGAGCGGTCACGGACTTGCCCGAGCCGGACTCGCCGAGCACGGCGAGGGTCTCGCCGGCGCTGACGCTGTAGTTGACTCCGTTGACGGCCTTGGCCACTCCGTCACGGGTATGGAACTCCACGTGCAGATCGCGGACTTCGAGCAGCGGGCCGCTCTCGTCGTTCGATCCACGCGGAGCAGGAACATCCGCCGTCTTGTCGATGATGGTCATGTACGCCTCCCTCAGCGCAGCTTGGGATCGAGGGCGTTGCGTACCGCATCGCCGAGCATGATGAACGCCAGGACGGTGATCGACACCATGACCGACGGGATGAGCAGGACGAACCCGGCGTTACGCAGCTGCTCCTGGCCCGAGGAGATGTCGACACCCCACGACACGGTCGGTTCGGCGAGGCCGATGCCCAGGAAGGACAGGGTGGCCTCGGCCGAGATGTAGCCGCCGAGCGCGATGGTCGCGACGACGATCACCGGGGCGATCGCGTTGGGCAGGATGTGCCGGAGCAGGATGCGGGTGGTCGAGGCGCCGAGCGCCTTGGCCGCCATCACGTAGTCGGCCTGCTTGATCGTCAGCACCGAGCCGCGTGCGACACGGGCGATCTGGGTCCAGCCGAGGAACGCCAGGGCCAGGATGACGACCCAGATGTGGCGCTCCTCGAACGAGGTCAGGACGACCATCGCGCCGAGGATGAACGGGACGCCGAAGAAGATGTCGGTGACCCGGGAGAGCAGCGTGTCGATCCAGCCGCCGAAGTATCCGGCCAGCATGCCGACCACGGTGCCCAGGACGGTCACGAGCACGGTGACCACGACGGCGACCATGATCGAGGCACGGGCGCCGTAGACGACGCGCGCGTAGATCGAACGTCCCTGGACATCGTAGCCGAACCAGTCCTCCTGGAAGAAGTTCCCCCACTTGGGCTTCTGCAGGTAGTGGTGCGCCAGGTCCGCATAGCGCGGGTCCGCACCGGTGAACAGACCGGGGAACACCGCCATCACGAGCAGGAAGAAGATCAGGATGGCCGAGATGACGAACAGCGGGCTGCGCCGCAGGTCGTGCCAGGCGTCCGACCACAGGCTGCGGGGCTTGCCCAGCTTGGCGGAGGGGGCCTGCGTGGCCGTCGTGTCCGCGGACTTCTCCGCGGCTGTTTCCTTGAGCGCCTCAGGCATAACGGATCCTCGGGTCCAGGACCGCGTAGAGCAGGTCGACGAGCAGGCTGGTGGCGAGATAGACGATGACGATCAGCGTCACGATGCCGACGACCGTGGCTCCCTCGCGGTGCTGGAGCGCAGCGAACACGGCGCGGCCCACACCCTGGACGTTGAAGATGCCTTCCGTGATGACCGCACCGCCGAGCAGGGCTCCGAGGTCGGTGCCGAGGAAGGTGACCACGGGGATCATCGAGTTGCGCATGAGGTGGACCCCGACGACGCGGCGTCGCGGCAGTCCCTTCGCCACGGCGGTCCGCATGTAGTCGGCGCGCAGGTTCTCCGCGACCGATGTACGGGTCAGCCGCGCGACGTACGCGAGAGACAGCGACCCGAGCACGACAGCGGGCAGGAACAACTCGCTCCAGTTCGCTTCCGCGCTCACGTTGGGATCGACCCAACCGAGCTGGTGGGCGAAGAAGTACTGGGCGAGGAAGCCGAGTACGAACGACGGGACCGAGATGAGCAGGAGCGTCAGGATGAGCAGACCGCGGTCACGGAGGGTGTCGGCCTTGAGGCCCGCGAAGACGCCCATGGATATGCCGACGATGACCGTGAAGAGGAAGGCGAACAGAGCCAGCCGGATCGTGATCGGGAACGCGTCCGCGATGGTGTCGGCCACCGGTCGTCCACTGGCGATCTCCGTACCGAAATCACCCTGGAACAGGCCCATGAGGTAGTTCCAGTACTGGTGCCAGAGCGGCAGGTCGAGGCCCAGCTCCTTCTTCATGTTCGCGATCTGCGTCGGGTCGACGGTCTGCTCGCCTGCCAGTGCGCGCACGGGATCGCCGGGCAGCGCGTACATCATGGCGAAGACCAGCAAGGTTGACCCGAGGAAGACCGGGATCATCTGGAGCAGTCGCCGCGCGACATAACGCCCCATGTTTGCCTCCGATTAGGGATAAAGCAGCCCAGGGGCCGCCCTCCGGATACGGAGAGCGGCCCCCCGGGACCTACTGCCTGGTGTGGGCGGCTGATGGCCGAGTGGGGGCCCTCAGGCGTGTGCTACTTGACGGTGACGTCGGTCATGACGTAGTCGCCGCGGAAGTCGATGGCGACGTTGCCGACGGACTTCCCGTAACCACCGTTGATCTTGTAGTTCCAGAGCGGGATCGCCGGCATCTTCTCCAGGACGAGCTTCTCCGCCTCCTGGTACGCCTTGGTCGCCTCTTCGAGGGACGCCGCGTTGTCGCCCTTCTTGAAGGCCGCGTCGACCTCCTTGTCGGAGAAGCGGCCGTTGTTGGCCTCGGCGGTGGTGCCGTACAGCTCCCGCATGAAGTTGACGTTCAGCGGGTAGTCGGCAACCCAGCCACCGCGGTACATCGACTTGACCTGGTCGTTGTCACGCGCTTCCAGGTCGGTCTGGAAGTCCGGCTTGGCGTCCGGGACGCAGTCGACGCCGGTCGCGTTGCGGATGGACTCGCAGACCGCGGTCACCCACTCCTTGTGGCCGCCGTCGGCGTTGTACTGGATCCAGAGCTTGTTCTCCGGAACGCCGCCGCCTTCCTTGATGAGCTGCTTGGCCTTGGCCGGGTCGAACTTGAACACGTCGGTGTCCAGGTGCTGGTTGCCCGCGACGCCCGGGGGCGTGAAGCTCGTGGCGGGCTCGCGGGTGCCGTTGAGCACCGTCTTGGTGATGGTGTCGCGGTCGATGCCCATCGACAGACCCTGGAGGACCTTCGGGTCGATGCCCTTGAAGGTCTTCGAGTAGAACGTCGGGACGATCGACTGGACGGCCGCGTACGGCTCCTCGACCACGCGGTCACCGAGGTCGGTCTTGTAGTTCGGCAGGTCGCGAGGGCCGACCTGGCGGATCATGTCCAGGTTGCCGGACAGGAGGTCCTGGTACGCGGCCTCGACGGTCGCGTAGTTCTTGAACAGGATGCCCTTGTTCTTGGCCTTGTTCGGACCCTGGTAGTCCGCGTTGGCCTTGACCTGGATGAGCTTCTTGTGGTCCCACTTCTCGAAGACGTAGGGACCGTTGCCGACCGGCGCCTGACCGAACGCCTTGGTGTCCTTGTAGAACACCTCGGGCAGCGGGGCGAAGGTGTAGTAGCCGAGCTTGTACTCGAAGTACGGGACCGGCTTGTCCAGCTCGATCGTGAAGGTGGTGTCGTCGACCGCCTTCAGACCGGACATCTCCGTGGACTTGGGGTCACCCTTCTCGGGGTGGACGTCCGCGTAACCCTTGATGTCCTCGAACCAGAAGGCGTTCTGCTGGTTGTTCTTGCTGTTGGCGTACCAGTTCCACGCCTTGATGTAGGACTCGGCGGTGACCGGGGTGCCGTCGTGGAACTTCCAGCCGGGCTTGAGCTTGACGGTCCACGTCTTGTTGTCGTCCGACTTCACGGACTCGGCGTTCGTGTAGACGATCTTGCCGTCTCCGTCGAACTCCAGGAGCTGGGTGAACAGCGACTGGATGACGTAGCTGCCGAGCTGCTCGTTGGTGTCGGCCGGAATCAGCGGCTTCTGCGGCTCACCGACGTCGACGGAGACGTAGCCCGCAGGCTTGCCCTTCTCCTTCGAAGCCGAGTCGCTGCTGTCGTCGCTGCCCCCACCACAGGCAGTCGCGGCCAGGGCGATGATGGCCGCTCCCGCGACCCACTTGGCGCTCTTGGCACCGCGCATGGGTTTCCTCCTCATGAGTCCACTTTTGACTACAAGAGGGGCACTGGACAGATCCACCGACACCCCTGACGGCGATCGTTTGCAGTGCCCCGAGTGTGCTCGTGAGTCCGCACTCCCCACAGTGCGCCGACCCATTGACCCGAGCTCAGTGGAGCCAACTATTAAGGAACACCGGGCTGTAAACCACACTTAAAGGGTATCGGTTTGACAACATCGAGAAGCCATGGTTGCCCGAAATCCGGACAAAGGGATCCCAGACAGACACCCCCGAAACGGACCGTTAACACATGTTCCGGAGAGCGACGCACGATATCCGGACACCTTGCTCAGAAAAACAAGTTGACGAAAGGCTCGGACCCCCACAGTGTCTGCGGGGGTCCGAGCCTCATGTCAATGGCTCGTTCCGGCGGTTCGTGCGCCCGAACGGCCCGGTCCGGGCCGGGTCAGCCGTTCTTGGCGCGCGAGGCCGTGCGGCCACGCTGCTTCTGGTCCAGGACGACCTTGCGGATACGCACGGTCTCCGGGGTCACCTCGATGCACTCGTCGTCGCGGCAGAACTCCAGCGACTGCTCCAGCGAGAGCTTGCGGGCCGGCACCACGTTCTCCGTGGTGTCCGCGGAAGCCGCACGCATGTTGGTGAGCTTCTTCTCCTTGGTGATGTTCACGTCCATGTCGTCGGAGCGCGAGTTCTCTCCGATGATCATGCCCTCGTAGACCTCGGTGGTGGCCTCGGTGAAGATGACGCCGCGCTCCTGGAGGTTGACCATCGCGAACGGCGTCACGACGCCCGCGCGGTCCGCCACCAGCGAGCCGTTGTGACGGGTGCGCAGCTCACCGAACCACGGCTCGTGGCCCTCGAAGAGGGAGTGGGCGATGCCCGTGCCACGCGTCTGGGTCAGGAACTCCGTACGGAAGCCGATGAGTCCGCGGGACGGGACGATCCACTCCATGCGGACCCAGCCCGAACCGTGGTTCGTCATGGTCTCCATACGGCCCTTACGGGTCGCCATGAGCTGTGTGATGGCGCCGAGGTGCTCCTCGGGGCAGTCGATGGTCATGCGCTCGATCGGCTCGTGCGTCTTGCCGTCGATCTGTTTGGTGACCACCTGCGGCTTGCCGACGGTGAGTTCGAAGCCCTCGCGGCGCATGGTCTCGATGAGGATGGCCAGGGCGAGCTCACCGCGGCCCTGGACCTCCCAGGCGTCGGGACGCTCGGTGTCCAGGACACGGAGCGAGACGTTACCGACCAGCTCGCGGTCCAGACGGTCCTTGATCTGCCGGGCGGTGACCTTGTGGCCCTTGCCGCCCTTGCCGACCAGCGGCGAGGTGTTCGCACCGATGGTCATCGAGATGGCGGGCTCGTCGACCGTGATCAGCGGCAGCGCGATCGGGTTCTCGGGGTCGGCCAGCGTCTCGCCGATCATGATGTCCGGGATACCGGCGATCGCGCAGATGTCACCCGGGCCCGCCTTCTCGGCCGGCTTACGGGTGAGCGCCTCGGTCATCATCAGCTCGGTGATGCGGACGTTGGACATCGTGCCGTCACGCTTGATCCACGCGACGGTCTGGCCCTTGCGCAGCTCGCCCTGCTCGACGCGGCACAGCGCGATACGGCCGAGGAAGTTGTCGGCGTCCAGGTTGGTGACGTGGGCCTGGAGGGGGGCGTCCTCGTCGTACTCCGGGGCCGGGACCGCGGAGAGGATCGTGCTGAAGAACGGCTCCAGGCTGTCGCTGTCCTGCGGGACGGTGCCGTCCTCGGGCTTCGTCAGCGAGGCGACGCCGTCACGGGCGCAGGCGTAGACGATCGGGAACTCGATCTGGTCCTCGTCGGCGTCCAGGTCCAGGAAGAGGTCGTACGTCTCGTCGATGATCTCGGCGATCCGGGAGTCCGGCCGGTCCGTCTTGTTCACACAGAGGATGACCGGCAGCCTCGCCGTGAGCGCCTTGCGGAGCACGAAGCGGGTCTGCGGGAGCGGCCCCTCGGAGGCGTCCACGAGCAGGACGACCGCGTCCACCATCGACAGACCGCGCTCGACCTCACCGCCGAAGTCGGCGTGGCCGGGGGTGTCGATGATGTTGATGGTGATGACGTCGCCGCCATCCTTCGGGTGGTACTTCACGGCCGTGTTCTTGGCCAGGATCGTGATGCCCTTCTCACGCTCCAGGTCGTTCGAGTCCATCATGCGTTCGTCGAGGTTCTCGGCGGCGTGCGCGGCGAAGGCGCCCGCCTGCTTGAGCATGGCGTCGACCAGCGTGGTCTTGCCGTGGTCGACGTGGGCGACGATGGCTACGTTACGGATGTCGTGGCGCGTGGGCATGGGTGGCTTGCGCTTCTCTCGGATCGTGGGATCAGGCGTCTCAGTCGGTCTTCGAGTCCTCGTACGCCCGCCGGGCGGCACGCCACGGCTAGTCCCATGGTACGGGCCAGACGGGTCCGGGACTTCCCGGCCCGGTCCGCGGGGCAGGGCTACAGCCACTATTCGGCCGATATTCAGCCAGTATTACGTCATCGTCCAGCCGGTGGGCGGCCGGACGGCAAGGGGTGTGAGAGGACGAGCAGCCCGGGTCTGGGCGGACACCACCTTGCCCGCCGGGGGCTCCGGCGGGCAAGGGAATTGAGCTGCATCTGAGCTTTGATTATGGCTTTGACCTGCTACTTCTTCCGATTCGCGGGGGAACCTGCCGCTTGTCGCGCGGTGAATCCGATGTCCTCGTAGCGAGGTGCGGCGAAGCCGAAGGCGCCGATGTTCGCCAGCTTCTTGTCGACGGCGACCAGCTGTGGCCTCTGATACAGCGGAATCGATCCCGCGGCGGCCCAGATCCGTGCGTCCGCCTGCCTCAGGAGGTCCCTCGACGCGTTGGCGTCGAGCTCGGAGACCGCCTGGTCGAAGAGCTGGTCGATATGGTCCGAACCGACCCGCGTGTAGTTCTGCTCGACGAGCAGCGAGCCGTCGGTCGCGGGCTCGGGCTTGGCGAAGATCGGGCGGCCGTCGGTCGCCGGGTAGGCGGTGGCGGGCCAGGAGTACAGGGCCATGTCGTAGTCGCCGGAGGCGATGTGGTCCTTGAAGTAGCTGTCGTCGTCGACCTTGGTGATCTGCGTGCTGATGCCGATCGAGTCCAGCATCGCGACGATCTTCTCCCCGACGGTGCGCAGCGGCTGCGATCCGGGGCCCGAGGGCAGGACGAAGCGGAGGGTCAGCGGCTTGCCCGCCTTGCCGATGCGGTCCTTGACCGAGGCGGGGGCGGGGGCGGCGGTTCCCGCGGGGGCGTAGGCGCCTGCCTGGCCGCCGGGCTGCTTGTCCTGCGCGGTGACGTCGGTGCCGCCGGCGGAGCGGTCGCCCGGCTTGTCGTCGCCGACGATGTACGTCCCCTCCTCGCGCGAGGCCTTGTCGTCCTTGTCCGCCTTCTCCGCCTTGTCGGCGCCCTTCTCCTCGGCCTTCTTCTCCTCGGCCGTCTTCTTCTCGTCGGCCTTCTTCTCGGCCTCGCTGCCCGCCTTGGTGTCCTCGGTCTTGCGGACGGCCCCGCCCACGGTCCATCCCGCGTCGGCCAGCAGCGCCTGCGCCTCCTTGGTGTCCCGGTCGCCGAGCGCGCCGCTGCCGTCCTTGTATCCGGGCTGCCCGGCCAGGGCCAGGTGGCTGCCGGGCGGCTTCGCGGGCAGGCCGAGGGGCTTCAGCACGGCGTCGGCGAGCTCCTGGCGGTCCAGGGTGCGGGCGATGGCGCGGCGCACCCGGTCGTCGGAGAGGGGCCCGGTCTCGCCGTTCAGCGCCAGCTGCGTGTAGGCGGGCTCCAGCGACTTGCGTACGGCGAAACCCTTCAACGACTTCTGCTCGGCCGCGTAGACCGCCACGGCTTCCCGGTTCTTCTCGCGAGCGGCCTGCGCCGTCTCGGCGGCCTCCTCGTCCGAACCGTGGGCCAGCGCCCAGGACCGCAGGGCGGCGGCCGGGGTGATGTCGGCTCCGGGGCCGTGGGCGGGCGGCCCACCGTTCCCTCCGCGGTAGCGGGCGGCGAGGGCGACGTCGTTCGCCGTCGCGGCGTCGATGTCGGCGACGTCCACCGCTCCCCCGGTCAGCGCCTCGGTCCGGTCCTTGGGCTCGACGGCGCGGAAGACCAGGGATTCGAGCTTGGCCTCGTTGCCCCACCAGCGTGGGTTCCGGTCGAGCACGACCGTCCCCTTGCCCTTGTTCACGCTGCGCAGCCGGAACGGCCCGGCGGTGTTCTTCAGGGTCGTCCTGGCACCGTCGTTGAAGGTGCCGGGCGACCCGGTCACCTCCTTGGGGTACAGCGGCGAGAAGAGCGAGCGCCAGTCCGCGTACGGCTTCGAGAACGTGACCCGGACCTGCAGATCGTCCTTGCCGCGTTCGATCTTCTCGATCCGCTCGTACCCCGCGTTGCGCGCGGTCCAGAAGGCCGAGTCCTTCCCGCTCAGCGCGCGCCACTGGGCGACGAAGTCGGGGGCGCCGATCTCCCGGCCGTCGCTCCACACGGCCTGCTGGTTGAGCTTGTAGAGGACGACCTGCTTGGGCTCCTGCTCGATGACCTTCGCCGACTCCAGGTAGTCGGGGTTGAGCTTCGGCTCACCCTGGGCGTCCAGCGGGAAGAGCGAGGGCAGCAACGCCCCGGTGATCCGGGTGGTCGCGCTGTCGGCGTCGGCCTGGAAAGCGTTGAGGGTGGCGGGGACCGCGTCGATCGCCCAGGTGAGGGTGGAGCCGTCGGTCACCCGGTCCCGGGAGGCCGGGGCGATGTCCTGCGGGAAGGCCACCGAGGTGGGGCCCTCGCTGTCCGAGGTGCAGCCCGCCAGTACCGGGATCGTGAGCACACCTGTCGCCAGGAGCGCGACCGAGCGGCGCTTTCGGGCCGTCCCGCGTGGGACGCCGACGTGGGCCATGGCTGATACCTCCGGGGCCGGCCCGGCCCACCCCGTACCGGAATGGACCGGATGATGCGTACTGGTGGCATTTGCAGTTGATCAGACTGATTCGCTGATCCACTGAAAGCACCTGCACGCGCGGGAGGCGGCAGACGCGGCCGCTGGGGACGCGGAAGTCACCCGTGCGGCCCCGGCCCCGGCCCGGCCCGGCAGGCTCCCAGAGCCTGTCGGAGGCCGTCCGGCAGGCTCTTAGCCCAGGAGCTTGACGATCGCGGCGGTGGTGCCGGTCTCGCCGAGCCTCGGGAAGATCTTCTCGACGCTGTTGCGGTGGGCGTCGGCGTCCATGTCGGTGACCGCGTCCGTGGCGATGGTGACGTGGTAGCCGTGCTCGTGCGCGGCGCGGGCGGTGGACTCGACGCCGATGCTGGTGGCGATGCCGGTGACCACGACCTGGGTGATGCCGCGGCGGCGCAGTTCGAGGTCGAGCGCCGTGCCGTGGAAGGCGCCCCACTGCTGCTTGGTGACGACGGTGTCGCCGTCGCGCGGGCCGAGCTCGGGCAGGATGTCGGCCCAGTCCGCTGCCGGCTTGCCGGAGGGCGCGCGGCCCTCGTTGCGGCCGGGGGCGCCGCCCGTCACGCGGACCAGGAAGACCGGGAGGTCCTTGGCGCGGAAGGCGTCGGCGAGGGTCACCGAGTTGGCTACGACACCCTCGGCCGGGTGGGCCGTCGGGAGGGCGACGATGCCCTTCTGCAGGTCGACGACGACGAGTGCGGTCCGGGGGTCGAGGACGGTGGCGGTCATGTGGGTACTCCTTGATGTGCTGGTGTCAGGATCAGGTGCGTGCGCGCAGCGCGCGGTCGGTCAGGGTCAGGACGGTCAGCAGGACGGCCAGGACGACGGAGACCGCCGCCATGAGGTGCAGTCCCGCGTCGCTCGCCGCGTCGGCGTAGGCCAGGGCGATCAGGCTGGACGCGGTGATGGCTCCGATGTACTGGGCGGTGCGCTGGAGCCCGGCGGCGGCCCCGATGCTCTCGGGGGGCGCGTAGGCCTGGACGGCCGCCTGGTTGCTCGTCCCTATGAGCCCCTGCGGGGCGCCGAAGCACGCTCCGGCGAGCAGCAGGACGGCGAGCGGGGTGTCGCCGGAGAGGAACACCAGGATTCCCGCACCGACGGTGAGCAGCAGGCAGGCCACCGTCAGCGGGGCGCGCAGGCCCTTCGTACGGGCGCCGAGCAGCGAGCAGACGAGCGCGGTGACGGACATGGGCAGCATGAGCAGCCCCGTGTACCCGGAGGAGAAGCCGCGGGCCTCCTCCAGCCACTGCGTGTAGCCGTACATCACGCAGTAGATCAGCAGATAACTGAGGCCGTGGCGCGCGTACGTGCGCAGCAGGGGGCCGTTGCCCGCGAGCATCCGGATGTCTATGAACGGCTGGTCGGTGCGCAGCTGCCACCTGACCAGGACGGCCGCCAGGACGGCGAAGGGGGCGAGCAGCCACCACTGCGGGTGTGCGAGGTCGAGCAGGAAGAAGACCAGCACCGTCAGGGCGGCGGTGAACAGGCCGATGCCCAGCGGGTCGAGGGAGAGCTTCGGCGTGGACCCGTCGGCGGTCCGCTCGCGCGGCGGGTCGGCCGGGACCCAGAGGAGCGCCGCGCCGAAGGCGAGCAGGGCGATCGGCACGTTGACGGCGAAGATTCCGCGCCAGCCGACGACCGACACGAGCAGCCCGCCGAGTGCGGGGCCGACGGCGGCGCTGCCGAGGGCGGCGAAGGAGAGCCTGGCGAGCACGGGGCGCGGGGTGGGGCGGCCGAGCCGCACCGACTCGTCGCGCAGGACGGCCATGGCGGCCGGGTAGGCGGCCGACGTGCCGACGCCGAGCAGCAGCCGGGAGACGATCAGGGTGCCGAATCCGGGGGCCAGGGCGCCGACAAGACCGGACGCGATCACGACGACGAGGCCGGCCAGGAACACCCGTCGCGGGCCGAGGGTGTCGGCGAGCTTGCCGAGGACCGGCTGGGCGACGGCGCTGGCGAGGTAAAGGACGGAGATGAGCCAGGCGGTGTCGGCGGCCCCGATGCCGAAGGAGTGTCCGATGGCCACCAGGGCGGTGGAGATCATCGTGGTGTTGAGCGGATTGAGCAGGGAGCCCATCAGCAGCGGCGCGGTGAGCCGCGCGCTGAACCCGGGACCGGGTTCCACGGGCAGGGGCGACCGGGGCTCCGCCTCCGGCGCGCCGGAGGTCAGATCCGTCCCGTACCGGGTCACTTGTCGACCAGACGGCCGATGAGTTCGACGGCCTCGGCGAGCGTCCGGCGCTCCGCCCCGTCCAGTTCGCCGGCGATCGCGTCGGCCAGCCAGCCCCGCTTGGCGGCCCGCACCCCGGCCAGGACGGTGCTCCCCTCCTGGGTCGCGGACACCACCGACTTGCGGCCGTCCGCCGGATGGGGGGCGCGGGTGACGAACCCCTGACTCTCCAGGGCGCCGAGGGTCAGCCGCATGGACTGCGGCCGCACGAGCTCGGCCCTGGCGAGTGCCGCCGTGGTGGTCGGTCCGCCGTCCTCGAGCCTGGCGAGGACCGAGCGCTGGGAGGGGGTGAGCAGGCTGTCCGCCGAGGAGCTCCGCAGCCGCCTGAGCAGCCTGCCGACCACGGCCGAGAGGTCCGTCGCCACTCGTTCGGCCGTCGGGCCGACGGGGGGCTGCGGCGCCGCGCTCTCGGGCTTCTCGGATGTTCCGGACATGTTCTCCACCGTAAAGATGGACAGGGCATCTTGCAAGGCAACCTGTCCATTGTTGGGCAAAGCCCGGCGTGAGCCGCGAACGGCGCCACGAACCCGGCCACTGTCCCCGGCGCCGGGTCGCGGGCGGTAGTGGGCGGACATAGCCTCCCAAATGTGATGCCGTCTGCGAGCCGTACCGGGTTGTCCCGGCCTTCGATACCCGGCAGGGTCCTCATCGCCGCCCTGGCAGTGATGCTTTGGATCGCCCTGCCGGGCGTTCCCGGAGCCCGGGCCGAGGAACCCGTGACCCTGTCCCGTGACGGGCAGGTCACCGACAAGGTGGACGCGCTCGGTGACCGCGAACGGCAGGTCGAGGCCGCTCTCGACCGTTTGTTCGACGAGCGGCAGGTGCAGCTGTTCGTGGCGTACGTCCGTGACTTCTCCGGCCGGGACGCCCAGACCTGGGCCGACGAGACCGCGAACCGCAACGGCCTGGGCCAGGAGGACGTGCTGCTGGCCGTGGCCACGCACGACCGGCAGTACGCCTACTCCGTCGACCAGGGATCACGTCTCACCGACGGCCGGCTCCAGGACGTGGCGAACACGGCGATCGAGCCGGCGCTCCGGCAGAACGACTGGGCCGGGGCCGCGATCGGGGCCGCCGACGGCTACGCCGCGGTGCTCGCCGGGGACGCCGTGCCGGTCCCGGCCGTCACACCGGGTGCCGCCGATCCCGGGAGCGCCTCCGGCGGTGGTTCCTCGGCGAACCTGATCGTGCCCCTGGCGGTCCTCGTAGTCGCGTGCGCCGTCGCCGCCTTCGCGCTCACCCGCCGCAGACGGCGTATGAAGTCCCGTACGACTCCGGCGGCGGGCGGCTGGGGCGGCGAGCCCGGAGCGGCGGCCGAACCGCCGGCCCCGCTGCCTGACCTGGACGCGCGGGCGAAGGAGGATCTGGTCGACACGGACGATGCCGTGCGCACCAGCGAGGAGGAGCTCGGCTTCGCCACGGCGCAGTTCGGCGATGAGGCCGCGGCCCCGTTCGCCGAGGCCGTCCAGCACGCCAGGAACGAGCTGACCGCCGCCTTCCGGCTGCGCCAGCAGCTGGACGACGCCTTTCCCGAGGACGACGCGACACGGCGCCGCATGCTCGACGAGATCATCAGCCGCTGCGCTGACGCCAACGGACGTCTGGACGCCGTGTCCGAGGACTTCGACCGGCTGCGCGCCCTCGAACAGACCGCCCCGCAGGCCGTGACCACAGCCGAGACCGCTTTCCGCGACCTGGCCGCACGCGTCTCCGCATCGGAGACCGAGCTGGGTGCGATGCGCGAGCGCTACGCCGGGTCGGCAACCGCTCCGGCCGCCGGGGACGTCGAACAGGCCAAGGACCGGCTGGTCTTCACCACCTCCGCCCTCACCCAGGCACGCCAGGCCGTGGACAGCGGCGACAACGCGCAGGCGGCGGTGTACGTCCGTGCCGCCGAAGGCGCGATCAAGCAGGTCTCCACCCTCGTGGACGCGGTCGGCCGGCGGGCCGGGGAACTGGCCGAGGCGGCGGACAGGCTGCCGGGCGCGCTCACCGAGACGGAGACGGACCTGGCCGACGCCAGGGGGCTGCTCGACGGCACCCCCCAGGGTGTGCCGACCGCGGACCTGCGGGGCCGGGTCGCCCGTGCCGAGGCGGTGGCCGGCGATGTACGGGGCGAGATCGGCTCCGGCCCGTACGACCCGATCGACGCGCTGCGCAGGGTGGAGGAGGCCGACGCGGCGCTGGACGAGGCGCTGGCCGGAGCCCGCGAGCAGGAGCACGGCAACAGGCGGGCCCGTTCGCTGCTCGACCAGGCGATGCTCACCGCGCGGGCGGCGATCGGTGCCGCCGCGGACTACGTCACCACCAACCGGGGCGCGGTCGGCAGCCAGGCACGCACCCGGCTCGCGGAGGCCCAGCGGCGGTGGGAGACAGCCCGGGAGCTGTCGGAGGGCCCCGACCCGCAGGCCGCCCTGACCGAGGCGCAGCAGGCGGACGCGCTGGCCGCGCAGGCGCGGAGCCTGGCCGAGCAGGACGTACGCGGCTATCGCGACGGGAGCGGCTTCGGCGGCCCGCGCGGCGGAGGCGGGGCGGGCGGCGCCGTGCTGGGCGGCATTCTCCTCGGCGGGCTGCTCGGCGGCGGGCGGGGCGGCGGCCTCGGCGGCGGGTTCGGCGGCGGGTTCGGTGGTTCCGGCGGGGGGTTCGGCGGCGGGCCGGGCAGCTTCGGCGGCGGGGGGACCCGTGGCAGGCGCGGCGGCGGGGGCCGCTTCTGACGGCCCCGCACACACCGGCCGCGGACTCCCACGTCCGTACGACAGGATTTCGCACAAGGAGAGGTGCCATGACCAAGCAGACCGTCCTCGGCCGCGTCACCCAGCTGGCGCGGGCCAACATCAACGCCCTGATCGACCAGGCGGAGGATCCGCAGAAGATGCTGGACCAGCTGATCCGCGACTACACCGACAACATCGCGGAGGCCGAGCAGGCGGTGGCCGCCACCATCGGCAACCTGAGGCTGATGGAGGAGGACCACCGGGAGGACGTCGACGCGGCCAGGGAGTGGGGCCGGAAGGCCCTCGCCGCGAGCAGGAAGGCCGACGAACTGCGCGCCGGGAGCTCAGGGGCGGAGGCCGACACCTTCGACAACCTCGCCAAGGTGGCGCTGGGGCGGCAGCTCCGGTCGGAGCAGGAGGCGAAGACGGCCGAGCCGACGATCGCCTCGCAGACGGTGGTCGTGGACAAGCTGAAGTCGGGGCTCGACCAGATGAAGAACAAGCTGACCCAGCTGAAGTCCAAGCGCGACGAGCTGGTCGCACGCGCCGCGTCCGCGCAGGCGCAGAACCGGATGACGGACGCCGTCAAGAGCATCGACGTCATGGACCCGACGAGCGAGCTCGGCCGCTTCGAGGACAAGGTGCGGCGCGAGGAGGCGAGGGCGGTGGGCAAGCAGGAACTCGCCGCTTCGTCCCTGGACGCCCAGTTCGAGCAGCTGGACAGCCTCGGGGAGAGCGCGGAGATCGAGGCCAGGCTCGCGGCCCTGAAGTCCGCTTCGTGACGGTGCCCGTCCCTGGGCCGGGCCCACATGCCTGCGGTGCTGTCAGTACATGCTCAGCAGCTGTTCCACGGAGAGTTCGGCGGCGGGGGCGCCGTCGGGCAGCGCAAGCTCGAACCAGACCGTCTTGCCGCGAGGGGTACGCCGCGAACCCCAGGCCGCGCTCAGCAGCCCGACCAGCTGCAGACCGCGCCCGCCCTCGTCGGTGTCGCGGGCGCGCCTGCGCCGGGGCTGGACGAGGCCCGCGTCCCACACCTCGCAGACGAGCGTACGGTCGCGGAGCAGCCTGAGCCGGATCTCGCCCTCGCCGTAGCGCAGGGCGTTGGTGACGAGTTCGCTGACGAGCAGTTCGGTGGTGTCCACCAGGTCGTCCAGGTCCCAGGCGCTGAGCTGTGCGCGGGCCAGCTCACGGGCGCGGGCGACCGAGCGGAGCTCCCGCGGCAGCCGCCAGTCGCCCACCGCGTCCGGGGCGAGACCCTGGATACGGGCCATCAGCAGGGCGATGTCGTCCTCGCCGTGCCGGGTGTCGAGGGTGGTCAGCACGTGGTCGCAGACGTCTTCGAGGGGCTGCGACGGTTCGGTGAGGGCGTGCCGGAAGGCGTCGAGGCCCTCGTCGAGCGGATGGTCGCGGGACTCGACGAGCCCGTCGGTGTACAGGGCGAGGAGGGCGCCCTCCCTCAGCTCCACCTCGACCTCCTCGAAGGGCTCGCCACCGACGCCGAGCGGCATGCCCGGGGGTACGTCGAGCAGCATGGCGGGCTCGCCCGGCTCGGCCACCACCGGTGGGAGGTGACCGGCGTTGGCGAAGGTGCACCGCCGGGTGACCGGGTCGTACACCGCGTACACACAGGTCGCCAGATACACCTCGGAGAGGTCGGCCTCGCGTGACTTGTGGGCGGCCCGCGACGGCCACTGGGCGCCTCCGCCCGCGCCGAAGCCGTCGCTCCGCTCGCCGCCTCCCGGGGTACCGAGGCCCCGGGCGACCTCGTCCAGCGCGGAGAGCACCTCGGCGGGTTCCAGGTCCAGGAGTGCCAGCGTGCGTACGGCGGTGCGCAGTTCGCCCATGGCGACCGCTGCCCGCAGTCCGCGGCCCATCACGTCGCCGACGACGAGAGCCGTGCGGTGCCCGGGGAGTTCGATCACGTCGAACCAGTCCCCGCCGACCTCGGTGGCCGTGTTGCCGGGAAGGTAGCGGCAGGCGATGTCCAGGCCCGCCGCCTCCGGGTCGCCCGGAGGGAGCAGGCTGCGCTGGAGGATGAGCGCCCGCTCGTGCTCCCGGCGGTAGAGGCGGGCGTTGTCGATACAGACGGCTGCGCGTGCGGCGAGCTCGGTGGCCAGCGCCCGGTCCCGCTCGCCGAAGGACTCGCTGCCCTTGGTACGGGAGAACTGAACGAGGCCGACGACGACGTCGTGCGCCACCATCGGCACGGCGAGGGTGGAGTGGACGAAGCCGCGTTCGTCGCCGGGCACGTTCTCGACGCGGCCGGTACGCAGGGCGACGGCACAGGGCGAGTGGAAGGGATAGCGGTGGACCGAACCGAGCGCGGGCGGGCCGGCGTCCCCGCCGGCGCCCGCCACGCCGCCGGACAGGGACTCGGGCAGGGCGTCGGAGACGGCGCTGGCATGGGCGACCCGGCGCAGCTCGGCCGAGCCTGTGCCGGATTCCTGGTGGCGCCTGCCCCAGCTGGCGGGCGAGGCCTCCTCGCCGGTGAGCAGTCCCTGGTAGAGATCGACGGAGGCGAGATCGCAGAAACCGGGCACGGCGACGTCGAGCAGCTCCCGGGCGGTGGTCTCCAGGTCGAGGGAGTTGCCGATGCGCGCGCTGGCCTCGTTGAGCAGGGCGAGATTGCGGCGGGCGCTGGCGGCCTCGCGGGCGGCGATGTGCCGTTGCGTGACGTCGGTGGCGAGTCCGGCGACGCCGACGGGGCGCCCGGCGCCGCTGTGCACCCGGTAGAGGTTCATGGACCAGTGACGCCGGCCCGTGGTGCCGCGCGGGGTGCCGACGAGCTGGAGGTCGGTGACGGCGTCACCGGTCTCCAGGACGCGCCTGAGCGTGGCGGAGAGGCGTTCGGCCTCCGGGCGGGCCAGGTAGTCGTCCACCGTGCGGCCGCGGTGGTCGTCGGCCTCGCCGCCGAAGACGGTGGCGAACCGCTTGTTCGCGCGCACGACGGTGAAGTCGGTACCGAAGAGGACGAAACCGAAGGGAGACTGGCCGAAAATCGCCTGCGAGGCAGCAAGGTCCGTCTCGATGCGCCGCAGCGCACCGACGTCGACGACGATGCACAGCGCGGCACGTTCACCGGTCTCCGTCTCGCTCGGCATGACGTAGATCTCGGCCATCCCGCGGACCGTGCTCTCGCCCGGGATCCGGAACGGGACGAGGCCCGTCCACTCCTTGCCGTCCAGGATCTCGCGGACCCGCCGGTGGGCATCGGGGCGCAGCTCGGCGGGCATGAACGCCTCGACCGGGTCCTTGCCCACCACCTCGGCGGAGGACATGCCGAACAGACCCGCGGCCCGTCGGCTCCACTGCTCGATCAGGCCGTCGGGCCCGATCGAGAACGACGCGACCCTGATGTAGTCATAGATCGAGCCGGGCGGGCTGCTCTGCCACATGACGTCGCCCGCCGTCCCAGGTATCTCGCTCACGCGACCGTCCCCTCCAGCTCACACACCGGACCGGTCCTGCCCGCAGTATTCAGCACTACGGGCCTCACCGGCACGGCGTTCACGATCACAGCACGGTCTCAGTCCCTTTCAGCCAGGTCCTGCCCGACCTCCGGTGATCGCTGTGCCGTCCCCTCCCACTCCTAACCAGGCAGAGCGAGCTCGAACCACACGGTCTTGCCACTCTTTCCGCGCCGGGTCCCCCAGCGGCGCGCGGAACAAGCCACGAGCTGCAGTCCGCGACCGCTCTCGTCCTCGGGTCCGGGCGTGCGTTCGGTGGGCGGATCCGGAACCGGATCGGAGACTTCCACCAGCAGGCCCCGCCCCTCCGCACCTGCGCCGGGACTCCCACCGTCGGGATGCGGCCACCGCACCCGGACGCCGATGGGGCCGGAAGCATAGCGCAGGGAATTGGTCACCAGTTCGCTGACGAGCAGCACGGCGACATCGCCCACCGACGAGTCGAACCCCCATTGATGAAGTGCGTCACGGACCGCATGCCTGGCGCTGCGCACGGAGCCCGGCACCGCCGGAAAGCTCCACTCGGCACAATCGCCTTCGGTATCGGTCACGCCGATCACTTCCCGGAGCCGGCAGCGGGGACACGCCCCATTCAAGGGCATAATCCGCACATACCCTGTATTTGCCGCGGCCTATCGCAGACGATGTCCTATGGGGCGTACGGGTGTACCCGCTCAGGCCCGCGAGGCCTCCCGCAGGCGGCGCACCACTTCGGCCACGGCGGGACGGTCCTGGTCGAGCCAGTCGACGGTGTCCGTCTCCTCCGGGGCGAGCCAGCGCAGCTCGTCGTGGTCCTCCAGCGGACTGGGCTCGCCCGACAGCAGCCGGACCGTCCACACCCGGAGCACATGGCCGGGCTTCAGCGGCCACTCCCCCGGGATGCGCTCCAGGGGCTCCGCCGCAACACCCAGCTCCTCCCGGAGTTCCCGTACGAGCGCCTGCTCGCCGCTCTCCCCGGGCTCCAGCTTGCCGCCGGGGAGCTCCCACCGTCCGGCCAGCTCCGGCGGGGCGCTGCGACGGGCGGCCAGGAGCCGCCCGCCGTCGCAGACGGCCCCGGCCACCACCACGGAATCACTCATGCGCGGGAGCGTAGCCGGTGACCCGCTCCCGGCCGCGATCCGCCGGTGCGCGTGCGGGGCGTCGCGCGGCAGGCGGGAGTCTGACGACAGGCCCTGAGCTTGTCCTGCCTTCCAAGCATGGGTCTGAGGGGTTGGGTGGCCGCCTCTGCAGCTTGTCAGTGGTGGCGCCTAGTGTCTCGAGCATGACGCAGGTCTCGCAGACGTACACCTATCTCCGCCCCTCCGCAGTAGGTAGTACCGCGGAGGGCGACGCTCTCAATCTCCGGCTGCTACGGCGTGTACGCGCGGCTCGGTCACACGGTATGACCTCCACCTCCACCTCCACTGGAGCCACCTGATGAGCGAGACCATCAACTACGACATCCCCGACGGGGCCACCGAGGGCGTGCACGCGCTGCTGCACGCCGTGCGCGAGGGCCGCGAAGAGGACGTCCCCGAGCTGCTCGGCCCGCTCACCGGCGCCGAGCGGCGCATGGGCGTGCCCGTACTCAAGTCGTGGCGCAAGATCACACGGGACAACTGGGACGACGGGCACTGGGCCATACGCGCGGCGCTGCTGGTCGCCGGGGCGGGGTGCTGCACCGGTGCGGCGGCCGCGGCCCAGTGGCTTGCCAGCGGCGACCTGCGGGCCTCCTATGACCCCTCGCTGGTCCTCGAAGCGCTGGGTGACCGCGACCCCGTATGGCTGGGCCAGGTGGCACACCGGCTGGCCGAGCGCCGCACGATCAGGGAGGCGGAGTACTCGCTGATCGCACAGCTGGTGCACGCCGCGGGCTGCGAGCCTCCCACGACGGACGGTTTCGTCATCGGCTGGGAGCGCAGCATCCCTGGCCGCGACAGGACGATCAGGGACAGGCTCCGGGACGACCCGTTCCTGACGGTGATGGTCCCCCGGCTCTTCGAGGTGCCGGAGGCCGGCTCGGACTTCGAGTACAGCGGGGGTGACACCGTCGGGTGGCCCGACGCGCTCGTCGGGCTGTCCGAGGAGGGGCTGCTCAGCCGCGAGATGCTGGTCGACGGCTGCCTGTCGCGCCTGATGCGCGGTGGCCGGCTCGGCATCGTGCAGGGCTTCCTTGTCCTCCTGACCGCCCTGGACCTGACGGAGGACGAGCGGGCGGCGCACACGCTCACCTGGGTGCGGATGGTGCCCGACGCCCACGCGCTGACGGTGGCGCGTGCCCAGGAGGCGCTGGCGGGGCTCGACGAGGCGGGCCGCCTGGAGAGCGAGCACCTGGTCGAGACATCGCGGGCCGCCCTGTCCCGGCCCGAGAAGAAGATCGTGCGGGCCCAGCTGACCATGCTCGACAAGGCGATGAAGCGTGAGCGGTCACGCACGGACGAACTGCTTCCCATGGCCGCCGAAGCCTTCGGCCACGAGGAGCACAGCCTCCAGGAGCGGGCTCTCGCCCTGGCCGTCCGCCACCGCAAGCACGCGAGCGGCGCCGTCCTGGCCGAGCTCGCGGCGAGCGCCGGGCAGCTCAGCCCCGACCTGCGCAGACGCGCGGCTGAAGCATTCGGCGACGTCACCGCTGGTGAGGACACCGGTGCGTCGGCCGCCGAGGGTGACGCGCTGCCGCCCGTGCCGAGCGCAGAGCGACTCGATCCGGTACCGCCCACCTCTGCAGAACTCGCCGAGGAGACCGGTGCGCTGCTGCGCCAAGACGGGACCTCCGCTCAGTGGGAACGAGTACTGAACGGTCTCGTGGTGCACGCCCACGCCGACCTGACGGGCCTCCGCGCTGCCCTGGAACCGGTCATGGCCCAGCGGACCGTGCACTGGCAAGCCGATTACCTGAAACAGGGCCTCGCGATCGTCGTCATGTCCATCATGGGCACGCCCTTGGGGAACGTGAGCGTCACCCTCGAGGCTCTCGGGCACCAATGTCCGCACTCAGCCCTCCGGTCCGTCTCCCTCATCCGCGCGGCCGAAGCCGGGGCGTGGATGAGCGCTGCCCCTTTGCCGTTCCTGCTGGCCACACCGACCTGGTCGACGGGAACCATCGACCCGATGGAGCTGGTGGCACGGCTCGCCGCGTACGAGGACTCCGGCACCGAACCCGGTCAGGCCGACTTCGACCAGGCCCTGCTGCGACTCGACCAGGAGGTGCCGCCGGAGGCGCGGGCAGCGGCGGCGAAACTCACATCACCGGCGGGACGGCGACTTGCCGCCTGCCTCACCTCCGGCGGACTACCCGATCCCGCGCTCTCCCGTGTCACCGACTCCCGGCCGAAGAGCCCCCACCTCGAATTGGGGGTGCTGGTCCGCACCGAGGCCGTTCCCGGGCACGAGGACCGTCCCGAGCCGTTCCGCTCCCTGCTCGGCGCACATGACCCCAAAGGGATCTCGTGCAGATGGAGCTGGGACGTGGAGTGCTCCTCGCACGCCTTGGCGCTCCTGCCCCAGCACCGGGAGGTCATCGCGGCGCGGATGCTGGTGCCCTTCGCGCTCCTGGCCGAGCGCGACGATGTCGGGCGGTGCACGCCCGTGCTGCCCACGCTGGCCGAGTCCGGCGGGCCGGCCGGGCCCGCCACCCATCTCCTCATGGCGTACGGCCTCGGCGCACGGCGCGTGGAGGAGCAACTGTTCGCCGTGGACGCGATGCTCATCCTGGCCGCTCGCGGACAACTCGACGCGGCTCGACTCGGCTCGGACATCGCCGAACTGACCGGCCTGCGCCGGCTCAAGCTCCAGCGAATCGTGATGGCGCTGCGGGAAGTGGTGCGCAGCGGAGGCCACGCCACGGTATGGGCGGTACTCTCGGCCGCCCTCCCCCTCCTGCTAGCGGGCGCAGCACCTCACGGCCTCCCCGCCGTGCTCACGCTCGCGGCCGAATGCGCGGAACGGTGCGGAGCCCGTGGGACGCCACCGGAGATCAACAAGCTGGCGGCACGCTCGGGCTCGTCACAACTGGTCAGACAGGCGCGGCGAATCAAGAGTGCGACCGAGATGCCAGTCGAAGAGCAAGGAGATGATCTTGTCGCTGTTCCCTGAGATGCTTGGCCAAGACAGGTTTGGCGGCTGTGCTTCCGCCAGAGCACTTTGACCAGCTGGACTTGTGGGACCGCCGCAGGCAAAGGCGGCGGTCGACACGTCCGCCCCTTTGGCCTCGATCACTCGATCAAACCAACGACGGCGCTCGGGACCGGGGAAACGGGGCTCATCCGGCTACCCGCGACCTACTCACTCGTGCCCCAGTCGTTCGACTCGGCGGTCGAGTCGTCGCGGGGCTCCGGGCGGCCAAGTCATTTGAGCCATCCAACGGCGACAAGCTGACAGCCATACCCGGAACCCCTGGGCCCGACGATCTTACGAAGGACCGCCTCAGACCCATGCTTGGAAGGCAGGACAAGCTCAGGGGCGTGCGCTCCGGCTCGCCGTCCGCTCCACCCAGTAGAGCTGCTTGTGTCCATGACGGTCCAGACCGTCCGCGATCCTCTGCGCCTCGTCCTGCGTCGCATAGCGCCCGACGCGGTATCTGTTGCCGTTGTCGTCCTGCCTGATCACCAGCCAGGGGAGCACGGCGCCGCTGTCCGTCATGACATTCCTCCCCAGCATCCCGCCCCTCTCGCCACCGGCGTGCACGTCTCTAAGGATCCCCAGGAAACCGCGGTACGCATATGCCCGAGCGTACGCCTGACCTTCACTCAGCGGATGCGTGTTTACACAAAGAGACACGCATCCGTCCATACCAAAGGGGGCGCATCCTTCCGAATGCGCCCCCTTCCGGCGTCTGGCGGCGTCCCCTCCGCTGTCAGCCGGCGGGGGTCCGCACGACCGGCAGCGGCATCAGCACCGGGCCGGCCGCGGGTTCCTTGCGGCAGACGTCTCCGCACTCCTGGTCCAGCGAGCGGCAGAGGGAACAGATCGGCCCCGACCTGACCATGCCGATGATCCAGACCCTGTGGTCCGGCTCCTGCTCCGCCGGGTCGGCGGGCGAGGCCCCGCTGTCCATCGTCCGTCAGTACATCGGAAGGAATAGTCCTCCCGGCTCTCGTCGGCCGCGAGCTTGGCGTAGCTGCGCCGGGGTGCCCGGGGGCCTTTCCCCGGCTCCTGTTGCGGCGCCTCGCCCGTCGCGGGCGTTGCGATGTCCGTCGTCGGTGACTTCCCGTCCGTCGGTCCGGTGTGCGGTGACGGACGGGAAGTCAGGGCTTGGACATGACAAGCCGTCACGGCGGACGGTTGCCCGCCGGTTACGCGCGGCGCGGGACTGTTGACTCGGCGTCAACCGGGGCGGACAGGCCGTCGCTCCCAGCGGTCACCACAGCCGTCCCACCTGTCGTCCCGCCCACCCCGGCGGCTACTTGACCGGCAGATGGTAGGCAATCCGGTAGCGGTCGGCGGGGACGACCACATCGGCCGTCTCCACCGCCAGCCCCGAGGCGTAGTACGTCCGCCCGATCACCATCACCACATGGCCCGGCACGCCGCCGAGTGCCAGGAGCTCCTCCGCAAGCCCCGGGCGCGCGCCGACGTCCTCCGCGACGTTGTCCACGACGATGTCGATGGCGGCCATGCGGTCGACCACACCGCAGCCGCCCAGCGGGCCCTCCTCCGGCAGCATCACCGGCGTACGCCCCGTCACGGCCAGGGGCTCCCAGGACGTGGACAGCATCATCGGCTCGCCCGCCTCCCGGAAGACGTACCTCGTGCGCATCACCCGGTCGCCGGGCTCGATCCCGAGCCGCTCGGCGATCTCGGCGCTCGCACCCTCCTGCTCGCTGTTGGACTCCCAGGTGCCCCGCGCCCCTTCCGCCGTCTGCTCCTGACGGAACGGGCCGGCTCCCGGCCGATAGCCGGAGCGGGCGATCCGGCGCGGGACCGGACGCGCCCGCACATACGTGCCGGAGCCCGAACGGCCCTCGACGAGCCCCTCGGCCATCAGCACCTTGCGCGCTTCGAGCGCCACGGTGTCCGAGACCCCGTACTCCTCGCGGATACGGGCCTGCGACGGCAGGCGGGTATGGGGCGGCAGCGCGCCGTTGACGATCTTCTCCCTGAGATCGCTCGCCACGCGCAGATAGGCGGGCTGCTCACCAAAAGGCACTGGCCACTCCCAACAGGTTGACAGACAGCAACAGCGTCGCAACCGTGGGTTCAGTACCGCAAGCAAGGGCCAGAGTTTCACTCGAAGTGATGATTCCCCGCCCACCAGCGCATACCTGAACCGGGTGTTCGTCAGGGCCGAGGCCGGCCCCCACCGGAACTCCCATCGAGGATCAGGTGCGTGCGGCCAGGTCCGCGGAGCGGTCCGACCGCTCCGCCGGTGCCGTGGCCGCGTCCCCGCCGGGCCGCCGCCAGAGCGGCTTCATCCGGTAGGTGAGCAGGTACAGGACGACCGCGGCCCCTGCCGCGACGAACATGCTCAGATCACCGGCACCGGGGTGGGCCGCGGCGAAGGGGCCGGTGTAGAGGGTCGACTGCCAGAAGGGCACCGAGGCCGCCACACCCCCGGCCCAGGCCACCAGACCCCAGCCGAGGACTCGGGAACGGTCGTACAGCTCGGCGATCCGGCTCTGATCGCTGCGACCGCCCAGGTAGAAGTCGAGCAGAAGCACGGTGGCGAACGGGGCGATGAAGTACGCGGTCAGGTTGAGGAACACCTTGAACTTGTCCTCCACCCCGGTCGCGCCCCACAGGCTGATGCCATAGGCGAGCACGCAGATGGCGGCCACCGCCTGGGAGCGGGTCACCGGAACCCTCAGGGTCTGTACCGAGATCGCGCCGCCGTAGACGTTGAGGAAGTTCTGCGCCAGGGCGGACAGGCCGACCGCGACCAGGGCCGGCACGGCGAACGGGCCCGCCAGTTCGTGCAGCGCGGCAATGGTGTCCGTACCGGAGGCGGAACCTCCGACGATCACGCCCAGGATGCCGAGCCAGCAGATGGTGGCGAAGTTGCCGAGCCCCGTGTACCAGGCGGTGCGCCGGATCACCTGCGGGGTGTCCGGCAGATAGCGGGAATAGTCCGAGGCGAAGGGTGCCCAGGCCACGAGGAAGGCGAGGAACCAGCCACCGAGGGTGATGGAGCCGCCGGCGGAGCCGATGTAGCCGTCCGCGTGCGGGTTGGCCGCGAAGAGGCTTCCGCCGCGCACCACGGCCACCACGGTGATCAGGACGAACAGCGGGGTGAGGACATAGGTGAGCGCCCGCTGGAGAAAGTTGATCATGTTGTAGCCGTAAACGGCCACGACCAGTTCGACGGCGGTCAACAGGGCGGCGCACAGCCAGAACGGCAGGTGGGCCAGCTCGGCGAACGCCTTGCCGCCGAGGATGACGGTGACCGCGGCCCAGCCGACTCCGGAGAAGACGTTGATGTAGGCGACCGGAAGGAAGTTGCCGAAGAAGCCGAGCGGGCCTCTGGCCTGGATCTGCTGCGGTACGCCGAGGCGTACGCCCATCTTGGACATCACGGCCATCAGCACGGACCCGGCCCCCGCCCCCGCGACGATGGCGCACACGGCTACGGGGAAGCTGAGCCCGAACCGAGCCGCGCTGAAACCCAGCAGGATGACGGGGAAGTTGAGGCCGGCGGCGAACCAGACGAAGAACTGCGAGCTCGGCTTGCCGTGCCGCTCGCTGTCCGGGATGTGGTCGACACCGAAGGGTTCGACCTTCGTGAGCGAAGTGCCGTAGGTGGGCTCCTGGGCGTCATGGGTCATGGGGCGCTCCGTAGGGCGTGGGGCCGGGGGCCGGGGGCGGTCACCACGGGAGCGGCGCCGTGTTCGAGATGTCGAAGAAGCCTCCGCCGCTGTAGACCAGCGGTGCGCGGTCGTCGTGCCTGGCCGAGACCACGCGGCCGGTGAAGACGCTGTGGCTGCCGGCCTCGATCCGCTCACCGATCTCCACCTCGAGCTGCGCGCTGGAGCCTTCGATCAGCGGAGCACCGTGTTCCCCGGGGCTCCACCGGATGTCGGCGAACTTGTCCTGGCTCTTGCCGGCGAAGGTCTTCGCGACGTCGAGCTGGTCGGCGGCGAGGATGTTGATGCCCAGGTGCCTCGCCCGGTGCAGCACGGGGTGGGTCGAGGAACTGCGCTGGACGCAGACCAGGACCATGGGCGGGTCGAGCGAGATGCTGGAGAAGGCGTTGACCGCCAGGCCCCGGGGTGTGCCCTCGTCGTCGGTGGTCACCACGGTGACGCCGGTGATGAACTTGCGATGGACCCCGCGTACCAGTTCGGGCTCGACCGCGGCCCCCTGGCTGGTGGTGATGACCCCGAGCGCCTCCAGAAGCTGCCGGGAGTCGAAGGTCACCCGCTCCTCGGTGATCGTGTCCCCCTCGAAACGGGCGAAGGTGGCACCCGACACCTCGACCGGCCTTCCGGTGGGCGGTACCCCCAGGAAGGTGCCGGTGTGCCGGCCCGTACTGCGCCAGCGGATCGCGAGCCGGTCGCCGTCCTCGACGAGGTCCTCGATCTCGGTGTGCAGCCCGGGGAAAGCCTCGCGCACGGCGCGGATGCTCTCCTTGAAGCCCTCACGGGTCTGCTCGATGCCCTGTGGTCCACGGCGGCGCACGTAGGCCGGGCTGAGCAGACCGTCCAGGACGTCGACGTCCCCCTGGTCCCACGCGGCACTCCATGCGGCGCGCAGGCGCGTGGACCGGTCAGCCGGATCGGTGTCAGGGGTGTGGTCGGTGAGGTCGGCAGTGCGGGTCATGAAGTTCCCCTCGATGTGCGGCTCTTGTATGGCACAGGACGCTAGGAAGAGGGTGTGGTGCTGTCAATGGCATGGGCGAAATTGATGTGACTCTTTGCCCAGACTCCATGAAAGCTGAGGTCAGAACCCTATCTTTCGCGATCACCCCTTGACGCCCCTTAAGCGGACTCCTAGCCTCACTGGCATGGCACAGCAGCGAGTGGAAGGGCAAGAAATGCGATTCTCGCTACGTAACGGTCGCGACGGCACTCGGCGGTGGGGCGGATGCAGCCGAGCCGGCTCCGGAACGGGCGAGTTCACCGCCGCCGGGGTTACGCCGGAGCCGACCGGATGAACGGCCTGCGCAAGGTCGTGACCGTCGTCGACGAGGTGTTGCTGGAACTCGGCCACCCGGTGGCGACTCCGGCCCGCCGGGTCGCGGCCGCCGCCGTGATCCGCAACCCCTGGGCCGGCCGCGGCGTCGTCCCCGACCTGCAGCCCGAGGTGGAGGCCGTCGCACCGGGCCTCGGCCGCCTGCTGACCGACCTCCTGGTCGAGACGCTGGGCGGTGCGGATCGCATCGAGGCGTTCGGAAAAGCCGCCCTGGTGGGCCTCGACGGCGAGTTGGAGCACGGCGGTGCGCTGATCCACACCCCGTACTTCGGCAATGTGCTGCGGGAACTGACCGAAGGCACCTCGATCATCGTGTTCAGCGACGACCGCCTGGCGGCGGGTGAGCCGCTGACCGTCCCGCTGTGGCACAAGACCGCCGCCGCCACCCGCTCGCACTACCAGACGGTGCAGATCCGGGTGCCTGACGCGCCCCGCCCCGACGAGATCGTCGTGGTCGCCGCCGCCGCGTCCGGGCCGCGACCCAACGCCCGTATAGGTGACCGCCGTTCCGACCCCGTAGTCCGCCTCGCCGACCTGGAGAAGACCTGATGAACGTCCGCAAGATCATCACCTGGACCGAAGACGTCCACACCGAGGGCGGCCGCCCCGTCGACCCGGTCGCGCGCACCGCCGTGGTGCTCGCCGTGATCGAGAATCCGTGGGCCGGGCAGGACTTCGTGCCGGACCTGCTGCCGGGCATCGACGAAGTGGCGCCGCAGCTGGGTGCGTTGCTGGCGCCGCGGGTCGTGGAAGCACTCGGCGCACCGGTCGAGGCCTACGGCAAGGCCGCCGTCGTCGGCCTCGACGGAGAGGTCGAACACGGCAGCGCGCTCATCCACACGCTGAAGTTCGGCGACCACTTCCGCAAGGCGGCCGACGCCACCACCCTGCTCCCCGCCGTGGAGAAGCGGGCCGCCGCGGGAAGCTCCTTCGACATCCCGCTCAAGCACATCACCGACGCGACGGTCCGCTCGCACCACCAGAGCATCGAGGTTCGCGTCCCGGACGGCCCGAGGGCGGACGAGATCGTCATCGGGCTCGCCGCGGCGGCCCAGGGCCGGCCGCAGTCCCGGCTCGCCGACCTGTCGACCGAGCAGTAGGCGCCCATGAGCAGGCCGACCCTCGTACTGCTGCACGGCGTGGGGCTCGATCACACGATGTGGGAACCCGTCACCGCACTCCTCGCCGACCGGTTCAGCGTCCTCACGCCCGACCTGCCGGGGCACGGCACCCGTCCGCCGGTGGACGGCGGGGTGACGCTCGGCGACCTGGCCGACGGGGTGGCCGGCGACATCCCGGCCGGCTCGCACCTGGTCGGATTCTCACTGGGGGCACTGGTCGCCCAGCACCTGGCGCTGCACCGGCCGGAGCTGGCGCGGACACTGACCTCGGTCAGCTCGGTCTGCCGGCGGACACCGGAGGAACGGACGGCCGTCGAGGCCCGGCTCCATGCGGCGGAGTCCGACTTCACGGCGTCCGCCGAAGCGTCCCTGCGACGCTGGTACGCGGGGACCGGCGTACCGGCCGATCTGGTCGGCCGGACCCGGTCCACCCTGTACGCCAACGACGTCGGGGCGTTCCTCGGCTGCTACCGGGTGTTCGCCACGGCGGACGCCGAACTCGGCCCGCACCTGCATGAGATCACCGTGCCCGCCCTGGCCGTGACGGGAGCGGACGACCCCGGGTCGACCCCCGCGATGACCCACCGGCTGGCCTCGGCACTGCCCTCGTGCCGGACGGTGATCCTCCCCGGGGCGCGGCACATGCTGCCCGTCGAGCATCCGAAGGCGTTCACCGAGGCACTCACCACGTTCATCGGAGAGAGCACGCATGTCTGACCCCACTGAAGTCACCACCTGGCAGCACTTCATCGACGGCGGGTGGGAGGAGCCGGCCGGGGGCGAGTACTTCGACAGCACCGACCCGGCCACCCGCCGCAGGCTGTACCGGGCGGCGAGGGGGACGGCCGCCGACATCGACCGGGCCGTCACCGCGGCACAGAACGCCTTCGAGGATCCACGCTGGCGTGACCTGAGCCAGACCCGGCGCGGACACCTGCTGCGCCGCCTCGGTGACCTGATCGCCGAGAACGCCGACGAGCTCGCGCTGATGGAATCGCGGGACAACGGCAAGCTGCTGCGGGAGATGCGTGGCCAGCTGGCCACGCTGCCGGAGTACTACCACTACTACGCCGGTCTGGCCGACAAGATCCACGGCTCCACCATCCCCACCTCGGACCGCCGGGTACTGAACTACACGGCTCGGGAACCCCTCGGCGTCGTCGGCGCGATCACGCCCTGGAACTCCCCGCTGACGCTGACCACCAGCAAGCTGGCCCCCGCCCTGTGCGCCGGCAACACCGTGGTGATCAAACCCTCCGAGTACACGTCGGCCACCGGGCTCCGCCTCGCCGAGCTGGCCTCGGAGGCCGGGTTCCCGCCCGGCGTGGTGAACGTCGTGACCGGGTTCGGAGCCGAGGCCGGGCAGGCCCTGGTCGACCACCGGGGCCTGGCCAAGATCTCGTTCACCGGCTCCACGGCCACAGGATCGCGTATCGCGGCGGCCACGGCCAGCCGCTTCGTGGGCACGACCCTCGAACTCGGTGGGAAGTCCCCCAACATCGTCTTCGACGACGCGGATGTCGCGAACGCCGCCATGGGCGTCATCGCCGGTGTCTTCGCGGCCGCCGGACAGACCTGCATCGCCGGCAGCCGGGTCTTCGCACACCGCTCGGTCTACGACCAGTTGCTGGAGCGCGTCTGCGAGCGGGCCGAATCCATCCGCATCGGCGACCCGCTGGACGAGACGACCGAACTCGGCCCGCTCGCCTTCGAGGCCCAGCGGGACAAGGTCGCCGACTACGTCGACCTCGGCCGCAGCGAGGGCGCCCGCGTCCTGACCGGCGGCTCGGCCACCGACGGAGGCCTCGGCGGCTACTTCTACGAGCCCACCGTCCTGGTGGACGTCGACAACAGCATGCGCGTCGTCCGCGAGGAGATCTTCGGCCCGGTCGTGGCGGTCATGCCCTTCGACACCGAGGAGGAGGCCGTCCGCCTGGCGAACGACACCGAATACGGCCTGGCGGCAGGCGTCTGGACCACGAACCTCGCGCGGGCCCACCGGGTGGCCGGGCGCCTGGACGCCGGAACGGTCTGGGTCAACACCTACCGAGCCATGTCCCCGATGTCCCCGCGCCAGGGCTTCAAGTCCAGCGGCGTCGGCGTGGAGCACGGCACCGAGACGATCAGGGAGTACACCCGCGTCAAGAGCGTCTGGATCAACACGAGCGAGGAGCCCGTGGCCGACCCGTTCACTATGCGGAGCTGACATGCCACACATCACCGTCACGATCGCGGAGGGCCGCGGGCCGCAGCAGATCCGGAACATGCTGCACGAGATCCACGCGGCCGTACTGCGCACCGTGGACGCCCGGCCCGAACACATCCGCGTCACGGTTCACGAAATCCCCCGCACCCACTGGGCCACCGGCGACGTGACCATCGCCGAGATGTCGTCCGCGTCGGCGGACGGGCCTGGTCAGCCGCCCGGGGACCAGGGCGGCAAAGACACCGCCACCACTGCAGAGAAGGAGCTGACATGAGGTTTTCGCTGTTCGTGCACATGGAGCGCTGGGACGAGGAGACCAGCCACCGGGAGCTCTTCGAGAACCTCACCGAGCTGTCCCTCATCGCCGAGGCCGGCGGGTTCAGCACGGTGTGGGTCGGTGAACACCACGGGATGGAGTACACGATCTCCCCCAGCCCGATACCGATTCTCGCGCACCTCGCGGCGAAGACGTCGACCATCCGCCTGGGTGCCGGGACCATCGTCGCCCCCTTCTGGCACCCGCTCCGGGCCGCCGGGGAGACCGCCCTGCTCGATGTCATCAGCAACGGCCGCATGGAGGTCGGCCTCGCCCGGGGCGCCTACCAGATCGAGTTCGACCGGCTGGCGGACGGGCTGCCTGCCGCTGACGGCGGCAAGCACCTGCGCGAGCTCGTCCCCGCCGTCCGCAAGCTCTGGCAGGGCGACTACGCCCACGACGGGGAGATCTGGAAGTTCCCCACATCCACCAGCGTGCCCAAGCCTGTCCAACAGCCCACCCCGCCGATGTGGATCGCCGCCCGTGACCCCGCCTCCCACGACTTCGCCGTCGCGCAGGGCTGCAACGTCATGGTCACCCCCCTCATGAAGGGCGACGAGGAAGTCGCCGCCCTCAAGGAGAAATTCGACACCGCTGTGGCGAACCACCCCGAGGTGGACCGCCCCGAACTCATGGTCCTGCGGCACACGCACGTCCACTCCGCCGAGGAGCCCGAGGGCTGGCGGCCGGCAGCTGAGGCCATCAACCGGTTCTACCGGACCTTCGACGCCTGGTTCGGCAACAAGACCACCCCGCTCGACGGCTTCCTGGAACCCAGCCCGGAATCGAAGTTCGCCGAGCGGCCGGAGTTCACCCCTGAGTCACTCCACCGAACCGCGATGATCGGAACTCCCGCCGAGGTCGTCGAACGACTGCGCGCCTACGAAGAACTCGGCGTCGACGAATACAGCTTCTGGATCGACACCAGCCTGACGCACGAGGAGAAGCGCGCCTCGCTGGAACTGTTCATCAAGGAGGTCGTCCCTGCCTTCCAGTAGGGCATCGACGGGGAGATCCGGACCCAGGCTTCTTGCATGGCAGCGGGCCGCCATGCGTGCGATTGACGGCTAACATCACCTCACACTAGGTTCATCTGCCATGCAAGAACCCACTCGCCCGGCAGGAACGCCCCTGCGGCAGACCAGCATGCAGGCCAGGGTCGCCGAAGAGCTACGCCAGATGATCATCAGCGGCGCGATGCCGCCTGGCTCCGGTCTCTCCGAGATGACCTTGTCGCAGACCTTCGGCGTCAGCCGCACCCCCATCCGCGAGGCCCTCAAGCAGTTGCAGATCGAGGGCCTGGTGGAGGTGCGCCCACGGGTCGGCACGTTCGTCGCCGCCCCGTCCCGCCGGGAGATCACCGAACTGTTCCAGATGAAGGAGCTGTTCGAGGGGGCGGCTGCCCGGCTGCTCGCCTTCCGGGGCAACGTCCCCGAGGTGGACCACCTCGAAGCGAACATGCGGGCGGCCGACGCCGCTGTCCGCAAGGGTGATTCCGAGCGGTACGAGGAACTGGTGCACGAGTTCCACGACCTCATCGTCGTGGGAGCCGACAATTCCAAACTGGAAGCTCATTACCGGACCCTCATGAACCAGCTGGCCTACGCACGTCTGGTCCGTACGTCCCTGGCGCAGCCGGGCCGGCTCAGCGAGTCCGACCACGAGCACCACCACGTACTCGACCTCATCCGGGCCAAGGACGGGGACGGCGCGGAACGCGTGATGCGCGAACACGTCCGGCGCAGCCATCAGGCGCTCATGGCCGGGATGGACAACGACCGGTATCGGGGCTGACTCCTGCCCGGCCGCCTCCGCCTCGCTGTTCAGCCCGGTCCTGGACCGGTCCGCTCGTCCCGCGCGCCGGTACCGCACCGGCGGCGTCGCCTTCCCTACCTTCGTGGGGTGAGCCTCAAGCGCATCTCTCTTCTCGCGCCGTTCATCGCGGGCGCGTTGGTCCTTCCCCTGCCGCCGCTCTCGTACGCCACCGGGCCCGCCCAGGGCCCCGGGCCCGTCCAGGACCCCGTGTGCGGCAGGACGGGCTCCCCGTCCGACGCCTCGTGGACACCGGCGTCCACCACCTTCGGCGAGGCCGACGGATACGACCCCTATGTCGGCAACGGCTATCTGGGCCACCGCGTGCCCGCCACCGGCGCCGGATACGCCGCCACGGGCGAGAAGACGGGCTGGCCCCTCTACACCCCACGGTACGACGGTGCCTTCGTCTCCGGGCTCTACGCCCGCGACAAGGGCCTCGCCGAGGGCCGCGAGGTGATCGCCGCGCTGCCGTCCTGGACCACGCTCGACGTGCGCGTCGGCTCCGAGACGTACGGCTCCGCGACCCCCGCCGGCCACGTCTCCCGCTACCGCCAGACCCTCCACCTGCGCTGCGGTGTCGTGGTCACCTCGCTGCGGTGGACCACGGCCGGCGGCCGCGCGACCGACCTGACCTATGAGGTGCTCGCCGACCGCTCCGACGTGCACACCGGCGCCGTACGCCTGCGGATGACCCCGCACTGGAGCGGCACCGCGACGGTCACGGGCCGGCTGGACGAACGCGGGGCGCGCCGGGTCACGGTCGCGGACGACGGCACGTTCCGCACGCTCGGCACGGGCACGGAGGGGGCGATCGCCCAGCGGGGAACCGACGGCGCCCGCACCGCCCGGGTCAGGGCCGGCCGCTCGTACACCTTCGAGAAGTACGTGGGCGTCGACACCGCCCTCACCTCCCGAACCCCGCTCGCCTCCGCAGGGGCGGTGGCGGACCGCGCGGCCCGGCGCGGCTGGTCAGGGGTCCTCGCCGGCAACGCGGCGGCCTGGCGCAAGGCCTGGGCATCCGATGTCAGGACGCCGGGCAGCCCGGAACTGCAGGCCTGGCTGCGGGCCGCGCAGTACGGGCTGCTCGCCAACACCCGCCCCGGCTCGTCGGACAGCCTCGCCCCGGCCGGGCTGACCAGCGACAACTACGCCGGCATGGTGTTCTGGGACGCCGAGACCTGGATGTATCCGGGTCTCCTCGCCACCCGCCCCGAGCTCGCCCGCTCCGTCGTCGAGTACCGCTACCGCACCCGGCACGCCGCCCGCGCCAACGCCGAGAAGCTGGGCTACGAAGGGCTGTTCTACCCCTGGACGAGCGCGAGCAAGGGCCGCCTGGACTCCGAGTGCCAGAGCTGGGACCCGCCGCACTGCCTGACCCAGAACCACCTCCAGGGCGACATCGCGCTCGCCGTCTGGCAGTACTACCTGGCCACCGGTGACCGGGCCTGGCTGGCGGACCGGGGCTGGCCGCTGCTGAAGGGCATCGCCGACTTCTGGCAGTCGCGCGCCACGGCGAACACCGACGGCAGCTACTCGGTGAAGAACGTCGCCGGCCCCGACGAGTACAGCAACGGCGTCACCGACGGCGTCTTCACCAACGCGGTCGCCGCCACCTCCCTGCGCAACGCCACCCGCGCCGCCGCCCTCCTCGGCCACCAGGCCCCCGCCGGCTGGGCCCGGGTCGCCGACGGGCTGCGCATCCCGTACGACGCCGAGCGGAAGCTGTTCCTCCAGTACGCCGGCTACAACGGCTCGACCATCAAGCAGGCCGACACCGTGCTGCTCGTGTACCCGCTGGAGTGGCCGATGGAGGAGGGCGCCGCCGCCGCGACGCTCGACTACTACGCGGCGCGCACCGACCCCGACGGCCCCGCGATGACCGACTCGGTGCACGCGATCGACGCCGCCGCGACCGGAGAGCCGGGCTGCGCCACGTACACGTACCTCCAGCGCGCCGTACGGCCGTTCGTCCGTGGCCCGTACAACCTCTTCTCCGAGGCGCGGGGCGAGAAGTCCGGCGCCGAGGACCCGCTCTCCGGTTTCCCTGCCGAGGACTTCCTCACGGGCAAGGGCGGCTTCCTCCAGGTCTTCACACACGGCCTGACGGGACTCAGGCTGCGCGAGGACGGCGTACGCCTCGACCCGCTCCTGCCGCCGCAGCTCCGCGAGGGCGTGGAGCTGACCGGGCTGCGCTACCGGGGCCGTACGTACGACCTCGCCGTCGGCCCCCGGACGACCACCGTCCGGCTGACGGACGGCGCGCCCTTCACGGTCCACACCCCGGCCGGCCCCCGTCGCCTCTCCGGCACCCTCACGCTCCCCACCCGCCGCCCCGATCTCACCCCGACGTCCGACGCGGCCCGCTGCCGCCCCGCGACGGCCACCTCGGAGGCCCCCGGCCTGTACGCGGAGGCGGCGGTGGACGGCAGCCCGTCGACCTCCTGGTCACCGGACGGCGCGACGGGCACGCTGACGGTGCCCCTGCGCCACGTCACCCGGATCGCCTCGCTCACGCCCCGCTGGACGGACGTCGCACCGGCCTCCCACACCCTGGAGACCTCCCTGGACGGCCGCAGCTGGCGCCCGTACGAACCGGGCGCCGTGGCCCGCCAGGTCAGGCTGACGGTCCGCTCGACGGACGCGGAGAAGCCGGCGGGGGTGAGCGAACTGACCGTCACCGCCCGTGCGGCGGAATAGGATTCCTGTCCGGGCGGAGCCGTAGCGCAGAGGTCGTCGCGCGCGGCCTCCAAAACCGCGAGGACGCCGGTTCGAATCCGGCCGGTTCCGCCCGGGACCCGGGTCCCAGCATCGTTGTCGGTGCCGGATGGCAGCATCCCGGCCATGAACAGTGAGACTTCCAGCTGGCACGACTTCCTGGGGCGTTGGCAGGAGGAGTGGATTCCCGACACGGACGACGACGAGGACGGCGAGGTGCCCCGCGCCGGACCGGGCAGACCCGGAGCGGACGAGGCCGCGATCGCCGCAGCCGAGAAACGGCTGGGGCAGCGGCTGCCGACCTCCTACCGGGAGTTCCTGGCCCAGAGCGACGGCTGGCACGTGGACCAGACGGCCGCGATCTATCACCTCGGTGGCGCTGCGGATATCGACTGGTTCGGGGATCCGCACGCCATGACCCCGCTGTACGAGGAGAACCTGGGCGCCGACCCGAGCGAGGAGGAAGTCCTGCTCGCCGGTATGTGGCAACGGGCGCTGCGGCTGGAGACGGATTCCGACATGTCGTCCGCCCTGCTCGACCCGGGTGACAGGGACCAGGACGGCGAGTGGGCGCTCTACGTCTACAAGGGCTGGAGCGGCGAATTTCCGGACCGTTACCCCTCGTTCCGCGCGTACATGGAGGCCATGTACCGCGAATTCCACGCGGACCGGGCGTCAATGCCCCACTTCGTGAACGCGACCACCCGCACCCAGGACGCCCACGTCGAGGAGGCCCGTCGGCTGGCCCTGCGCGGACGGCATGAGGAGGCCCTGCCCCTGCTCGAGGAGGCGATGTCCTTCGGACGGCCACACAGCGCCGTCCTGCTGGGCCAGCTCCGGCACCTGCTGGCTCCGCACAGTCCCCGGGACTACGGCCTCCTGGTGGCCGACCAGCGCTATCTGCCCGAGATGCTGCCCGTGCACGCCATGAAACCGGCACGCGACGAATGGCGGCTGGGCGGAGACGACCACTGGCTCGGCATGATGGCTGCTCGCGGGGTCGACCGGGAGACCGCCGAGGCCGTGCTGGGCGCGATGCGGGACGGCACCCATCACTACGCGCCTCCCGGTCCGTGGGGCCGGGCCGTCGCCGAGGCCCGGGACTCGGCCCGCTGGGGTGCGGCCGACGCCGCATGGCGGGTGCTGCGGGACGCGCTCCCGCTGTGGGAGGCCCCCGGGCCCTCGCTGATCGCCCCGATCGGCCTGCTCGCCGATCCGTTCCTGGGGTCGCTGATCACCCCGGAGCGCGGGCGGGAAATCCTCGCGACACCTCGGGCCGGGGAGAAGGGCCCCGCTCCCGAGCCGGTGCCCGATCTCGACCCGCCGGGCCTCGCCTGGCTGACGGAGTCCGATCCGTACCGACAGGCACTCGACGGATACCGCTGCGTCTGGGCCGAGGGGATCGATCCCGCCGCTCTGCCGGGCCTGATCGGCGAGGAAGGTTCCGCGCTGAGCGCCCCCATGGATCAGCACTGGGGGCGCTGGCGGCGGGCATCCGATGCCGACGCGCGGGAGCACGCGGAACCCTGGGAGGACCGGGCCCCGGTCGCCGTCGGCCGCACCGCCGGCGGGTGGGCCTTCGCCTTCGACGGCGACGCCCATCACCTGAGCGAACGGTTCGTGTCCCCCGCCCCGGCCGCTTCCTCGTCCGGCCGCGCGGTGGTGGTGTGGCGCAGCCCGAGCCGCCCGCCCCTGGGTAGCCGCCCGCACACGTTCCACCTGTCGGTGGCCGAACACGGGGCCGAGCTCTACGCGTTCACGGTGCGGGGCACGGGCATCGAGCGCTCCGGCGAGATACCCGGGGCCCTGGACCCCGCACGGCTGTTCCTCCCGGAGGCCGCCGAACTCGACAACGAGCTACGCACCCTGGAGGCCCTGCACACCGAACTCGGGCTGTCCCTGCCCCGCTTCGCGCTGACCCAGGGGTGTCTCCGCACCTTCACAACCCGGTCCTGGACCCGGGCGCCACGCGAGGGCGAGAGTTTCGCCTATCTCAGCTTCGGGCGGCACCGGCACTGAACGCTTCGAGATGCGGGCGTCGGGTTCCGAGGTCCGGGATTCGAGCGATGCTCAGGATGCCGTGACGTGCCCCGGCCGCAGGTGGCCGGGGCATCGTGTCGTACGTCAGCCGCGCGCGGCCATCCGCACGAACGTCGTCCACTGGCCGGCTCCGACGTGCAGGACGGGGCCTTCGGCCTGCTTGGAGTCGCGTACGTATACGGACACGCTCGCGGCCGCCACCTCCACACACTGCCCGCCGTCCCCGGCACTGTGACTGCTCTTCATCCAGGTCAGCCCTGCTGCCCCGTCGGCGTTCTTGTTCACAGCTCTCCCAAGAGTTTCTCGATCCGCGCCAACGACTCCTTCGGAGTCAGAGCCTGGGCCCGCAGGACGCCGTAGGTGGATTCCAGCACCTGAACCTCTGCGGGCTCCGAGCGTACGACTCCTCGGCTCTGCGCCTCCACGTAGCTCATCCTCCGCCGGTTCTTGGCGAGGATCAACGTGAAGGGCCCGGACAGGCCTGCGTGTTCGTCCCTGTCCGTCGGCATGATCTGAATCTCGACGTGCCGCTGATGACCGACGATCAGTAGCTGTTCAAGCTGACTACGCAGCACGGCGGCACCTCCGAGCGGCCGTCGTACAACCGACTCCTCGATGACGAAGCTGAGCAGCGGAGCCGGGCGCTTGGAGAGAATCCTCTGGCGGTCCAGCCTGGCGGCCAGCCGCTGCTCGATGGTTTCCTCGTCAAGCAGGGGGCGCCACATGGCGAATACGGCACGGGCGTACTCCTCGCGATGGAGAAGCCCGTTCACCACCTGCGCGTCGTACGCGTGAAGTTCGTGCGCCTCGGCTTCGAGCCGTACGAACTCCCGGAAGAACGACGGATACCGCGCCCGCTCCACCTCCCCCTTCATGGCCACCAGCACCCCGCGCCCGCCCAGAACCCGGTCCATCGCGTCCACCATCTCCGGCTTGGGGATGCGGCGTCCCTGTTCCACCGAGGCGATGTGGGCCTCGCCGTATCCGACGCTCGCGCCGAGCTCAGCCTGGGTGAGCCCCGCGGCCTCGCGCAGGAGCTTCACCTGTTGGCCGAAGCAGCGCAGGAACCCGCTCCCCGGGTCCGCGGAGCCCTCGACGGCACCGGCCACCGCAACGTCCATGCTTCCTCACTCCCTGGGTCGGCACGCAGTGACAGCAAGCTATGACCGCCCGTCGTGCCGGGAGACGGTTTCGCCTTGATGTCCGTCCCACGGGTGACGGCACGCCCGTACAGCCCCGTCAGAATCCGGCACGGCCCTGACAGACCCCGCTCGTACGGCCGTCGGTGCTGGTGAGAGCGGTGCACGGGACGGGATCTTTGCCCCATGACGATCCCCGGCCGCACCGCGCCGCACCCTGCGGACACCTTCGAACTCCGCTTCTCCTCCACCCCGCGCGGCGCCCGCCTCGCCCGGCGGCTGGCCTCCCACCGCGTGCACGAGTGGGGCTTCCGCTACGGCTCCGAGGTGAACGACACGGTGAGCCTGGTCGTCGGAGAACTGGCCGCCAACGCGGTCACGCACGGGCTGGTACCGGGCCGGGACGCACTGCTCCGGTTGAGCCGGGCGGGAGGGGGACGGCTGCGAGTGGAGATCGGCGACACCCGGGGCGAGCGGTTGCCGGCACCCTCCACCGGTCTGCCCGCCGACGCGGAGACGGGACGAGGGCTGATGCTGGTCGCCGCCCTCGCCGAGGAGTGGGGCACCACCGCGCGGGAGGGCGCGCCGGGCAAAACCGTCTGGGCCGTCCTGGCCACCGCACCCGTGTGAACGGTTTCCGGCACGACCAGCTCAACCACAACTGACAGGTGACCGAAATGTCCGCCCCCCGTGCATAGGGTGCGGCGGTACGAGCTGGCCAGAGGCACGGAAAGGTGTGACGACATGGCGGGACCGATTCTCATCACCGGCGCGGGCAGCGGCTTCGGCAAGGAAGTGGCGCTGCGGCTCGCTGCGGCCGGGCACGAGGTGATCGCGGGGGTGGAGATCATCGCCCAGGTCAGCTCGGTACGCGCAGACGCCCGCGAACGAGGTGTCGAGGTGCGGGTCGAGAAGCTGGACGTGACCGACCCCGGCGACCGGGAGAACGCCTGGTCCTGGGATGTGGACGTCCTCCTCAACAACGCCGGCGTCTCCGAGGGCGGCGCGACAGCCGACATTCCCGAGGACCGGCTGCGCCGCCAGTTCGAGGTGAACGTCTTCGGGACTGTTCTGCTCACCCAGGGCATCGCCCGCCGGATGGCGGCCCGCCGCAGTGGACGGATCGTGTTCATGTCCTCGGTCGCCGGCCTCACCGTCGACCCGTTCACCGGTGCCTACGCGGGCTCCAAGCACGCGGTGGAGGCATTCGCCGACGCGCTGGACCAGGAACTCGCGGAGTTCGGGGTCACGGTGGCGACGATCAACCCGGGCCCCTTCCTCACGGGTTTCAACGACACCATGTTCGAAACGTGGAAGGAATGGCGCGACGATCCCGCCGGCCGTCTCTACGACTACTCCGCACTCGCCTTCCCGCACGAGCAGTACGACCCCGAACCCGTCTACCGCCGCACCGTCCAGGCCCTCCTCGGCGAGGACCGCCGGTACCGGCATCTGCTCCCCACCGAGATGGAACCGCAGGCCCGCGAGCAGATGGACGCCCAGTGGGACCGGCAGCTCAACGACGGCCGCCGCCCTGCCCTCGTACAGAAGGCGTACGAGATCAGCCCCGGCACACCGGTCCGGCCCTGACCTCCCGGCCCGTCTGCGGCGGATCTCCACACCGCGCACGCAGGTGGTCCGCCGCCTCCGGCGGGCCCCCGGGGCGTGGAGCGAACTCCCGCGAAGAATGCCCCGTTCGCGGCGTATTCAGGATTCGGCTGACGGAAATTCCGTCGATCGTCGAGTGAAGAAAACGTACCGGTCCACGAACCGATGTGACCGCACCGGCTTTTCGATGTGGAAAAGCGCGACGAGGGGTAGAGCGAGGGGTGGCCCCGCGCCGCACTCACGTGCTTTCATCCTCCACACCACGGGTGTCCCCACACCCGTGAATGCGGCAAGGGTCTTCATTCCTGACGGAGTTGGCCCGAGCCATTCGGAATGAAACGTGAAGGGAATTCACCTCATGAGCTCCGCTCCCCAGATACAGGCTCAGGAAATCTCCGACGCGGACCTGGACAACGTGTCCGGTGGCGTCTCGGCCGGCCTGGCCGGCGACATCGCCCTGGAGACGCCGCTCTCCTCGCTCTCCGCCGGATTCTCGGGCGCCGTCAGCTTCGACGGGCTGGGTGTCGCCGGGCTCGGCTCCGCCTCCACGCTGTCGACCTGAGCCGACGCCGAGCCCGTATGCCCCGATGCCGGCCAGGCCGCGGGGCATAGGGGCCTTGGGCACGAATGCCAGCCAGACGATCAGGACGTCAATAGCGCGGCATGTTCGGAATCGCCTTCTCCGCGAGCTCGATGAGTGCCTCCACCTTGGTCAAGTCAGACACCACCTCCTCCGGAGACACAGTGGGGGCCTCCGACGACCGATACTCAATTTCGTTGCGCCGGGCGCGCATGCGGTTGAAGGGGCGCAGTATCGACCCGAGCGGCGGGTCGAGCTGTGCTCGCACGGCCTCGGAGATGACAGTGTGGCCACCACGGCTGGTAGCGCGCAGCCCCTGGTTCTGCAACACCGCAGCCATCGCTCGACGCGCGGCATCATAGGACAGCGTGTATGCGCCCTCCGGGTCGGTCGCCGCCAACTGCCGCGCAGATCCGACATGCGTACGCGCCCGGACCAGTTCCCTCTCAGCGGCCTGCCGAGAAGCTGGTACGCGTTCAAGTGCGCCACTGCCGATGAGTGCGTCGACTGCGGAGCGCCCTTGATTCCAGCGCATCACCGCGCCTCCGGTTCAAGGTTCAGCTGGACCAACGGACGTTCACGAACGCTGGTGAGGAACGGGTCGTCGGATCCCCCCTCCCACGCCTCGGCGGAGATCCTGTGGACGTTGACCTCACGCCCCAGCCGTCGGGACACCTCGTCGGCAAGGTCGAAGAGCGCGTCAGCGTCGGGAACACCCACAACGAGGACATCCACGTCAGCGGGCGGCGGCCCCGGCTCGTCGTTGTACCGAGCGGCCCAAGACCCGTAGATATAAGCGCGCTCAACGCCTTCGAGCCCTGCCAGGCCTTCGGTGAGCAGGGGCACAGGACCGAAGGAGACGGACATGAGATCGCTCAGTGGACGATACAGCGGGGTATCCGTACAGGCCCTGACGAGGCGGCTGCGCCCCACGCGGCGGTCCGTCAGGATGCCACCGTCGACCAACCGCTCGACCTCACGCAGGACGGTTGTGGGCGTCACCCCTATGCCAGTGGCGAGCTCGGTGATGCTGTATTCGCGCTCCGGATGCAGGAGCACAGTCGCAAGGAGCTCGCCTTGCGTGCGGGATCGGAGAATAGGGAGCAGACTCGGCGATACTTTCATTGGACGCAGTTTATCAAGCGTCCAATAAAAGTAACAACCTGCCCGGCGCCCTTGACAGTTTGTAACCAAGCGGCGGTCGACGAACCTCCTCGCGCCACTACTCCCGTACCGGCCGCATCGTGGCCACTACAGTGCCCCGCATGATCAAGACAGTGGTCAACGGCGTGTCCATCCACTACGACGACCAGGGGCCGTCGGACGGCATACCCGTGGTGCTCGTGCACGGCCATCCGTTCGACCGCACCTTGTGGGCCCCTCAGGTCACCGCACTCACGGCAGCCGGGTACCGGGTCGTGACGCCGGATCTGCGCGGCTACGGGGCCAGTGAGGTCGTGCCGGGCAGGACCCTGCTCTCCGACTTCGCCGACGACATCGCCGCGCTCCTCGACACGATCGGCCTGGAACAGGTGGTCATCGGCGGGGTCTCGATGGGCGGTCAGATCACGATGGAGTTCCAGCGGACCCGCCCCCACCGGGTGCTCGGGCTCGTCCTGTCCGACACCTCCATGGAGGCCGAGACCGACGAGGGCAAGGCCTACCGTGTCGCCCTGGCAGACAGGATCGTCGCGGAGGGCATGGGCGGCTACGCGGACGAAGTGATCGACAAGATGATCGCCTCGTACAACGTCACGGCCCTCCCGGACGTCGCCGGGCACGTCCTGGCCATGATGCGCGGCACCTCCCCGGAAGGGGCCGCGGCGGCACTGCGCGGAAGGGCCGAGCGGCCCGACTACCGTGACACCCTCGCCCGGGCCACGGTCCCCGCGCTCGTCGTGGTCGGCGCCGACGACGCCTACACCCCGTTGAGCGACGCCGAGACCCTGCGCGGCCTGATCCCGTCCGCCGACCTCGTCGTCATCGAGCAGGCGGGGCACCTCCCCGGCGCCGAGCAGCCCGAGGCCTTCAACGACGCGCTCCTGAACTTCCTGGGCTCGCGGGTGAGGGCCCGTTAGCCGCTCACCCGCATCCGTTCGGTGCCGGTGACGCGCAGCAGGTCCAGGGCCGAGGCCTCGCGCGTGCCGGCCGCCGCCGAGTAGACGATCATCGACTGGTCGGTGTCCGGCAGCATCAGGGTGTCGCAGTCCAGGACGAGCTTCCCGAGGTCGGGATGGTCGACCGTCTTGGGCATCGACCGCCGCACCGCGGAGAGCCCCTCCTCCCACATGGCCCGGAACCGCTCGCTGCCGGCGAGCAGTTCATCGACCAGCGAGCGCAGGTCCGGGTCGTCCGGGTAGCGGGAGAGCGCGGTGCGCAGCGTCCCGACCGCCTGCTGGGCCGTCGCCTCGTCCTCGTCGGGGGCGAGCGCCACGCGGGTGCGGGCGGTGCCGAGGAACCGCTGCCAGATGATGTTGCGCTGCCGCCCGGTCCAGCGGCTCAGGTCCCCGAGGAGCGCGTCGGCCATGGGATTGTGCGCCAGTACGTCGCTCCTGGCCGACAGCACGAGTGCCGGCAGGTCGGTCAGCCGTCCGAGCAGACGCAGCACGCTCGGCCGGACCGACATCTCGACCCGGCCGGCGAGCGGCGGGGCACTGCCGGCGAGGCGGAAGACCTGGTCGCGTTCGTCGGTCTCCAGCCGGAGCGCCTGGGTCAGGGCCGTCAGAACCTGGGCGGACGGCCTGGGCCCCCGGCCCTGCTCCAGGCGGACGACGTAATCGACGCTCAGCCCGGCGAGCTGGGCCACCTCCTCGCGACGCAGCCCGGCCACCCGGCGTCGCGGACCGGCAGGCAGGCCGACCTCCTCGGGCACGATGCGTGCCCGCGCGGCCTTGAGGACGCGGGCGAGTTCGAGACGGTCCATACGCCGATTGTCCACCCGCCCGGTGCCGCCATCCAGGGACGCCCGCTCCCAGTCTCAGCCCTCTCTGGATAGGTTCCGCCCGGGGGGTCATCGTCGGGGCATGAGCGAGTCACACAGCCCCTCCAGCAACACGACCACCGCTTTGATCACCGGCGGCAACAAGGGCCTCGGCTACGAGACGGCCCGCCGTCTGGGCGCACTCGGCTGGCGCGTCTTCCTCGGTGCCCGCGACGAGGCCCGAGGCCTCAGGGCGAGCGAGCAGCTCGCCGCCGACGGCGCGGACGTGACCTTCGTCCCGCTGGACGTCACCTCCGACGAGTCGGTCGCCGCCGCAGTCCTGACGGTGAGCGGGATCACCGGCCGGCTCGACGTCCTGATCAACAACGCCGGCATCACCGGCGAGCTCGTCGGGCCCGAGGAGACCCTGCCCCAGCACCTCGTCCCGGTCCTGGAGGTCAACGTGGTCGGCCCGGTCCGCGTGACGCACGCGTTCCTGCCACTGCTGCGCGCCGGGCACGACCCACGGGTCGTGATGGTCTCCAGCGGCGCCGGATCGCTGACGATCACCTCCGACCCCGAGCGGAAGGAGTCGACCTTCCCCCACCTGATGTACCCGCCGTCCAAGGCCGCCCTCAACATGATCACCACCCAGTACGCCAAGGCCCTCCCGGGGATCCGCCTCAACCTCGCCGACCCCGGCTTCACCGCCACCGACCTCAACGGCCACAAGGGCACCCAGACCGTCACCGAGGGCACCGACGTCATCGTCGAGCTGGCGACCACCTCGCCCGGAGGGACAGGGCAGTACCGCGACCGCGACGGCTCCCTCCCCTGGTGAGGGCACGCCCGGCGCCGCTCGCCCCTGGCCGGCGCCTCCTTCCGCAGGCTCAGCCGACACCCCTGAGGAGAACGACATGAGTGATGCAGTGGTCCCGTCCTTCTCGATGGCGGAGCGCGACCGCCGCTGGGACCTGGCACGCGCGTTCATGGAGCGCGAAGGTCTCGACGCGCTGCTCGTCTTCGGGGAGCACGAGGACGCCGGCCCGGCGCCGTTCGCCTATGACACGTGGTTCACCAACGGCAGGGCCGGGACGACGGTCGTCCTCCCGCGGGACGGCGAACCGGTCGTGCTCTTCCCATGGAGATGTTCGCCAGGGACCATCTGGAGTCCATGCGCAGAGGCGACACCATGTGGATCCCGCCCCGGAGCATCCGGTCGCAGCGCCGCGACTCCCGGGCGGTCGCGGCCACGCTGCATGAACTCGGCCTGTCCAGGAGCACCGTCGGCGTCGTCGGCCTGGAGATCTATCCGCCCTGGCATCCCGAGGGCATCGTGCCCCACGGGCTGTGGAGCAAGATCCTGGAGGAGTTCCCCGAGGCCGAGTTCAAGCCGGTGGCCATGGCCCTGTCACGGCTCATCATGCCGCTGGGCCCCGAGGAGGTCGCCGTCGTACGCCACTCGGCGGGCATCGGCGACGCCATGGTGGCGGCCATGGCCGCCACCGCCGCCGCCGGTGTCCCCGAGAGCGAGGTGTACGCGGCGGGCATGTCGGCGGGGTACGCGCGCGGAACCGTTCCGGCGGCCATGCACTTCTGGTCGGGCCCCGCCCCGCTCGCGTCGGGGCTGCCGCAGTGGGCGTACCGTCCGCAGGCCCCCCGCATCCTGCGGGACGGCGACATCATCTCCGCCGAGGTGTTCTGCAACTTCGGCGGACGCCACACACAGCACCAGGCGACGATCACCGTCGGTGAGCCGCACGAGGATCTGCTGCGCGCCGCCGTCGTCGCTCGCGCGGCCTACGACGCGGGCCTGGAGGCGCTGCGCCCCGGGCGGACGTTCGGCGACGTCGTCGACGCCATGCGCAGACCGCTGGACGCGGCCGACGGCTGGGAGTTCGGCCCTGCGGTGCACGCGCTCAACCCGGCGATCACGCTCAGCGGCTTCCCCGCCGACGCCGGCCGGAGGATTCCCGGCGCCGGGGCCTACCCTCCGGAGGCGGACCATCCCACCATCAACGGGGACCTGGAACTCCGCCCGGGAATGACCTTCGCCTTCGAGCCCAACTACGCCTTCGGACAGCACCTGGCCTACATCGGGGGGACGGTCGTCGTCGGCGAGGACGAAGCGGTCGAGCTCAACCCGTACACCGCGCAGATCCTGCGAGCGACGGGAACAGCCACTCGCTCACGAAGGTAGCGCGCTCGTGGTTCCCCGTAGGCGCCGCCCGGGTCCGCCTGCGGGGCCGGCCGGTACCCTTTCGGGATGACCCAGCCCCTTTTGCCGGACGTAAGGCGACCCGCGAACGGCGGCCCGAAGGCCGCCGCCCGTAACCGTGCCGCTCTGATCGTGGCCGCCCGGGAGATCTACGCGGCACAGGGACTGGACGCCCCGCTCTCCGCGATCGCACGTCGGGCCGGGGTCGGGCAGGGCGTTCTGTACCGGCACTTCCCTGACCGGGACGCCCTCGCGACCGCGGTCCTGGAGGAGAACGTGCGGCAGATCGAGCAGGCCGCTGCGGCCGAGGACATGTCGTTCGCCGACATCCTCGGCGTACTGACCTGGCACCTCAAGGAGTCGGCGGCATTCCTCGGCCTGCTGCACATGCGCGGGTCCGTCGACCACTCGGAGGCTCTCGCGCACGCCCTGGCCCTCTCGGACCGCGTCGAGCGTGCCCTGCGGGAACGCCTGCCGGACGGCCATCGGCTGGGGGCGGCGAACGACCTCATGCTCGCCGTCGCCATGGTCTCCGGCGCCGCCGGCGGTCCCGAGCGTGAGGCGCGGGAGCGCCGCGCCATGGCGGCCTGGCGGCTGCTCGGCGTCGAGGTGGGGACAGTGCGGCCTTTCGACGCCTGAGGGCGGGGCCGTCAGCCGCCGTTGGACTGCCGGATCCCCTCTGCCAGTGCGTCGAAGGTGTAGATGTACCCGCCGGCGGGGCCGCTGACGGTCATGTAGGCCTTCTTCCCGCCGGGGGTGATCGCCACGTTCGTCGCCGACTCCAGGCCCTTGGCCGGGACCTCGACCGTCGCCAGTCGCTCACCGTGCTTGTCGTACACGGCCATCGCGGCCCGGCCGTGCAGCGCCTGGTAGAGGTTGCCGTCCGCGTCCACGGCGATCGAGTCGGTCTGGGCGATCCCGCCGTCCACCCGGATGGCGACGTGCCGGGAGGTCACCGCTCCTTCTCCGTCGAGACCGAGGTACGAGATCCGGTTCTGCGTGAGCTCGCTGACCCACAGTCCCCGGTAGTCCGCGTCGAACGAGATTCCGTTCGTCGCTGCCAGCCCGTCGGCCACCACGGTGGCCTTCTCGCCGTCGCGGTCGATGCGCACCACACGGCCGTGCGCGTCTCCCACGGACAGGCTGCGTGAGTCGCTGACGTACAGGTTGCCCTCCTCGTCGAAGGCGATGTCATCGGGGTTCATCTGCGCGCCGTCCACCGTGCCGGAGAAGAAGGTCCGCCGGTCGCTGCCGTCGGGGGCCAGGCTGACGACCTCGCCGTGGGCGTAGTCGGTGAGGTAGAGCCGTCCGTCGTGCGGGCTGAACTGTGCGGAGGTGTAAGCCCCCCGGTCGTCCGTGTGGACCGCCCGCGACTTCTTCTCCTTCACATCGACACTCATCACCTTGGGGTCTCCGGCGGGTGCCGTGACGTCGACGACGAACAGGTCGCCGTTCTCACCGAAGGTCGGGCCCTCCAGCAGGGTCATCCCGGTCTCTTCGTGCACCTTCGTCAACTGCATGACCTGGTGGGCGCGGATGGTCCTGTCCGTGGAGGCGGCGGCCCCGCCGCCGGCTGAGCCGGCATTTTCCGTACCGCATCCGGTGAGGGCGAGGGCGCCCGCGGTGGCGAGCACGGCGAGGGAACGGGCCGGAGATCGTCGCATGGGGGGGATCACACTTCCTGTCAGCGAGGTGCGGGGGTGTGCCGCCGGCCGAGGGGTTCAGGGGCTCGGGCCGGGGCGCGGGGGTTCCCGTGCGGGCGTCCTGACCCTCCCGCACAGCCAACCGGACAACGATGTCCGGTCATTGCTACGGTAACTGATGGCCGTTCAGTCCGGGCGGCCGACCGATTGGAGTGAGACCCCCACATGACGACCACCCAAGCGTCGATCCCCGACGGACTCGCCTCGCTGAGGCAGCGCTACCAGCAGGAGCGGGAGCGGCGCGTACGGCCCGACGGAGCGCGCCAGTACCGCGACACCGAAGCGGAGTTCGGCTACTACGCCGCCGACCCGTACGTGGAGGGGCCGACCGGACGCGAGGCGCTGCACGACACCGTCGACGTCGCTGTGATCGGTGGCGGTTTCGGCGGGATCCTCACCGGTGCGCGGATGCGTCAGCAGGGCGTGGAGCGTGTCCGGATCGTCGAGAAGGGCGGTGACTTCGGGGGCACCTGGTACTGGAACCGCTATCCGGGCGTCCACTGCGACGTCGAGTCGCACATCTATCTGCCGATGCTCGACGAGACCGGGTACGTGCCGGAGTGGAAGTACTCACCGGGCGACGAGATCCGCCGCCACGCCGTGCGCATCGCCGAGAAGTACGACCTCTACCCGGACGCGCTGTTCTCCACCGCGGTCACCTCACTCACCTGGGACGCGGAGTCCGGGACGTGGATCGTGGCCACCGACCGCGGCGACGCGTTCCACGCCACGTACGTCGTCACGGCCACCGGCACGCTGTCCGATCCGAAGCTGCCCGGAATACCCGGTATCGAGACCTTCCAGGGCCACACCTTCCACACGTCGCGCTGGGACTACGCCTACACAGGCGGCACTCCGGACGGCGGCATGACCGGCCTGACCGGCAAGCGGGTGGGCATCGTCGGCACCGGCGCCACCGGCGTCCAGGTCATTCCGTTGCTGGCCGAGGACGCCCAGCACGTCTACGTCTTCCAGCGCACCCCCTCCAGCGTGGACGTGCGCGGCAACCGCCGCACGACCGCGGAGGACGTCGGCGCGGACCACGAGGGCTGGTCCCGGGAGCGCCGCGAGAACTTCCTGCGCATCGTCTCCGGCGAGTCGGCCGACCGGGACCTCGTCGCCGACGGCTGGACCTCATCGGCCGCCCTTCTGGAGAAGCTCCTGCCGAGCTTCCGCCGCGAGGACAACGGGCCCGACTTCGAAGCCGCGTACGAGGTGGCCGACGCCACGAAGATGGACGAACTCCGTGCCCGCGTCGAGCAGGCCGTCACCGACCCCGACACGGCGGAGAAGCTCAAGCCCTGGTACCGGTACGCCTGCAAGCGCCCCACCTTCTCCGACAAGTACTACGCGGCGTTCAACCGGGACAACGTTTCCCTCGTCGACACCGCGGACACCCACGGCATCGAGCGCATCACCGGGAACGGGGTCGTCGTCGGCGGCGAGACGTACGAACTCGACTGCCTGATCTTCGCCACGGGGTTCTCCGTCGGGGTCTCCGGCGTCCACTCCGGCAAGCTCCCCGTCCACGGCCGGGACGGCGTCCAGCTTCTGCACGCGATGGCACAGGAGGGCCCGCGGACCCTGCACGGCTTCACCAGCAACGGCTTCCCCAACCTGATCCGGATGGGATCCCTGCACAACGCCAGCAGCGTCAACTTCTCGCACATCCTCGACGAACAGGCCGTCCACGCCGCCGCACTCGTCGCGGCGGCGGAGGCCGAGGACGCCGTCCTCGAACCGTCACGCGCGTCCGAGGACGCCTGGATCTCGGTCCTGGCCAAGGACGCACCCGACCACGAGTGGTTCCACGCCGAGTGCACCCCCGGCTACTACAACCGCGAGGGACTCGGCCGGCCGAACGCCCCGAGCGCGTACCCCCACGGCGCCGTCGCCTTCCACGACCTGCTGAGGCAGTGGCGCGAGGGATCCATGGCCGAGGTTCTGCAGCCGCGGACGGCCCGCTGACCCGGCCGCGGGGCGTGACGTCGCGATGCCGGGGCGGGACGGCTCACGCCCCGGCATCGCGCGCCGGGCGGCCGGGGGCCCTCAGCCGCGCACCGCGGCCAGGGCCCGGTCGTACAGGTCGAGAAGGTCGCCCTGCCCGTCCGCCTCGAGCCACGTCGCGGTCGCGGCGTCGAAGCACGCGAACGCTGTCGCGACGACGGCGCGGGCCTGCCCTCTGTCCGTCTCCGAAGGCGCCGGCCTGGCTTCGAGCAGCGGCAGCAACTCCTCCTGGCAGCGCACGCGCTTCCCGAGGTAGGCCGCGCGCAGCGAGTCGGTGTGGTGCACCAGGCGGAAGCGCTCCAGCGCCTCCTCATGACTCGTATGGAGGGAGAGCGCGGCTTCGAGCGCGGTACGCAGCACCTCCCAGGCACCGGCGTCGGCGGGCTGCTCGCGGACGGTTTCCACCAGGAGGGTGACGAACTGCTCCTGGCTGCCGCCGACGAGGTCTTCCTTGGTACCGAAGTAGCGGAAGAGGGTGCGCTGGGAGACGCCGGCCTCGCGGGCGATCTGCGCGATGGTCGTCTCGTCGTACCCCTGCTGCGTGAACAGGCGCAGCGCGGTCCGGAGGATCTCCTGGGCGGCCAGCTGCCGTGTCCGGTCCCACAGCGTGGGCGTAGCCGCTCCGCTGCCCTGCGTTCCCTGCGTCATGCAGTCAGCATAGCCCTGCCTGCCATCTTGGCACTCACCAGAGACCTGGCAGTCACTGCCAAGTTGGCGTACGCTGTCACAGGTGAGGCCGGGTGCCCTCGGCGACAGGGCCGGAGGCACCCCGTGCCATCAGCGAGGAGAACAGTCGTGACAGCGAAGACAGCACTCATCACCGGCGGAACCAGCGGGATCGGCAAGGCCACCGCGGAACTGCTCCACTCGCGCGGTTACCGCGTGATGGTCACCGGCCTCCGCGACACCGGTGACTCGGGTCTTCCCGAGGACGTCATCACCGTCCGGGCCGACGCCGGCTCCATGACCGACATCGACCGGGCCGTGGAGCAGGCGCGCGAGCACCTCGGGTCACTCGACCTGCTCCACCTCACCGCGGGCGTCTCCCGCCCGGGCCCGGTCGAGTCCACCGACGAGGCCGCCTTCGACGCCCTGTTCGACATCAACGTCAAGGGCAACTTCTTCACACTGCAAAAGGCGCTCCCCCTGCTGAACGAAGGAGCGTCCGTGGTGTTCACCGTCGGCGCCGGCGAGGGACTCGGCGCCGCCATGACCGCCGCCAAGGGAGCCCTGCTGCCGCTCATGCGCTCCCTGGCCCTCGAACTGGCCCCACGCCGCATCCGGGTCAACGCCGTGAGCCCCGGCCTGATCGACACACCCGCGTACAGCAAGCTGGGCATCTCCCCGGACACGATCGCCTCCTGGGGTGAAGGCGTTCCCCTCAGCCGCGTCGGCACCCCTGCCGACGTCGCCGGAGCCGTCGCCTTCCTGGCGTCCGACGGCGCCGGCTACATAACGGGCGACAATCTGCTCGTCTCCGGCGGCATGGGTGTCCACAGCCGCGCCGCGTAGGTGTGTGTCCCGAGCGTCCGCACCCGGTGACGTCCGGGTGCGGACCAGCGCTCAGAGGCTCTTCGAACTCGCCACCAGCCGGGGCTGCATGGCCATTGAGGAGACGTAGATGACCGCGGCGAAGCCGACACTCACCGCGACGAGGAGCAGCCAGAACTGCTGCCCGACGGCGCCTTGGTCGGAGGCCAGCAAGGCGGCCAGGCCGTTGGCGCAGGCTCCTCCTCCGGCGATCGCCGTGCCGACGAAGCCGAACGCCATGCCGCGCCGGTGTGCGGGGACCGAGGTGGCGATCTCACTGTCGATCCGGGGGTCGATCAGCACCTCCCCGACGGAGAACAGCAGAACGCACGCGACCAGACCGGCCACGGACCCCAGGGAGGCGGCCGCGAACCCGGTCCCCATCAGCAGGAGCGCGCCGGAGATGACCAGTGCCGAACTGGTGATCTTTCCGGTGGACTGGTTCAGCGGGACCTGGAGCAGCACCACGGCGATGGCGTTGATGGTGAACAGGACGCCGACGAGGGACGGGCTCTGCACGCTTCCCGTGAACACCGGGAGTGCGTACTCGAGTTGGATGTAGCAGAACCCGAAGGCGAAGGCGCAGCCGAGCACCCAGGCGAGCTTCCGCCCGTCCACGGGAGCGGTGGCCCCTACGGAGCCGGTGTCCGCCGTGGTGTCCGTGGCCTTCGGTGCCTCGAAGTCCGTCAGCTTGCGCAGACGCAGAAGGACGACGGCCAGGGCGACGTAGATGGCGCTGGTGACGACGAAGCCGACGCGGGCGTCGGCGAGGAACAGAAGGAGGCTGCCGGCCAGGGGGCCGATGGCGCTGCCCGCGTTGTTCGCCGTACTGCGCAGGGCGAACACCGTCCTGAGCTGTTCCCCTGATCCCAGCAGCCGCACCAGCGCCGACTTCGAAGCCGGCACGTAGATCGCGCCACCGAATCCCAGGAGCGCGCACGCGGCCACGACCGGTACGGGTCCGGAGGCGGCCAGGAGCAGCAGGTACGACAGGGCCCTGACCAGCAGACCGCCGCACATGGCGCCGACAGGACCGACACGGTCCGCGATCCAGCCGCCCAGCATGCTCAGCCCCTGCTGGGACCAGAACTTCACCGTGATGGCCACGGCGACCACAGCCGCGCTGAGGTGCTGTTCCCGGGTCAGGAAGATGGCGAGATAGGGAATCACGATGTTGCTGCCGACGGCGACAGCGAAGTTGCCGGTCAGCAACAGCAGGACGCCGGGCGTACGCCGGGCGAGGCGCAAGGTCTCAATCATGATCAGAGGTCCGCCCGGCTTCGGCCTGGATGACTGTGGCCTGCTCGAACCACGTCCTGGCATCGGCCAGTGCTGTCTCGACCTCGCCGCGTGAACCGCCGGTGGCGAGCACCGACCCGATCTTCTCCACGCTCATCCGGGCGGGTTCGAGTACGGCCCCCGGCTCGGCGTACGCGCGGTACTCGACGATGCCGGGCACCGGGCACTCCTCGGGAATCGCCACGAGGGTGCCGGGGCGCGGCGGGAACAGTGCGAGGCCGGCGATCCGCTCCGGTGCGGCCGGAACCCCGGGCGGCTCGTTACCGCCGAGGTAGCGGACGTAGACCTCGGGCAGGAAATGGCCGAAGCCCAGCGTCAGCACGTCCTCGATCAGCCCGCCGCCCATACGGCTGGCGACCTCGTTGAACACCAGGCGGCCGTCCGTCGCGAGGAAGATCTCGGCGTGGAACGTGGAGGTCTCCGGAGTCGGCAGCGCGGCCAGGGCACGACGGGTGAGTTCACGTGCCGGCTCGAACAGGGGGTCGTCCGCGTCCAGCAGGCAGCTGTGCAGTGCGAGACCCGCCTTGATGTCCAGGCAGGTGCTGTCACCCTGGGTCGAGGGCCACATGACCCGGGTCTCCCCGCTGAGGATGATGCCGTCCACGTGCAGCAGTTCGTGCTCGATGTACTGCTCTGCGAGCAGCTGGGCGCCGTCGTCGGTGCCCAGGTCCCGGTGGACGGCGAGCAGGGACTCGATGTCCTGCTGGTCGTGCAGCACGTGCACGTCCATGGACCCGCCACCGCGCCGGGGCTTGACGACGACGGGGAATCCGTACTCCTCGACGAATCCGAGGAGGTCGGCGAGGTTCGACACGGGCGCGAAGGGAGCGACCGGGACGTCGGCCGCCGAGAGTATTCGCTTCATCGCGAGCTTGTCGCGGAAGGCGGTCGCGCTCGCGACGTCCTGACCCGGAACACCGAACAGCTCACGCAGACGCGCGGCCCGGAGGAGGTCGAACTCCGACACCGCGATGACCCCGTCGAAGCCCCACTTCTGGTGCATCGCGACGGCCTGGCTCTCCACCAGAGGATTGAAGTGGAAGTCGTCGACCAGCTCCACATGCGCGTATCCCGCGAGCTGGGCGGAGCGCTCCTGAGGGTCAGGTGAGACAGCCGCGGCGTCGGTCAGCAGGACTGCCTCGTTGCCGGTTCCGAGCCAATCCGAAAACCGGAACACGGAGAGCGGGGTCCGGTTGAGGATCAGGTACCTCATCGGACCTCCACGGCGACGGCGCGGCCGATGTTCCTCGTGTGGGGGAGCAGATTACTCACAGGTTCGTTTCTCTCAATTGGATTGGGCTCTTGTGAGGGGTGCCGTTGACCGTCGGGACCACCGCTACAGCAGCGTACGCAAGCGGCCGCCCCACATGTCCGGACGGATCAGGTCCTCCACGGCTCGCTTCGCCGACTCGGGCACCGTCAGACCGCCGAGCGTGGTGAACGCGCGGAGCGCCACCGGCATCGAGGCCCGGCCCGCGCCGTCGTCGATCTTCACCGCCACGGCCCCGGCGCCCGGTGCGGCCAGCAGGTGGACGCCCTCGGCACCGAACTTCGCCAGCAGGCCCGGGACGGCCTCCATCGCCCGCGCGTCGGTCCTGCCGGTGCCCTCGACCAGCCGCGGGTGGGCGCGCATCGCGTCGGCGACCGCCCGCTCCTCGGTGCCTTCGGCGGCCTCGACCAGGCGTGACGAGGCGCGTGCCAGGCCGGTCAGACTCACCGCGAAGACGGGCACGCCGCATCCGTCGACGCCGGTCGCCGCGATCGGCTCACCGGTCAGCTCCTCGACCACCGACGCGGCCAGCTTCTGCAGCGGATGGTCGAACTCCCGGTAGGTCGCGGTGTCCCAGCCGTTCGCGACGCACGTCGCGAGCATCGCCGAGTGCTTGCCCGAGCAGGTCATGTAGGCCCGCCGTGCCTCGCCTCCGGCGGCGATGACAGCGCGGCGGGAGGCGGGGTCGCCGGGGAGGTCCGGGGGGCACTGGAGCGCGTCGTCGCCCAGGCCCGCGCCCGCCAGGATCGCCTCGACCTGCTCCAGGTGTATCGGCTCGCCGTGGTGGCTGGCCGACGAGATCGCCAGCTGGGCCGAGTTGGCGGGCTTCCACCCGGCGCGCAGCATCGCGACGGCCAGCACAGGCTTGACGGCCGAGCGCGGGAAGACCGGAGAGGCCGCGTCGCCGACCGACGCGACCGGTGCGCCCGTGGAGTCGACCACCGCGACGGATCCGCGGTGGAAGCTCTCGGCGAAGCCGGAGCGGAGGACCTCGGCGACGGGGTCGCCGCCACGGTAGACGGCGGAGGGTTCAGGGCTCACTGCGGGCACTCCTTGCGATGGTGTGACAGGTCTTCATGATGTGGGCGACGCCGCCCCTGCCGGGCTGCGGGCCGGCCCGGATTCTTCAGCAGCGCTGTCCGGGCCGAACCGGACAGCGAATCCGTCCGCGTGCCGTTCCAGCGGGACGTCGAGCGACGGCACGCAGACTCCGGCATGGGAGCACACGACACCGGAACGGTTGATGTGAACGCCCTGCAGACCGGCGTTGCGGGCGCCCATGACATCGGCGTCGAACTCGTCACCGATGTGCACGACGCGCGCTGCCGGCAGACCGAGGACCCTGAGCCCTTCGGAGAACGCCTCCCCGTCGGGCTTGCGGTGCGCACCGTCCCCGCAGAACTGCACGTACGAGAAGTACTTCGCCAGGCCGAGCCGGTCGACGATGTCGTCACGCAGTCCTGCGAACGAGTTCGACACGGCGACACACCGTATGCCGAGCGCCTCGATCGACCTGAGCATGCGGACCGCGTCGGGAAACAGACGCACCGATTCCAGCACGGTACTGCGGCGTACGGCCACGAGATCGCTCAGCTCGGATCCGGACAGGTGCCGTCCGTAACAGGCCTCGTGGAACCGGCGGATCCTGTCGTGTTCGAACTCCTCCACCGACAGCAGGCCTCGGTCCAGCGCGGCTTCAGAACCGGCGGACACCTCGTACCACTGCGGCAGAACCGACCTGTGTCCGCCGATCGCTTCGAGCGCCCGCATCGAACTCACGGAGTAGTCGATGACGGTCCCGTCCAGATCGAAGGACAGCGCGTCACATCGCATACGTCGTCGCACCTCCGCGGTAAGCGAACCTTTCATACAACGGACGACCCGGCGCCGACGGCCGGGAACATGCGGCTGTGGGCCCCGGCGGGACACCACAGCCGCACACCCGTCACCGGTCACGTCACCGGTCACGTCGCCGCGAGTCGCTTCAACGAACCTGGAACCGGAGGGTCTCGTTGACCTGACGCTGCTTCTCGACGATGTCCTCCCGGGAGCTTCCCGTGAAGATCACATGGCCGTGCGCCTGCCACACCCGCGGAGGAACATCGATCAGGGCGCCGATCTGGCTGTAGATCATGACCTCGGAGACGCTCTCACTGGCTTCCAGGGCGTCGATCCCCTCGACGGCGACGAGCTCACCGGCCTGCTCGCCGAAGTGCAGGGAGAAGCCGACGTGCTGGACGTTCTCGCTGTCCACGACGACGTCGACGGTCTCGCCGAGCGACACCTTGGTGAGGACCTCGACCATGTCGATTCCGGTCGAGAGCAGAACGCTCTGGTACACCGGGCCGCCGCCCAGGCGCGCACCGGTCTCCAGAATGCAGGGCTCGCCCGAAGGCGAGATCCGGAACTCGGTGTGGGTCGCGCCCTGAGTGATGCCGAGGCCCTCGTGCGCCAGCCTCGTGAACTTCTTGACCTTTTCCAGCGTCTCGCCCGTCAGCACGGTCGGCGTCGCGTAGAAGGTCTCCTCGAAGAACGGGCCGTCCATGGGCATCGGCTTGTCGTGCACGGCGACGACCGTGGTCTCACCGTTCTGGACGTAGCTCTCGACGCTGATCTCGTTCCCCTGGAGGAACTCCTCGAGAAGGATGCCTTCCGAGTACCTCGACTTGAGGAAGAACAGGGGGTCGTAGTCGAACCCGGCCCACGCGCCCGCGCGGATCTCCTCGAAGTGCTCAGCGAGTTCCTCCGGGCTGTCGACCCGGCGGACGAACATGCTGCCCCCGCCGATGATCGGCTTCATGACCAGCGGGTACGAGATCGACTTCGCCGCCTCCTGAGCCTCCTCGACCGAGGAGGCGAGCGCGAAGCGCGGCTGCGAGATGCCGACCTTCTCGAACGCGGTGCGCATGCTCAACTTGTCACGGCTCTTCTCGGCCGTGTCCGGGGAGATGAAGGGAAGGCCGAGCTCCGCGGCGACCGCCGCTGCCGCCGGGACGCTGTGCTCGACGAACGCGATCACGCCGGCTATGGGTTCGGACTCCTCCTTCGCGATCTCGACACACCGGGCGACGGTCGCCTGGAGGTCACCGGTGGGCGCGGTGTACACCGCGTCGACGTACTCGCGCTCCCAGCTGGGCTCCTCCACGACCACGATCGCTCGATGCCCGAGTGCGTGGGCTGTTTCCGCGGCCTTGGCGAGATGCTTCCGCCGGCTCGCGTTCCGGGTGTGCAGGATCATAAGCGTCATTTCAGTGCGCCTTTCTGATTGCGATCGCCATATCCGGCGAAATCTCGTCGACCGAGGTGTCGAGCACCAGGACGGCCGGGCCTTTACGGGAGAAGAAGGAGCTGATGAGTGACGCGTCCCGGTCCGGGTCGTCACTGGACATGACGGGCAGACCGATCGCCGAGCACATGCCGGACCAGTCGACCCTGATGAAATCGCGACTGACCGCGTCCGCTCCATGATGATGAATGGCATGCTGGTCGATCAGATTGAGACGACCGTTGTCGAGAATGGTCACCTTCACATGGAGACCGAGCCGGGCGATGGTCTCCAGCTCGCCTATGGACATCGTCAGTCCACCATCTCCGACAAGCGTCCACACATCGGCATCGGGCCGTGCGACAGCTGCGCCGACAGATGCGGGAATCGCGTAGCCGAGGCTCCCGGTTCCGCGCGGGGTGATGAGCCGCTGCGGGGGAACGAGGTGGAGAAGAGCGCCGAACCAGCCGCTCGCGACGCTGGCCTCCCCCACACAGACATCCCGGCCGGTCATCGTGGCGTCGACCGCCTGCACGAGAGTGGCGGTCCCCGACTGTGACCAGCTGCCGGAGGTGGCCAGGGGGCGACCGCCGCCGTAGGACCACTCCCCCAACTCGTCCGATAGCAGCCCGAGTCCACGGCTGATGTCCTCACGGATCAGGCAGCCGCTCACCGAGCTGAAGTCCTCGATGTCCGGATCGTTGTCGATACGGACGAGGAACTGGCCGGGTGACGGCCAGGAATACTGATTGGTCGATTTGTCGCCCATCTTGGATCCGGCGTAGAGGACGACGTCGCAGCCACTGATGTACTCGTTCGCGGGCGTATCGCCCTTGGACCCGACGACCCGGGGCGGATTGTCGCCGACCTCGGACAGGACGCCCTTGCCGTTGAGCGTGGTGAACACCGGTATGCCGAATCGCCGGACGAACTCCTGGAGAACCTCAGGGGTGCCCGAGGTGTGGCACCCGCCACCGGCGATGACGGCGGCACTCGATCCCTGCCTGATGGCCTGGGCGGCTGCCGCCACCAGTTCCGCCGTCTCCGGCTCCACGCCGGCACCCGTGTCCGTACGTGCCACGGCGCCGGCCGCAGGGCTCGGCTCGTTCAGCAGAGCCGGGTCGGCCTCGGCCTCCAGGACATCCGGAGCGATCTCGATGACCACCGGACCTCGGCGTGGCTGTTCCGCGAGGGCCAGCGCGGCATCGATGGTTCCGAGCGCGCCCCTCTGCTCACGGACCACGTACACGCGTTTCGCGACGCTGTCGAACAGCCGCGCATGCTCGACCTGCCCGGTCGCCCACGGACGTGGAGTGCTCTTGCTGGGTCCGGAGGTGATCAGCACGAGAGGCGTACCGCTGTTGTACGCCTCCAGCAGTGCCGGAGTGCAGTAGGGGGAGCCGATCCCGCCCGGAGCGTCGCACACCGCGACGTTCCCACTGATCCGGGCGTACGCCTCGGCCGCGTAGGCCGCTCCGCGAGGGCATCTGCCCACGACGTGGGTAATGGATTCGCTGCGCTGGAGCGCCGCGTAGAGGGAGAGTGACGTCTCTCCGGGATACCCGAACACATGAGAGATGCCGTTCCCGGACAGCCTGCGCGCGATCTCGTCTGCAACAGTGGTCATGATCAGGCAGCCAGAATGTTCGACGGAGTGGGCGCCAGCGGACGCTCCGCGCCCGTGAGGACTATGAGCAGGTCGCTGTCGGCGCCGAGCGATCCTTCCTGAGCCATGCGCATGGCGCCCGCCAGGCAGGCGGATGCCGCGTAACACGCTTCGAAACCGAGCGACTGCAAAAGGCCCTTGGCCATACGCATGTCGTCCGTGCGAGCGGCGACCAGTGCGCCGTTGGTGTTGATGCACATCGCGCGCATGTAGGGATAGGTGTTCGTCGGATCGCCCCGCTGGATGGCATGAGCCAGTCCATCGGGCTTCGCGACGATGTCCTCCTCGGCGATCTCCGCGCGACCCGCGTCCCATGCGCTGACCATGGGGGCGCAGACATCCTCCTGCACGCCGATGAATGCCGGGACATCGTCCATGAGCCCTATGCGGTTGAGCTCGACAGCGCCCTTGTAACCACCCAGCAGGCCCATCCCGCTGCTGATGGCCTGGAAAACGTGCGTGGGGTTCACCGGCATCTGCTGGTACGCCTCGATGTAGGACATCTTGAGGCCTTCACGCCTGGCGTAGTTGAAGAAACCGCCTTCCCAGAAGAGTTTGTTCTCCTTGGCGAACTTCTGGGCTGCCGTGCCCGCGCCGACAAAGGTGTCGGATACGGCGTGCGTGGTGATCCGCGGGTGATCCGCGTAGTTCAGACGGTAGGCGAACTGTTCGCCCACGAAGATGTGAAGCTTGAATCCGCTGACGAGGCTCATGGAGTTCGCGAAGGCGGTCGAGCTGTTTCCGGTGGACGCCATGACGAACTCGCGCACACCGATGCCCTTGAACCGGCTGAGGGCAGCCGAAGCGATGCGGTCCTTGGTCGACCTCGTCGGATTGCGTGACTCGTCCTTGACGTGCACGGACCGGACGCCCAGAAGTCGCGCAAGCGGCGCCACGCTGATGCAGGGAGTGTTGCCCTCGCCCAGCCAGGTGAGGTTCTCCTCGTTCGCGACGGGGAGGACGTCCTTGTACCGCTGAAGGGGATTGGGGCTCGAGTCGAACGGCCTGATCTCCACCCGGTCAAGGGGGTACAGGACCTCGATCGCACCCTTGCAGTCGGGACACCTGTTCGCCGTGGCCGCTGCCTCTTTCTCGCAGTCGAGACACAGATACAGAGGGCCGGCGGGCGCCGTATGATTTGCGTACAGCTTCTGATAGTCGAACATTAGGATCCCCCGGAATCCTTGTTTTCTCGCGGGCGCGTGACGATGGTCATTCCAGCAGTCAGTTCGAGCGAGTGGCCGTTTTGCAGATTCGGGCCCTCGACAAGGATGTTGTAGTGGTTGGGCATGTGGGTCTCGTCGAAACCACTGATGACTCCGAGCGTCTGCCCGTTGCAGATCAAGGCGTCGCCGACGGCGATCACACCCGATGTGTCGAACGTGGCGAAGCCGTAGTACTCGACGTGATCGACGGGGTAACGCGGCCCAGGTCCGACGTTGATGAACTCGTGGACCTCGCCCGCGCCGATGCACCGCGTCGCCCATTTCGACGGCTCGATGCCGCGATCATGACGACTGTGGTCCATGACCGCAGTCCAGTGCAACCGCAATGGTTCTCTGCTGGAAAACAAAGGGCTCACAGCTTCTCGGGTAGTTGTGTCAGGGATGTTCCGTGTGCGCGTGTGCGCGTGTGCTCAACGCGGGTTTTCTGCGCACGGCTTGTCCCATGCCGAGGGACCGTGGTGGAACCGGGAGCCGAACCGGCTCGATGCCCGCAGGCGCCGATACAGCGAGATCGGAACGAAAACCGTGAGGAATGCCGCGGGTGCTGCAAAACGCATGGAGGCCAGTCCTTTTTTCAGTCGAGCGGGATCTCGTCGCGCCAGTCGACGGCTTCGGCGAACGGCGGCTGCGCGTCCTTGTGCAGCACGTGGCCGCCCAGGACGAGCACATCCATCCCGGTGCGCATGAAGCAGCGGTAGGCGTCCTCGGGGGTGTGCACGATGGGTTCACCGCGCACGTTGAACGAGGTGTTCACCAGGACCGGGCAGCCGGTCGACGCCTTGAAGGCGCGCAGCAGCCGGGCGAACGGTGCGTTGTCGCGCTCCGTGACCGTCTGCACCCGCGCCGAGAGGTCCACATGCGTGATGGCCGGCAGCTCCGAGCGGATCTCGTTGAGGCTGCCCAGGCCACGGCTCGGCCCACCGGGCCGCAGGGCGGCCTCGGACTTGATCCGGTCCGCGACCTCGGCGACCACCAGCATGTACGGGCTGTCGCCGACCAGGCCGAAGTAGTCCTCGGCGTCCTCGGCCAGCACGGCGGGAGCGAAAGGCCGGAACGACTCCCGGAACTTGATCTTGAGGTTCATCCGCTTCTGCATTTCCTGATCGCGCGGATCACCGATGATCGATCGCGCGCCCAGCGCTCGCGGGCCGAACTCCATGCGTCCCTGGAACCAGCCCACCACGGCGCCCTCGGCGAGGTGGGCGGCCACCTCGTCGTAGAGCTTGTCCTCCGCATACGTCTGGAAGGCATAACCCCTGGCGGTGAGGAACTGCTCGACCTCGGCATCGGAGAAGCTCGGCCCGAGCAGCGCGCCGGACATACCGTCGCCCCCGCCGGCCAGGTGCGGCCGGCCGTGCACCCCGACCGAGTGGTCGAGTGCGGCGCCCAGCGCACACCCCGCGTCACCGGCCGCCGGCTGGATCCACAGCTCGTCCACGATGCCGGAACGGCTCAGCACACCGTTGGCCACACAGTTCAGGGCGACGCCCCCGGCCATGACGATCGCTCGCTCGCCGGTCTGCTCCACCGCCGCCCGCGCCAGCCCCAGCACGATCTCCTCGGTGACCACTTGCACCGAGGCCGCCAGATCGCAGTGCCGCTGCTCCAGTTCACCTTCCGGGTCCCGGATCGGGGCCCCGAACAGCTTCTCGAAGCTGCGCCCCACCATGCGCGTCCCCTGGTGGAACTCGAAGTACTTCATGTTCAGCGTGAACGAGCCGTCCGGCCGTATGTTCACCAGTTCCCGGCGGATGAGATCCGCGTACTTCGGCTCCCCGTAGGGGGCCAGGCCCATCAGCTTGTACTCACCCGAGTCGACCTTGAAGCCGCAGTAATAGGTGAACGCCGAGTACAGCATGCCCACCGAATGCGGGTAGGAGACCGAGTTCACCAGCTCGAGGGAGTTGCCACGCCCGTGCCAGATGGTGGTGGTCTGCCACTCCCCCACGCCGTCGATGGTGAGCACGGCCGCGTTCTCGAACGGCGAGGGGAAGAACGCCGACGCCGCATGGGAACGGTGATGCTGCGAGGCGATCGCCCCGGGTGCCGTGCCACGTCCCAGCGCACGCAGCTCGGCGTCCACCCGCTCCAGGACGTCGCGCTTCCAGCTCAGCCATTCGGGCACCACGGCCGAGAACGGCCGTATCCCGCGCGGGCCGGCGCTGGCGAACGAGGACAGCACGCGCTCGTACTTCAGACGCGAGTCCTCGTAATACACCACGGCATTGAGGTCGTCCAGGGAGATGCCGGCATGGTCGAGGCAGTACTCGATCGCCGCGTTCGGGAAGGCCGCGTCGTGCCGGATCCGGCTGAATCGTTCCTGCTGTGCAGCGGCCACCACGGTGCCGTCGCAGACCAGCGCGGCCGCGCTGTCGTGATAGTAAGCCGAAATCCCCAGCGTATAAACGGACATCAGGATACCCCTACCGGTGTGTGATGGAACAGCGACCGGTCTTGCGATCGAGGTTTCCACGGCGTTGTCATGAATCGACGGCCGATCAGATCGGCCATCCTCTTGGTCGGCAGCGGGGCCAGCGACTCGTAGCCGATCCGCACTCGTTCCCACTCGGCGGCGAACTTCTCCGGGTCGGAGAGCTGCGACACCGAGCGCATATGCGTGTCGATCGCGTCCGCGGCCCAGGCGGAGTGGCCGGTGGACACGTTGTCGATCGTGTTGTGCAGGTCAACGAAATGCGTGGAGAAGCCGTAGTGCTTCAGGAACGTCCGCGCGGTGCGGTAGCTGCCACCGACACCGGAGAGTTCCATCGCCAGGTTCATCCCGAGGATCTCCGGCAGGAACGTGCGTGGCAGCTTGCCCAGGCACAGCCAGTAGACCGGCGTTTCGAGCGACTCCTCCCGGAATCGGCTGTCGTGGGCGAACTCCCTGCTGCCGGTCGGTGCCAGCTCGATATCCATCTCGCGCAGCACGTCGCGGTAGATCTTGGGGTGGTTGATCTCGATGTCGCCGTTGCCGAGTTCGTCCCAGTAGGTCTCGAACAGGGGGAAGCCGAACCGTGTGGTGGCGAGCCCGACGTCGGTGAAGCCCTGCAGCCAGGAACCGTCGATCAGCGTCAGCGGCGCCAGTTGCAGGGTGGAGTCGACGACATCCTCGCGACTGGGCATGTCGTTCGATCTGCCCGTCTCGAACTCGGCGCCGTGCTTGTCGTGCATGTCCAGCAGCCACGGCCGCAGGCCGGCGGGCGTCCACCGCCCGGGCAGAGACCGGTCCGTACGCCCCACCGACATCTTCGCCCTGGCCAGCCAGCGCTTGACGTACCGGATGGCGAAACTGCGGGTCGCGGGCGCCAGCGCACGTCCCTGGAGGACGAAATACGCGTCGCGGATGTCGCGGGGCACCACCCCGTTCTCGTCGCTCCGGGCCGATTCGAGGGCGTCGAGGTCCGGCATCTGCGGGGCCCGGGCAGCCGGTGGCAGTGCGGGCTGTGGTTCGGCGTCGGCGAGGGAGTCGATCCATGTGGATATGACCTCGACGTCGTCGGCGGAGAAGACCCTGAACATCGGGCCCTTCGGGCCGATCAGGCCGTTGACCAGTGAACTGCGTGCCGCGTTGCCGGGCTTGACCATGCGGCTCGCGGCGAGCTCCCGCAACAGCGGAGCGGGATCGGACTTCGCGCGTTCGAGCAGTTCGGAGAGAGTGCCCTCGCCCATCCGGAAGTTCTGGTGGTAGACGGCCCCTTCGCGGGCGCGCTCCCGGATGAGCTGCTCCATCGCCCGCTGTGGATGCAGCGCGGCGGCGGCCTCGTCGAAGAGCAGCTGATTCCATGACTGCAGGGCACTCAGCGTCCAGGCCGCGCCGAGCTCGACCTGACGGCGCGCATCCGCTCCGGTCTCGCAGAACCTCTCGGCGACAGCGCGCGAGACGTCCAACGGCGCGGAGATGTCAGTTGCCCCGGTGGACCGTGTGAGATCCAGGCGCCCCCACTCGGTCTGCGCGCCGTCGTCCGAGCCGAGCGCGGACCAGCCGGGCAGCATGCCGACGGTGCGCATCACCACGTCGACTCCGGCGATCAGCGGCGCGAATTCATCACTGCGCCTGCTGATCGCGAACAGGGTCGCGGGTAGCGCGAACATGTGATCCCGGATCGAACGCTCGGCAGCCAGTTCGGCTGCGTCCACGGCCAATTCGGGCCGGCCATGCTGTTTCGCGAGCATCTTGAATGCGTCGTACCGCGACGATCGCGGGCCGCCGACGCCGATGTCGTCGGCGAACAGAGCAAGAATCCGCAGGTGTACCTCGTCCTCGAAGACACCGGGTGCGCTCATGCCCTGCAGCCATCCCCCGAGGGCCGAGGCCAGCGGACCGGACTGCCGGAGAATCGCGTGCGCCAGGCCCTCCGACGACCCCGAACGGTCGGCGGAAGCGCTCAGTTCGCGGTAGATACCGGACTGTTCCCCCGACCACGACCGCACCGCGTCGAGCGTGGTGGACAGGTTCGGCGGGTCGGCCTCGGGATCGTCGGATGCGATCTCGGCCATGAGTGTGCGAATCGAGGTGGTGTCCACGAACAATTCCGGGTCGACACACCGGCGGTACATCTCACGCCACATTGAATGCCCTCTTGCTGTGTCAGGCCGATCCTAGAACATCGGATAGATCGACGTGTCCGACTTCTTGGGCTTCTTTTTTCCTCGGAATACCCGGAGAAACAGGGATTTGATGAACGACATGCGAGACTCCTGGTTATATGTGTTCCAGAATTTTCCTGGCAACAAGATCATGGCCGTTGTCGGTGAGATGGATCCGATCGATGAACAGCCATTCATCCGACGGGGCGGACTCCGCCATGACCGGACTGAAATTGACGAAATTGACGCCGATGTTTTTTGCGCCCTGCTCCAGCTTTGCCGCGTACTCGACGTTTACGTCCTTGCTCAGGATGTCGCCGTACATCGCGGCGAAACCACCGAGCCGTTCGAGCTCGTCGAAAATGAGCTCCTCCTCCCTGCTGCCTTTGTCCCGAACCCAGCCCGACAGCGGTTGGAGAATGTAGGTGATCTTCGCGTCCCACGTGGATGCCAATGCCTTCCAGGCATCCAGGTGCCGCAGCGTGAGGTCGGCAGCGTACGTGATCTGCTCACTTATGCTGGGCGGGACCGGTGCGGGTGCTTCCTCTTTCCTGCGCAGCAGGCTCCGCATCGGAGAGACCGCCTTGGGTTCGTTCTTCGGCGGGAACATCTCGTTGTACATGTTGTACTGGAAAAAGGTGCCGTGGTCCTCGTCCCTGACCTGTGGCATTCGCGCCAGGCTCAGGTTGTTGAACCCGGAGAACAGTACGATCTCATCCACCTTGGGCAGCAGGTGGCGATACAGCGTGAACAACAGCAGTTCCTGCGTCGAATTGAAACTGCGACCGCCGAAGTTGAGCCAGGTCTGATCCCGCTCGTCGTGGACGTTCATCCTGGAGGCAAGCGTCCAGGCATCGGAGCTGGCCCCGATACCGAAAACCGTTGAGCTCCCCGCCAGCAGCCGTACCGAGTCGGCCGATCCGTGGTCGGCCACCGAGTAGCTGCGATCCCCGTCCGTGGCATACCGGAAACCGACGGAGTCGGTGTTCACCACTTCCGATCGATGGGACTGCGGGTGAAAATACAGAAGATGCGGAAGCCAACGTATCTCACCGCCGCTCGTGAACTTTTCCTCGTAGCCGCGCAGGTACGGCGCCAACTCGGTCCTGATGCTCAAAGATAGCTCCTTGGATTGCGCGCCTCGACGGCCGTCGAGAATATTATTCGAGTTCGATGTTGATGGACTTCACAAGCCCATCGAAAGTCCGGACCAGCTCGTCGCTGCTGTCAGCGGTGAAAACGACATGGCCATGTGACTGCCAGGCACGCGGAGGAACATCAACCGTGTCCCCCGTCTTTCGGTAGAGAGAGAGCTCATGCACATGGGAGTCGAGTTGAGCTTCCGGCACCCCGGTAATGGCGCTGATCCGCCCGGCTCGCTCCGCGAAGAACAGATAGAAACCGGTCGGGGTGGGCTCGGGCCGGGAACTGAGATCCGGCTTCCGGCCGGAAGCCGTGTCCAGTACGGCAGTGACCATGTCGACGCCGGTACTCAGCAGGACCGACTGGTAGACCGGTCCACCCCCGAGACGTGCCGCCGTCTCCAGGATCTTGGGTGTGCCGTCCTCCTGGATCCGGAATTCCGTGTGGGTTGCGCCCACGTCGATCCCGATGGCCCGGTTCGCTGCGGCAGCAAGGTCGTGGACTCGTTGCTGTACTTCTGCCGGGAGCCGGCTGGGGGTCGTGAAGTGGACATCTGCGAAGTAGGGGCCGTCCATGGGGAGCGGCTTGTCGTGGATGGCGACTACGTGTGCCTGACCCTCCACGACGATCGACTCGACGCTGATTTCCGGCCCTGGCAGATATTCCTCAAGAATGATCGCGTACTCGTATTTGTCGATGGCCCACCCGTAGAGCGGATCGTCCTTGATTCCGCTCCATCCGCCCCGCTGAATGGTAGCGAAATGCTCGGTGAGCTCCTCGCTGTCATCCACCCGGCGCAGGTACATGGTGTCGTTGTCGATGAGCGGTTTCACCACGAGGGGGAAACCGATACGTGCGGCCAGGTCCAATGCCTCTTCGACCGTCCGGGCCAGGCCGTAAACGGGCTGCGGGATGTCCGCCGAGTCAAACGCCTGACGCATCGCATATTTGTCACGCACCGCATGCGCCGCCTGCTCGCTCACGCATGGCAATCCCAGCTCGTATGCCACAGCTGCTGCGGCCGGCACGCTGTGCCCGACGAACGCCGCCACGGCTCGGATCGGTTCCGGCTCGGACGCCGCAAGGTCGCGAACCGCAGCAAGTGTGGCTTGGATGTCTGAGGTGTCCACCGACACGACGACATCCGCGACTTCATGCTCCCAGGTGGGGTCCTTCACGAGAAGCAGAAAACGTTCCCCGTTCTCTTTTGCGTACTCTGCGGCTCGGGCCAGGTGCTTGCGGCGGCTCGCGTTGGATTTATGGAGTACAAGAATGCTCATTCTCTGCTACTTTCCATCGGCCGGGACGGCGACGCTGAAGTGCCTTCCCTTCCACGCGCAGACCCTTGCACCCCAAGAGCGTCTCGGCCTGATACGCCATCACCGAGTCCCACTGGGATGGCTGTCCGGCCGGCAAACGAGTCACCGATCGGTGCACCCGGGCGCATGAAACACGAACTGGGCACAGTCCTTCGACCGGCCGAGCAGCCCGGTATCTTGGGCGATTGGCGGGGAGCATGCGGCGTGAACGGCCTTGCCGTACCTTCGGGCGCCCGCAGCTGGGGCAAACGGTTGAGAAACTGGATGTGACCGACTGTCGGACACTGCCGACCGGTACACAACTCTGCTGACGGATTCAAAACCCTTGCCCCCCGGCCCACTCTCTGCGGCACCCCCACGATTGCCGAGCGGGCGCAATCTAACCACACGTCCCCCGTTCGTTCGAACGGCCGGGTACTTGACCGGCGTTAGGGATGGCGTCAGCCAACGGGGCGGATATTGGATCAAGGAGGAACATCCCCGGTGATCAAGTCGGCGCGCGGTGCGGCCAAGGGGCGGCGATGGTCGATGTTTTCCACATCTGGGGTGGTTTGAGCGCCAAGTAATTCTCCGTCCCGAATGCTCCTCATTGGCCATGGGCACAACGGCGTTCGGGTGGGAGGGCTGCATGATGTCGACGCCGGCAGAGGGCGGACTGAAACATGCTGGTCAAGGGCTGGTTCCCGGGGGTGCTCCGCTCCCGGGAGCGGCTGCCGGCCTATCGACTGACGGGCCATCATGTCGGTTGCTGGGGAGGCCTGCTGGGGGGACAGCCATACCCACGACGCACCAGCAGTCGCGACACGGACACGAGCCTCAGATGGGGCTGTCCTCGCTGTGACGCCAGGGAGAGAACCGGTCGCCTCTGCGCTCATTTGAGGCCGTGTCGGCTCGAAAATCTAGATCGAATACGGATTACTGAACGGTGATCAATCCGCTTGCCGGGATACGAGATCGGATCCGGGCCTTCGTGACGCTTCCACCGGGCTCGTAAACCACCGAGCGCGTCCCGAACTCGCCTTTACACAATGGATGTTGGCGGACTTCGCGCATCCATTGGACCGGAAGGTAAACGTTGTCATCAGCTGCAACTCAACGGGTCGCAGAATCCACGACGAGCCCTAGCCTCTCGATGACAAGGGCGCCCAGGTGTACCGGACGCGCACGCCCTGGTCGTGGAGCCAGGCTGCCTCGCGGTGCCGGAGTTCGCGCGCGGACTCCGGGGCGATGGCGCTGGGCCAGCGGACGAGTACCGCGGTGACATGGCCCGTCTGTGCCAGCTGCCTCACGCGCCGCCACCCCCTGCGCCGTGCCGGATCGGGCTCACCGTATGTGTCGGTGACGACCTCGGCGATCGTCAGTCCGCGCTCCTGGGCGAACGCGCGGCCTTCTGTCTGCGCGCGCTGCGTGGCATCCCCGGGCGCTTCCGGGGCCCGGTCGGCGCATACGTACAGCACGACGGGAGAATCGGATTCACCGTGGGGAGTCATGGGCGCCTTCCGGAGTGGGCCGTCAACTCCGCCCAGACGACCTTGCCTTCGGCCCGCGTCGAGCGTGCGGAGCCCCAGCTTTCCGCGATCTGCTGAACGAGCAGCAGCCCTCGTCCGCTCTCCTCCCCGGGGCCGGCGGGGTGCTCGGGCAGGCGGACCGGGGTGCTGCCCTCGTCGTGCAGTTCGATGCGCAGGCGCCGCCCGTCGGCGGTCAGCGTGAGGCCGCACAGGACATGCCCGCTGCCGGTGTGAAGCACAGCGTTCGTGGTCAGCTCGGAGACCAGCAGCACCGCGTCGCAGCATGTGTCGCCGGGCAGCTTCCACGCACGGAGCAGGTCGCGCACGGTGTCGCGGGCGGATCTCGCGCTCGTACGCAGAGCGGGCAGACCGAACCAGTACTCCCGGCGCGGCGCGGCCCGGACTAACGCGGGGGTCGGGTGCGTGGACAGAGTCACGGATGTCGCCTTCCAGCGCCCTGTGGGGACGGGGCGCGGTGGGGGGATGCGGAGCTGCAACTCGAGCGGCGAGTGACGTACGCCGAGGCAGGCGTCCAGTGACGGGGTGCCGAAGGCGGCGGCATCGCACGCTCGCCCCGCGCCGGATCCTGCGTCATTGCAGTGACTTGACCGCTCACGCGTCCACTATGCGCGTGATGGAGCACACGCTGCAACCGACTCCCTGATAATTTCAGCAGCGTTGGTATCACCCTGGCGGCCACATCAAATCACTGTAAGAATGGTGTTATTGATGGTCCCTCAGGAGGTTGGGCGTGAGCGAAGCCCGTTCCGGCACCAGCGCGCCGACGGTCCTGCGTATGATCCTCGGCCGTCGGCTGCAGGAGATGCGACTGGGCGCCGGTGCCTCGCTGGAGGACGCGGCGAGGGCTCTGCGCGTGAAGACCCTGACGATCCGCCGGCTGGAGAAGGCCGAGGTCGCGCTGAAGCCTCTCTACGTGGAGAAGCTCCTGGAGACCTTCGGCGCGGGCCGCCAGGAGATCGACGAGTTCGTCGACCTGGCCGAGCAGGCCAACAAGCCGGGCTGGTGGCACTCCTATCGCGATGCCGTCCCCAGCTGGTTCACGGCCTACGTCAGCCTTGAGGCCGGCGCCAAGACCCTCCGCACATATGAGCCCCAGTACGTCACCGGCCTGCTGCAGACCCCGGACTACGCGCACGCCGTGCTGCGCGGCGGGTTGCCGAACGGCACCGAGGACGAGCTCGCACGCCGCGTGGAGCTTCGGCTGCACCGTCAGAGCCTGCTGGAGCGGGAGGACGCCCCCACGTTGTGGGTGGTCATGGAGGAAGCCGTCCTGCACCGGGTGGTGGGCGGCCCTCAGGTGATGCGGGAGCAGCTCGAACGGCTCCTGGACGTCTCCGAGCTCGCGCACATCAGCCTCGACATCGTGCCCTTCACCGCAGGCGCGCATGTCGGAGCGTGTGCGCCGTTCACATACTTCCGGTTCGAGGAACCCGAACTGCCCGACATCGTCTACAGCGAACTCCTCTCCGCCTCCGTCTACCTCGACCAGCGCGCGGACGTCGTCTCCCATCTCGAGGCACATACCCGCATGTCGCTCCTGACGTCGTCCGAGGACAGCAGGGCGCTCTTGAACCGCATGCGCAAGGAGTACTCATGACGATCACCGACGAGGGCGTCTACAACGGCATGCCGGCCCGCAATCTCGGGGAACAGGGCTGGGAGCGTCCCTGGAGCGGGCCGAACGGCGGTCAGTGCGTCGAGACGAAACAACTCGCCGACGGCCGCGTGGCCGTACGGCAGTCCACCGACCCTGCCGGGCCGGCGCTGATCTACACGCCGGAGGAGATCGCCGCGTTCGTCCGCGGGGTCAAAGAGGGCCTGGCCGATCACTTGGCCGCCGGGTGAACACCCCGCGGGCAGCAGAAGGGCCGACGACACCGGTCCCGTACCGGCCTGCGGGCCGACAGACGCACACGTGAAGGGGAGAACATGACCACCAGGCAGGCCGGCCGGGATCTCGACACGAGCAGGGCACACTCGGCCCGGATGTACGACTACTTCCTCGGCGGCAAGGACCACTTCGAGGTCGACAAGGAGGCGGCCGTGCTCGCCGCCAAGGCCCACCCGGGCCTCCCCGTGACCGCCCGCGAGAACCGGGCGTTCATGCACCGGGCCACCCGTGTGCTGGCGCAGGAGCACGGGATCCGCCAGTGGCTCGACATCGGCACGGGCATCCCGACCGAGCCCAACCTGCACCAGGTCGCCCAGTCCGTCGCGGGCGACGCCCGCGTCGTGTACGCCGACAACGACCCTCTCGTCCTCAAGTACGCCGAACGCCTGATGCGCAGCACGACGCAGGGACGTACCGCCTACATCGAGGCCGACGTCACCGACCCCGATGCGCTGATGAGCGCTGTGGAGGACTCCGAGGTCCTGGACTTCGACCAGCCCATCGCCCTCACCCTCAACGCGCTCATGCACTTCGTCACCGACCCGCACGATCCGTACGCCATCGTCCGTCGGCTGCTCGACCCGCTCCCGGCGGGCAGCGCACTCGCCATGAACCACTGCACGCCCGACTTCGACCCCGAGACCTGGAACAACGTCGCGGAGGCCTACACCAACTCCGGCACTCCGGTGCAGTTCCGCTCGCACAGCGATGTCCGCCGCTTCTTCGACGGGCTCGACCTGATCGAGCCCGGCATCTGCTGCTGCCACCGCTGGCGCTCCGCCGGCGGGGAGGAGATCCCGGACGCGGAGATCAGCCTGCTGGCGGGAGTAGGCATAAAGCGCTAGCCGGAGCGCGGAGTCGCGAGCCCGGCACCTGAACAGCCTCAGCGCTGCCGCTGCTGCGATCGCCATCAAGCTCGCGGCCCTGCCCGACGGCGGCCCGACCGGCCAGTTCTTCGAGGACGCCGGGGTGGTGCCCTGGTGATGTGCACGGCGGTCATCACCCGCCGGAGGTATGACGGCCGGACCGAGCAGCGCTGCTAGGCGACGTTGAGCACGTCCCGAAGTACGTCCTCCAGCGTGGTCCTCGCCAGCTCCCTGCGCAGGGCGGCCTCCACGTCGTCGTACACGGCGGTCATGACCGGGCCGATCCCCCGGCCCACGACACACTCGGCGTCGGGTGTCGAGCGGTGCAGTGCGAAGACCGGCCCTGGCTCGACGGCTTCGTAGACATCGAGCAGAGTGATCGCCGCCGGTTCCCGGGAGAGCATCCACCCTGCTCCCGCGCCGCGCCGCGAGTCGGCGAGACCGGCCTTGCGCAGCTCGGCCAGCAAGCGCCGGATCACGACCGGATTGGTGCTGACGCTCCCGGCGATCTGCTCCGAGGTGGCCACCTCGTGGCCACGGCGCTGGTAGAGGCCGATCCATGCCAGGGTGTGAGCCGCAACGGTCAGCCTGCTGTTCGCGCTCATACTCACTCACCTCTCGGGCGTAACAGTATAAGTTACGTCAATGTGAGGCAAGACCTACGGGCGCCTGCGGCGGGAGTCGTGTCGAGCGGGTCGGACCACACCTCGCCCTCACACCTGGTTCGCACCGCCATCGGCATACAACTCCGCGCCGGTGGTGAAGCTGCTCTGGTCCGAGGCGAGGAACAGGACGGCGCTCGCGATCTCATCCGGTCGGCCCATCCGGCCCATCGGCACGCCGCCGACGAGCGCACCCCTGAGCTGCCCGGCCTGCTCGACGTCGGCAGCGAGGCCGGTGATGCCGGGAGTATCGACCGGTCCGGGCGCGATGACATTGACCCGGATGCGGCGCCCCCTGAGCTCATTGGCCCAGGTGCGGGCGAAGGACCGTACCGCCGCCTTGCTCGCGGCGTACACCCCGAACGCCTCGCCGCCGGTCGAGGCGGCCGTGGAGCCGGGCAGGATCACCGACGCGCCATCATTGAGCAGGGGCAGGGCCTTCTGGACGGTGAAGAACAGACCGCGGACGTTGATGGCGAAGGTCGCGTCGAAGTGCTCCTCAGTGGCCTCCTCCAGAGTGGCGAACTCACCACCGCCCGCGTTGGCGAACAGCACGTCGATGCGCCGGCCGCTCCGGTCCAGGGTCTCGTAGAGCCGGTCCAGATCACCGAGCACGGAGATGTCCCCTTGGATCCCGACGGCGCCCCGGCCGATGTCCTGGACCGCGGCGTCCAGTTCAGGCTTGCGGCGCCCAGTGACGTACACCTGCGCGCCCTCGGCGGCGAAGCGTTTGGCTGTGGCGAGCCCGATCCCGGTGGTTCCTCCGGTGACGACCGCGACTTTGCCGGTGAGCTGCCCCATGACTTCCTCCGTCGATTGATCTTTTTGATGTAACAGATCTTGTTGCTTCTACAGATGTAACCGTATTGGTTACATGGAAGTGCGTCAAGGCCGCACAGATTTTCTGGAATTGATCGAGACGGCATCAGCGCTCGCCACGATCATGCGGACGGAACGGGCGGAGCGGCGCCTGGCCCGACCCCGGACGGTCGGACCCCTCATGACCGACCTGCACGCCGACCAGATCAGCGACGTGGTGACAGGTCACCCATCAGACGTTGAAGCGGGCTTCGCAGTACGGAGCTCCCACCTGCGGAAACGCGGCTCTGGAGGGGCCATCCCAGCACGATCCCAGCACGGGAGCCTCTACTTCCCTGATCACCAGCATCGATTCCCATACCGAGGAGCAGCTTGGGACAGTGCAGCACTCAGTAGTGGTAGCGAGCCGCCAGGATCACGATCCCCTCGTTCGTGACCAAGTAGACGAGACGATGCTCGTCGTCGATCCGCCTCGACCACGCTCCGGGCAAGTGGTACTTGAGTGGTTCGGGCTTGCCAATCCCCGTGAAAGGGTCGCGCTTGACGTCCTCGATGAGCTTGTTGGTCCGAGTGAGCACCTTGCGGTCGCTCTTGAGCCAGGACGTGTAGTCCTCCCAGCCCTGGTCCTCGAAGACGAGCCTCACACAGCACCCGCTCCGGGGGCCGCGTTCGGATCGATCAGCTCACGTTCCGACACGTTGATGTTGCCCAGCGCGTTCTCGTACGCCTTGAGGAGCCGACGTGCGTTCGCCGGCGAACGAAGCAGATACGAACCTTCGCGCAGCGCCGCGTAGTCCTCGGCCGAGACGAGCACGGCGTTCCCGTGCTTGGCACGGGAAAGAGCAAGGGGCCGACTCCAAGGAGAGTCGACCCCATTCGACCTGCGCGTTTGTCATTTCATCCGCTCAGACATTGAAGCGGAATGCCTGCGGCCTGATCCTGACCTGCGGCGGTGCCCCCTCCAGGGCTCTGACCTGGGGTTTCCCGGTTGGTATGCGTTGGCTCCCGACGGCTGTTTACGGGTCTCACCACTAGACAATGCAGATCCGCGACGGCCCGGTCAACGATGCACCGGCTCCACCCTCGTCCATCGAGGCACTCACTGACACGGCATGCGGCGTTCCCAGTCAGTCGGCTGTGCCGGGCTCTACGACCCACTCGGCTTGCAACCCGCTCACCGAGGCGATCATGTCGAAGTCGCCGTCGTAGTGCAGGACCGTGGCCCCGTGCCGTTCTGCGGTTGCCGCGATGAGGACGTCGGCCAGCGACAGCGCCCGGTGAAAGCCAGCGTTCAGCGCCAATGCCTGGATCGCGAGCGCCTGCTCGAACGCCTCGTCGTTGCAGGGCAAGTAGTCGAAACCGCGGAGCAGGGTACGCAGGCGCAGCGCCTCGGGCTTTCCACGCGCCGAGTACAGAACCTCGTACTCGGTGGGGGCGCACACTGCCAGGAGTCCATCGCGGTCCAGCGCATCCAGCCGCGCCCGCACTGCCGGTATACCCCGGCGGGCCAGCGCGGACTTGTCGATGAGGTAGCGCCCTTTCACGCCGCCGAAGCCCCGTCTTCGCGCTTAAGCGAGCCGTCCTGATTCCGCGGTCCCGTCTGCGACCGGATCTCCGCGAACGCGTCATCGAACTCACCATCGTCAATGGCATCGAACAGTTCCCGGCGCAGCCGCAGCCTCACCCCCTCCTCCATGGCCGCCCGCACTGCGGCGGCCTTCGTCTTCGCCCCGTACACCCGCATCGCCTGCTCGACGATCTCCTCATCCAGATCGATCACAGTTCTGGCCATCAGTTGTCCCTCCACAGCTCGACGCCCCAACAACGATATCATTTAGACCTCAGAAATGGCATCAAAATGCTGGAGCGCGTCGAGGGTGCCTCGATCAGAGTCGGGAGCACGACCTGGACTGGTTGATCAGCTTTGGATCGGCGAGCAACCGCTGGACGAGACCCTGCACGAACTCCCTGATCTGGGACTCGGTGAACGAATCGGCGCGATGTTGCCGGAGCGGCCGCTCCGGCTGGGGTACGCGGCAGCAGACCCGCCACCGCGTCCATGAACTCCCTCAACCGGGCGTAAGGGTCAGGGAGTCGCAGCGGCGTACGCGCCCTCCCCTCCCCCGCGGGCCCCAGCGGTACGGCGCACGCGGCGGGGGCATGACCTCGGCCAGCGCCCGCACCCAGGTCGCGTCCGCCTCCGCGTAAGGGCCAAGCCGCCAGGCATCATGGTCACCGGCGCTGAGCCCCGGCAGCAACAGCCCGCGCCCCGCCAGGTACAGGGCGTACAGAGCAGCATGCCGCCAGACTGCACTCCCCGCGACATGAAACGCGACGCGCCCACTGCGCGGCGGATCCGCCGGCAGAAACACCGCCACACACCCGGGCAACACCGCCCACTGCTCCCCGGCGAACGCCGGAGACGAAACCCTTTCCCGCCCCCGCGGGCTCAACAGCCGCATGAGCTACGGCAACAGGGGGCACAGCAACACGGGATACGGTGCCACGGGCCGACCAGCGCACGACAGACAGCCGGGGGGCAGGGATCTCGCCCCCCGCCTCGTCGTAGTACTGCGTCCGAACCTCATGGCCATCCTCGTCATCCACGGTCACCACCCGAAATACGGTGGCCATGCGCCGATCCCTTCGCCTGCCGACAGTCGATGGCCCATCCGGATCCCCCCCAATCCCGGACAGGGAAGCCTACCGGGCCCAATCGCGCCCCTTGACAATCGCCCGGAGTCAGCCCTGGGCCACGCCGATATCGACCTCGACATCCAGCGTCGTCTCCCTGTGCGCCTCAACGAGGCATCTCATCGAACAGGGTCCCTGGTTGGGTGATCTTGGCTGGGACGAGCAGCCGCTAGGCACTGAAATCCGTACTGGTGATGTACGCTTTTCAGTACCATTCAAGGGTGGCTGGAGCGAAAGGGACAACAACAATGACGATCACCGGAACCGAGGCGCGGAGGGACTTCTTCCCGCTGCTGAAGAAGGTCAACGACGATCACGCACCGGTACGGATCGCCTCCAAACAGGGAAACGCCGTCCTCATGGCGGAGTCCGACTACGAAGCGTGGACGGAGACCATGTACCTGCTCGGCAACGCGCGCACCGCCGCTGAGCTCATGGAGTCCGTTGCTGAGCTGGATGCCGGACGCGGCACTGTCCGCGACCTGATCGACCCGGAGGCGGCGGAGTGAAGGTCATGTTCTCCACCCGCGCATGGGAGCAGTATGCGCAGTGGGCCATGAACGACCGGCGCAGCCTCAAGCGCATCAACGTTCTGATCGCGGACATCCAGCGCAACCCCGATGACGGCAATGGCGTCGGAAAGCCCGAGATGCTGAAAGGCGCACTCAAGGGCTGGTGCTCGCGGCGTATCACCGAGGAACACCGCCTCGTGTACCGGGTGAGTGGTGACGTACTGGAGATCGCCCGCGTCCACGGCCACTACACCGACCGCTAGCGGGACAGCCCCGCCCCGGATCGCGCACCGTGCGGTACCGCCTTCACGATCGGAATACGGCTTCTCAACACCGGGACGCTGAGCGACTGGATCCGGGCCCGTTTCACCGAAGGTACCCGTGCCGGTCATCGAGGCGTGGCTCGCGTGCGCACCCAGGCACCTCCAACGCCTCACCGAGACTGCCTCAGCGCCAAAGCTCCCCACGCCGCCCAAATCCAGACACCTGGTACCAGGCCAGCCGCCTGACCGAATACATCGCAGCAGTACGCGACCACGCCACATCACTAATCCCAGCACGGACATCCCCACTCCAGCACGGGAAAAACCAAGGGCCCGACCCCGAAGAGTCGGGCCCTATCCGACCTGCACGTTTGCCAGATCGGCGACGTGGCGGTAAGTCAGCCGCTACACGTTGAAGCGGAATGTCTGCCCACCGACCCTGACCTGCGGTTTCCTGGTTGGCATGCGTTGGCTCCCGACGGCCGTTTACGGGTGTCCTGCGGACTGGCCGCGGACTGGCAGACATCCGCGATCCCCCAGTCAGCGGTTCGGCGGAACCCTTTCAGTGAGTTCCTGGTACGCGTCCATGACATCACCCACGTGCAGCGTGGTGACCTCGTCCTCCGACGGGACTGCAGAGCTGCCATGTGCGTCGTAGACCCGCAGGTCCCGCGCTGCGGCAGCCTTCCGAGCGAGTTCACGGGCGAAGCGACCATTACCAAGCCGGTCAATCAAGCCATTGACGACGACAAGGTCACATGACGTGCGCAGCGCAACCGCTGCCTCGTCGGTAAGGACATCACCTTGGGCTCCCAGGAACGACTCCGCGATCAGCACCAGCTCCTCAGCCGAGTAGGCAGGGAAGTCCACCCGAGTATTGAAGCGGGAGGTGAGACCCGGGTTGGTGGACAGGAGATCGTCGATCTCGTTCGGGTACCCGGCGAGAACCACAACCAGGCGGTGCCTGTCGTCTTCGGCTCGCTTGAGGAGCACCTGCAGGGCTTCCTTGCCGAAGGCGTCGCCGCCCGAGTACCCGGTATTGGACAGTGCGTAAGCCTCGTCGATGAAGAGAACGCCGTCCAGGGCCTCGTCGATGATCTTTGATGTCTTGATCGCCGTCTCTCCGAGGTGCTGTCCCACGAGGTCAACGCGCTGGGCCTCGACGACGTGGCCTCGGGCCAGCAAGCCAAGCCCTGCGAAGACCTCGCCTACGACGCGGGCCACCGTGGTCTTGCCCGTGCCGGGCGGCCCGGCAAATACCAAGTGCTGTGGAGCCGGTGCCGCAGCCAGGCCCTGGCCTCTTCGCACTGCCGCCATCCTCAGCTGCGCCGACAGGGTCCGCACCTGGCGTTTCACCGGGGCCAACCCGACCATCTGGTCGAGTTCGGCCATCGCCTCGTCCAGCAATGCCGAACGCTCCTCGTCACTCAAAGTGACGCCGGAGGAGTCCTCACGTTGTTCTTGCGCAGCCCCAGCAGCCTGGGCGGGCAGGCGCGCAGCGGGCGAGGCCATCACCTTCGCCCGCTGGGCCACATCACCCAAGGTCGGGCTGTATCGGAACGCTGTCTGGAACTCCTTCAGGGCTTCCTCAGCCCGGCCGAGCTGCTCATACGCACGGCCACGCAAGTAGGCAATCTCCCCGAGAAATCCGGCGTTGTCAGCCAGCGCTTGCGGGAGTGGGCTCAGCACGTTGAGCGCCTCGTGGGATACGCCTTGGGCGATAAGGCTGGCCGCAACGCAGAGCTGCGACTCGTCTCGCAGGAAGGAGCTCCGGATTCCTTCGGCAAAGGTCAGAAGGAGTGGCCAGTCCTTCTTCAGGACGGCGTAGCGGGCGCAGACGAAGCGGGTCTCGTCGCAGTCGAGCACTGCGTGGGAGAGCATGTTCCATGCTTGATCGAGTAGGCCGTCGTCCAAGAACTTCGCCGCCCTCGCGAGCCACAGGTCACGGGGCGTCTCTAAACGGAAGTTCACGTAACCCCCGATCTGGAACCGGGAGGACAGCGGGGTCTGGAGCCTCGTGCGCATGGCACCGAAGGACTGGGCTTGACCATGCATGGCCTCGACCGCCTGGCCCTGGAGCTGCCCCGCGGCATGCAGTCCTAGTGACCTGGTTCGGAGATGCGTGAGCAGTAGCGGCAGATCCGGTCGAGGATCTGGTCGGCGGTCTTGGTCCACTTGAAGGGCCGGGCCTCGT
>NZ_JBIWKH010000002.1:0-589741 GCF_044765585.1 Streptomyces sp. NPDC102441
CACCCCCCAGGTCATTCGTTCGACAGGGGGACACAGTCATACCGGGCCCGGAGGCCAGCGGCCCCATTGCAGGACCGCGAAAAAGATAACGGGGATGCGGCTGTACCGATGGCCGCCGCCGCGGACGCTGACGCGGCGGCGGCCGTACGCCCGGGTGCGGAGACAGGGGGAGGGGGCCGTTCGGATCCTGGCCGTCTCGGCGGCCCCGAACGACCCCCCTTGCCGGGTGACCGGTCGGCTCAGGCGCCGGACGGACGTTCCGCGGTGGACACCTGGTCGGCGTAGACCAGGACGTTCTTGTGGCTGTACTGGATGGTGTACATCTTCTTCGCGCCGATGACGACCTTGCCGCTGGAGGGCAGGAAGTCATCCGTCGGGGCGGGAGCCGACGCGGCCACGTAGGCCTGCCCGACCGGGACGGAGTACATGCTCAGCGGGGCCTGGGTCGACGGCGAGGAATCGGCGGGGTACTCGTCCGCGTCCGGGTAGTTGGTGCCGTACATCTCCAGTGCCTTGTCACCCGAGGGGGTCACGATGGTGGCGTCGGAGGCGGGGACGGTGTTGGCGCCGTCCGGGTTGTGGAACCACAGCTTGCTGCCGCTGAACCAGATGGCGGTCCAGTCACCCTTGCGGTCGGCGACGACGAACTGCTGGCCGGCCTGGGCGGTGGCCCCCCAGTCGCTGATCCGGTCGGTGCCGGTGCCGTTGTCCGGGTGAATCGTCTGCTCGCCGAACAGTGGTGCGTCGGCCTCGGGTTCGGTGCGCAGCCGGACGAAGTTCGACGCCTGCTTCACGGTGCCGCACTCCTCGGTGGCGCCGCTGCCGTCGTCCTGCGGGCAGACTTCCATGGTCTGCTCGTTGTCGGTGAAGCCCGGCGCGATCGTCACGGCGGAACCGACCTCGCCGACGCCGTGCTTCCCGTCGACCGGGGCGCCGACCAGGTCCATGAAGCGCTGCCAGTCCCAGGACGGTCCCGGATCCCAGTGCTGGTCGTTCACGAACTTGTCAGCGGGAGCCGGCACGTTGTCGTGGCCGACGATGTGCTGCCGGTCCAGCGGGATGTCGTACCGCTCGGCCAGGTACTTCACCAGCTCCGCGCTCGACCGGTACTGCGATTCGGTGTACCACGTGGCACCGTGCGCGGCGTAGCCCTCGTTCTCGATGCCGATCGAGTGCAGGTTGGTGGAGTAGTTGCCGGAGTGGAAGCCCAGGTTCTTGGTGGGCACCATCTGGGTCACCGCGCCGTCCGAGGACCGCACCACATAGTGTGCGGAGGTGCCGCTCGCGGGGTCCTGGAGCGTGGCGATGGCGGACTCGTAGGGCGACTCGGTGTCGTGGATGACGATCCGGTCGATCCGGGCGTCGTTCGCGGGCCGGTTCGAGGCCTGTCCGTTGCCGGCGGCGGCCGGGACGTACGTGCAGTCCAGGGTGGCCGGGCACTCGGTGTCCGGTGTCGCGGCGGCGGACAGCTTGAGCTTGTCCACCTGGGAGGTGACCGGTTCTGCCCCGTTGTCCGCGGCGAGGCGCATCTTCTGTCCGTCGGACGTCTTGCGGGCGACGCCCTTCTTCAGTGTCGCGAACACGCGGTCGGCAAACGCGGTCGCCCCCGGACGCGCCGGGGACCGGCTGTAGCGGGCGACCGCTCCGTACCAGTCGCCGGGGCCGTCGGAGGTCTTGCCGTTCAGCTCCTTCTGGTACGAGGCCAGCAGCGCCGCGCCACCGCGGACGTTCGCCGAGGCGCTGGTACGCAGTTCGTCGGCCGGAAGCCCCGTCAGTCGCGCCGCGGTCTGGAGCGTGTGCTTGGCCTCGCCCTTGGCGAGTTCCTCGGCGTCCGCGCGTCCGGCGGTGCCCGCGGCACCGCCGTCGATCATCTCCGGGGTGACGTCGGTCAGATGCATCGGCCCGTAGCCGCCCGAGGCACTGTGCTGCCCCTGGTGGGTGTCCCAGGCCGACTGCTGGTAGGCGACCGCCATCAGCACCTCCTGGGGCACGTCGTACTCGGCGGCCGCGGCCTCGAAGTCCCGCTGCAGTGAGGTGTCCGCGGGGGCGTCACTCTGCGTCGCCTGGGCCACCACCGGTATGACGATGGCTCCGGCCACCACCACGGCCGCGGCGGCGATCGCGACGGGGCGCTGCCGCAGCGCCCGCTTCCGGTGCGTTTGGGTGTCTCTTGTCATCAGCTTCCAACTATGTGTGGGAGGAATTACTCGGCCGTACGCACGGCGCTGCCGGCCCGGTCTCAAGCCCCGTGGTCAGCAGGCGCCATGACGGTCGATCATATGTTTTCATATGTATCTCTCACGCATGTTGGCGAGGTACGCGACGAGCGTCGGCACTGCCCGTGACGTGGCCCGCCCCGGAGACGGTGATGAGACCGTCATCCTTCGCGTGCCGTCCTCCAGGACCGTGGCGTTCCAGTAGTGCGGACCAACGGTGGGGACGGTTCGTCGCCCGTCCCGTCGGGCTGGACGCCGTGGCAGGCGCCGGGAAAAGCCCCGCAACTCCCGGCGCACAGGCCGCTCGGCCGCCGAGATGATCGACTCACGGGTGGCCGCCGCGCGGGCGCTCGCCCCTGACCGGGCGGCGCTCACCACGTGACCGGCCGTGCGTGCATGGGTGCTCCAGGTGCGGGGCCTCCCATAGTGGGGCTCCGCACTTGCCACGCAAAGACCTCCGGTGGCCGAGGGACCTGGTGGTCCGCGTCGGTCTCGGAGGCCTTTGCCGTAGCGGGGTCTTCGGTCACACGCCGCGTCCGGTGGTCCACCGGGCGGAGGTGACGGCGTCACTGGCGGGCGAGTTTGCCGGTGATGGTGAGGCGGGTGACGGGGCGGGTCGTAAGTCGGCGGTGTTCGAGGGCGGTTGCCAGGGCGTAGGCGCCACCGCCGGCGAGGGTGAGGACCCAGTAGAGGCCGGTGCTGCCGGTGAGGAGCGCCGCGGTTGAGGTGAGGGCGAGCCAGGTGCCGAGGCTGTAGTGGAGGAGGTTGCGGCGCTGGGCGCCTTCGGCGATGTAGAGGAGGCCGACGATGAGCCCGGATCCGGTGGGCCAGAGCATGGTCTGCAGGTCGGGGTTGCCCAGGGTGGAGGTCAGGCCGGTGATGGCGAGGAAGAGGGCTACGAAGCCGGTGACCCAGGCGGCGCCGAGGAGTTTGCCGGAGAGAAGCTCGTCGGGGTCGGTGGCGGTGCGCTGGGCACGTGTGGCGGCGAGGGTGGCCTGGACGGTGCCGATGGCGAGCCCGGCGCCGAGGAGGGTCATGGGCAGCCAGCCGGGCAGGCCGAGCAGCGGGGCGTCGCCTGCGGAGACGGCGGCGGCGCCGTGGCCGAGCAGGTAGGCGAGGCCGAAGCTGATGTAGGTCGGGCGGTTGTCGACCTCGCCCGGGGCGTGGGCCGGTGTGACGGTGGTGGCCGGCGTGGTGGTGACCGGGGCGAGGGGGGCGGCGACAGACATGGCGGGGACCTCCGGGTATGGGCTGCATCAGCCCTTGATGCGTAACTTTGGCAGCGTTAACTTACAGCTGTAACTATAAGACAGGGGTGAGCGAGGGATCTCGACCGGACCGGTGACGCGGGACGGTGGAGGCGCGGTGTGAGGTGCGGGCTTCGCGTTCGCGGCGGTCACGGTGGCGCGCTCCGGGGCGGTGTCGCTCTCCGGGTGTCAGTCTCCGGGCGTCACTCTCCGGGGACGATGACGACCTTGCCGGTGACGGTGCGGGACTCCGCCAGTGCCAGCGCCGAGGCGGCTTCGGTCAGCGGGATCCGGGCGGCGATCTGCGGGACGACGGTGCCGTCGGCCACCAGCTCCAGGACCTGGGCGAGGTCCTCGTTCATCCGGCGCTGCCAGGACGCGCGGCAGCGGCGCTTGCCGGCCCACAGGTTGTAGAAGTGGGCGCTCTTGCCGTTGGGCAGGTTGTTCCACGCCGCGAGCTGCCCGAAGAGCTTCAGCACCGGCAGCTGCGAGTTGCCCTTGTCGCCCTTCGACGCCGCGGTGCCGTAGGAGACCAGTGTGCCGCCCTTGCGCAGCAGTCGCCACGACTGCTCGACCCCGGCTCCGCCGACATGGTCGAAGACCGCGTCCACGCCGTCGGGCGCCAGCTCCCGGATCCGGGCGTACATGTCCGGGTCGCGGTAGTCGACCGGTGTCGCACCCAGCTCACGTACCGACGCGTGGTGGCGCTCCGACGCCGTACCGATCACCTTCAGTCCGGCGTGCCGGGCCAGCTGCACGAGCGTGGAGCCGACACCGCCGTTCGCGCCCAGCACCACGATCGTCCCGCCGGCGCGGACCTTGGCAGTCCGGTGCAGCATCTGCCAGGCGGTGACCCCGTTGACGACCACGGTCTCCGCGGCCGCCGCGTCCACGCCGTCCGGCACCGGCATCAGGTCCACGGCGTCGATCAGCAGATGGCTGGCCCACGCGCCGGTCTTGGTGATCGCGGCGAACCGGCGGCCGACCAGTTCGGTGTCCACGCCGGGCCCGGCGTCGGTGACCGTACCCACCAGGTCGTAGCCGAGCACGAAGGGGAACGGCGGCTGGTCGAAGTACGTGCCCAGGCGCATCTGCTGCTCGGCGAACGAGACGCCCGTCGCGTCCATCCGCAGGACGACCTGACCCTTCTCCGGCGCCGCGAGCTCACGGGTCCGGGCCTCCAGGCCCGCCGGCTCGACCTCCCCGGGCAGCACGATCTCGGTGGCAGTGACGGTGGCGGTGCTGATCATGGTGGACTCCTTGTGGCTTCGTTCGTTTGCTTACGGGTGTAACACTACACACGTTAGGTCCGGCCGCCAAGGGGGGATGTCAATAAACTTCGCGGTGTAAGTTGACGGGATGGAACACAACGGAACGGCGGATGTGGCGGAGTCACCCACACCGAAGCGGGCCCGCGCACGCAATCGGCGCGGCGAGGGCGGCCGTCTGCGTGAGGACATCGTCACGGCGGCGATGGAACTGCTCGACGAGACGGGTGACGAACGCGCCATCACCCTCCGGTCGGTCGCCCGCCGGGTCGGGATCGCCGCCCCCTCGATCTACCCGCACTTCTCCGACCAGCCGGCCATCATGCTCGCCGTCGTCCGCCAGGAGTTCGCGGGACTCGGCAACAGCCTCCGCGCAGCCGTGGCGGAGGCCGGCGACGACCCACGGCGCCGGCTGTACGCCGTCTGCCACGCCTACCTCGAATACGCCCGGCTCCATCCCGAGCGCTACCGCACGATGTTCGGCGGGCTGTGGATCCCGGACCTGGCCGGAAGTTCCCTGACCGAACAGGACCTGGCCACGCTCGGCGCGGAGAGCATGCAGATCCTCATAGACGCCCTCGCCGACTGCGCCAGAACGGGAAGCGTCACCAGCACCGACGTGTCCGCCGACGCGGTCGCCCTCTGGGTGGGCCTGCACGGACTGGCCCACCAGCGCGCCGTCAGCCCCTCGTTCCCCTGGCCCGAGGGCATCGCCGACCGCGTGATCACGGCACTGGCCCACGTGGACGAGGGGCGGTAGCTCCGGTCATCGGGAAGTTACGGACGTCCGAACCGGGCATATGGGGCTACTTTCTGTCCGCAACTTCCCAGTGACCCGCGCCGTCGGACCGCAGCGCGAACCACAGCTCCGTCCGTACGTCCATGTCGTCCAGGTCCATGTCCAGCAGCGCCGCGCACCGCGCGACGCGCTGGCGGACCGTGTTGCGGTGGACCTTGAGGGCCACCGCCGTGCGGTCCCAGCTGCCGTGCAGGCTCAGCCAGCAGCGCAGCGTCTCGGCCAGGGGCCGGGTGAGCGGGGCCAGCAGCGTGCGGGCGTGGGCCTCGGCGCGGTCGGGCGGGACGAGGGCGGCCAGGCCTCCGGTGCCCGGGCGGTGCGTGGTCAGCGCGGTGCGGGTCGCCTCCGCGTGGCCCAGGGCGCGGGATGCCTGGGTGTCGGCGTCGGGCAGCGCGGAGACCGGGGTGGGTCCGGAGACGCCGAGGGTCCAGCCGGGCTGTGGGGTCACCGCCTCGTGGCGGCCGGGGAGCAGGACCCGTACCGTCTCGCGGTCCACGTCCGAGAGGGCGGAGCCCAGCGCGGCGCCGAGGGCCCCGGCGTTCAGGGCGCCCGCCGGGGTGCCGTCGGCGCGGCGGGCGTGGACCACCGTCCAGGAGTCGCCGTCGCCCAGCAGCGGCGCCACGTCCTGCGGGGCCGCGCCCAGCAGCAGCCGCACGAGCGCCGCCGAACGGCCCGCGGCGTCGGCGCCCTGGTGTGGGGCGGTGAGCAGGGAGAGCAGCACGACGGCGATGCCCGCCACGGTGTGGTCGCCGAAATCGCGCCGTGGTGTTGCCAGGGCGAGGGCCAGTCCCTGCCCGCCGGCGAGCGCGTACGCGAAGAGGTGGGTGCCGTCGCGGGTGTCGGTCGCCGATGACGGGCTCGGCTTCCGGCCGGGGGAGGTGGTGGGCGGCCCGGCGCCAGGCGCGGCGCCCGGGACAGCGCCCGTGCCGGAGGAGGGCGCGGGCGCCACCACCCGGGCCAGCCGGGCCAGTGCCGTCTGCACATCCGGTGCCGGGCGCCCGCCCGCCGCGTGCAGCACGTCACCATCCGCCGTGAGGAGCGCGACGCGGCCCTCCAGCTGCACGGCGAGCTGGCGCAGCACCGAGGGCACCGGGTCCGGCCGGGCCGCCGCCGTCGCCAGGGCCTGCTGGGCCCGGGTCACCCGGCGCAGCTCGCGGTGCCGGGCCTCCGCCATGAGCCGCCACACGGCCTGGGCGATCGTCGTGAAGCGGGTCTCCGGGGGCACCTCCAGCAGGGGCAGCCCATGCCGGTCGCACGCCTCCACCAGGGCGGCCGGCACCGTGTCGTGCACCGGTGCCACCCCGAAGCCGAGAGCCGCCGCCCCCGCCTGGACGAGCCGGGCCACATAGGTGTCCGCCTCAGTGAGCTGCACGCCGGCGGTCAGCAGCAGCTCACCGCCGAGCAGATATGGATACGGGTCGGCCATCTCCGAGGTGTGCACCCACAGCAGATCCGCGTGGTCCGGACCGGCGATCCGGCGCAGCCCGAGTTCCTCCCGGCCCAGCAGTTCGGACAGGGACACGGGAGGGGCGGGAGGCGCGGCGGGGGAGTCCGGCATGGATGGTCCATCCATTCGGCTGGGTGAGGATGGAGGAAACGTACACTTCAGCGTCGGCTTCCGGCCACCTACCGTCTTCATCACCACACCCCCGAGCGGAACCGAGACGGAGGAAAGCCCATGGCTGTCGACTACGCGGTGATCGTGGTCTACCTGGCCGGCATGCTCGCCATGGGCTGGTGGGGCATGCGCCGCGCCAAGTCCAAGAGCGAGTTCCTGGTCGCCGGCCGGCGCCTCGGCCCCTGGATGTACTCCGGCACCATGGCCGCGATCGTCCTCGGCGGTGCGTCGACGATCGGCGGCGTGGGCCTCGGCTACCAGTACGGGCTCTCCGGCGCCTGGATGGTCTTCACGATCGGCCTCGGGCTGCTCGCCCTCTCCGTCTTCTTCTCCGCCCGCATCGCCCGGCTGAAGGTCTACACCGTCTCCGAGATGCTCGACCTGCGCTACGGCGGCCGGACCGGGGTCATCTCCGGTGTCGTCATGTGGGCGTACACGCTGATGCTCGCGGTCACCTCGACCATCGCCTACGCCACCATCTTCGACGTCCTGTTCGACGTGAACCGGACCGTGGCGATCATCCTGGGCGGCACCATCGTCGTCGCGTACTCGACACTCGGCGGCATGTGGTCGATCACGATCACCGACATGGTGCAGTTCGTCGTCAAGACGATCGGCGTCCTGCTCCTGCTCCTGCCGATCGCCGTCGTCAAGGCCGGCGGCTTCAGCGAGATGAAGGCGAAGCTGCCCACGGAGTACTTCGACCCGCTGGGCATCGGCGGCGAGACGATCTTCACGTACGTCCTGATCTACACCTTCGGCATGCTGATCGGCCAGGACATCTGGCAGCGCGTGTTCACCGCCCGCAGCGACCGCACGGCACGCTGGGGCGGCACCGTCGCCGGTACGTACTGTCTGGTCTACGCCGTCGCCGGTGCCGTCATCGGGACGGCGGCCAAGGTGATGTACCCGAAGCTGCCCAGCGCCGACGCGGCCTTCGCGACGATAGTGAAGGACGAACTGCCGGTCGGCGTACGGGGGCTGGTGCTGGCCGCCGCGCTCGCCGCAGTGATGTCCACCTCCTCCGGTGCCCTGATCGCCTGCGCGACCGTGGCCAACAACGACATCTGGGCGCGGCTGCGGGGCGTGGTCGCCAAGGACGGCGGCGAGGAGCGGGACGAGGTGAGGGGGAACCGGGCCTTCATCCTCATCATGGGCGTCGCCGTCATCGTGATCGCCATCGCGCTCAACAACGTCGTCGAGGCGCTGACCGTCGCCTACAACCTGCTGGTCGGCGGGCTGCTGGTGCCGATCCTCGGAGGCCTGCTCTGGCGCCGGGGCACGGCGGCGGGCGCGCTGGCGGCCGTGGCCGTCGGCGGTGTCGCCGTGATCGGGCTGATGGGCGCCTACGGGATCCTCGCCAACGAGCCGGTCTACTACGGGCTGATCGCCTCACTCGCGGTGTACGTCGTCGTCTCCCTGGCGACGAAGCCGACCGACCCGGCCGTGCTCACCGCCTGGCGCGAGCGGCTGGCGGGGCGGGGGACCGACGACCCCGCGACCCCGGACCCGGTGGCCGTCTGACCAGCCGGTACCGGCTCCCTGAGAGACTCGACAGCGTATGAACGCCCACAAGGCGTGCATGGTTCAACGAAAGGCACCCGCACCCATGAGCAGCAACGAATCGCCGCGCGGCCCCGTCGACTCCTCCCGCGTCCCGCGGTACGCCGGACCCGCGACGTTCGCCCGGCTGCCCCGGCTCGACGAGGTCGGCTCCGCCGATGTCGCCGTCGTCGGCGTCCCCTTCGACAGCGGGGTCTCCTACCGGCCCGGTGCCCGCTTCGGCGGCAACGCGATCCGCGAGGCCTCGCGCCTCCTGCGCCCCTACAACCCGGCGCAGGACGCCTCGCCCTTCGCGCTCGCCCAGGTCGCCGACGCGGGTGACATCGCGGCGAACCCCTTCAACATCAACGAGGCCGTCGAGACCGTCGAGGCCGCCGCCGACGACCTGCTCTCCACCGGTGCCCGGCTGATGACGCTCGGCGGCGACCACACCATCGCGCTGCCCCTGCTGCGTTCCGTCGCCAAGAAGCACGGCCCGGTCGCCCTGCTCCACTTCGACGCCCACCTCGACACCTGGGACACCTACTTCGGCGCCGAGTACACCCATGGCACGCCGTTCCGCCGCGCCGTCGAGGAGGGCATCCTCGACACCGAGGCGCTGTCCCACGTCGGCACGCGCGGACCGCTGTACGGCAAGCAGGACCTCACCGACGACGCCAAGATGGGCTTCGGCATCGTGACCTCCGCCGACGTCATGCGGCGCGGCGTCGACGAGATCGCCGACCAGCTGCGGCAGCGCATCGGTGACAGGCCGCTCTACATCTCCATCGACATCGACGTCCTCGACCCTGCGCACGCCCCCGGCACGGGGACCCCCGAGGCCGGCGGTCTCACCTCGCGCGAGCTCCTGGAGATCCTGCGCGGGCTCTCCTCCTGCCACCTCGTTTCGGCCGACCTCGTCGAGGTCGCCCCGGCGTACGATCACGCGGAGATCACGTCCGTCGCCGCCTCGCACACGGCCTACGAGCTGACGACGATCATGTCCCGCCAGATCGCGGAGGGCCGCACCAAGTGAGTCACGACCACGACGACCGGCCGCAGCTCACCGCCGCGCAGGCCGAGGCCGCCCTGAACCCTCCGTCAGGACGCAACGGCGGGGACCTCGTCGTCGAAACCCTCCAGGGCCTCGGTGCCACCACCGTCTTCGGACTGCCCGGCCAGCACGCGCTCGGCATGTTCGACGCACTGCGCCGCTCCGCGCTCTCGTACGTCGGGCTGCGCGTCGAGAACAACGCGGGGTTCGCCGCCGACGCCTACGGCCGGATCACCGGTGAGGTGGCGCCCCTGCTCCTCTCCACCGGGCCTGGCGCCCTGACCTCGCTGGCCGCGCTCCAGGAGGCGGCAGCGGCGTCCGCGCCCGTGCTGGCGATCTCCAGCCAGATCCCCACCGCGGGACTCGGCGGCGGACGCCACGGCTATCTGCACGAACTCCGCGACCAGAAGGCGTCGTTCCGCGACATCGTGAAGTCCGTGCACACCGTGCGCACGGCGTCACAGATCCCCTCCGCGATCGCCGCCGCCTGGGAGTCCGCGCTGACCGCCCCGCACGGGCCGGTCTGGGTCGAGATCCCGCAGGACGTGCTGCTCGCCGGGACCACCCTGCCCGTGGTCAGCGCGCTCGACGCCACCCCGCGTGAGCTGTACCCGCGACCCGAGCTGACCCTCGCGGCCGCCCACCTGCTGTCGAACGCCGAGCGTCCGGCGATCGTCGCGGGCGGTGGAGTCGTACGCTCCGACGCCTCCGGCAAGCTGCGCGCGCTCGCGGAGAAGATCGACGCCCCGGTCGTCACCACCTTCGGCGGCAAGGGCGCCTTCCCCTGGGAACACCCGCTCTCGCTCAGGTCCTGGCTGGAGGACCGGCACACCACGGACTTCCTGGAGTCCGCGGACGTGCTGCTGGTCGTCGGCTCGGGACTGGGTGAACTCTCATCGAACTACCACACGTTCGCCCCGCGCGGCCGGGTCATCCAGATCGAGGCCGACGCCGGGAAGCTGGAGTCCAACCACCCCGCACTCGGTATCCACTCCGACGCCCGCGAGGCACTTGCCGACCTCCTGGACACGGTGGAGCCCCGCGAGGACGACACCGCGCGGGAGCGCGTCCGGGTCCTGCTGGAGCGGGTCCACGAGCGCATCGCCGCGCAGGACCTCACGCTGGAGCAGCAGGTGCTGGCCTCGGTCCGTGAGGCGCTCCCCGACACCTCGCCCAGCTTCTGGGACATGACGATCCTCGCCTACTGGGCCTGGTCCGCCTTCGACGCCCGGCATCCGAACACGATGCACTCGGCGCAGGGCGCGGGAGGCCTCGGCTACGGCTTCCCCGCCGCGATCGGCGCCGCCGCGGCCGACCCCACGAAGCCGGTGCTCGCGGTCTCCGGTGACGGCGGCGCGATGTACTCGATCGCCGAGCTCGCGACCGTCCGGCAGTACGAACTGCCCGTCACCTGGCTGATCGTCGACGACGGGGGCTACGGCATCCTGCGGGAGTACATGACGGGCGCCTTCGGCGAGGCCACCGCGACCGAGCTCTCCCGCCCGGACTTCGTCGCCCTCGCCGAGTCCTTCGGCGTCCCCGCGGTCCGTACGACGCCGGAGACCCTGGCCGCCGATCTCGGCAAGGCCCTGGCCGCTCCGGGGCCCGCGGTCGTCGTGCTCCCCGCCCTGCTGAAGATGTTCGAGCCGACGCACCTGTGAGCCCGGCCCCCTCCGGGGTCCGGCCCGGACCCGGAGGGGGAGCGGCGTGGCGTCTGTCACCGCGCGCGGCCCGGATGCCTTGCGGCGCGGGGCCGGCGACCGGGACCGCCCACCCGCCTGTGTCCCAGGCCATAGCTCGGATTGTCCGTTTCCGTGCATCATGTCCGGGCGCTCCGCCGGGGCGACCAGCGAGACAGCGCGGAGGACGGACGGCATGGCTCACCAACGGATGTCCGGATACTCCCGGTCCGCTCTCTGCGCCGCGCTGATCGGTGGCGCACTCGCCCCGGCAGCCGTGGCGGCGTCGCCCGCCGCCGCAGCCGCACCCCCCGCGGTCTCCTGCACCTCGGACAAGGCCGGCCTCGCCGCGAAGCTCTCCAAGGACATCACCGCGTCCCTCAAGGGGCACAAGTCCACCACCGCCCTCGCGGTGCAGGACCACCGGACGCGTACGAACTGCACACTGCGGCCCACCCGGCAGGTGGACTCGGCGAGCGTCGTCAAGGTCACGGTCCTCGCCGCACTGCTCTGGGACGCCCAGAAGACGAAGCGGCCGCTCACCCCGCACGAGGGCAAGCTCTCCACCGCCATGATCACCGAGTCGGACAACGACGCGACCACCGAGCTGTGGGACGAGCTCGGCCCCGCGAAGGTCAAGGGATTCCTCAAGGCCGCGGGTATGACCCGCACAGCACCCGACGCCGAGGGCGCCTGGGGGCTCACCCAGATCACCGCCCAGGACGAACAGCGTCTGCTGAATCTGGTGACGGCCAGGAACAAGGTCCTCGACGACCGCTCGCGGACCTTCGTCCTGGACCGGATGCGCAAGGTCGTTCCTGACCAGCGCTGGGGCGTTCCGGCCGGCGCCCCGGGCGACGCGACGGTCCAGCTCAAGAACGGCTGGCTGGAACGGTCCACCCACGGCTGGCGCGTGCACAGTGTCGGCGCGTTCAGCGGCAAGGGGCACGACTACGCGATCACCGTCCTCACGCAGGACAACAAGACGATGGAGGACGGCGTCGACACCATCCAGGCCGTCTCCAAGGCCGTCCACAAGGACATCGGGCCCGCCCGCCCCGCGCACAACTGACCCCGCCGGCCGCCCCCGGTCCTACGACCATCCGCCCCCCGGCTCCGCCCATCGGCCGAGAATTGTTGCGGGAGGATGAAATCCGCAGCTGACCGCGTTGGAGACATGCGGTAGGCCAGGCGGGGCAACGGGGCGACACAGGAGGCACGCGTGGGCGCGGAGAAACAGGGCGCGGAGAAACAAGGCGCGGAGCAGCAGGACGCTCGGACGCCGGGGTGGGGCCGGCGGCTGAGCGGATACGCGTGGCGCTACCGGCGCAACGTCGTGCTCGCGCTGGGCTCGTCGCTGGCGGGCATGGCCGTGATGGCGCTCGTCCCCCTCATCACCAAGGTGATCATCGACGACGTCGTCGGCAGCCACACCCGTTCCCTCGGCGTGTGGACCGGACTGCTCATCGGGGCGGCCGTCCTCGTCTACGTCTCCACCTTCGTCCGCCGCTACTACGGCGGGCGACTCGCCCTGGACGTCCAGCACGACCTGCGGACCGAGATGTACGGCACGCTCACCCGGCTCGACGGGAAGCGGCAGGACGAGCTCTCCACCGGGCAGGTCGTCGGGCGCGCCACCAGCGACCTCCAGCTCATCCAGAGCCTCCTCTTCATGCTCCCGATGACCATCGGGAACATCCTGCTCTTCCTCATCTCCCTGGGGATCATGGCGTGGCTCTCGCTGCCCCTGACCCTCGTCGCCCTCGCCGTCGCCCCCGCGCTGTGGTTCATCGCCCGCCGCTCCAGGACCCGCCTCTTCCCCGCCACGTGGTACGCCCAGAGCCAGGCCGCGGCCGTCGCCGGAGTGGTCGACGGGGCCGTCTCCGGGGTCCGGGTCGTCAAGGGCTTCGGCCAGGAGGAGCAGGAGACCGGCAAGCTCCGCGAGGTCAGCCGCAGGCTCTTCGCGGGCCGGCTGCGCACCGTCCGGCTGAACTCCCGCTACACCCCGGCGCTCCAGGCCGTCCCCGCGCTCGGCCAGGTCGCGATGCTGGCACTCGGCGGCTGGCTCGCAACCCGGGGCGAGATCACGCTCGGTACGTTCGTCGCCTTCTCCACCTACCTCGCCCAGCTCGTCGGCCCGGTCAGGATGCTCGCCATGGTCCTCACCGTCGGCCAGCAGGCCCGAGCAGGCGTGGAGCGCGTCCTGGAGCTGATCGACACCGAGCCGTCCATGGAGGACGGCACCAAGACACTCCCGGCCGATGCCCCCGCGAGCGTCGAGTTCGACGACGTCCGCTTCGGCTACGCCGAGGACCGCCCGGTCCTCGACGGCTTCTCCCTCACCATCGAGCCGGGCGAGACCGTCGCAGTCGTCGGATCCTCCGGCAGCGGCAAGTCCACCGTCTCGCTCCTGCTGCCCCGCTTCTACGACGTGTCGCACGGCGCCGTCCTGGTCGGCGGCCACGACGTCCGTGAGCTGACCCAGGACTCGCTGCGGTCCGCCATCGGACTCGTACCGGAGGACAGCTTCCTCTTCTCCGAGTCCGTCGGTGCCAACATCGCGTACGGGTACCCGGGTGCCACCCAGGAGCAGATCGAACGGGCCGCGAGCGCCGCCCAGGCGCACGGCTTCATCTCCGAGCTGCCCGACGGCTACGACACCAAGGTCGGCGAGCACGGGCTCACCCTCTCCGGCGGCCAGCGGCAGCGCGTCGCACTCGCCCGGGCCATCCTCACCGACCCCCGCCTGCTGCTCCTCGACGACGCCACCTCCGCTGTCGACGCCAGGGTCGAACACGAGATCCACGCGGTCCTGGCGCAGGTCATGGAGGGCCGTACGACCCTGCTGATAGCCCATCGCCGGTCCACGCTCGGCCTCGCCGACCGCATCGCCGTCCTCGACCAGGGACGGCTCGCCGACATCGGCACGCACGCCGAGCTGGAGCGCCGCTCGGCGCTCTACCGGCGGCTGCTCACCGACCCGGACGAGCTGGGCGGCACCTCACCCGGCCACCGGCCGTCGGTCCCCGCCGAGCCTGAGGACGACCGGGCGCTCCTGGAGGAGCTGGACGCGGAGTTCGACGCCGAGCGCGGTCTCACCCCCGGGCTGTGGGTCCGCAAGGAGGAGCAGCGCGACGCGGCGGCTGCCGGCATGCCCGCCACCCCCGAGCTGCTCGCCCAGGTCGAGGCGCTGCCGCCCGCCACCGACGCCCCGGGCATCGACGAGGCGAGCGCGGTGCGCCCGGAGAAGTCGTACGGCCTGCGCAGGCTGCTGCACGGCTTCGGGGCACCGCTGCTGGTGAGCCTCGCGCTGGTCGCCGTCGACGCGGGCATGGGTCTGCTCCTGCCCGTGCTGATCCGGCACGGAATCGACGACGGTGTCACGAAGATGGCGCTCGGCGCGGTCTGGGCGGCAGCCGGATTCGGCCTGCTCGCCGTCCTGGTGCAGTGGGCCGCGCAGATCGGTGAGACCCGGATGACGGGCCGCACCGGCGAACGCGTGCTGTACTCCCTGCGCCTCAAGATCTTCGCCCAGCTCCAGCGGCTCGGCCTCGACTACTACGAGCGCGAGCTGACCGGCCGGATCATGACCCGGATGACGACGGACGTGGACGCGCTGTCGACGTTCCTGCAGACCGGCCTGGTCACCGCCTTCGTCTCCCTGGTCACGTTCTTCGGCATCACGGTCGTGCTTCTCGTCCTCGACGTCCAGCTCGCCCTGGTCGTCTTCGCGACACTGCCGGTGCTGATCGTCGGTACGTTCTTCTTCCGCCGCAAGAGCGTCAAGGCGTACGAGCTCGCCCGTGAGCGCATCGGCGTCGTCAACGCCGACCTCCAGGAGTCCGTCTCCGGGCTGCGGATCGTCCAGGCGTTCCGGCGCGAGGCCGACGGTGCCGAGCGGTTCGCGGCGCGCAGCGACCACTACCGCCAGGCCAGGGTGCGCGGCCAGTGGCTGATCTCCGTCTACTTCCCGTTCGTGCAGCTGCTGGCCTCGGTCGCGGCGGCCGCGGTGCTGATCGTCGGCGCCGGCCGTGTGGACAACGGCACGCTGACCACGGGCGCACTGGTCGCCTACCTGCTCTACATCGACCTGTTCTTCGCGCCCGTGCAGCAGCTGTCCCAGGTCTTCGACGGCTACCAGCAGGCCACCGTGTCCCTCGGCCGGATCCAGGAACTCCTGCGGGAGCCGACCTCCACGGCCGACCACGACGAGCCGGTGGACGTGATGTCGCTGCGCGGCGAGATCGCGTTCGAGGGCGTCTCGTTCGCCTACACCGGCGAGGAGGAGGCCCTCACCGGTATCGATCTGCGGATCCCGGCCGGCCAGACGGTCGCCTTCGTCGGTGAGACGGGAGCGGGCAAGTCCACGCTGGTCAAGCTCGTCGCCCGGTTCTACGATCCGACGAGCGGGCGGGTCACGGCGGACGGCACGGACCTGCGGCAGCTCGACAGGACGGCGTACCGGCACCGGCTCGGAGTCGTGCCGCAGGAGGCGTACCTCTTCGAGGGGACGGTCCGCGACGCCATCGCCTACGGGCTCCCGGAGTCCACCGACGCCCAGGTGGAGTCGGCGGCACGGGCCGTGGGCGCGCACGACATGATCGCCACCCTGGAGGACGGCTATCTGCACGAGGTCGCCGAACGGGGCCGCAATCTCTCGGCCGGCCAGCGCCAGCTGATCGCGCTCGCCCGCGCCGAACTGGTCGACCCCGACATCCTGCTGCTCGACGAGGCGACCGCCTCCCTGGACCTCGCCAGTGAGGCGCAGGTCAACCAGGCCACCGACCGGCTGGCGGGGCGGCGCACCACCCTGGTGGTCGCCCACCGGCTGACGACCGCCGCCCGCGCCGACCGGGTCGTGGTGATGGACCGGGGCAAGGTCGCCGAGGACGGCACGCATACCGAGCTGCTGGCCAGGGAGGGCACGTACGCCCGGCTGTGGCGCACCTTCATAGGGGAGGGCATAGGAGAGGACGCCCCGGCAGGCGTATGACGCCGCTCCGCAACTGAACGCCCGCTTCCCGCGTCGTACACGCATACGTACGCGTGTCTGACGGGGGTCGGTATGTTCGACGTGGTGAATGGGGTGGATGGGTGTGGCGGGACGGCTGAGGCCATCGAGGCGGACGACGGGACCGGCAGGGTGGTCCGGGCGGCCGGCCGTCAGGCGCATGGTGGCGTCGTTCCTCGTCCTGCCCCTGCTCGGAGCCCTGGTGCTGGCGCTCGGCCCCGTCGGATCGTCCCCGGCGCAGGCCGCCGCGTCGCCCTGCGCCGGACGGCTGGTCAAGGAGGTGACGTTCTCCACCGGTTCGCTGCGTGTCCACAAGAGCCGTGCCTACGCGTGCGCCGTCACCGTCGCCAAGAAGCCGGGCGCACGCCGCGCGATGCGGGTGTCGCTGCAACCGCGCGGCGGCCGGGCGGTCGTCGACAGCGGAAAGTTCACCAAGCTGGCCGGCCCGGTCACGGTGCACGCGCTGAACCGCTGTGTCCGCGCCTCTGGTTCCGTCGGGGGATCCTCCGGCTCCACAGGGTGGATCCTGTGCTGACGCGCGAGTGGGTCTGGCGTGGCAGGTGTTACCACCGCTAGGTTCACGGCGACTGTCGTGAATCAAGGGGAGGGTGCATGCGCAAGGCGCTCAGAGGGGTTCTGTCGCTCGCCGTGCTCATAGGCACAGTGAGTGCGACCGGAGCCTCGACCGGTGCGGCCACCGCCGCGGAACCGGTCGCGAAGCAGAGCAGCGGTCACACCAGCAGCAGCGAGGACATCAAGGACCGCATCCTGGCCATCCCGGGAATGAGTCTGATCGAGGAGAAGCCCTACCCCGGTTACCGCTTCTTCGTCCTCAACTACACCCAGCCGGTCGACCACAAGCACCCGTCCAAGGGCACGTTCCAGCAGCGCGTCACCCTGCTGCACAAGGACACGACCCGGCCCACGGTCTTCTTCACCAGCGGCTACAACGTCTCGACCAACCCCAGCCGCAGCGAGCCCACACAGATCGTCGACGGCAACCAGGTCTCCCTGGAGTACCGCTACTTCACCCCGTCCCGCCCCGCACCCGCCGACTGGTCGAAGCTCGACATCTGGCAGGCCGCCAGCGACCAGCACCGGGTCTTCAAGGCGCTGAAGAAGATCTACTCCGAGAACTGGCTCACCACCGGCGGCTCCAAGGGCGGCATGACCGCCACCTACTTCGAGCGCTTCTACCCCAAGGACATGGACGGCGTCGTCGCCTATGTCGCGCCCGACGACGTGAACAACAAGGAGGACTCGGCGTACGACCGGTTCTTCGAGAACGTCGGGACGAAGGAGTGCCGCGACCGCCTGAACGGTGTCCAGCGCGAGGCGCTCGTACGCCGCGAGCCGCTGGAGGAGAAGTTCGAGGCGTACGCCGCCGCGAACGGTCTCACCTTCGACACGGTCGGCACCCTCGACAAGGCGTACGAGGCCACGGTCATGGACTACGTCTGGGCGTACTGGCAGTACAGCCTGCTCGCCGACTGCGACTCCATCCCGGCCGACGCCCCGAACGCCACCGACCAGGAGATCTGGGACTCCGTCGACGGCATCTCGGGCTTCTCCGCCTACGCCGACCAGGGCCTCGAGACATACACGCCGTACTACTACCAGGCGGGCACCCAGCTCGGCTCGCCCGACATCCAGCAGCCCTGGCTCGGGAATCTCAGCCGCTACGGCTACCAGCCGCCGCGCACCTTCGTGCCGCGCTCCATCCCGATGAAGTTCCGGCCCTCGGCCATGCGCGACGTGGACAGCTGGGTCCGGAACAACGCCAGGCACATGCTGTACGTCTACGGCGAGAACGACCCGTGGGGCGCCGAGCCCTTCCGCCTGGGCCACGGTGCACGTGACAGCTACGTCTACACCGTCCCGGGCGGCAACCACGGCTCCAAGGTCGACGGCCTCGTCGACGGCGAGAAGGCGAAGGCCACCGCCGCCATCCTGCGCTGGGCCGGGGTCGCGCCCGCTGCCGTGGAGGCCGACCCGGCCAAGGCGAAGCCCCTCGCGAAGTTCGACGCGCGCCTGGACGTGCGCGACGCCGAACTCCAGCGGGACCGGGGCACGCTGCGGCCGTAGTACGGACAGGGCCTCGTGCGCGCCGGGTCGTTCACACCCGGCGCGCACAGCCCACCGGCAGGTCCCCGCCCAACCGCACATACAGATCCGTGGTGCCGGGGCAGAGCGCGCGCCGCGCCACCGCCGACCCGATCTCGAACTCCGGCGGCCGCTCACCCGATCCGTCGCACGCGGCCTCCCTGACCTCACCCTCGCGGAAGCCGTGGACACAGTCCCCGACGACTGTCAGCGGGCCGCCGCCCTGCCCGGGATCGCCGGGGTGAGGGGACTCCAGGTTGCGCATGCACGCGTACCCGCGGGGCGCGGGGGCGGGCCCGCCCGGCGACGGGGCGGGGCTGCCCGGGGAGATGTGCAGGACGAAGTCCGTCGTGGGCGGGCACTGCGGTCCGTCCGACGCCGCGCCTGTGTGGCGGGCCAGCACCCGCGCCGCGGCCTTCTCGCTGCCGCACCAGACCTCACGGACGGCCTCTCCTCGTGAGCTGCAGTCGGCAGGTCCCAGGAACTCCACCCCGTAACCCGAGGGCGCCGCGCTGTCCTGCGGCACGCCGGCCGGCGTGCCCGACGCGCTGCCCACCGGCTGCCGGCAGGCGCTCAGGGAGAGCACCGCGACGACGGGCAGGACGGCGCGCAACGCCCCCGCGACACGGCTGAATTCCATCGACACCCCCCGGCACGCCCGCAAGAGCGTGCACCCAGCGTGACCCGCCGGGGCGGGGACACGCCAGGTGCTCGGGGTGTTTTTAGCTCTTTGGGGTGGTTACGGCGAGGGCGTGGCGTAGCTCCGGTACGACAGTCCGTAGCCGACGGGGTACAGCGCCTGCGCCGGGGCGTCCGCCCGCTGCACCGGGACCGGGAGCCTGCCCTCGGGCCGGGCCCGGCCCGCGATCACGCGGGCGGCTGCCCGCAGTTCGACGTCCGTCCAGGAGTACGCGGCGAGGCTCGCCGCGTAGCCCGTCCCCGCGAGGTGGGCGATGTCGTACGGATTCCGGATCGCGAGCGTGACCACCGGGACGCCGGTCGCCACGAGGGCGCTGACCAGGGTGCGCTGGGTGCTGGTCGCCGTGACGTTGTAGGTCCCCACGATCACCGCGTCCTTGCCCTCGGCGGCTGCCACCGCCTCGGCGATCACGGCCTGGGAGGGCGCGGTGCCGGTGGACAGTGCCGTCGCCACGTACCCCAGCTCCTCGAAGGCTTCGGCGAGCGTCGTGGTCGGGGGGCCGGTCGTGCCGGAGGGGGAGGCCGGATCGGCGCCGACCACCAGGAGGTTCCTGTGGGACCTGCGGGAGAGGGGCAGCAGCGAACCGGTGTTGGCCAGCAGCGTCGTCGTCCGCTCGGCGATCCGGTCGGCGGCGGCGAGATGCGACGGGACGCCGACCGTGCGGTCGACGCCCCGGTGGGTGACGTAGGGGTCGCGGAAGAGCCCGAGCCGCGTCTTCAGCCGCAGGATGCGCAGAATCGATTCCTCGATGCGGGCCTCGCTGATCTCGCCGCTCTTCACCGCGTTCAGGACCGCGTTCCAGGAGACCTCGAGATCCGGCGGGTTGAGCAGCTGGTCGACGCCGGCCAGCAGCGCGAGTACGGGGACACGCTCGTCGCCGTACTTCGTGCGGACGCCCTCCATCGCCAGTGAGTCGGTGACGACGACACCGTCGTAACCGAGCTCCTCGCGGAGGATGCCGGTGAGGATCGGGCGTGACAGGGTCGCCGGGTCCTCCGCCGGGTCCAGGGCGGGCACCACGATGTGGGCCGTCATGATCGAGTCGATGCCGGCTGCGACGGCCGCCCGGAACGGCGGGGCGTCGAGCTCGGCCCACTGCTCGCGGGTGTGCGTGATGACGGGCAGGCCGGTGTGGCTGTCGGTGCTGGTGTCCCCGTGGCCGGGGAAGTGCTTGGCGGTGGAGGCGACCCCGGCGCCCTGATAGCCCTTCACCTGCGCGGTGACCAGCTCGGCGACCGACTGCGGGTCGGAGCCGAAGGAGCGTACGCCGATGACGGGGTTGGCCGGGTTGACGTTGACGTCCGCGTCCGGCGCGTAGTTCTGGTTGATGCCCAGTGCCGCCAGCTCGGCGCCGGCGATCCGGCCGGCCGCGCGCGCGTCGGAGCGTGAACCGCCGGCGCCCAGCGCCATCGCCCCCGGCAGCAGTGTCGCGGGCTCGCCGACTCGGCACACGATGCCGTGCTCCTGGTCGGTGGAGACGAGGAGCGGCAGGGGAGTGGGTCCGGCGAGCCCGGCGCGCTGGATGCCGTTGGAGAGGTCGGCGATCTGGTGCGGGTCGCGGGTGTTGTGCGCCCAGGCGAAGTAGATGATGCCGCCGACGTGGTACGTGGAGATCAGCTCGGCGGCGTCACGGACCCCGATCTCTTCGAGGTTGGCGTCGATGTCGGCCTGGTCGGGCTCGGTGGCGGAGTGCCCGTACACCCGCATCACGAAGAGCTGGCCGACCTTCTCCTCCAGGCTCATCCGCGCGATGAGCCGCTTGAGGCGGCCGTCCGGTGAGATGCCGGCCGCGGCTGCCTGCGCCGTGCCGGGGAGAGCGGCGGCGCCGGTCGCCGCCGCTGCGGCTGTTGCTGCTGTGGCGGTGAGGAGGGTGCGTCTGGAGGTGCGGTGGTGCACGTGAGCCCCTTCCGGTGCTGAAAGAAACTTCCAAGAAGGTACGGATATATGGAAAGTAACTACCAGTCAAGGGGGCGGCCCGAGAACGGGCGTGACACGCGGGAGGGCGGGTGGCGCCGGGAGGGTGGGCGGCCCGCTCTCCGGGCCGGGCCGGCCGGGCGCCGCGTCAGATGAGGCCCGCCCCGGCGCCGTGGCTCCGCAGCACCGACACGGCCGCGATGATCGCGGGCCGCCGCGCCGCCTCCGTGCGCCACAGTGCGTACAGCCGCCTCACCGGTACGGGGTCCAGTCGCACTGCGACCACGCCCGGCGGCAGTGGCCCCCGCCCCAGCCGCGGGATCATCGCCACCCCGAGCCCGGCCGCGACCAGGGCCAGCTGGGTGTGGTTCTCCTCCGCCCGGTGCCGGATGTCCGGCTCGTATCCCGCCGCCCGCAGTGTCCGTACGAGCCAGTCGTGGCACACCGTGCCGGGCGGCTGGCACACCCACCGCTCCTTGGCCAGCTCCTCCCGTCGCACCGCCTCACGGCCGGCGAGCGGGTGCCCCTCCGGCACCAGCAGATCGCACCGGTCGTCACCGAGCGCCGCCTGCGCCACGCCCTCCGGCGCGGGCAGCGGGCTGATGTCCCAGTCGTGGGCGACGGCGAGATCGATCACGCCCTTCGCGACCAGGTCGACGGAGAGATGCGGATCGACCTCGGTGAGCCGCGCGTCGAGCGCCGGATGCTCCCGTCCCAGCTCCGCCAGGACCCCAGGCAGCAGCCCGCGCGCCGCCGAGGCGAACGCGGCGATGGACAGCCGTCCCGTCGGCTGCCCCCTGCGCTCCTCCAGGGTCGTCTCCGCCGCCTCGACGATCGCCAGCAACTGCTGTGCTGTGGACGCGAGGTGGATCGCCTCCTCAGTCAGCGCCACCCCGCGCCCGCGCCGTTCGAGAAGGGTCGTGCGGGTCTCCCGCTCCAGCTTGGTGATCTGCTGGGAGACCGCCGACGCGGTGTAGCCGAGCGCGGCGGCGGCACCCGCGACGGAACCGTGGACGGAGACGGCGTGCAGAGCGCGCAGCCGGGACAGGTCGAGCACCGGAACCTCCGGACGAGCAGAAATCATTAGCGGTTCTCAATCCAACCATGAAGAAATCCACGCTGGTGCTACATGGTCCCCGCATCGGATGCTCGGTCCATGCGTCCCCTCCACATCGCCCTGGCCGCGCTGGTCGCCGCCGTCTGGGGTGTCAACTTCGTCGTCATCGAGCTGGGTCTCGGCCACTTCCCGCCCCTGCTCTTCTCCGCCCTGCGCTTCCTTGTCGCCGCGCTGCCCGCCGTGTTCCTCGTCGGCAGGCCGACGGTGGCGTGGAAGTTCGTCATCGGCGTGGGCCTCGCCCTGGGGGTGGCCAAGTTCGGGCTGCTCTTCATCGGGATGGACCAGGGGATGCCCGCCGGGCTCTCCTCCCTCGTCCTCCAGGTCCAGGCCGTCTTCACCGCCCTGTTCGCGGCCCTGGTCCTGTCCGAACGGCCCGGCAGAACACGCGTCCTGGGCATGGGCGTCGCGCTCGCGGGCATCGGGGTCGCCGCAGTCGACGAGGGCGCGGACGGACCCGTCATCGCCTTCGGCCTGGTGATCCTGGCGGCGGCCTGCTGGGGTGTCTCCAATGTGATCACCCGCAGGGCGGCTCCACCGGACCCCCTCAACTTCATGGTGTGGGTCTCGACCGTGCCCGTCCTGCCGCTGCTCGGCCTGTCCCTGCTCTTCGAGGGCTGGGACCGTGACGTGGAGGCGCTGGCCGCGCTCGACTGGGGCGGCGCAGGGGCCGTCGTCTTCGGCGCCTGGATCTCCACGGTGTTCGGCTTCGGGGCCTGGGGCTTCCTGCTCCGCCACCACCCGGCCTCGTCCGTGGCCCCGTTCACCCTGCTCGTGCCCGTCTTCGGAATGTCCTCGGCCGCGCTCTTCCTCGGCGAGCCGGTCAGTTCTCTGCGCTGGTGCGCGGCGGCGCTGCTGGTCGGCGGAGTGGCCCTGACCTCCCTGGCCAGGCCCCGCCGCGTCGCCGCTCCACCGCTGTCGGAGGCCGAACAGGCCGAACGGGCGCCGGCCTGACCTACTGCTTCGGCGCGCCCAGCCGCAGCACGTGCTCCCGGCCCGCTGCCAGCAGACCCGGCAGATCCGCAGCCCCGGCGTACCACCGCTTCTCGTACTCCCAGCAGACCCAGCCGTCCTGATCGAGCTTGTCCAGGCACGCCTTCAGGGGCAGCACCCCCGCACCGAGGGCCAGCGGCGTGGTGTCCTCGGCGGAGGCGATGTCCTTCACCTGTACGTATCCCAGGTGCGGGGCGAGCACCGCGTGACTGGCCGCGGGCTCCTCGCCGGCCAGCCAGGTGTGCATGACGTCCCAGATCGCGCCGATCTGCTTGTGCCCGACGGTCCCGGCCACGCGGGCCACGTCGGCTCCGGCGCGGTGCGAGTCGTGGGTCTCCAGGAGGATCCTCACCCCCTGGTCGGCGGCGTGCGGGGCGGCGGCCCCCAGCCGTCGTGCGGCGGTCGCGTCGGCGTCCGCCGGATCCTGGTCCCCGCCGCCGGGGAACACCCGGACGTACGCCGCGCCCAGGTCGTGCGCCAGCTCCACCAGCGCGGCGAGCTCGGCGAGTACCGGCTCGTCGTCGCCCTCGGCGGCGACCCTCGCATACCCGGCGACGGTCAGGATCTCCACGCCGCCCCGCTTGAACTCGTCGGCGACGGCGGCTCGTTCGGACGGGGTGAGGCCGGGGTGGACCGGCTCCTCGGGGTGGGCGCGCAGCTCCACACCCTGGTAGCCGGCCCCGGCGGCGAGCCGCACCACGTCCGCCACGGGCATCCCCGGAACGCCGAGGGTCGAGAAAGCGAGCTTCAAGATGTCTGTCCTTTCATCGGTGCGGTCCTGACTCGTACCCGTGTTCGCGGGGGAGATTCCTCATCCCACCCGGGGCGGCGCCGTCGATCCCCGTTCCATGAGCTCCGCGGCGATCGTCGCCGTACCTCCCGGCGGGGGTGTCTCCTTGCCCATCGCCAGCCGGCCGGCCCGCGCCCCCGCCTCGAACAGGGGCAGCCGTACGGTCGTCAGGGCGGGTACGGCGTCCACCGAGAACGGCAGATCGTCGAAGCCGGCCACGGAGACGTCCTCGGGAATGCGGAGCCCGCGGTCCCGGACCGCCGCACAGGCACCGAGTGCCACGGTGTCGTTGGCGGCGACGACGGCCGTCACCTCGGGTTCGCGGCGCAGGAGTTCGAGCGTGGCGTCATAGCCTGAGGTCCGGTCGTACGGGCCGTGCACGGTGACGTTCTCCTCGTCCCCGTAGAGTCCCGCCGCCTTCATGGCCTCGCGGTGGCCCTCAAGGCGGTGCCGGGTCGTGGTGCGTTCCAGGGGCCCGGCGACGTAGCCGATCCGGCGGTGTCCCAGGGCGATCAGATGCTCGGTGAGGCGCCTGGCGCCGCCCCGGTTGTCGAAGGTCAGTGCGGCGACCACCGCGTCGGTGCCCGGCAGCGGAGGGCGTCCGCAGAACACGATCCGGGTGCCGGCGTCCGCGAGCCTGGCCAGCTTCACCGCCATCGAGGCCTGGTGGGCGGGGTCCTCCAGCGCGCCGCCGGTCAGGACGACGGCCGCGGCACGCTGGCGCTGCAACAGGGTGAGGTAGGTGAGTTCGCGGCCGGGGGAGCCACCCGTGTTGCAGACGACGGCGAGCTTCTCGCCGCCCGCGCGGCCGGATCCGTCGCCGGGCCCGCCGATCTCGCTCTGCGCCGCTCCGGCCATGATGCCGAAGAACGGGTCGGCGATGTCGTTGACCAGGATGCCCACCAGGTCGGACGTGGCGGCGGCGAGCGAGCTGGCCGGGCCGTTCAGTACGTAGTCCAGATCGTCCACCGCACGCAGGACCCGCTCCCGGGTGGACGAGGCCACCGGGTAGTTGCCGTTCAGGACACGGGACACGGTGGCCGGGGACACCCGGGCGCGGGCCGCAACGTCCGCCAGGGTGACTGTCATCGCTCTCCTCCGAGGAGTTGTGGAGCGGCCCCCCTTGTCCGGGCCACTGTCGGCAGGCTAGCGTCATACCGTATAGAAAGCGCTTGCTACGGCTGTATGGAGGAACTTTCGTGACACGCAGGACAGTGCGCATCGCCATGAACGGCGTCACGGGACGCATGGGATACCGGCAGCACCTGGTGCGCTCGATCCTCGCGATCCGCGAGCAGGGCGGCCTCGACCTCGGCGGCGGCGAGGTGCTGTGGCCGGAACCCGTGCTCGTCGGCCGCCGCGCCCACGCGCTGGAGGCACTCGCCGGCCAGCACGGCCTCACCGAGTGGTCGACCGACCTGGACGCGGTGCTCGCCGACGGGTCCATCGACATCTACTTCGATGCCCAGGTCACCTCGGCCCGCGTCGAGGCCATCAGGAAGGCGATCGCCGCCGGCAAGCACATCTACACCGAGAAGCCCACCGCCACCGACGTCGAGGGCGCGCTCGAACTCGCCCGCCTCGCCCGTGACGCCGGCATCAAGCACGGCGTCGTCCAGGACAAGATCTTCCTCCCGGGCCTGCTCAAGCTGAAGCGCCTCATCGACGGCGGCTTCTTCGGCGAGATCCTCTCCGTGCGCGGCGAGTTCGGCTACTGGGTCTTCGAAGGCGACTGGCAGGAAGCCCAGCGCCCCTCCTGGAACTACCGCGCGGAGGACGGCGGCGGCATCGTCGTCGACATGTTCCCGCACTGGGAGTACGTCCTGCACGAGCTGTTCGGCCAGGTCACCAGCGTCTCGGCACACGTGCAGACGCACATCCCGCAGCGCTGGGACGAGCAGGGCAAGCCCTACGCCGCCACCGCCGACGACGCCGCGTACGGCACCTTCCAGCTGGCCGGCGGCGCCGTCGCCCAGATCAACTCCTCCTGGGCGGTCCGCGTCAACCGTGACGAGCTCGTCGAGTTCCAGGTGGACGGCACCCACGGCTCCGCCGTCGCGGGCCTGCGCAACTGCCGTGTCCAGCACCGCTCGGCCACTCCCAAGCCGGTCTGGAACCCGGACCTCCCGGTCACCGAGCCCTTCCGCGACCAGTGGCAGGAAGTCCCCGACAACGCCGAGTTCGACAACGGCTTCAAGGCCCAGTGGGAGCTCTTCCTGCGCCACATCGTCCTGGACGAGCCCTACACCTGGGACCTGATGGCCGGCGCCCGGGGCGTCCAGCTCGCCGAGCTCGGCCTCAAGTCCTCGGCCGAGGGCCGCCGCTTCGACGTACCGGAGCTGAGCCTGTGACCATCCACCTCCCCCAGGGGCCCTACGAACCCCGGGCCACCCCGCTCGACCTGGCACCGTCCGGTGCGCCCCTCGCCTCGCGTACGGTCTTCTCCGCCGCCCATGTCGTCGCCGACCCGTACGCCGACATCAGCCCCGACGACCCGGTCGCCGTCGACTGGGACGCCACCCTCGCCTTCCGCCGCCACCTCTGGTCGCACGGCCTGGGTGTCGCCGAGGCCATGGACACCGCGCAGCGCGGCATGGGCCTGGACTGGGCCGGAGCGGCGGAGCTGATCCGCCGCTCCGCCGCCGAGGCGAAGTCCGTGGGCGGCAGGATCGCCTGCGGTGTGGGCACCGACCAGCTCACCGGCCCCGCCACCCTGCCCGAGGTGCGCGCCGCGTACGAGGAGCAGCTCGCCCTGGTCGAGGCGAGCGGCGCCCAGGCGATCCTGATGGCCTCCCGCGCACTGGCCGCCGCCGCGAACGGCCCCGAGGACTACCTGAAGACGTACGCCCATCTCCTGCGCCAGGCCACGGAGCCCGTCGTCCTGCACTGGCTCGGCCCCATGTTCGACCCGGCACTGGAGGGTTACTGGGGCAGTTCGGACCTCGACGCCGCCACGGACACCTTCCTGAAGGTCATCGCGGAACACCCGGACAAGGTCGACGGCATCAAGATCTCGCTCCTGGACGCCGAGCGCGAGATCGACGTACGGCGCCGTCTGCCCAGTGGGGTGCGCTGCTACACCGGCGACGACTTCAACTACCCCGAGCTGATCGCGGGCGACGACCGGGGCTTCAGCCACGCCCTGCTCGGCATCTTCGACCCGCTGGGCCCGATGGCCGCGCACGCGGTGCGGGTCCTGGACACCGGGGACGTGGACGGCTTCCGCGCCCTCCTGGACCCCACGGTCGAGCTGTCGCGGCATCTGTTCAAGGCCCCGACCCGCTTCTACAAGACGGGTGTCGTGTTCCTCGCCTGGCTGGCGGGCCACCAGGACCACTTCACGATGGTCGGTGGTCTGCAGTCCGCGCGCTCGCTGCCGCACCTGGCGAAGGCGTACGAACTGGCCGACCGGCTCGGCCTGTTCCCGGACCCCGAGCTGGCCGAGGCCCGTATGCGTGCCCTGCTGACCGTCCACGGAGGAAGCCGATGACCAGCGAACTGTCCCGCCTCTCCATCAACCAGGAGACGGTCCGGCAGCTGTCCCTGCCGGAGCTCGTCGAGGGCTGCGCCAAGGCGGGCATCGGCAGCGTCGGCCTGTGGCGCGCCCCGGTGCAGGCGTACGGCGTCGAGCGTGCCGGGCAGCTGATGAGGGACGCGGGCCTCACCGTCACCAGCCTCTGCCGCGGCGGCTTCCTCACCGCGGCCGACCCCGCCGAACGCGCCCGCGCCCTGGACGACAACCGCGCGGCGGTCGACGAGGCCGCGGGTGTGAACACCGACACCCTGGTCCTGGTCTCCGGCGGACTCCCCGACGGGGAGAAGGACCTGCACGCCGCCCGGGAGCGCATCGCCGACGCACTGGCCGAGCTGGCTCCGTACGCCTTCGAGCGGGGGATCCGTCTCGCGATCGAGCCGCTGCACCCGATGTTCGCCTCGGACCGCTGCGTCGTCTCCACCCTCTCCCAGGCCCTGGACCTCGCGGAGCGCTTCCCGGCCGAGCAGGTCGGCGTGGTCGTCGACGCCTACCACATCTGGTGGGACGACCAGGTGGCCGCACAGATCGACCGGGCGGGCGCCGGCGGCCGGATCCACTCGTTCCAGCTGGCCGACTGGATCACTCCGCTTCCGGCGGGCGTTCTGGTGGGCCGAGGGCAACTGGGCGACGGCTGTGTGGACTTCAGGACGATGCGCGCGCAGGTCGAGGCGACCGGCTTCGACGGGCCGATCGAGGTCGAGATCTTCAACGAGGGGCTCTGGGCCCGTGACGGAGCCGAAGTGATCGCCGAGGTCGCCGCACGGTACCTGGAACACGCCTGCTGACACCCGGCCGAACACGCCGCTGCACGCCGCTGACAGCCCTCCGGGGCCCGGTACCGAGGACCGGGCCCCGGAGGGCTCGTTCAGCCCGATGTTGACGACTTTCCTGTGAAGATTGCGTAGATCACGAGACGGTTACTAGAGTCGAGCCTCGAACCTTCGCACGATCGACCATCCAGCCGGGATGGCAGCGAAGTAACCGCCGCGTCCGTGACGTGCACGGAGCCGGGGATTTCCGTCCCTCATGGCCCGGTAGGCGGCTCGAGGAAGAAGGAGCTCGCCTTCGTGGCGTCCCACCGTCGTCCCAAGCAGCCGTCCCGCACCCGCGTGACCGTGCTCACCGTGACCGCCGCTGCGGCCGTGGCCCTGACCTCTCAGGCGGCCCACGCCGACCCCAAGCCGACCAAGAGCGAGGTCAAGGCGAAGGTCGACAAGCTCTACCACGAGGCCGAGGTGGCCACGGAGAAGTACAACGGTGCCAAGGAGCAGCAGGACAAGCTCAAGAAGCAGGCCGACGCGCTCCAGGACAAGGTCGCCCGCGGTCAGGACGAGCTCAACATCCAGCGCCGGGAGCTCGGTTCGCTCGCCACCGCGCAGTACCGCTCCGGTGGTCTGGACCCGTCGGTCCAGCTGCTGCTCTCCTCGGACCCGGACAGCTTCCTCGACCAGGCCTCCGCGCTCGACCAGCTGACGGCCAAGCAGACCGAGTCACTGCAGAAGGTCCAGGCGAAGCAGCGCACCCTCGCGCAGCAGCGCAAGGAGGCGCAGGGCAAGCTCGACGCTCTCGCGGAGGTCCGCGAGACGCTCGGCAAGAGCAAGGAGCAGTTCCAGGGGAAGCTCGCCGACGCCCAGAAGCTGCTGAACACCCTCACCGCCGCCGAGCGCGCGAAGATGGCCGCGGACGAGGAGCGCGCCAGCCGTGCCGCTGCCGAACGGGTCGACATCGGCGGGCAGGGCGGCCAGGGTGACGGGAGCACCGCAGGCGGCTCGGTCGAACTCGGCAACGAGGTCCCCGCGTCCGCGCTCGGTGCCGCCGCCCTCCAGGCCGCCAACACCCGGGTGGGCAAGCCGTACGTCCGCGCCGCCACGGGACCCGACTCCTTCGACTGCTCAGGCCTGACCCAGTGGGCCTACGCCCAGGCCGGTGCCCAGATCACCCGCACCACGTACACCCAGATCAACGCAGGCACCCGCATCGCTCGCAGCCAGCTGAAGCCGGGCGACCTGGTCTTCTTCAGCAACACCACGCACGTGGGGCTCTACGCGGGCAACAACACCGTGCTGCACGCCCCGTATCCGGGCACCAACGTCCGCTACGAGTCGATGTCGACCATCGGCAGCTTCCAGGCGGCCGTCCGCATCTGATCGCGGCACTCGGCACCCGAGAACCACCCTGCGTAAAGAGATGGTAAAGGTGGGCAACCTTTACCCACCCTCCCCGGTCGTACTTCGCGTCGGGACTTCCGGGGAGGGGTCCGGGGGGATCGGGAAGCCCGACGGAGGGGGAAAGCGAGGGGGGTCCGGCCTGTGGGCCGGGCCCCATTCCGCTTTCTCCGACCTCGCCCCGCACCTCGCCGAAGCGCAGAGTGCGCTCGCCCGGGGGATTGCGGCGCCGGCCCCGCGCACCTGGTGGAGATCGAGACCACGGTGATCATCGACTGAGCGGCCGGGGCTTCCTGAAGAGCGCGGCCCAGAGGAAGTCCTCGCCGAAACAGGGGGAGTCGGCCGGCTCGTCCCGCATCCGGCGCAGCTCGATCTCCTCCATCCCTTCGAACATCCAGCGCAGTGACTCGGGGGTGAAGGCGAGACCACCCTGTAGCCCGTGTGCGCCGTAGAGTTCGGCGTCCGGCAGCTCGGAGCCCATCGCGCCGGAGGCGAAGCAGCTGAGGGCGAGATGCCCGCCGGGAGCGAGGGACCGTTCCACCAGCTGGAGATAGCTGACGCGCCGGTGCGGTGGCAGGTGGTGGAAGCAGCCCGAGTCGTTGATCAGGTCGTACGGTCCGGACGGCGCGCCCTCGGCGAAGGCGTCGCCGCAGTGGAAGCGGATGTCCGCGCCTGCCTCCTGGGCGCGCTCTTTCGCCCAGGCGACGGCCCCCGGCGACAGATCGACGGCGTCCACCTCGAAGCCGCGCGATGAGAGCCAGAGTGCGTTGCGCCCCGGGCCGCATCCGAGATCCAGCGCGCGCCCCGGGGCGACCAGCCCCCGTTCGACGTACGAGACGAGGTTCTCGTCGGGCTTCGCCACGAAGAACGGAACGGGCTTCGACCGGTCCTCGTAGAACCCGTCCCACCAGTCGCCGGCCCCGCTGGTCCACCGGTCGGCCTCCGGTGCGAACAGGGTGTCCATGAGCTTCAGTACGTCGTCGACGGAGCGCACGTTCCGGTCCATCCGGAACCCCCTTTCCGAGGCTCTGATTCTAGGCTGAAATGCGTCATCACCCCAGGTCAGAGCGAGTGTACGGCGGCTCTGGGCGGGGCGCCGCAGGTGGTTCGCGGGGGTGCTGGACGCCGTGGTCCGGCCACGGGCGGGAGGGCGCCGGGCGGGCCCTGGAGGGGCCTCGGCGGGGCGTGGTGCCCGACGCCGCGGTGTGTTTCTCCGCCACTTCGCGGACCAGGAGAGTGCGGCTCGCATCCCGCATCCCGAACCCCGAATCCCGGAGCTCAAGCCTCGGGGCCCGGGCGGAAGAGGTAGGTGTGGACGCCCCGGTCGGAGTCGGCGTGTACCAGGAAGCCGTCGGGGCTCTCGGAGAGGGAACAGGCGGTGAAGGGGGACGGGGTGTGGAGACGGGCCATGAGAGTGAGGGCCGGGAGGGAGCGGATCTCGACGAGCCCCCTGGAGGTGACGACGCAGAACCAGGTGCCGTCGGGAGAGATGGCGAGGTCGACGGGATTGGTGAGAGGGAGACTCGCGAGAACGGTGTCGGTGGGCAGGTCGTGGAGCACCACAACACCCGACCAGCCGACCAGGAGGCTGTCTCCGTCCGGGTGGGCGGCGGCGCATTGGGCAAAACCCGTCTCGCCCGGGCCGGGTGGGGCGCCGAAGGTGAGAGTGCCGCCGTCGCGATACCAGACGCGGACCGCGGTACAGGGGGACCGCTGCCACAGGGGGGCCGACGTAAGAGGTCGCCAGGCGGAGGACACCCAGGAGCCGTCCGGTGCGACCGTCAGGAGCGCGCCGTCGGTCACAGTGCCGTCGATCCGCGTACTGAACAGCCGGGCGCCGGTCGCCACCTCCCACAGCTCGACGGAGTCGCCACCTTGCAGGGCGATCAGGCTGCCGTCGGGGGTCCAGGACGCACCGCCCGCCGGGAAGCCACTCATCAGCGGCAGAGAGGCCTCGGAATCAGGGTGGACGAGACCGACCTGGGCAACCGGGTCCTGCCAGTGCTCCGGGAGGTCGTCCACGGGGCGAGGGGCCGCGACTCCGAAGTCCGGACTCTGCCCGGGAGCCGGAGAACGGGGTACCCAGCGGTCGCACCGCCACGGCGACCAGACCACGAGGGTCGCTCCCGAGGCCAGGGGGACCGTGTGGACACGCCGCGAAGAGTCGGGTGTCGCCTCACCGAGCTCCGCGACGGGGTCGGAGACGGACACTCCCCTCCGTACGCCCCTGGCCATCCGGCCATGCCCGTTGACCACGACGTTGTGTGTGGGCCCTGCGCCGCCGTGTTGCCCCCGCCGCAGCGCGGGCTCGCCTTCGCGCCGCAGCTGCCGCCATTCCCCACTCCGGAAGTTCAGGCACTCGAAGACGGTGGTTCCGTCGGACGAGACGACGACCTGGCTGCTCCCTCGGTCGCAGGGGTAGCCGCGCTCCTCTCCCGTCAGCAGGTCGCGGAGGCGGGCGTCGTCCTCGACGCCGTAGACGAGGAAGTCTCCGGCAGCGTCGACGTTCCGCACGCCCCCCGCGCCCAGGGTCGTGGGCGCTCCGTCCTCCTCGTCCCTGTCCCGCCAGTCGTGAAGAACCAGTGCGCGGCCCGCGTGGACCACGGTGACCGCACCCTCCGAGGAGATTGCCAAGCAGCGCAAGAGGCCTTCGGGGCGTTCGGCACGTCGAGGTCTCTCCTCCTGCCGACCATGCCCGCTCGGGTCCTCGACACGGCACACCGCCACTTCGTCCGTGGAGCAGAAGGCGACCCACTCCCCGTCCGGAGAGACCGCCACGCCGGCAAGGAAGTCGAACGGGCACACCGCCGTGCGCTCGTTCCCCGTGCCGACCTCCCACACCGTGGCGACGCCGTCGCCACGGACGCGGACGTGGACGAACCAGCGCCCGTCCGCGCTCAGCGCGCAATTCGAGCCCATTTGCCCGTCACGGAGGCCGATGTCATGGACGAACGGGCGCCCCCACAGCACCCTGCCCGACTCCACGTCCCACTGCCTGACGTAGCCGCCCTCCACCGCCGTCACGGTGGCGCCGTCCGGGGCCAGGCCGACGTCCATGACGGGGTTGACGGCAGGCAGCACCCTGAGGACCGACGGGTCGGGCAGGTCCGGCGGCGGAAGGTGGTTGAGGAGGGCCGGCCCCGGCAGGCCGGCGGCCCGCTCGGTGGCCCGGTCCGCCCAGTGCGGCTGCCCGCCCAGGCGGCTGTACAGCGTGGCGGCTCTGATGGCCCATGGGTCCTCAGGGGCCATCAGGTGTGCCACCGCCGAGATTTCGCTCGCCCGACGGGCGGCCGTCTCGGTGGGGACCAGCCGGGCGTCGTTGAAGGGTGCGCTCTGGTTCCGGTGCCGGATTCGCTGTTCGACCCAGCGCAGGTCGCCGACGAGCTGGTCCGCCTCGGACACCAGCCCGGCCTCGACGAGATGGTGTACCAGGTGGTCGTGGAGGTAGCCCTCCGGGAGATCCCACCAAGCGGTCGGTGGCGGGGAGGGCCGGGCGCCGGCGATCAGGTGGGCGTGGGCGGCGGTGAGGCGGTCGGGGCCGAGCTCGGCGCGCAGGTAGTCGCGGACGACGTCGTGGAGGAGGAGGCCGCCGGAGTCGTTCAGGCCGATCAGGGCGACGTCCCGCAGGCGCCGGCAGAGCGCGCGGGAGCGGACGGGTTCGTACCCGGCCGTCTCCCGCCACATGGCGCAGACGAGCTCCACCGGGATCACCTCGTCCTCGGCGAAGGTGCCCAGTTCCAGCAGCCGTTCGCGTTCCCCCGAGGTCTCGGAGAGGAGGCGGACCGATGCCTCGACGGTGGCGCGGACGGCCTTCTCCCGCTGGGCGGGGTCGTCGAGGTCGAGGGCTTCGGGGTCGCTGCCCAGATCGGCCCCGGCGGGCCCCGCGGCGCACAGCAGTGCCAGGGTCTCGGCGCAGGAGTCGGCGAGGGAGAGGCCGGTGGCCGTCTCTGCCACGAGGCGGCGGTTGACCAGGCGGAGGAGGAGGGGCCACCCGCCGGTGGCGGTGAGGAGGGCGGCCGTCTGGTCGCCGGAGAGGCTGAGATCGGTGGTGAGGACGGTCCCGGCCTGCTCGTCGGTCATCCGGTCGACGAGGACGCGTGGGGCGTGGTCCGGGAGCACGGAGGGGATGCGGGTGGTGACGAGGCGGACGCACCTGCGCCCGCCGATCAGGAAGGGCGCGAGCTGAGCTTCGCTCCACACATCGTCGAGGACGAGCAGCAGCGGCCGGCCCCACTCGTCCAGTACGCGCCCCAGCTGGGCCCCCGCCATCGCCGGGTCCTCGTGGAACAGGGCCTCCTCGCCGGTGACCAGCCGAATCACCTCGGCGGCCTTGGCGGCGATCCGCGGGCCGCCGCGCAGGTCGCCCCCGAGCGTGACGAAGAGGATGTCGGGGAACCGGCGTCGTACGCGCTCGTCCGCACAGACAGCCTTGGCGAGGGTGGTCTTCCCGAAGCCGCCGGCGCCGTGGAGGCCGGTGGTCAGGCCGACGGTGCCGGAGTTCTCGGCGAGGACGGCATCGACGGCCCGCGCTGTCTCCTCGCGGTCGACCATCCACCGCGGGGGCTGCGGTACGGTGCTGGGCGGGATCACTGTGGAGCGACGCCCCGTCGGGCCCGCTGCACGCCGGCGCTCTACGGCCAGCAGCGCCCCCGTCAGCACCAGCACGGCGGCGAGCGACACCCACGGGTAGCGTCGCAGGACGTCCAGCCAGCCGGGCCAGCGATCGGCCTCGGTGGCGGCGTTCCCGGCCAGCGAGGCAGCCAGCGGCACCGCTGCCCCGAGGGTCACCCCGATCATCCCTCCGGCGACCTCGCGCGCCCGCATGGCTCCCCCAACCGCTCTGCTGCACGGGTGTGTTGTGGCGAGCGTATCCGGTCAGGGGTGCGGGGGACGGGGCACCGGACGGCTCGCGGTACTGCCGGACCGGTCCTGTGGCGATGGTGAGTGGACCGGCGAGAGCCTCGGGCCGGACGTGTGGGAGACGTACCGTGATCTGTTCCCGGTCGGGGGTGTGTTCGCGTTCCCGGCCGAGCACCGGGGTGAACCCGAAGGCACAGGCCTCGATGGCCGCCAGGCTGACAGGCCGCCGCCGGAGTGCTCCCACGACGCGGACCGGTGATTCAGGGTCTTCTCCGGGGTGGATCGGGCGCTTGTCGGTCAACTTCTTCCTGGGGCAAGCCGTCTTGTCCCACACGCCACCTGAGCGAGGAGAAGTCATGCACCGGACCCGAGGCCTACGCCGCGCCCTGACCGCCCTGCTCGCGACGAGCGCGCTCGGCGCCGCCGTCGTGACCGTGCCCGCCGCCCGGCCGGCCGGAGCCGCCGCGCGGACGGAGCGTGACGTCGGCGCCCGAGTCATCGAGGAGCGGCCCGCCGGTGAGCGTCTCGTCGATCTGACGGTCCGCTCCCCGGCCCTGGCGGCGGACGCCGCCGTACGGCTGCTCACCCCGGACGGCTGGGAGGAACGCGGCCCCGGTGACAGGTGGCCGGTGCTCTACCTGCTGGCCGGCGGCGACGGGGACCATCTCACCTGGACCGAGCAGTACGAGGTTCAGAACCTGCCCGAACTGCGCGACACCCTGGTCGTGATGCCCTCCATGCCCCTGTTCGGCTTCTACAGTGACTGGCGGCGACCGGCCGAGGACGGACCGCGCGCCGTGGAGACCTTCCACCTGCGCGAGGTACGCCCGCTCCTGGAACGCCACTACGGGGCGGGGACACGCCGCGCGGCGGCCGGGGAGTCCCAGGGAGGGTTCGGGGCCCTCTCGTACGCGGCCAGGAACCCCGGTGGCCCAACGGGATGTCTGGGAGGCGCACGATCCCTACCATCTCGCCCCGCGGCTGCGCCACACGCCCGTCTACCTCTCCAGCGGCGACGGCAGAGCCGGCGCGCTCGATCCCGAGGACGTACAGCCCGACCCCGAGATCCCCGGCCTGGAGGACCCGGCACAGCCCTTCCCCGAGGACGTCATCTCGCCGACCGAAGCCCTGATGGGCGAGGAGAGCCACATGGTGGCGGACCGCCTCCGCCGCCAGGGCACACCCCTGACCACGCACTTCTACCGGGGAACACACGACCCCCTCTACTGGGAACGCGAACTGCGCAGGTCACTGCCGCTGCTGCTGCGCTCCCTCGGGAAGGCACCGGTCCCGTGGAGTGGACGGCCGCAGGCATGGAAAGGTACGCCAACCGCTTGACACGGTTTCGCTGCTGGTGGGTCAGCCGTAGTGGTAGCGGGCCTGCACGATGATCAGCTCGGACTCCGTCGCCTTGCAGACCAGGCGGTGTTCGTCGTCGACGCGACGGGACCAGTAGCCGCTGAGGTCACCTCGCAGCGGACCAGAAGGTGTAGTCCGCCCAGCCGCGCGAACTGAAGGCGAGCTTCACCCCTCGTTGCCGTTGCCGCCGGCGCGCGGGAGATCCATGAGCTCGTGGTACTCCGTTTCGCCTGCCTCGACCTCGGCGATGGACTCCAGAAGCCGACGGGCGTTCGCCGTCGAGCGCATCAGACAGATCGTCTCCTGCCAGGAGGCGAAGTCCTCCTCGGACATGAGGACCGCGTTTCCCGCACGGGAGGTGATGTGCACGGGGGCGTGGTCCTCATTGACCTTCTCGATCAGCGGGAAGAGGTTCTTCCTGGCTTCGCCGGCTGTTATCGACATGACGAACCTCTTCCCTGGCCCACTGGTACCGCTCATGGTGCCAGTGGGTCGTGTCAAGGGCAGCGGCTTCCGGTGTCAGCCCCACCCGATACCGTCGGATCCATGTCCACCATGCCGAACATGGCTGTCCTCGAAGGCGTCCTGGAGCGGATCACGTACGCCAACGAGGAGAACGGGTACACGGTCGCGCGCGTCGACACCGGGCGCGGGGCGGGCGACCTGCTCACCGTCGTCGGCTCGCTGCTGGGCGCGCAGCCCGGTGAGTCGCTGCGGATGGAAGGGCGTTGGAGCTCGCACTCGCAGTACGGCAAGCAGTTCACCGTCGAGAACTACACGACGATCCTGCCCGCCACCATCCAGGGCATCCGCCGCTACCTCGGCTCCGGCCTGATCAAGGGCATCGGGCCGGTCATGGCCGACCGCATCACCACCCACTTCGGCGTCGACACCCTGGACATCATCGAGCAGCAGCCCAAGAGGCTCGTCGAGGTCCCGGGCCTCGGGCCGAAGCGGACGAAGATGATCGCCGCGGCCTGGGAGGAGCAGAAGGCGATCAAGGAGGTCATGGTCTTCCTCCAGACCGTCGGCGTCTCCACCTCCATCGCCGTCCGTATCTACAAGAAGTACGAGGACGCCTCGATCTCCGTCGTGAAGAACCAGCCCTACCGGCTGGCCTCCGACGTCTGGGGCATCGGCTTCCTCACCGCCGACCGCATCGCCCAGGCCGTCGGGATCCCCCACGACAGTCCGGAGCGGGTCAAGGCCGGACTCCAGTACGCCCTGTCGCAGTCCACGGACCAGGGGCACTGCTTCCTCCCGGAGGAGCGGCTGATCGCCGACGCCGTGAAGCTGCTCCAGGTCGACACCGGCCTCGTCATCGACTGCCTGGCCGAGCTCGCGGAGGACCCTGAGGGGGTCGTACGGGAGAAGGTGCCGGGTCCCGAGGACGGGCAGCCGGTCACCGCCGTCTATCTGGTCCCCTTCCACCGTGCCGAGATCTCCCTCGCCGCCCAGGTGCGGCGTCTGCTGCGTACGCCGGAGGACCGGATGCCGGCCTTCGGGGACGTCGACTGGGCCAAGGCACTGTCCTGGCTCGCCGGGCGTACGGGGGCGACACTGGCGCCCGAGCAGGAGGCGGCCGTCCGGCTCGCTCTCACCGAGAAGGCCGCCGTGCTGACGGGCGGCCCCGGCTGCGGGAAGTCGTTCACCGTCCGCTCGGTCGTCGAGCTGGCCCGCGCGAAGAACGCGAAGGTGGTGCTGGCCGCCCCCACCGGGCGAGCCGCGAAGCGGCTCTCGGAGCTGACCGGGGCCGAGGCGTCCACCGTGCACCGGCTGCTGGAGCTGAGGCCGGGCGGGGACGCGGCGTACGACCGTGACCGGCCGCTGGACGCCGATCTGGTCGTCGTCGACGAGGCGTCGATGCTCGATCTGCTGCTCGCCAACAAGCTGATCAAGGCGGTGGCACCCGGTGCCCACCTCCTGCTGGTCGGCGATGTGGACCAGCTGCCCTCGGTCGGCGCCGGGGAGGTGCTGCGGGATCTGCTCGCCGATGGCAGCCCCGTCCCGGCGGTCCGGCTGACCACCATCTTCCGGCAGGCCCAGAAGTCGGGCGTCGTCACCAACGCCCACCGGATCAATTCCGGGGTGCCGCCGCTGACCCAGGGGATGGACGACTTCTTCCTGTTCGTGGAGGACGAGACGGAGGACGCCGGGGTGCTCGCCGTGGACGTCGCGGCCCGTCGTATCCCCGCCAAGTTCGGGCTCGATCCGCGCCGTGACGTGCAGGTCCTCGCCCCGATGCACCGTGGTCCCGCGGGTGCGGGCCACCTCAACGGACTGCTCCAGCAGGCCATCACCCCGGGCCGCCCCGGCCTGCCCGAGAAGCGGTTCGGCGGCCGGGTCTTCCGGGTCGGTGACAAAGTGACGCAGATCAGGAACAACTATGACAAGGGTGAGAACGGCGTCTTCAACGGTACGGTCGGTGTCGTCACCGGTCTCGACGCGGACGAACAGACGCTGACGGTTCGCACGGACGAGGACGAGGAGATCGCCTACGACTTCGACGAACTGGACGAACTCGCCCATGCCTACGCGATGACCATCCACCGCTCGCAGGGCAGCGAGTACCCGGCGGTCGTCATTCCGGTCACCACCAGTGCCTGGATGATGCTGCAGCGGAACCTGCTGTACACCGCGGTGACCCGAGCCAGGAAGCTGGTCGTACTGGTCGGTTCGCGCAAGGCCATCGGCCAGGCAGTCCGCACGGTTTCCGCAGGCAGGCGCTGCACGGCGCTGGATTTCCGGCTCCGTGGCGAGGCGCCCGGAGACTTCCCGGAAAAATGATCGATCAAAACGGTGGGATACGTCACTGAGCCCTTCCGGAACCGGAGGGGAGGGGGCAGGATGAGGAAGTTGGCGGCACTCAGTGCCGCCGGTAGGTCCAATGGACGACCCCGAGTGCACTCTCCTGCGCCAAATGGGGGAGGGTGGAGACAGTCAGGGCACCTCGAAGAAGAGGCACTACGTCGGTGAGGGATGACGTGAGCGAGCACACCAACAACGCTGTAGTACTGCGGTACGGCGATGACGAGTACACCTACCCGGTGATCGACAGCACCGTCGGCGACAAGGGCTTCGATATCGGGAAGCTCCGGGCCAATACGGGCCTGGTCACGCTGGACAGCGGATACGGCAACACAGCCGCCTATAAATCCGCCATCACGTATCTCGACGGCGAACAGGGCATCCTGCGGTACCGCGGTTACCCGATCGAGCAGCTCGCCGAGAGCTCGACGTTCCTTGAGGTCGCGTACACGCTGATCAACGGTGACCTTCCCAAGGTCGACGAGCTGTCGGCCTTCAAGGACGAGATCACCCAGCACACGCTGCTGCACGAGGACGTCAAGCGCTTCTTCGACGGCTTCCCGCGCGACGCCCACCCGATGGCCATGCTGTCCTCGGTCGTCAGCGCGCTGTCCACCTTCTACCAGGACAGCCACAACCCGTTCGACGAGGAGCAGCGTCACCTCTCGACGATCCGGCTGCTGGCCAAGCTCCCGACGATCGCGGCGTACGCGTACAAGAAGTCGATCGGTCATCCGTTCGTCTATCCGCGCAACGACCTCGGCTACGTCGAGAACTTCCTGCGCATGACCTTCTCCGTCCCGGCCCAGGAGTACGTGCCGGACCCGGTCGTCGTCTCGGCGCTCGAGAAGCTGCTCATCCTGCACGCGGACCACGAGCAGAACTGTTCGACCTCCACCGTGCGCCTGGTCGGCTCCTCGCAGGCGAACATGTTCGCCTCGATCTCCGCCGGCATCTCGGCCCTGTGGGGCCCGCTGCACGGTGGCGCCAACCAGTCGGTGCTGGAGATGCTCGAGGGCATCCAGGCCAACGGTGGCGACGTCGACTCCTTCATCCAGAAGGTGAAGAACAAGGAGGACGGCGTTCGCCTGATGGGCTTCGGCCACCGGGTGTACAAGTCCTTCGACCCGCGCGCCAAGATCATCAAGGCTGCCGCCCACGACGTGCTGTCGTCGCTCGGCAAGTCCGACGAGCTGCTCGACATCGCGCTCAAGCTGGAGGAGCACGCGCTCTCCGACGACTACTTCGTCTCGCGCAACCTCTACCCCAACGTGGACTTCTACACGGGCCTGATCTACCGCGCCATGGGCTTCCCGACCGAGATGTTCACCGTGCTGTTCGCGATCGGCCGGCTGCCCGGCTGGATCGCCCAGTGGCACGAGATGATCAAGGAGCCGGGATCCCGCATCGGTCGCCCGCGCCAGATCTACACCGGCGAGGTCCTGCGCGACTTCGTCCCGGTCGAGGGCCGCTGACGCCCGACAACTCGCCGGTTCCGCCTCGCCGGAGCCGCGATGTACCGGGCCTCTGATGCCCACTGCCTTCGCCCCGTGCCGCGCTCGCTCACCGAGCGCGGTGTACGGGGCGATTCGGCGTTCGGGGGGCCGACGGCCCGGGGGAGGGGCGGCCGGTCAGCCCGCGGCCTGGGTGGTGACGCGCTGGATGGCCTTGACTGCGAGGTCGGCCCGGTCGACGTAGATCTCGTGGCCGCTCTTCGCGGCGGTGCTGAGCCCGGCGCCGGTGGAGACCCCGAGCCACTGCTTCTGGCCGGCGGACCACACCTGCTCCAGGCCGCCCCCGTACGTCGGCACCTCGCCGAGGTAGCGGACGCCGTGCTGGATGACCTCCACCGGGATGTCTCCGGCGGAGCGGACCTCCGCGTCGGGGTTCACGAGCATCTCCGGGTTCTGTCCCTCGTTCACCGCGAGGGTCCCCGCCCGCAGTTCGGCGCCCTGGCCGGTGGCCGACTCGGGAATCACCTTCGCGATGTCTGCGTTCGTGGTCGGCGATGTGGCGTCCATCAGGACCAGGCCCTTGACCTTGCCCTGGTGGTCGGGGGCGTACCGTGCGGCGAGCAGCCCGCCCAGGGAGTGTCCGGCCAGGACGACGGGGCCGTCGGCGGCGACCTGGCCGAGCACGCCGGTGAGGACCTTTCCGCTGTCGGCGACGGTCTGCGGGCCCGTCGGCTTGTCGCTCGCACCCTGGCCGAGGCGGTCGAAGGAGCAGACCCGGTCCTTCGCGCTCAAGGTCTTCTGGAGGTCGGCCATCTTGGCCAGGCTGTCACCGAGGCCGGCCATCAGAACGACGACGGGCCTCCCCGCCACCGCCTCGCCGGAGCAGGAGACGTTCACCGAACGGCCCTCGACGCGGATCTTCTTCGTCCCGGAGAACGCGGGCTTGTCGGTCCCGGCCGCGGATGCGGCGGACGAGGGCTGCGACCCGTCCTCGGTGGGCTCCTCGCACGCCACAAGTCCTGCGCCGAGCGCGGCGCAGCACAGTGCGGCCAGGGCGGTCATCGTGATCTTGCGGGCCATGGTGTCCTCCGAGCGGGGAAAGGGTGGGGAATCGGCGAGGCCGGTCGGTGGAGCGGACTGTCGTCCCTGCTCCGCCGGTGTTCCGCCGTTGCCCGGAACGCTACGGATTCCGTCGCACGTGATCGTCACCTCGCGGTGGACACCTGGCCGTCCCCCACGTGGGGGACACGGCCGCCGACGCCCCCCGGCCAGGAACGCGAGAAGCGCCCCGTCTGCCGATCCCCCCACGGGTCGACGGACGGGGCGCTTCCCATATCCCGGAGCGGATTCCCCCCACGGGATCCGGCCGGGCGTCTGCGCGGGAGCCTGAACTCCCTTGTTATCCGGTGGTGCGTATTCAGTTCGGTCCTGCTGTGCGGCCGCCGGGGTACGTACGCACGGGAGGGCCGCTCAAAGCTCCCCGGTGCACGTGCCCCGGCCAACGCCTGCCCGGAGCGTCCCCCAAGACACTCCGTGGAACGTCCCCCAAGACATCCCTGGCATCGCACTCTTAGACTCACCAACCCATCAGATGGTTACCCTCGAATCGGTGTGATCTAAGTCTCTTTGTGGAAATCATGTGAAGGAGCACAACCCCAGGCCGTTCCGTCGCGATGTGGGCCGGTGAGGGTGTTGTCGCCGCACCCGCGATCATGGCGCTGAGCAGCCTGAACGCTGTGTGCGGCAGTGCGGTCACGCTGTGGCCGCAAGCCCGGGAGGGATTGCTTCTGATGGTCCACAGGGTACGCCTCGGCGGGTGGTCAGCGGCAGGGGCCACCTTGAGATCTTCATGAACCGGCGTGAGGGGACCGGTGCGCGGCCCCCGTCGATCGCGGCGCCGGTCCGGAGGGGTCGCTTCAGGCGCGGCCGACGAGCTCGTAGCCCGCTTCGTCGACGGCCGCGTGTACGGCCTCGTCGGTCAGGGGTGCCGCGGACGCGACGGTCACCCGGCCGGTGGCGGCCTCGGCCTGCACCGAGGTGACTCCCTCGATCCCGGAGATCTCCTCGGACACCGCTCCCTCGCAGTGACCGCAGGTCATCCCCTTGACCTCGTACACCGTGGTGACGCCGCCCGCCTGGACGTCTGCCGCCCCGTCGTTGCAGGAGCCGGTGGACGAGCAGCAGGAGCCGGCGGTCCGGGGTGTGTCGGTCTCGGCGGTCATGACGTTCTCCTCTTCGCAGGTACGGATCGAGTGTGCCGGATGTGACGCGAGGGGTGCCAGTGAATCCCCGTGCGCCTGTCCGTACACCCAACTATACCCCTAGGGGGTATTTTCGCGTCCTGGCGTCTCCATCGGGCGTGTCATCCTCCAGGGCGCCCGACCGGTCACACTCGTGCTGCTGGTCAGGAGACGGGCGGCGTGCGCCGGACCACGGGAGGCGGGGCCGATCACCGAACCGGCGAAGGGGGTCTGAGCGGTCCGGATCCGCCCGGGCTCATCGGCCCCGGTTGCTTGGCCGGGACGCGATCCACGCGAGGACGGTCTCCACGTACCAGTAGGGCTTCCCGTGCCGGACGTCGTCGGGAGGCGGAAGAAGCCCGTGCTTGCGATAGGAACGGATCGTGTCCGGCTGGACCCGGATGTGCGCCGCAATGTCCTTGTACGACCAGAGTGTTCGGTCCGTCATGCATGACACCTCTCTGTACGTCCGTGCGCCTCTGTCCGGTGAACGAGAGGGGCCTGGGCCGGGCAGGGGGAGTCGCGAGCCCGTGACACAGGCCTAGCTGAACGCGGACATACGTGACAGAGAGGTGACTGCTGCGGCAGGAGGGGGCCGTGGGGCTGAGGGGGCGAGTCAGGAGGACGGCCGCGCGGGCCCGCAGACGCGCAGGAACTCCCGGGTGCGGCGAGCGATGGGCAGAGGCTTGTCCGGCGGGCAGGGATACATGTCCTGCTCGACGATGGCGAACAGGTCGGTGTCCAGGGCGCGCGCGGCGTCCAGCACGGGCTCCAGGGCGGGCACTCCGCCCGGTGGTTCGCACATCACGCCGCGCGCCACGGCCGGACCGAACGGCACCTCGTTCGCCACGACGTCGGCGAGCACTGCCGGGTCGACCTGCTTGAGATGCAGATAGCCGATCCGCTCTCCGTAGGTCCTGATGAGCTTCACGCTGTCCCCGCCGCAGTACGCGTAGTGGCCCGTGTCGAGGCAGAGGGAGACCAGGCCGGGGTCGGTGGCCTCGAGGAAGCGGTTGACGTTCTCCTCGCTGTCGATGTGCGTGTCCGCGTGCGGGTGCACCACGATCCGCAGCCCGTAGCGGTCCCGGACCTCACGGGCCAGGCGTTCCGTCTGGGTGGTGAGGTCGCGCCACTGCGCAGGGGTGAGTGTGCGGTCCTCCAGCACCTCGCCCGTCTTGTCGTCCCGCCAGAACGACGGGATGACCACCAGATGTTCGGCCCCCATCGCCCGGGTGAGCGCCGCGATGTCCGCGACATGCTCCCAGGTCCGGTCCCAGACCGCCGGGCCATGGTGCAATCCGGTGAAGACGGTGCCCGCGGAGACGGCGAGATTCCGGCGGGCGGTCTCGTCCGCGAGACGGGCGGGATCGGTCGGCAGATAGCCGTAGGGGCCGAGCTCGATCCACTCGTAGCCCGCTTCGGTGACCTCGTCGAGGAATCGCTCCCAGGGCACCTGCTGCGGATCGTCGGGGAACCACACTCCCCACGAATCGGGTGCCGAACCGATGCGGATGCGGGCCGGAGAGGGTACGGAGGAGGTCATATCGCCCACCCTCCAGCCCTCGGGAAAGAGTGTCAAGAGTTCGTCCGAATGTCCGGACAAAGTGTTGACAGGGTTCCGGGCGAGGGCTAGACCTGGGAGCGGCCGCCCGGCCGTGGACGACTCCCGGGACGATGCGCCGGGCCGGAGCACCGGGTTCGAAGGGATGCGTATGCCTGAGCCGTACGACGTGATCACCATGGGGCGGATCGGGGTGGACATCTACCCGCTGCAGACCGGTGTACCGCTGGCCCGGGTCGAGACCTTCGGGAAGTTCCTCGGCGGCTCGCCGTCCAACGTGGCGGTCGCGGCCGCCCGGCTGGGGCGGCGCACGGCTGTGATCACCCGGACGGGACAGGACCCGTTCGGCGACTATCTCCATCAGGCGCTGGGGGAGTTCGGGGTGGACGACCGGTGGGTGAGCGCCGTGGCGGAGTATCCGACCCCCGTCACCTTCTGCGAGATCTTCCCGCCCGACCACTTCCCGCTCTACTTCTACCGGCAGCCCAAGGCCCCCGACCTGGAGATCCGGGGCGAGGAGCTCGACCTGGACGCGGTACGCGCCGCCCGGGTCTTCTGGATGACCGGCACCGGACTCTGCGCGGAGCCCAGCCGCACCGCCACCCTCACCGCGCTCCGCGCCCGGGGCACGGCGGACGCGTCCGGGCCTCCGCGCTTCACCGTCTTCGACCTCGACTGGCGCCCCATGTTCTGGGGCGAGGAGAAGAACGGGAGCGACGTAGCCGCCCGCGCCCACTACCGCGAGGCGCTCGCCCACGCCACGGTCGCCGTCGGCAACCTCGACGAGTGCGAGATCGCCACCGGAGAACGCGAACCGTACGCGGCCGCCCGTGCGCTGCTCGCCGCCGGCCCCGAACTCGCTGTCGTCAAACAGGGACCGGCCGGCGTCCTCGCCGTCCACCGCGACGGCACCACCGCCGAGATCCCGCCCCTCCCCGTGGACGTCGTCAACGGCCTGGGCGCCGGTGACGCCTTCGGCGGCGCCCTCTGCCACGGCCTTCTCTCCGGCTGGGACACCGCACACGTCATGCGCTACGCCAACGCGGCCGGGGCCATCGTCGCCTCCCGCCTCGCCTGCTCGTCCGCGATGCCGTTCCCGCACGAGGTCGAACAGGCCCTCACCGACGGCGCGGTGGACGCGGAGACGGGAGCCGCGGCACCCTCGGAGGCCACCCCGTGACCCCGCCCGCCGCAGCAGGCGTCGTCGATCTCGTCCGGCTCCGCGCCCACCGCCCCGAAGCCGTCGCCGAGGCCGCCGCCGCGCGCCGCAGACGCCCCCTCGTCGGCCCCACCGGACGCCTGATGATCATCGCGGCGGACCACCCGGCCCGCGGGGCCCTCGCGGTCGGCGACGACGACCTGGCCATGGCCGACCGCTTCGACCTGCTGGAACGCCTCTCCCTGGCCCTCGCCCGGCCCGGCGTCGACGGGGTGCTCGCGGGCGCGGACGTCCTGGAGGACCTGCTGCTGCTCGGCGCCCTGGAGGACAAGGTCGTCCTCGGTTCCATGAACCGCGGCGGACTCGCGGGAGCCGCCTTCGAACTCGACGACCGGTTCACCGGCCACCGGCCCGCCGATCTCTCCCGCCACGGCTACGACGCGGGCAAGCTCCTGCTGAGGATCGACCACGACGACCCGGGCTCCCTGGACACCCTGCACACCGCCGCGCGCACCGTGGACGAGATGGCCGCCCTCCGGCTGCCGGTCTTCATCGAACCGTTCCTCTGCCACCGCACCCCCGCCGGACTCCGCACCGACCTGGGCGCCACCGCCGTCACCACCTCCATCGCCATCGCCTCGGGCCTGGGCGGGACGTCCGCGTACACCTGGCTCAAGGTCCCCGTCACCGACGATCCCGAAGACATGGAGCGGGTGATGCGGGCCTCGACGCTCCCCGCCGTCCTGCTCGGCGGCGAGGTCACGGGCGACCCCGACACGGCGTACGAGAAATGGCGCGGCGCGCTGCGGCTGCCGACCGTCCAGGGGCTGGTGGTCGGGCGTTCGCTGCTCTACCCCGCCGACGGCGACGTGGCGGAGGCGGTCGACACGGCCGTAGGACTTCTGTGAACGAGCCGGACGACGGGTAGGGATCAGGCATGACGACGACCGACGAGCACAGGCACCACCTCAGGGCCGGGCAGGCCGCACGCGGCCCCTACGCCCTTGACATCGACCCGGAGCGCGCCGGGTGGGAGCGGTCGAGCCTGCGCGTCCTGGAGCTCGGACCAGGTGGTGTTCATACCCTCGTAACCGGCGGGAGTGAATGGATCATCCTGCCGTTGTCCGGCGGCTGTACGGTGCAGACGGCAGATGAGACCTTTGAACTGCTGGGCAGAGAAGACGTGTTCAGCGCCGCGACCGACTTCGCGTATGTCCCACGCGACGCCCGCGCCCAGATCGCCTCCGGCGCAGGAGGCCGCTTCGCCCTGGCAGGAGCGAAGTGCGAGCGACGACTCCCCGCTCGCTACGGCCCCGCGCCGGAGGTACCGGTCGAGCTCCGCGGTGCCGGCTCCTGCTCACGCCAGGTGAACAACTTCGCCGCCGCCGACACGTTCGACTGCGACCGGCTCATCGCCGTCGAGGTCCTCACCCCCGGCGGCAACTGGTCCTCGTACCCCCCGCACAAGCACGACGAGCACCACCCCGGCACCGAGTCCGTGCTCGAGGAGATCTACTACTTCGAGGTCGAGGGCGACGGCCTCGGCTACCACCGGGTCTCCCCGTCCCGCCCCGGAGGCACCGACGTACTCGCCGAGGTCGCCACGGGTGACGCCGTCCTCATCCCCGACGGCTGGCACGGCCCGTCCATCGCCCCGCCCGGCCGCACCCTGTACTACCTGAACGTGATGGCCGGCCCGGGCGAGCAGCGCGAGTGGCTGATCAGCGACCACCCGGACCACCGCTGGATCCGCGACACCTGGCCCACGCAGCCCGTCGACCCACGGCTGCCGCTCACCGAAGCGGAGGCCTCCCGGTGACCACACCACGTTCCACGCCCCGCGGCGCCCCGGAGCCCACCCGCAGGCTCACCACCGCCCAGGCCCTCATCGCCTTCCTCGCCCGCCAGTACACCGAGCGCGACGGCCGGCGCCACCGCCTGATCAACGCCACCTGGGGCATCTTCGGCCACGGCAACGTCGCGGGCATCGGGCAGGCACTCGTGGAGTCCGGCCCCGCTATGCCGTATCTCCAGGGCCGCAGCGAACAGGCCATGGTGCACGCCGCCGTCGGCTACGCCCGCCAGTCCGGCCGGCTCTCCGCCCACGCCGTCACCACCTCCATCGGCCCCGGCGCCACCAACCTCGTCACCGGCGCCGCGCTCGCCACCGTCAACCACCTGCCCGTGCTGCTCCTGCCCGGCGACACCTTCGCGACCCGCCCCGCCGACCCCGTGCTCCAGCAGCTCGAAGTGCCCCACTCGGGCGACGTATCGGTCAACGACTGTCTGCGGCCCGTCTCCCGTTACTTCGACCGGATCACCCGCCCCGAGGCCCTGATCCCGGCCGCCCTGCAGGCCATGCGGACCCTCGCCGACCCGGCGGAGACAGGCGCCGTCACGCTCGCGCTGCCGCAGGACGTGCAGGCGGAGGCGTACGACTGGCCGGCGGAGTTCTTCGCGACGCGCGTCTGGAACGTACGAAGGCCCGCCCCCGATCCGTACGAGCTCGAACAGGCCGTCCGGGCGGTGCGCACCGCCCGCCGCCCCCTGATCGTCGCGGGTGGCGGCGTCCACCACAGCGGAGCAGAGGAGACCCTCGCCGCGTTCGCCGCAGCGACCCGCATCCCCGTCGCCTCCACCCAGGCCGGCAAGGGATCCCTGCGCCACGACCACCCCGCCGACGTCGGCGGCATCGGCCACACCGGCACCGCCACGGCCGACGCGCTCGCCCGCGAGGCCGATCTCGTGATCGGTGTCGGCACCCGCTACACCGACTTCACGACCGCCTCCGGCACCCTCTTCGCCGACCCGGCCGTCCGCTTCCTCAACCTGAACATCACCGGCTTCGACGCCCACAAGCTCGCCGCCCTGCCCCTCGTCGGTGACGCCCGCACCGCGATCGAAGCCCTCAGCGAGGCCCTCGCCGCACGCGGACATCACGTCGACCCCGCCTACGAGAGCGAGTACACCGACGCCAAGGACCGCTGGGAGCGGCGCGTCGACGCGGCCTTCGCCACCGGCGACCCGGACGCCCGCCCGACCCAGGCACAGGTCCTCGGGCTGCTGGACGAGCTGGTCACCGAGGACGACATCCTGATCAACGCGGCGGGTTCCCTCCCAGGCGACCTCCACAAGCTGTGGCGGACCCGCTCCCCGCACCAGTACCACGTCGAATACGGCTACTCCTGCATGGGATACGAGATCCCCGCCGCCCTCGGGGTCCAGCTCGCGGCACCCGGCCGGCCGGTCTGGGCGCTCGTCGGCGACGGCACGTATCTGATGAACCCCACCGAGATCGTCACCGCCGTGCAGGAGTGCCTGCCCGTCAAGCTCGTCATCCTCCAGAACCACGGGTACGCCTCCATCGGCGGCCTCTCCGAGTCCGTGGGCGCCGAACGCTTCGGCACCGCCTACCGGCACCGCACCGAGGAGGGGGCGTTCACCGGCGCCCCGCTGCCCGTCGACCTCGCCGCCAACGCGGCCTCCCTCGGCATGGACGTACTGCGCGCCGGGTCGGTGGCGGAGCTGCGCCGGGCGCTCGCCGAGGCGCGCGGCGCGGACCGTCCCACTTGTGTCTACGTCGAGACCGGAACGGCAGACACAGTGTCGGGGCCGCCCCCGGCACAGGCGTGGTGGGATGTTCCGGTAGCCGAAACCGCGACCCGTCCGTCGGCGGTCGAGGCCAGGAAAGAGTACGACCGGCAGATCGCAGCCCGACGCCGCCACCTGTGAAGGAGCACGCTCATGAAGACCGTCAACCACTGGATCGGTGGCAAGAGCGTCGAGGGCACGTCGGGCAATTACGGTCCGGTCACCGACCCGGCGACCGGCGCCGTCACGACGCAGGTGGCGCTCGCCTCCACCGAGGAGGTCGACGCCGCCGTCTCCGCCGCGAGGACCGCGTACGCGACGTGGGGCACCTCCTCGCTGTCCGCCCGTACCGCCGTCCTCTTCCGCTACCGGGCCCTGCTGGACTCCCACCGCGACGAGATCGCCGCGCTGATCACCGCCGAGCACGGCAAGGTGCACTCCGACGCGCTGGGCGAGGTCGCCCGTGGCCTGGAGATCGTCGAGCTGGCCTGCGGCATCACCACCCAGCTCAAGGGCGAGCTGTCGACGCAGGTCTCCAGCCGGGTCGACGTCTCCTCGATCCGGCAGCCGCTCGGTGTCGTCGCGGGCATCACGCCGTTCAACTTCCCGGCCATGGTGCCGATGTGGATGTTCCCCCTGGCGATCGCGTGCGGGAACACCTTCGTCCTCAAGCCCAGCGAGAAGGACCCGTCGGCCGCCAACCTCCTTGCTGAGCTGGCCGCCGAGGCGGGGCTGCCCGACGGTGTGCTGAACGTCCTGCACGGTGACAAGGTCGCCGTGGACGGGCTCCTCGCCCACCCCGGCGTCTCCGCCGTCTCCTTCGTCGGCTCCACCCCCATCGCCCGGTACGTCCACGCCACCGCCTCCGCCAACGGCAAGCGCGTCCAGGCGCTCGGCGGCGCGAAGAACCACATGCTGGTCCTCCCGGACGCCGACCTGGACGCCGCGGCCGACGCCGCCGTCTCGGCCGCGTACGGCTCCGCGGGCGAGCGCTGCATGGCCATCTCCGCGGTCGTCGCCGTGAACTCCGTCGCGGACGAGCTGGTCGCGAAGATCCGCGAGCGCGCCGAGAAGATCAAGATCGGCCCCGGCGCGGACCCCACCTCCGAGATGGGCCCGCTGATCACCGCCGCCCACCGCGACAAGGTCGCCTCCTACGTCACGGGGGCCGCCGCGCAGGGCGCCGACGTCGTCCTCGACGGCACCGGGCACACGGTCGAGGGCTTCGAGGACGGCCACTGGATCGGCCTGTCCCTCCTGGACAAAGTCTCCACGGACTCCGACGCCTACCGCGACGAGATCTTCGGCCCCGTCCTGTGCGTCCTGCGCGTCGAAACGTACGAGGACGGCGTCGCCCTCATGAACGCCTCGCCCTTCGGTAACGGCACCGCGATCTTCACCCGTGACGGCGGTGCGGCCCGCCGCTTCCAGCTGGAGATCGAGGCGGGCATGGTCGGCGTCAACGTCCCGATCCCGGTGCCCGTCGGCTACCACTCCTTCGGCGGCTGGAAGGACTCCCTCTTCGGCGACCACCACATCTACGGCAACGACGGCGTGCACTTCTACACCCGCGGCAAGGTCGTCACCACGCGCTGGCCCGACCCGGCCGACGCCCCGGCGGGCGTGGACCTGGGCTTTCCCCGTAACCACTGAGGCCGCTGCCCGACGAGCGCGGGGCATTACGGAGGGGGTGGCCGGAAGCCACCCCCATCTCTCACTTAGGGTGGCCTTACTGCCTTTCACTTGACGAGGGAATACCGATGCCCGGACCGACCCGCCTGTCCCGTTCCGTCCTTGCCGTCACTGCCGCCGCCCTGGCGCTGGCCCTCACCAGCTGCTCGTCCGGCACGGACAGCGGCGAGGGGAAGAGCAAGGACTCCGCGAAGAGCGCCGGCGCGTTCCCCGTCTCGATCAAGAGCACGCTCGGCACCGCCGAGATCACCGAGAAGCCCGAACGCATCGTCACCCTGGGCCAGGGGTCGGCGGAGACCGCGATAGCCCTCGGGCAGACGCCGGTCGGCATGGAGAGCTACGAGTGGGGCAGCGACAAGACCGGCTACCTCCCGTGGATCCACGAGGCCGTCGAGAAGTCGGGCGACAAGCTCCCCAAGCAGTTCACGGGCGGTGAGGAGATCGACTTCGAGGCCATCATGGAGCTGGAACCGGACGTCATCCTCGCCCCGTGGTCGGGCGTCACACAGAAGCAGTACGACGTCCTCAAGGACATCGCACCCACGGTCGCCTACCCCGATCAGGCGTGGAGCACGGACTGGGACCAGCAGATCGACATCATCGGCAAGGCCCTCGGCCGGACCGACGACGCCGAGGGTCTCAAGGACACGATCGAGAAGCAGCTCGCCGACGCGGCAGCCACCCGGCCGGACTACAAGAACGTCACGTTCTCGTACATCTACACCACCGGCCCCGGCACCCTGGGCGTCTTCAAGCCCGAGGAGCAGCGCGTCAAGATGGTCTCCTCGCTCGGGCTGACCGTCGACCCGGTGGTGAACTCCTTCAAGGAGACGGAGGGCACCGACTCCGCGCTCATCGGGCTGGAGAACGCCGGGAAGCTCAAGGACAGCGACCTGGTCTTCACCTTCTACAGCGACGACAAGACCCGCAAGGAGATCGAGGCGCAGCCGCTGTACTCGGGGATCCCCGCGGTCAAGAAGGGCGCGGTCATCGCGAGCAGCGACAACTCCTTCGTCACCGCGTCCTCCATCATCAACCCGCTGACCGTTCCCTGGACGATCGAGCGCTACCTGCCGATCATCGACAAGGCCGTCGAAGCCGCCGGCAAGTAGACGCGGGGGACGGACCGTTCCGATGGCCGACACGACCGTCGTGCGACCGGGCGCCGCGGGCGGCTCCCGTACCCGCGCCGCCCGGTGGGCGACTCTTCTCCTGCTGGGGCTCGCGGCCCTGGCCTGCGCGCTCTGCGCCAGTGTCATGTTCGGCAGTCGCAGCACCTCCGTGAGTGATGTTGTCGACGTCCTCACCGGGGGCGCGGGCCCCGAGGTCACCGCTGTGGTGGAGAGCCGCTGTCCGCGCACCGCGCTGGGCGTCCTGGCCGGCCTGTGCCTGGCCGTCGCCGGCACGCTCATGCAGGGCATCTCACGCAACCCGCTGGCCGAGCCCGGACTTCTCGGCATCAACGCCGGCGCCTCCGCGAGCGTCGTCGCCGCCACCGCCTGGTTCGGTGTCTCCGGTTCCGTCGCGACCATGTGGTGGGCACTGCCCGGGGCGCTGCTCGCCGGGGTGGCCGTCCACCTCGTCGGCTCGGCGGGGTCGGGCACGAGCGTGGTGCGTCTGGTTCTCGCCGGGGCCGTACTGAGCGCCGTACTGATGGCCTTCATCCAGGCCGTCACGCTCAGCAAGCCGGAGGTCTTCGACAGCTACCGGTACTGGGTCGTGGGGGCGCTCGGCGGCAGGAACTTCGACGTCCTGTGGTCGGTGCTCCCGTTCGCCGGGGCCGGACTCCTCCTCGCCCTGTGCCTCGGCCCCGGCCTGAACGCGCTGGCACTCGGCGACGCCACCGCCGCCTCCCTGGGATCACACCCGGGCCGGGTGCGCGCGGGAGGGCTCGTCGCGGCAACCCTGCTGAGCGCCGCCGCGACAGCGGCCGTCGGCCCCGTGGCCTTCGTCGGCCTGGCGGTGCCCCACGTCGTACGGGCCCTCGTCGGCATCGACTTCCGTGTCCAGATCCTCTTCTCGGCCATCCTCGGCCCCACCCTGCTGCTCCTCGCCGATGTGGTGGGACGGGTCGTCATGCGGCCCAGCGAACTCATGGTGGGGGTCGTGACCGCCTTCCTCGGCGCTCCCGCGCTGCTCATCGCCGTACGCAGGATGCGAGCTGCCACATGACGTACCGACGCGGGTCCGGCGTGGAGACGGCCACGCACGGCGGATATCTCAGAATCGGCGCCCGTGTGGCCGTTCCGGTCCGCCGCGCCTCGGTGGTCACGGCCTCCGTACTCCTGCTGCTTCTGCTGGCCGCCGCCGTCGCGACACTCACGGCAGGCCGCCTGGGGGTCGGCCTCGCCGATCTGCCGGCCGCGCTCCTCGGGAACGCCGAAGGGAAGAACCGTTTCGTCCTGAACCGGCTGCGCGGGCCCAGGCTGACCGTCGCCATCGGCACCGGTGCCGCCCTCGGCCTCTCGGGCGCGCTCTTCCAGTCCGTCACCCGCAATCCGCTCGGCAGCCCGGACGTCATCGGACTCGGCGCCGGCGCGGGAGCGGGGGCCGCCTTCTCGGCGCTGATGTTCCCCGGCACCGTCCCGGCAGTCGTCGGCGCACTCGCCGGCGCGCTCCTGGCCATGGCTCTCGTCTATGTGTCCACAGGGACCGGCTTCCGCAACCCCGCACGCCTGGTCATCGCCGGCATCGGGGTGGCCGCTATGGGAACGGCCCTCACGCAGTACGTCGTCTACGCGATGGAACGGGACAAGGCCTCCGCCCTCACCGCCTACGTCAACGGCAGTCTCACCGCCCGCTCCTGGGACGACACCACCATGATCTGGGTGGTCCTGCTGGCCGTGGCCCCGCTGACCGCCCTGATGTCCCGGCGGCTGAACATCGCCGAGATGGGCGACGACATCGCCACCGGCCTCGGATCCGAACCGAAACGGACCAAGACCGCGGCCGTGCTCCTCGCGATCGCGCTCTCCGCCGCAGCCGTCACGGTCGCCGGACCCATCTCCTTCATCGCCCTGACCGCGCCGCAGATCGCCCGGCGCGTCACGCGGGGAACGGGCCCGCACCTGATGCTCTCCGCGCTGACCGGTGCGCTGCTGCTGGTCCTCGCGGACCTCTGCTCCCAGCAGCTCCCGCTCTTCGACGACCTCCCCGTGGGCATCTACACCATGGCGATCGGCGGCGCCTACCTCGGATATCTGCTGATCCGGGAATGGCGGAACGGATCTCTCTAGCCGCGTAACACCTTCACGGTGGGTGCCCGGGTGGAAGGCTGACGGCATGGTGACGACACCGCAGCTGCCGTTCGGTGAGACCCTGAGGGACCGCCTGGGCCCGCCCGCATGCCCCACCGTGCTGGAGAGCAGTCCCCGTTCACGGGTCTGGCGCATCGAGCTCGCGGGGCGCCCGGCCGTACTGAAACAGCTGGTGGCAGGTCCTGAGGCCGACGAGCGGTACGAGCGCGAGGTGGCCGCCCTGCGCATCGCCGGCCGGGCGTCCGGCACCCCGGTCGTGCCCGCACTCCTCGGCACCGACCCGGCCGAGCGGGTGCTGGTCCTCGAACACCTCGACGAGGGGCGGCCGTCCGCCGACTGGATCGTCGACTACGCGGCGGCCCTCGCGAGGCTGCACGCCACGGCAGGCCCCGGCGACGTGGGAGCGCTGCCCCGCTGGCAGGGCCCGACGGCCGCCGACGTCACGTCGTTCCTCACGCTGGCCGAGGCCCTGGGGGTCGCCGCGACCCAGGGAGTACGGGACGAGCTCCACGCCCTCGTGGACCGCCTCGGCCGGGCGGAGGGAACCGCGCTGCTCCACGGCGACCCGTGCCCCGGCAACGATCTGCACACCCCGGACGGTGTCAGGTTCATCGACTTCGAGCAGGCGTCCCTCGGCAGCGGCCTGATGGAACTCGCCTACCTCCGCATCGGTTTCCCGACCTGCTGGTGCGTCACGAGAGCATCCGGCCCCCTGCTGGAACGGGCCGAGGCCGCCTACCGCACAGCCTGGCACACCGAGACCGGCACGCCACTCCCGGACAGCGGCCTCGCCGACGCCTGCGCGGGCTGGCTGATCAGGGGCGACGCCCTGGTCCAGCGCGCCCACCGCTCCACCACCGACCACCTGGCCCGGCTCCCGGACGAGGACTGGACCTGGGGCACGGCGACCGCCCGCCAACGACTTGCCCACCGGCTCGGGGTGGTCGCCGACATGACCACGGACGACGGGGATCTGCGGCATCTCGGGTCTCTCGCGGCGGACTTGCGCCGTGCAGTCCTGGACCGGTGGCCTACGGTACGTCCGGTGCCTGAGCGGCGCCCGTAGTCCCCGGACTCCGGCCGCCGGCTCGACCGCGTGGCCGGAGCTGTGAAATCGGCCGGGTGCCGTCGGCTCAGTCAGGGCGCTTCTCCGCCCGTCCGGTCCTTCGCCAGATCACCGCCATCCCGAGCGCCAGGACGCTCAGTGCCGCCACCACGATGACAGCCTTGAGCGCACGGTCCAGCAACAGGTGCTGGAGGAGGTCCGACGAGCCCGCTCCGAGGCTTGTCATCATCGTCCGTCCTGCCACCGGGACCGGACCGCCCCGTGCGTCCGGCCCTCGAGCCGCCGGGCAGCGGCGCGCAGGCCGGCCCTCACCACGGGGTCCGCGTGCCGGCGCACCTCGTCGAGCTTGCCCCTGCGCCTGAGGGTCAGAGCGATGGCGAAGACCAGCAGTGCCAGCACCACGAGACCGGCCACCACCAGGCCGAACCTGATGAGCATGAGATTGAGGTACGTCTCCACGAAGAGGCCTCCACTCGTTCTGTCACGTCTGTGATACATCCGTTGTATCACAGACGTGATAGAAAGGGTCCATGCCCAAGTATGTGGACCCGGTCGCTCGCCGTCGCCACGTCGTCGACGCGTTGTTCCGGGTCGTAGCCCGCGAAGGTCTGCATCGCGCCTCGCTCAGGACCGTCGCCGACGAGGCCCAGCTCAACATCGGCTCCCTGCGCCACTACTTCGCCAGTCAGCACGATCTGATGCGGTTCGCGATGCAGTCGATGCTCGACCGGGTAGGCAGCCGGCTGCTCGAACACGTGGAGCGCATCGGAGACCTGGGCGGCTACCCACGCCCCGAGCAACTCCAGCTCGCGGCCGGGCTCCTGTCCGAACTTCTGCCGCTCGACGGACACCGCCGTGCCGAAGTCGCCGTCTTCCTGGACTTCAACACCGCCGCCCGCACCAACCCGGCCTTCGCCGACCTGTCGAGCCAGGCAGCCAACGGCACGAGAACGCTGACGCACCGCGTGCTCACCCGGCTCGACGCGGCAGACACCCTGCGCCCCGGCCTCGACCTCGACCTCGAGAGCGAGCGGCTTACGGCCCTCTTGGACGGACTCGGCCTCAGCGCAGTCCTGCACCCCGAGATCCTGTCCCCACGCGCATGTGCCGATGTGCTGCTCACACACCTGGGGGATCTGTCACGGCCCACCGGCAGCACCGCGTAGCGAAAACGAGATGCTGTGACGCGCCGAGGTCCCGCATCCTGTGGCGTATGAACGACCGGACCCACCCGCCCCGTTACGAGATCCGTGCCCAGCACACGGCCACCACGGTCACCGTCTACCAGGCCTACCCACCGGCCATCGGGCTGCCCGCCGCCCGCGACGGGCGCTTCCCGCCGGCCTGGAAGCGCGACCGCATGACGTGGATCAAGCCGAGCTTCCTGTGGATGATGTACCGCTGCGGCTGGGGCACGAAGGAGGGCCAGGAGAGCGTGCTCGCCGTCGAGATCACCCGCGACGGCTTCGCCTGGGCGCTGGAGAACGCCGAACTCTCGCACTACGTACGCGAGGTGCACGAGGACCAGAACGCCTGGAAGCAGGCGCTGCGGTCCGCTCCCGCGCGCGTCCAATGGGACCCCGAGCGCGATCTGGACCTGAACCCGCTTCCGTACCGCTCGCTCCAGCTCGGGCTCTCCGGGGAAGCCGCCCGGCGGTACGCCGATGAATGGACCGTGTCCGTCCGCGATGTCACACCTCTGGCCCGAGAGGTGCACGCGGCGGTCCGGGCGGGGGAGCGGGAGAGGGCCATCGCTCTGCTGCCCGTGGAGACACCGCTCGATCTCAGCGCTCCTCGCCCGGTTCCCACCACCCCGTGAGCTCCAGCACGTCCGAGGCGATCTCCACCACCGTGCGGCCGTCCGTGGGCACCCGCGCCGTGTCCGGCGGGGCATGCTCGTCCAGGAGCCGGGCCTTGCGCGCACTGCCCGCGACCTCGCGATCCAGGGCGGAGCCGATCTCACGGGCCGAGAGCCTGGCCACCGCCGTGGCGTCCGACGCGGTGAGGAGCGCCCGGATGATGCGGACGCCGGGGCCCAGTGCCCGCTCGAACATGGGCGCCGTGCCGGACAGTACGCTCACCGTGTTCGTGTACACGAGACGGTGATGGCCGAGTGCCGCGAAATTCCGCCACATCGCCGTCAGGTTGGCCTCGGTGATCGCCGAGCAGTGCGGGTCCCCGGCGGGGGCGGGATGGACCTGGCCGAGATAGTCGCCCTCGACGATCGCGTGCGCGATGCCTGCCGCCCGCAGCCGGTCCGAGACCTCCCAGCCCACCGTAGTCTTGCCGGCACCGGCCCGGCCGCCGATGAGGAGTACTTCGGGTCGCTTGGCGTTCATGGCAGGAGCCTGACAGCGGGCCGCGTGGCGCCGCCACTGTTTTCCCGGCCTGCGGGGAACATCCCCGGACCCCGCCACCCGTCCCGCCCTCAGGCGGTGACGATGTCCGACTTCAGCGGCAGCAGGGTCTGCGCGATCGTGCCGATGGTGGCGTCGTCCAGGCCCGCGATCAGCATCAGATGGCCGTCCGCCGCGAGGAAGCGGGCCGCCCACTCGGGGCGGGGCGGGCCGTCGTAGAGATGTCCGGCGGCGAGAAGCTCCGCGATGGTGGTGGCGGGGCGGATGTTCATGTATGAGCCCTTTCGTGACTGTGGTGTACCGCATGCGGAGTACGGGCGGGCTGTGCCGTACCTCTCAGGGAGGCCGGGGAGTTCCCCCTGGCGGCATCCTGGTGCACCGTGCGCTCCGTTTAGGGTCGAGGCATGGAGAAACCGACTTCCCGGTGGCGGCACCGGCTGCTGCCCCGTACCCCAGGCCGGTGGGCCGCGGTGGTCGCCGCCCTCGCCGTGCTCGTGGGGGCCGGTACCTGGACCGCCGTCGCCGACGACAGTGCCCCGACCGTGCACCGGCAGGACCGGATGATGAAGATGAACGGGGTGTCGGTCGACACCTCGTACTTCACGTCCGGGGGCACACGGCCCCGGCCGGCCGTCCTCATCGGGCACGGCTTCGGCGGCAGTAAGAACGATGTGCGCGCCCAGGCCGAGAAGCTGGCCGCCGACGGCTACGCCGTCATGACGTGGTCCGCCCGAGGATTCGGGAGGACGACCGGGGAGATCACGCTCAACTCCCCCGACGGCGAGGTCAAGGACGTGTCCGGGCTCATCGACTGGCTGGCGGACCGGCCCGAGGTGGAGCTCGACGCGAAGGGCGACCCGCGCGTCGGGGTCACCGGCGCCTCGTACGGCGGTGCCGTGTCGCTGCTCGCCGCCGGGTACGACGACCGGGTCGACGCCATCGCACCCGTGATCAGCTACTGGAACCTCGCCGACGCGCTCTTCCCGGACGGGGTGTTCAAGAAACTCTGGGCCGGGATCTTCGTCTCCTCGGGCGGTGGCTGTCAGAAGTTCCAGAAGCAGCTGTGCGAGATGTACGAGCGGGTCGCCGTCAGCGGCAAGCCGGACGCGGCCGCGCGGAAACTCCTGGCGGAACGTTCCCCCGAGGCCGTGGCCGACCGGATCGACGTACCCGCGCTCATCCTTCAGGGCCAGAGCGACTCGCTGTTCCCGCTCGGCCAGGCCGATTCCATGGCCAAGGCCATCAAGGCCAACGGCGCGCCCGTCTCCGTCGACTGGATCGCGGGCGGGCACGACGGAGGGGACGACGAGGGCGACCGTGTCCAGGGCCGGGTCGGTGACTGGTTCGACCGGTATCTGAAGCAGGACGAGGGCGCCGACACCGGGCCCGGGTTCCGCGTGACCCGGACCGGTGGAGTCGACTCCACCGACGGCGCTGCCCTGAAGCGCGGCGCGAGCAGTGCCTCCTACCCGGGCCTGAACAGCGGCGGGCGGAAGATCCCCCTCACCGGCGCCGGGCAGCAGCCCGCGACGGGCGGCGCGATGGACCGGCCAGGGACCGGCGGTGGGCAGAGCGCCCCCGCCAAGAACCTGACGCAGACCTTCCGCAACCCCGCCGGGGCCAACCCGCCCTCCGTCTCCGCCCTCCCGGGCATCGGAGGCGGGCTCTCCCAGCTGTCCTCGCTCGGCGTCGGGCTCTCCCTCGACTTCCCCGGGCAGTACGCCCGCTTCGACTCCGCCCCGCTGGACGGCGCCGTACACGTCACGGGATCGCCCACCGTCCGCGTGAACGTGAAGGCGGACCAGGGCGACGCAGTGCTGTTCGGCAAGGTCTACGACGTCTCGCCGGACGGCAAGCAGCAGGTGCTGCCCTCCCAGCTCGTCTCGCCGTACCGCCTCACCCCCGAGGAACAGGGCAAGCCGGTCGAGCTGACGCTGCCCGCCGTCGACCACGAGGTCGACGCCGGGCACAGCCTCCGCGTCGTCCTGTCCGCGACCGACCTCGCCTACGCCTCACCCGCCGAGCCCGCGACGTACACCGTCTCCCTCGACGGGCCTCTGACCGTCCCCACGGCACCCGCCGTGAAGACCGCCGCGGCCACCATGCCCTGGTGGACCTGGGGGCTCCCGGCAGCCGCGCTCGTCATCGCCGCCGCCCTCCTGCTCACCTCGCGACGGCGCACCGCCACCCCCGCCCCCGACCCGGCGCTGACCGGCGTACCGCTGCAGATCACCGGACTGTCCAAGAAGTACGCCAGGTCCAGCGACCGGTACGCGGTGCGCGACCTCGGCTTCACTGTCGAGAAGGGGCAGGTCCTCGGCCTCCTCGGACCGAACGGCGCCGGCAAGACCACCACCCTGCGCATGCTGATGGGGCTCATCACGCCCGACGCCGGTGAGATCCGTGTCTTCGGGCACGCGATCCGCCCCGGGGCGCCCGTGCTGTCCCGCGTGGGTTCCTTCGTCGAAGGTGCCGGCTTCCTCCCGCACCTGTCGGGCCGCTCCAACCTGGAGCTGTACTGGCAGGCCACCGGACGGCCCGCCGAGGACGCCCACATCGAGGAGGCCCTGGAGATCGCCGGACTCGGCGACGCCCTGGCCCGCGCCGTACGCACCTACTCCCAGGGCATGCGGCAGCGTCTCGCCATCGCCCAGGCCATGCTCGGCATGCCCGACCTCCTCATCCTCGACGAACCGACCAACGGGCTCGACCCGCCCCAGATCCGTGAGATGCGGGACGTGATGATCCGGTACGCGGCCGGCGGCCGGACCGTGATCGTCTCAAGCCACCTCCTCTCCGAGGTCGAGCAGTCCTGCACGCATCTGGTGGTCATGGACCGCGGCAGGCTCGTCCAGGCCGGCCCGGTCGCCGAGATCACCGGCGCGGGCGACATGCTGCTCGTCACCACGGGCACGGATGTGGCCGAAGGGCTCCTGGACAAGGTGGCCGCCCTCCCGGGCATCGGCTCCGCCGTCCGCCTGGACGACGGCCACGGGCTGCTCGTGCGGCTCGACGGCGCCACCGCCGCGCAGCTGGTCGCCGAACTGGTGCGTCTCGACGTGCCGGTGACGGGTGTCGGGCCGCACCGCCGCCTGGAGGACGCGTTCCTCACCCTCATCTCCCAAGGATCCGCATGAGCTCCGCAACAGAGGTCCAAGCCCTGGCCGAAGCCCCCGGTTACCGTTCCCGCCGCACCCTGCCGCTGCGTGTGGAGGCGATGAGGCAGCTGCGCAGGCGCCGCACCCTGCTCATGGGCGGGGTGCTGGCGGCGCTGCCGTTCATCCTGATCATCGCCTTCGCGGTCGGCGGCACCCCCGGCGGCGGCGAAGGGGGCGGCGGCGGAGGCGGCTCCCGGATCAACCTCATGGACGTGGCGACGGAGTCCGCCGCGAACTTCGCCGCGACCTGCCTCTTCGTCTCCGCCGGCTTCCTGCTCGTGGTGCCGGTCGCGCTGTTCTGCGGGGACACCGTGGCCTCCGAGGCCAGCTGGTCCTCGCTGCGCTACCTGCTCGCGGCGCCCGTACCCCGGGCCAGGCTGCTGTGGAGCAAGCTCGTCGTGGCGCTCGGCTTCAGCCTCGCCGCGATGGTGCTGCTGCCGCTCGTCGCACTGGGCGCGGGAGCCGCCGCGTACGGCTGGGGGCCGCTGAAGCTGCCCACCGGGGGCGCGCTCGCCACATCGGACACCGTGCCGCGCCTCGCGCTCGTCGTGGCCTTCGTCTTCGTCTCCCAGCTCGTCACCGCCGGGCTGGCGTTCTGGCTGTCGACGAAGACGGACGCACCGCTCGGCGCGGTGGGCGGCGCGGTCGGACTGACCATCGTGGGCAACGTCCTCGACGCGGTCACCGCGCTCGGGACCTGGCGTGAATTCCTGCCCGCACACTGGCAGTTCGCCTGGGCCGACGCGCTCCAGCCCGACCTCGAATGGGGCGGGATGGTGAAGGGCGCGGCCGTGTCGGTGGCCTACGCCCTGATCCTGTTCGCTCTCGCCTTCCGGGGGTTCAGTCGTAAGGACATCGTGTCCTGACCTTGTCCTCACCGCCCGTCGTTGCGCCATCGAGACTGTTCCGCAACGCTTCTGACGACTCCGCACGGCCGCCTCACACGTCACATCCACAGATGTCCACGACGTGGGGGGTACGGATGGAACGCAGGGCAAGGACGTACGGAGGAGCGCTCGCGCTTCTCCTGGCGGGCGGGATCCTGGTCACCGGCTGCAGCGGGTCGGACACCGAGGCGACGGCCGACCGCGGCAGCGGCGGTCCGGCCGCGGGCAGGCGCGCCCCGTCCGCCGCACCGGGGCCGCAGGAGGACGGAGCGAGCGCGGCGGAGGAAGGCGCGGCACGGGAGAGCGCGGCGCCCGACTACCTGTCGACCTTCGCTCTCGACGTGGACACCGCCAGCTACGGATACGCGCGCCGCACCCTGGGTGACGGCCGGCTTCCGGACGCCGGCACGGTGCGGCCGGAGGAGTTCGTCAACAGCTTCCGGCAGGGTTACGAGCGGCCGGAGGGCAACGGCTTCTCGGTGAGCGTCGACGGCGCGAGGACCGATGCCGCCGACTGGTCGCTCGTGCGGGTCGGGCTGGCCACCAGGACCGCTTCGGAGACGGGCAAGCGCCCGCCCGCCGCACTGACCTTCGTCGTCGACATCTCCGGATCGATGTCCGAACCGGGCCGGCTCGACCTCGCGAAGACCTCGCTGGGGATCCTCGCCGACGAGCTGCGCGACGACGACTCCGTGTCCCTGGTCACCTTCAGCGACGAGGCCGAGACCCGGCTCCCGATGACCCGCCTCCAGGGCAACCGCACGAAGGTCCGGGACGCCATCGAGGAGATGGAACCCGCCGACTCCACGAATGTGGCGGCCGGCGTCGAGCGGGGCTACGACGAGGCGGTCGAGGGCCACCGCAAGGGCGCCAACAACCGGGTCGTCCTGCTCTCCGACGCGCTCGCCAACACCGGTGAGACGGACGCCGACGCGATCCTGGAACGCATCGGGGACGCGCGCAAGGAGTACGGCATCACCCTGTTCGGCGTCGGGGTCGGCAGCGACTACGGCGACGAGATGATGGAACGCCTCACCAACAAGGGCGACGGCAACACCACCTACATCGCCGACGAGACACAGGCCAGGAAGGTCTTCGTCGACCAGCTGCCCGCCCACGTCGAACTCCGGGCCCGCGACGCGAAGGCCCAGGTGGCGTTCGACCGTAAGACGGTCCAGCAGTTCAAGCTCATCGGCTACGAGGACCGCGAGGTCGCCGACGAGGACTTCCGTGACGACAGCGTCGACGGCGGCGAGGTCGGCCCCGGCCACACCGTCACCGCTCTCTACGCCGTGCGGCTCCGCGAGGGTGCCTCCGGTCATGTGGCGACGGCGACCGTGCGCTGGCTGGACCCGAAGACACGCAAGGCGCACGAGGAGACCGGGTCGGTCGAGACCGGCGCGGTCGGCGGAAAGCTCTGGGACGGCTCCGGTGAGCGGCTCCAGGTGACCGCGGTGGCCGCGTACTTCGCGGACACGCTGCGCGGCGGCGACCTGCCGGGGACACCCGCTCTCGGTCAACTCGCCACCCGTGCACGGAAGCTGGCCTCGTCCACCGAGGACAGCTCGGTGGAGAAGCTCGCGACGGCGATCGAGCAGGCCGACCGGATCAGGAACGGCGGCGGTGACGAGCCGCCGGGCGGCGAGGGCGAGGGCGAACTCGGCTGACATGGCCCGCCCGGGCCCGGCGGGGGATCGCCCCTGCCGGGCCAGCCGTTGTCGGTGGCTGCTGATAGAACACGAGGAGCAGGCATCGAACGGACTGTCAGGAGCCCTGTCTTGTCCCATGTCCACCACGTCGAGCAGTTCCACGGACTGCCGGCCTTCACCTTCCCGCCGTACGCGCACCCCGGTGACATGCCCGACGCGGACGCCGTGGCCTGGCGCCTCCACTGCGGTCCGTATCCGACCGACGAGGACTCCGGGTCCTGCTGGAAGCGGTTCACGGAGTCGGTCGACCTGGGGAGGATACGGGCCCTGATCTTCGGCAGCCCCTGGTACGGCAACGACGGCGGCAGCAGCCCGGACGCGCTGATCGGCCTGCGTTCCCGGTTCACCGCGCTCGAAGCGATATTCCTCGGTGACCTGGAGGACGAGGAGGGGATGATCTCCATGATCGGGCAGGGCGGTGTCGTGGAGCTCCTGGAGGCTTTCCCGGGCCTGCGGGAGCTGGCCATGCGAGGCGGTGACGACCTGGAGTTCCCCGTGACGGGCCACGCGGGGCTTCGGGTGCTGCGCGTCGAGTCCGGCGGGCTGCCACCCGAGGCGGCGGCCCAGATCGCCGCCGCCGACCTGCCGTCCCTGGAGCGTCTTGAGCTGTGGCTGGGCGACGAGGACTACGGCGGCGGCACCACCGCCGAGGATCTGGCCCCGCTGCTCACCGGTGCGGGCAAACCCGCGCTGCGTCACCTGGGGCTGCAGAACAGTCCGGTCCAGGACGAGTTGGCCGCGGCCCTGGCCTCCGCTCCGGTCGTGGGCGGACTCACCTCGCTGAGCCTGTCCATGGGCACGCTCGGCGACGAGGGGGCGGAGGCACTGCTGCAAGGGCAGCCGCTGACCCACCTGCGGGAGCTGGACCTCTCGCACCACTTCCTCAGCCAGGACATGATGCTGCGGCTCTGGACGGAGCTGGAGCCGCACGGGGTGCGCGTGAACCTCACCGGCAGGCAGCCGGAGGAGGACGACGACGATCCCGACGAGGAGGAGTCCGGCAGGTACATCGCGGTCTCCGAATGACCGCCGTCGCCGGCCCCCGCCCCTCACCTGCCCATCCCGCCGCAGACGAAAGGCCCGCACGATGACCGACGCCCCCGCGGTCCAGGACCCGGAAGAGGCCTTGATCGCCAGCCGTGATCTCGACGGCGGGCGACCGCTGGAACCGGGCAAGCAGGTCCCGTACGGACACGTGCTGTACGCGGCGGCCCTGCTGGGACGGAGTCCCGCGGAGGTCGTCTCCCGGCTGACCGCACTGGGCTACGCCGACATCCAGGATGCCGGTGTCCCGTTTCCCGACGCGGTCGGCCTCGACGACGCCGCGCTGATCAGGAGGGAGGGCTACCGCTGGTCCATGCAGCGATGGATCGACGTGGCCGAGCCCGTGTCCCTGCGCCAGCTGGTCGAAACGGCGGAGCACGCCGGGCGCGGCCCCGCCGATGTCGCGCGCAGGCTGACCGCTCTCGGCTACCGGATCGGCGGCAGTGGCCCGCTCCCCGAGTCCCCGGACCCCCGTGACGTCATGCTGATCCGCACCGACCCCAGGGGCGAGGGGAGTTGGCTCGGCTGGGGCGACGAGGTGTCCGCCGCCCATGTGCTGGAGGCGGCCGAGCGTCTGTCGTGCAGCCCGCACGCCGCCGCCACGCGGCTGGCCTCGCTCGGCCTCCGGCTGCCGTACACGCCGGAAGCCGAGGACGAGAGGCTGCTCACGGTTGGTGACACCTACGGTGCTCGCTGGCTCGGCCGGTACATGTCGCCGCCCATGGGCCATGTCCTCGCCGTCGCCAGGGAGACAGGGCGGAGCCCCCAGGACATCGTGGACCGGCTGAAGGCGCTGGGGACCGGCAGACCGGACGGACCGGTGCCCGAGTCCCCGGAGGAGGACGACTTCGTCCTCCTCAGCGAGAACCTCGACGGTTGCCGGCCCTGGCTGCGGAAGAACACCGTCGTCGGGCTGCGGGTGGAGTACATCCTGCGCGCGTCCCTGGCCACGGGGCGCAGCCCGGCGTCGGTCGCCGCCAGGCTGGCGGAGCTCGGCCACTGGCTGCACGGGAACGCGAAGCTGCCGGAAGCCGCCGACGAGGCGGACATCCGGCTGCTGGACACCATGGACCGTTCCTACCTGGACGAGGTCCACCTGGAGAAGGTCCTGCGCAGCGCGAGCCTGACGGGCCGGAGCCCGGCGGACGTCGCGGCCCGGCTGACCGCGCTCGGCCACACGCTCCCCGACGAGGTGGAGTACCCGGACGTACGGGGTTCCCTCGCCGCGTCCTGAACAGACGTCCGCCCCGGCTGTCAGGGACAGCCGGGGCGGACGTCTGTTCAGGACGCGGGCGCCTCAGGCGAGGTGGAACACCTCGGTCAGCGGGGCCATGGCATCGTCGGCGGCCTCAGGCTGCTCGAAGAACTGGGCCATCTCCCGCTGCCACCGCGCGTTGACCTCCGTCGCGGCCATCGCCTCGCGGGCCGCGTCAAAGTCCTCCGTCTCCAGATAGCCGACCAGCAGGCCGTCCTCGCGGAGGAACAGCGAGTAGTTGTGCCAGCCCGCCTCCGACAGTGCGGCGAGCATGTCGGGCCACACCGCGGCGTGGCGCTCGCGGTACTCGTCCCTGCGGTCCTCGCGGACCTTCAGCAGAAAGCAGACACGCTGCATGGTGAAGCCTGCTCCCGGGCTCAGAAGTCGAACTGGTCGATGTTCTTGGAGTCGAAGACGGTCGGCTTGCCGAGGATGACCTCGCCGTCCTTTCCGACGGTGTACTCGCCGAGCTTGCCCGCCTTGAACTTCTCGCCCTCCGCACCGGTGATCTGCCCCGACGCCAGCGCCGCGGCGGCGTACGAGCCGAGGTAGCCCAGCTCCTCCGGGTTCCACAGCGAGAACTGTTCGACGGTGCCGTCCTTGACGTACTTGCGCATCTGGTTCGGCGTGCCGAGCCCGTTGAGCACGACCTTGCCCTTGTACGAGGAGTCGCTCAGGTAGCGGGCCGCGGCGGCGATGCCGACCGTCGTGGGGGAGATGATGCCCTTGAGGTCGGGGTAGGCCTGCATGAGGCCCTGCGTCTGCTGGAAGGACTTCTGGTCGGCGTCGTCGCCGTACGCGACCTTGACCAGCTTCATGTTCTTGTACTTGGGGAGCTTCAGCTCCTCCTTCATGTACTCGATCCAGGCGTTCTGGTTCGTCGCGTTCTGCGTGGCCGACAGGATCGCGACCTTGCCCGTGTAGCCGACCTGCTCGCCGAGGTGCTGGACCAGGCTGCGGCCGATCTCCTCCGAGCTGGCCTGGTTGATGAAGAGCTGACGGCAGTCCTTCGCCGTGTCGGAGTCGTAGGCGACGACCTTGATGTCCTTCTTCATCGCCTGCTTGAGCGGACCGCACACCGCGTTGGGGTCGTTCGCCGCGATGAGGATCGCGTCCTGGCGCTGCTGGATCAGGGTGTTGATGTAGGAGACCTGCGAGGACGCGTTCGCGTCGGACGGGCCGACCTCCTTGCCCGTGCCGCCGTACTCCTTCGCCGCCGCGATGCCCGCCTCGTCGACGATCTTCTCGTACGGGTTGTTGATCTGCTTGGGCAGGAAGCCGAGCTTCAGTCCCTTCTTCAGCGGGGCGTCCGGATCGGCCTTCGCGGAGCCGGCGGCCTGCGCACCGCCGCTCTCCTTGCTGTCCTTCGTGGTGCCGCCACAGGCGGTGAGAGCGAGGGCGAGGGAGACGGCGGTGGCTGCGGTCGCGACGGCGCGGCGCCCAGCGGCATTGCGGAGCATCATGGCGGCGTGTGCCTTTCGGAGAGGTACGACGGGTACGGGTACGGGCGTTATGACGACTGGGGTGCGGGGGCGTTCGCGGCCCGCCGGTGCCGGCGTTCGACGACCGTGGCGATGATCCGTGGGGTCAGGACGGACGCCACGAGAAGCAGCCCGGTCACGATGACCTGCACCTCGTTGGCGATGTCGTTGAGCGTGAGCAGGTTCTTCAGCAGTCCGATCAGCAGGACACCGGCGACCGCGCCGAAGAGCGTGCCCTTCCCGCCGTCGAAGTCGATGCCGCCGAGCAGGACGGACGCGATGACGAGCATCTCGAAGCCGAGTCCGTTGTCCGCGCGGGCACTTCCGTAGCGCAGGGTGAAGATGATGCCCGCGAAGGCGGAGAACAGCCCGGTCACGACGAACAGCAGCAGCTTGATCCGCTTGACCCGGATGCCGGCGAAGTACGCGGCCTCCTCCTGGGCGCCGATCGCGAAGAGCGAACGGCCGAGCCCGGTGGCGTGCAGTACCACCGCGGTGACCGCGGCCAAGGCGACGAAGAGCAGCACCGGATAGGTGAGGAAGGTGCCGGGGACGGTCGTGGTGTCGACCGCCCAGTCCGCGTAGACCTGCGGGAAGTCCGTCACCGCGTCGCTGCCGAGCGCCACCGAGGCCAGACCCCGGTAGAGCGCCAGGGTGCCGATGGTGACGGCCAGGGACGGCAGTCCCACCTTGGTGACCAGCCAGCCGTTGAGCAGCCCTCCCGCGACGCCCACCAGCAGCACCACCGGCACGATCGTCTCGAAGGCCCAGCCCGCCTCCCACAGCGCGCCGGTCAGCGCGCTGCCCAGGCCCAGCATCGAGGCGACCGACAGGTCGACCTGACCCGCGACGACCAGGAGGGTCATCGGCAGGGCGATGATCGCGACCTCGGCGATGTCGTTGAACGCGAACGCGAGGTTCTCAGCTGAACCGAAGCCCTCGGTGGACCCGAGCCCGACGACGAGGACCGCCACCAGCAGGACACCGACCGCGGTGTCCCAGCGCAGCGCCAGGCTGCGCACGAGGGAGGGCTTCGTTCCGGCCCGTGGCGTGGGAGCCGGCTTTGTGTCAGGCGCCGTGGTCATGACGGGCGTTCCTCTTCCTCAGTGCGGCGGTCATCCGCAGGTTCACGATCCGGTCGACGCTGATGGCCAGCAGGAGGAGCGCACCGGTGATGGCGCCCTGCCAGAACGAGTCCACCTTCAGCACGATCAGGACGCTGCCGATGGTGGTGAGCAGCAGGGCGCCGAGGGCGGCGCCCCAGACGGTGCCGGTGCCGCCGGTGATCGCGACACCGCCGACGACGACCGCGCTGACGACGGTCAGCTCCCAGCCGTGCGCGTTGTCCGCGACGACGGTGCCGAAGCGGGCCAGCCACAGGGCGCCCGCGAAGCCGGCGACGGCCCCGGAGAAGGCGTACGCGGCGAGCACCCGGCGGCGGATCGGGATTCCGGCGAGACGGGCGGCCTCGGGGCTCGACCCGATGGCGTACAGCTCGCGTCCCGAGCGGTAGCTCCGCAGGAAGTACGCCGTCGCCGCGAGCAGGACGAGCGCGATCAGCGGCAGGTACGGGACGCCCAGCACGCTGCCGCTTCCGAGACCCAGGACGGCCTCCGGCACATCGGAGGCACTGATCTGCTCGCCCTGCGCCCACCAGTAGTCGATGCCCTGGATGATGTAGAGCATGCCCAGGGTCACGACGAGCGCCGGGACCCTGCCGAAGCTGACGAGGGCGCCGGAGACCAGGCCGCAGACCACGCCGATCGCGACACCGAGCAGCATCACGGTCAGCACACCGTGGTCGCTCCCCGCGACGAACTTGCCGCAGGCGAAGGCGGACAGGCCGACGACGGAACCGACGGACAGGTCGATGTTGCGTGTGATCACGACGGCCGACTGGCCGACGGCGAGCAGCACCAGGATCGACGCGTTGAGCAGCAGGTCCTTGATGCCCTGGTCGGACAGGAAGCGCGGGTTGGCCAGATAGGTGCCGAGGATCAGCAGGACCAGCGCCCCCGCGATGGAGATCTCCCGCGCCCGGAAGACCGCGTCCACGAGCGAGGAAGCACTCCGCTCCGGCGCTTTCCCGGTGTCCGGGGGGCTCTCGATGGTGGTGGTCATGCCGCTGCCCTCTCGTTACGTCCGGTGGCCGCGGCCATGACCGACTCCTCGGTGGCGCTCTCGCGCGGGATCTCGGCGACCAGCCGGCCCTCGTGCATCACGAGCACCCGGTCCGCCATGCCGATGACCTCGGGAAGGTCGGAGGAGATCATCAGGACGGCGAGGCCCTCCGCCGCGAGGGAGGAGAGCAGCCGGTGGACCTCCGCCTTGGTGCCTACGTCGATCCCGCGCGTCGGCTCGTCGACGATCAGCACGGCGGGGCCGGTCGCCAGCCACTTGGCCAGCACGACCTTCTGCTGGTTGCCGCCGGACAGCACGCCCACGGTGTCGGCCAGCCGGTTGTACTTGAGCTGGAGACGCACCGCCCAGTCGGCGGCACGGTCGTGCTCCAGGGCCCGGCTGACGAGCCCGCGCTTGCGGACCTCGTCCAGGCCGGTGAGGCCGATGTTGCGCTCGATGGACATATCCATGACCAGCCCGCGCTGGCGCCGGTCCTCGGGGACGAGCGCGAGCCCGGCGTCCATCGCGGCGGTCGGTGAACCGGGGCGCAGCACCGTGCCGGCCACCCTCACCTCGCCGGCGTCGGCGCGGTCGACACCGAAGACGGCCTGGGCGACCTCCGTGCGCCCGGCGCCGACGAGTCCGGCGAGCGCGACGATCTCGCCGCGGCGGACGTCGAAGGACACATCGCGGAAGACACCCTCGCGGGTCAGCCGGTGCACCGACAGGGCGACTTCGCCGACCTCGGCGTCCTGCTTGGGGTAGAGGTCGTCGAGGTCACGGCCGACCATCCTGCGCACCAGGTCGTCCTCGGTGAGTTCCTCCAGGGGCTCGGAGGAGATCCACCGGCCGTCGCGCAGGGTCGTGACGCGCTGGCACAGTTCGAAGATCTCGTTCAGGCGGTGCGAGATGAACAGCACCGCCGCGCCCTCGGAGCGCAGCGTACGGACGACGGAGAAGAGCCTGGCGGTCTCGCTGCCGGTCAGGGCCGCCGTCGGTTCGTCCATGATCAGGACGCGCGCGTCGAAGGAGAGCGCCTTGGCGATCTCGACGATCTGCTGGTCGGCGATCGAGAGTCCGCGCGCGGGGCGGTCCGGTGCCAGATCGACCCCGAGCCTCCGCATCAGCCCGGCGGTGGTCTCGTTCACGGCCCTGCGGTCGATCCGGCCCAGGGACCGCCGGGGCTGACGGCCCATGAAGATGTTCTCGGCGATGGACAGGTCGGGGAAGAGCGTCGGCTCCTGGTAGATGACGGCGATGCCGGCGTCACGCGCGTCCGCCGGGCCGTGGAAGACGACGGGCTCCCCGTCGAGGAGCACCTCGCCGCTGTCCGGGCGGTGCACTCCGGCGAGGGCCTTGATCAGGGTCGACTTGCCTGCGCCGTTCTCACCCGCGAGTGCGTGTGCCTCGCCGGGGAACAACTGCAGGGACACGGCCTGCAGGGCCCGTACGGCACCGAAGGACTTGCTCACGCCCTTCAGGGCCAGGACCGGGGCCGGGTCCGGGGCGGACTGGTTCATGGGAGCTCCTCAGCGGAGGGACTGTTCCGCTCCACCCGCCGTGAAAGGTTTCAATGAGGTTGCTCGGAAGCTAAACGGGGATTGCGGGCGCAGTCAATGGGTTGATGGCTGGAAGTTCCAGGAAGAGGGGTGATGTGCGACCTGAATGGGGGGAATGGGTGGACGCCCTTGACAGTCTTCGGGGCGGGCCACTATCTTCCGGGGCCTTGAATCGATTCACATAACGGTCGCGCATCGCTCAACTCACAGATGCGCACCAGGTGTTCCGGCCGGATGGTCCGGTCCGAGGAGGACGACGAGCCCAGCCCTGCCGGGGACCGGCACCGGGACCTGGTGCCAGCCCGCGCGCCGGTAGAAGCGCAGTGTCGCCTCCGCGTGTACGGACGTGAGCAGCCAGCACCGTCCGTCCGGGGCGGCCTCGGTGACAGCGGACAGCAGGGCGGCGCCGAGCCCGGCGCCGCGTGCGCCGGGGGCGACGGCCAGCTCGTCGACCTCCAGGGCCCCGCACAGCCACTCCGTGACGCGCTCGGGCCCGAGCGCCTCGGCGACGTGCCCGTAGCTGCGGTCGGCGGGGAAGACGCCCGGCGTGGCCCACGCGGTGGCGAAGCCGCCCACGGTGTCCCCGTCGAGGGCCAGTGCGGCGGTGAACCCGGGCCGAAGGGCGTCATCGGCGAGCCGCTCGACGTACAGCCCGGCCGCCGAGGGGTCCTCGTTCCACGGCGGCGTCGAGAACGCCTCCGCGTACACCTGCCGGATCCCGTCGGCGTACGCGGGAAGGTCTCCGCCATCGACCAGCTGGACCCGCATGACCGCACCACTCTCCGCCCCTGGACCGTTCCCGAAAGGATAGGACGCCCCCCGGTGTTCCGGAGGGCGTCCCCGCGCCGGGAAGGGATGGCCGGTCAGGACCCGGCGGCCGCACCCGTGTACGCCGACGTGAACGTCCAGTCGCCCGAGCCGACTTCGTACACCGCCTCACCGTTCTCCGTACGCAGCAGCCGTGCGCCGGCCGTGGCGCCGGGGCGTCCGGAGCTGTACGGGACATGGACCTCTGCCGTCGAACCCGCCGGCACGGTCACCCGCAGCCGGTAGCGCTCGCCGTCACGCTGCCAGGACGTCGCTGCCCTGCCGTACGGCGTCGTGTACGACCCCGAGGCGGACGTCAGGTCACCCACGACCGCCGGATCCACCAGCAGCCTGCGGTAGCCCACCGAGCCCTCCGCCTGCTGGATGCCGGCAACCCGGCCGGTGAACCAGGAGTCGATGGCGCCCAGCATGAAGTGGTTCTGCGACTGCCCGGGGCCGCCGTCCCACGTCTCACCGAGCGTGGTGTTGCCCGCGAGCACCTGGTAGCCGTAGCTCGGGCTCGTCGTCTGCGTGGCGATCCTGTGCACCACGTCGTCACGGCCGGATTCCGACAGCACCCGGAAGGCCGCGGGGAGCGAGATCTCACCCAGGACCAGATGGTGGTCCGCGGCCTCGACGCTGCCCACCAGATGGCCGAGCAGCCGCTCCCGCTCGCCCGCCGGATAGGCCCCCATGTCCAGAGCCAGGGCCTCGGCCCCGTGTCCGCCGCCCCCGAAGGTGCCGGACTCCGTGTCGTAGTACGTGTCGGAGAGCGCCTTCACACTGGCGTCCGCCTTCGCCCGGTACCGCGCCGCCGCATCCTCGTCGCCCAGGACGCCGGAGATGTCGCTGAGCGCGTCGACGACCCGCCAGTAGCCGTACGTACCTGCCACCGCGCGCGGGAACGTGCGGTCCGGGGTGATCCAGTCACCGAGGCCGTAGTCGAGGATGCCGTCCTCGACCTGCCCTTCGAGGAACGTGGCGTAGGCCTTCATCTGCGGGTAGTAGTCGGACAGCGTGTCCTTGTCGCCGTACGTCGTGTACATCTGCCACGGGACGAGGACGACCGCGCCGCCCCAGTTGGAGTCGTTGCGGTAACCGCCCGGAAGGCTCGTGTACTCCGGGACCGTGCTCGGGACCAGGCCGTCCTCGGTCTGCGCGTCACCCATGTCCCGCAGGATCTTGCGCAGATGAGCCTGCATGTCGTAGTTGCCGGCCAGGGCGGGGAACACCAGCTGGGCCTGCTCCATCCAGCCGAGCTTCTCCCGGCTGGGGCAGTCGGTGAGCACGCTCATCATGTTGCCTTCGACCGCCCGTCGGATGAGCGAGTGGATGCCGTTGATCAGCTCGTCGGAGCTGGTGAAGTCCCCGGCCGAGGCGTTGTCCGTACGGAGGACCTTGCCGCGCACCGAGACGGTCGCTCCCTCGGGCAGACCTCTCAACTCCAGGTAGCGGAAGCCGTGGTAGCTGAAGGACGGGTGCCAGGTCTCCGACGTGGAGCCGCCCGTCGTGTAGCTGTCCCACAGGGGGCCGCCCACATTGCTGATCGACTGGAAGGCGTGGCCGTCCTTCAGCGACTCGGAGGGATAGATCCGCACCGTGGTGCCCTTCGGTGCCCGCACCGTGATCTCGGGCCAGCCGGCGATGTTGCGGCCCAGGTCGAAGACCCGGCTCCCCGCCGCGCCCTCGACCTCCTTGCCCTTCAGCGTCTCGACCACCCGGACCGGCTCGGTCTCCCGCGCGCTGAGGACGGCGGGCCGCTCCGGGGTGCCGGGGGCCGCCACCTCGGCGGCGCTCTCCCATCCCGCGCGCGACCCGCGTGGGTCGTCCCGGTGCGGGATCTCGCGGCGGGCGTCGTAGTCCTCGCCGCCGTACCAGTTGGACGACGTCGTCGCGCCGAGCGTGGTGCGCCAGTCGTCGCCGCTGCGGACCGTGCGCACCGAACCGTCGGCCAGGGTGATCTCCAGCCGGGCGATCAGCTTCGGGTCGCTGATGTTCCCGTACAGCTTGCGATAGCGGTCGGCGGTGGAGACCACGTTCGCCATGCCGTTCCCGAGGGCCACCGCGAGCGTGTTGGCGCCCTTGCCGAGCTGCTTCGTCACGTCGTACGTGGCGTACTGCACCCGGTCCCGGTAGTCGGTGTTCGCCGGTTCGAGCACGGCGTCACCGACCGGCTTCCCGTTGAGCGTCGTCTCGTGGACGCCGAGCCCGGACACGTACAGCCGGGCGCTGCGCGCCTTCTGCTCCAGCGCGAAGTCCTTCGCGAACACCGGGAGTCCGGCGGGGAGATAGGGCTCCGGCGGGCGCTGCCCGGTCACCTCGGCGATCCGGGAGAAGCCCGAGTCGGGGGCGTCCGACGCGGAGACGGTGTAGTCGACCGGGAAGCCCGGCACCTTGCCGTCCTCGGTGAGGACGTCGGCGCGCGGGTACAGGGCCACCTCGTCGAACGTCTTCGCGGACTTCATGTCGAGGGTGAGCACGACGGGTTGTCCGGAGACATCGGGACCGGTGTGCGCCGCGCTCGCGTACCCGGCGGCGGTCTGGAGGGCGCTGTTGGGCAGCCCGTCCACGGCGAGGGCCGGCTCCCACGTCTTGCGGACGGTGTTCGTCTCGGATGCCGTGACCGCCGAGCCCTCCGCAAGACCGGTGGCGCCCGTCGCCGAGTCCCGTACGTCGATCTCGCCGAGCTGGACGCGCCACGCCTGCTCCGGGAAGGTGTCGGCGAGCGGCAGCCCGAGCTTCGTCACGTCCAGCCGGACGTAACGCGCGGTGGTGCGCGGGACCTTCACCACCACCGGCTCGACGGTGCGCCCGCTCAGCGCCCAGTCCTGGTGGGTGATCCAGTCGGCGCCCTCCCAGTCCCGCTGCTGTGTCAGCCCCGTCTCGAAGACGGCCGCCTCGCTCCAGCCGGAGTCGCGCCCGGAGCCGCCGGACCAGAGCATCACCCGCCAGTGGACACGGGTGCGCGACCCGAGCTTCTTCCCGGCGTACGTCGCCTCCGGCACGGCGGAGGCGACCTTGCCGGAGTCCCACAGGTCGGCCCGCCCCCGCCGCAGCCTGTCCAGCGAGGTGGCCGCCTGGATCCGGTAGCCGGACTGGACGGTGGACCGTGCGCGGGCGGTGGTGCGCCAGCTCAGCGACGGGGTCGTGTCGTCGATGCCGAGCGCCTGGGAGAGGTGCTGGGTGCGCAGCCCGGTCGCCGAGAGGGCCGACGGGGCGACCGCGTCGGCGGTGACTGCCGTCGGCAGGACGGTCACCAGGGCGGTGAGCCCACTGGCGGCCAGCAGCGCGGGGCGGCGCCGGGCGCGGGAGGGGAGAGGTCTGGATCTGGGCACGCGGGTGCTCCTTGCACAAGGGGAGAGGAGGATCAGACGCGGCGGAGCGCGGCCGTCGCACGGCGGTACGGGTGGAGCGCGACCGGGCCGAGGAGCCCGGACGGGATGGGCTTGTTCCGCTCGTTGGACAGGGTGTTGGAGACCTTCACGGAGAGCGTGTTGCGCCCCGGCCGCAGCAGCTCGGTGACGTCGGCGGTGTAGGGGCTCCACAGCAGCGGCGGCAGTTCGGTGCCGTTGAGCGTGACCGCGGCGACCTCCCGTACGGCCCCGAGGGCGAGCCGGAACCCCCGGTCCCGCAGCGCAGCCCGGCCCAGGGTGAACGCGGTGGAGTACGTGCCGCTGCCGGAGAACAGCGGTTCCAGGTCCGTCCAGCTGCCGAGCGGCCGTGTCACCGGCTCGGCGCCCTCACGGGCCAGCAGCAGCGTCCACTCGCCGTCCAGCGGGACCGGGGTGAGCGGATCGGTGACCACGACGGTGCCGCGGTAGCTGTGCGTACCGTCGGTGCCCGCCACCGCGTACCGGCCGGGTGCGTCGGCGACCGCCGTGACCCGCAGCTCGCGGCCGTGCCGGGTGACGGCCTCGACGGGGAGCGCCGCATCGGTGAGGTGAGGGCCGGACCGGGCGCCGTGGCGCAGTACGACGGCCTGGGTCTCGTACGGCGCGAGGCGCAGGGGCACCCGTACGCCGGCATCGGCCTTCCCCCGCCGGTCCGCGCGGTACACGGGTGCCGGGCGGGCGGTCCCGGTGGCCGGGTCCCAGAGCTCCGGCACCCCGGCGGCAGGCAGCGCGGCCACCGTCTCGACCGTCTCGCCGCTCTCGTTGTTGATGAGGAAGGCGGTGTCCTTGCCGCGCACGGTGCGCAGGACCCGCAGGGCGGGCGCGGCCGGTTCCAGCACGGCGGCGGCCACCCCGGCGGCGTGTGTGGCGGCCCGCAGCCCTTCGGTGTCCGCCACGCGCACGGCCTCGCCCTTCCCGGAGCTGCGACGCCCCGGCACGCTGTCGCCGAACAGACCGCCGAACGCCCGCTGCAGGGAGCGGTCCTCGCCGTTCGCGTCCTCCAGAGGCAGCTCGCCCACGGCGACGACGGTGCCGCCGGCGCGGACGAACTCGGCGAGCTTCCGCACGGTCGCGGCGTCGATGGCGGGGGTCACGGGGAGGACGGCCAGGTCGTAGTGTGCCGCGCCGACCACCAGCCGGCCGTCGCGCACCGACCCGTGCGCCAGCAGCCCGCGGTCACCCGAGAGCGCCCCCTCGTGCACGAGGTCGAAGTCCACCTGGGCCTGCTCCAACGCCCCGGCGGCGGCGTTGAACGCCCCGTCGACCTCACCCTGCCGTTCGGTGCCCGTGAACTGCTCGGCCGCCCGCTGCGGCTGCACGAGCGCGGTGCGGGCCGCCGACGTCCCCCGGGCGAGCTCCATCACCCGGCCGATCCAGTCGGAGATCGGCTCCATCGCCCACCACCACGGCGAACGCGGCCCGAACGGCGGCGGGAAGAACACCCGGGTCTCGTCCGTCCACAGCGCGTGCAGCGCGGTGAGGTTGATGCCCCGGGTGGCGTGCGCGCCCAGCAGGGCGCGTACGAAGTCGGGGGCGACGGCCCAGCCCATGTTGCCGAAGGCCTCCATCAGGACCCGCTCGCGGCCCATCTGATGGCCGGAGGAGGCCGGGTTGCGGGGCGTCATGGTCGAACCGCCGGCCTCGTACTCGGCGGTGATGACGTCCCCGCCGGGGATCTGCGCCCACTGGTTGACCTTGTGCAGGTCCCCGGTCGACCAGATGCGCTTGGAGGGCGAGGTCTCGTCGTACAGCGGATTGGTGATCAGGACGGTCTTCCGCTTCTCGTACCAGCGGGCCTGCTTCTCGAACGCGGCGGCGAAGCGGTCGGACACCGCCTGCCAGAAGCGGCCGCGCTCGATCCGGCCGCTACGGCCCAGGTCGTCGAAGGCACAGGCGTACGCGAGACCCGGTTCGGTGCCCACGGCACGCAGGGCGTCCTCCAGCGCGGGCGACCACGGCAGCCGCCTGAAGTGGGCCTCGGCGGAGGCGAAGAACGGCTCGTCGTCCCAGAAGCCGGGAATGACGGTGCCGAAGTACCTGGCGAAGCGGCGGTGGTACTCGCCCGGCACGATGTCCAGCAGCAGCTCGACCGGCTCGTCGGCGAGCAGATCGACGTAACTGCGGCTGTAGCCCTGGCTGTCGTCGACGAGCGGTGACCCGCCGAAGAGGTCGATCTGCCAGCGGCCCGCCGGGACCTGCCAGCCGTCGCCCGCACGCAGCTCGGACGTCAGCTCGGTCAGCGAGGTGGTGCCGGTGGCGCCGACCGGACGGGCGACCGCCGCGACGGGCTCACCCGCGACGGACGGGCGGACCGGGAAGTCGCCGGGCGAGGAGGGGTCGGTGAAGTCCTGCTCGTACAGGGAGGCGCCCGACGCGTCGGTGACGGCGAGGCTGTCCCACAGCGAGCGCTGGGTGCCGGTGGCGCGGACCCCGGCGCTGCCCGTGTCGTACGCGGAGTCCGTCACGGTGCCCTTGTCCTTGCCGTCGAGGGTGACGGAGAGCGCGGACCCGGACGCCTTCACCACGAGGGTGTGGAACTTCGTGCTGTTGAAGCCGTCGGTGCGTGTGGTCCTGGCGAGTTCGGTGGCCTCCCCGCCGGTCAGCCGGGACACGGTGACCACACCGGTCCGGTCGAATTCGACGACGTAACCGTCCGAACCGTCCGCGTTCGCGCGTACGACGAGGGCGGCGGAGGAGGAATGATCGCCCTTTACGCTCGCGGTGACCGTGACGTCGGTCCAGCCGGCGCCGGCCCGCAGCACGGCGGAACCGCCGAGCACGTCCGCGTCGGCCACCAGGTGGCCGGTGTCCGTGCCGACGCCGGTGGTGCTGAGGAGATCCGCGCGGACAGGGCCCTCGACGACGGTGGTGGAGCGCCACAGGGCCTTGAGCCGCAGGTCGGGGCGGGGCTCGTAGGTGCGTGAGCCGACCGTGCCGCCCTTGACGATGTACTCGCCGGCCCGGCCGCTGGGGAAGTGGTCGTCGTTGAAGATCCAGACCCGCATACCGGTGCGTTCCGCGACCCGCAGGACGTGCCCGACGATGTCGAACCAGCCCTCGGTGAAGAACTCGGGCTGCATCTCGGCGTTGTCGAAGGGGAAGACGATCACCTCGAACATCCCCTTGGAACGGAGATCGGCGAGCTGGGTGTCGACCAGTTCGGTGGTGACCGTGCCGTTCCAGTACCAGTAGACGGCGGGGCGGCTGTCGCGCGGCGGGTCGGTGAAGCGCGCGGGGGAGTAGCCGGAGGCGGCCGGGGCCGCCGTGGGGGACTGCCCCGGCGCGGCCGACGCGGTGCCGGGCGTGCCGACGGCCAGGGCTGTGCCTGCCGCCCCGGCCGCGGCCACGAACGTACGTCTGGACAGCGGGAGTTCAGGCATGCGGGTGCTCCAGGTAGGTGCGGGGGAACAGGGATTCAGAGGGCGGCGACCTGCGCCGCCGTCAGGGCCCGGTTGTGCAGCCGGAAGTCGGCGACCGCGCCGTGCAGGGCCGGGTGCGTGGAGTTCTGCGAACGGCCCAGGTAGTTGCGGGTGGAGGCGCCGAGGAGCAGCGGACTCTGGGTCATAGCCGCGTTGCGGCCGGCCTCGGCCCCGTCGACGTACAGCACCGCGGTGCCTGCGCCGATGGTCAGCGCGACGTGGATCCAGCGGCCGGTGGGCAGGGGGCCCGCCGCGTCGACGACGTCCTCGCCCTCCATGCCGGAGATCTTCAGCGCGGCGCGTGCCCTGCCCGCCCCGGTGCGCGGGGTGAGGAAGAGGTACGTGGCCTTGTGGTAGCCGAGATCGAAGACCCGGGCCGAGTCGGCGAGGCTGTCCAGACGGACGCGGACGCTCACGGTGAGCGCGTCGAGTCCGGACGGCACGGACCCTGGCAGGACGACATGGCCGCCGGTGCCGTCCAGCGCGACGGCGTGGCGGCCGTCCGGGCCCCCGCCGGTCCAGGACGCCCCGTCCGCGAGCCGCGCGGGCGGGAAGGAGCCGGTCCGGTCGGCGGACGTGGTGCCCGCGCCCTCGTCCAGGGTGTGACGCACCACCTCGCGCGGACGGGACGGGCGGGGCGCGACGGCCCAGTACACCGAGTAGTTCTGGTGATGGACGCGGTGGAAGGGCAGCAGACGCAGCCGCTGCCCGTCGGCGAGCGCGGTGAACTCCCCGGCCCGGCCGGCCGGCCCGGTGGCCGGCCGCAGCGAGCCGGGCCGTACGAGCGGAACGGTCGCCGGCTCGGCGTCACCGTGGGCACCCGCCAGCACATGGGGCCCGTAGGAGACCGACTGGACCTGCGGGTTGTCGGGGGCGGGACGCCAGACGGGTTCGCGCGGCAGGTGGAGCTCCACCGTGTCTCCGCGCTTCCAGGTGCGGCGGATCGTGAAGTAGGTGCCCGGCTCGGCCGGATCCCCGCCCACCGGGCGCCCGTTGACACGCACGGAGGCCGTCCGGCCCTTTCCGTCGGCCAGCCAGCCCGGTATCCGCAGCCGCAGCGCGAATCTGCCGCCGCCCTCGGTGACGGTGAGCCGGGTGAGGTCGCCGGCCGGATCGGGTGTGGACTGGCGCAGCGTCACGTCCTGTTCGCGCCAGTGGACCTCGGAGGGGATGTAGAGGTTGACGTACAGCTCGTCACCGCTGCCGCCGCCCTCTGCCGACCGGAAGTAGACGGAGTCGGCGAACTTCGTGTGGGTCTCCAGGCCCGTGCCGTGGTCGCAGGAGAAGTTGTCGTAGTCCCCGCTGTAACTGCCGGGTGCGGATCCGAGTCCGCCCTTGGGCTGTCTGCGCGACCCCGCCCACAGGCCCGTGTAGTACGTGACGAAGCCGTGCGCGGAGTCCGGGTCCTGCTCGGCGAGGAGCTGGTTGACCAGCGTCCACTCGTAGTGGTCCATGTAGGCGGCCGTCTCCGGGTCCTGCAGGAACAGCTGCCGCCCGAGCTTCAGCATGTTGTAGCTGTTGCAGTTCTCGCAGGTGTCCTCCGACAGCCTGCTGACGATCTCGCCCGGCGGCCCGAAGAGCTCCTGGTTGGAGTTGCCGCCGATGGCGTACGAGTGGGCGTCGACGACGGTCTTCCAGAAGTAGGTGGCGATGTCGCGGTAGCGGCGCTCCCCGGTCGCCTCGTAACTCCGGGCCGCCCCGACGATCTTGGCGATCTCGGTGTTGGCGTGCCGCCCCGCCAGCTCGTCCCGGCCGGCGGCCAGCGGCCCGTACAGCTCCTCGTGGTCGAAGCGCCGGGCCGTCACCAGGTGGGCCGGGTCGCCGGTCGCCAGGAAGAGGTTGGTCAGCACCTCGTTCATGCCGCCGAACTCGACCTTCAGGACCGTCTGCATCCGGTCGTACGGGAGGGCCCCGGTCCGGCCGTCGATCCAGCGGGCCATGGCGCGCACCACGTCCAGGGCCTGGGTGTCACCGCAGAGGAGGTACTGGTCGAGCAGCCCCGCCATCACCTTGTGCAGCGTGTAGTACGGGGCCCACGGCTTCCCGCCCGCTTCGAGCTGGTCGAAGGTCTCCTCGGGGAAGGCGGAGAGGTACCCCGGCCGGTATCCGGCGGTGGGCGCCGCCGCCTGGCACTCGGCGAGCGCGGCCACGATGTGACGGGCCTTGACGGCGTAGGCCTCCTCGCCGGTATGGGCATGGGCCTGGGCCAGGGCGGACAGCAGATGGCCGGTGGTGTGCCCGCGCAGCTGGACGTCGGGCGCCTCCCAGCCTCCGCAGGGCTCGGCGTCCGAGGCGATCCCCACGGTGAGGCGGAAGGTGTGCAGCAGCCGGTCCGGATCGACGAAGAGCAGATAGGCGCAGGTCCGCCGCATGTTGTCGCGGAACGGGCTGTCCAGCAGGCGGACGTCGCCCAGGGGCAGCGGGGCGAGTGCCGGGGGGACGGCCGCCGCGCCGGCCGCCGCCGTGGGCGGTGCCGCCCCGGACGCGGCCGTCGCGGTGCCGCCGGTCAGCGCAAGGGCCGCCGTGGTCGCCGCTGTCGCGGTCAGCACCTGGCGGCGGGAAGGGATCGGCGGGCGGTACGGATGCGGGGGAGGCGAGGCAGTCAAGGACCGGGCTCCTTCCAGCGGGGAACGGCCGTCGGAAGCCGAGGGCCGGTCGGCTGCGAACGAAGCAGCCCCAAGGGTGAGTTGAAACGTTTTACGGCGTCCGGTGGCAAGCTAGGTGCTGTTGTGGCGAGCGTCAAGACTTCACGCCGGAAGTGGCCGGCCGGGCGTCAGGCGCTGGTTTGCCCCTCTATCCGCGCACTGTTGGGTGCTCGTGCGTCTGCGCCGGGGGTGCTGGCGGAGGGAGACATCGTGCACACCTCTTGTGGTAGCCGCAGTGGTCACATATGTTCCAGCTCAGGATATTGAATCGTTAAAACATGTAGGTGTGTCCTGCGTGGGTGACATGCGTGCGGGCACGGGCGAACCAGGCGGGGTGGCGAGATGCAGCAGAGACCGGGCCGCGGCGAAACGGCCGGCAACGAGCCGGCGGCGGAGGGCGGGGCGGACGGCGGAACAGGCCCGGGGACCAGCCTCCGTCGGCGGGCCGTCCTCAGGATGGCCGCGGCGGCGGGTGCGCTCGCCGCACTGCCCCTCTCCGGAGGCGCGGCGGTCGCCGCACCCGCGTCGCCCGCCGCCGGCCCCGCCGTCAGGGGCGCCTTCGCCCGCCGCTTCGCCGCCCCCGCCGCCCCCGTGCGCCCCAAGTTCCGCTGGTGGTGGCCGGATGCCCTCGTCGACGCCGACGAGATCGAGCGCGAGATCGACCAGATCGCGGCAGCCGGATTCGGCGGGGTCGAGATCGCCGCCGTCACCCACAGCCTCTCCGAACCCATCGATCCCGTGCGTCACGGCTGGGGCACCCGCGCCTGGACCGACGCCGTCGAGACCGCCCTCGGGCGGGCCCGTAAGCGCGGCATCGTCGTCGACCTCACCCTCGGTCCGGCCTGGCCCGCCGCCGTCCCCGGGATCACGCCCGACAGCCCGGGCGCCGCCAAGGAACTCGCCCACGGCGTCACGGTCCTCCCCGCCGGCACCGCGCTCTCCGGGCCGCTGCCCGAGCCCGTCACTGCCCCGAGCTCCGGTGTCACCGCCCGGGCGCTCCACCGCGTCCAGGCCGCCCGGGTCACCGCCGGCACCTCGCCCACCGCCACCCCCGTACAGCTCGACCTCGGCACCGTCACCGATCTCACGGCCCGTGTGCCGGCCGCCGGGACCCTGGAGTGGACGGCCCCCGACGACGGCACCTGGCTCGTCATCGCCTGCTGGGAGCGAGGCTCCGGCCAGCGCCCCGAGGGCCCCGCGCACACCGACCCGCTCAGCTACGTCGTCGACCACTTCGGCGCGGCGGGCACCCGCGCGGTCATCGACCACTGGGAGGAGCACATCCTCACCTCCCGCATGCGCGCGCTGCTGCGGGAGAACGGCGGCGCGCTCTTCGAGGACTCCATCGAGATGGAGACCGACGCCACGCTCTGGACCCCGCGCATCGAGGCCGAGTTCGAACGCCGCATGGGCTACGCCCTCTCCCCGTATCTCCCCGCGCTCCTCCAGACGAAGGAGAAGTACGTCTTCGCCTTCGACGCCGTCACCGACAAGGCGATCCGGCGGGACTTCATGGAGGTCGTCACCGAGCTGTACGTCGAGAACCACCTGCGGCCGGTGCAGAAATGGGCCCACAGCCTCGGGCTCCAACTGCGCATCCAGCCCTACGGACTCCAGACCGACGCCATGTACAAGGCGGCCCTCCTCGACATCTCCGAGGGCGAGTCGCTCGGCTTCAAGAACCTCGACGACTTCCGCACCCTGGCCGGCGGCCGGGACATGGGCGGCAAGCTCATCCTCTCCAACGAGGCCGGCGGCACCGCCGGCGGCGCCTACGCCACCACCTGGGACGCCACACTCAAGAAGCTCGTCACCCAGTACGCCGCCGGCGTCAACCAGGCCGTCTTCCACGGCTTCGCGTACGCCTCCGCACCCGGTGCCGCCTGGCCCGGCTTCGCCGCCTTCTCCCCGTACAACGGCGGCACGGGCTACGGCGAGGCCTGGGGCCCGCGGCAGCCCACCTGGGGCCACTTCCCCGACATCGCCGGGTACTTGAGCCGCACCCAGCACGTGCTGCAGACCGGAGTCAACAAGGTCGACGTCGGCGTCCTCCGGCAGAAGGGCTACGCCGGTTCCGGGCTCGGCGCGTCCTGGTTCACCGCCGACGGGATCCCCGTGGGCTGGACCCACCTCTTCCTCAGCCCGCGCCTGCTCGACCTCCCGAACGCCGTCGTGAAGAACGGCAGGCTCGCCCCCGAAGGGCCCGCCTACAAGGCGCTGCTCGTCGACGGCGACGTCATGATCGGACGCGAACACACCCTCCAGGCCGACGTCGCCGAGAAGCTCATCGGCTACGCCCGCAAGGGCCTGCCGGTCATCGTCATCGGCGACTGGAGCGACGGCCACGTGCCGGGCATGCCCCGCACCGGCGACAACGAGAGGCTCATCGCCCTGATCCGCGAACTCCTCGCGCTGCCCACCGTGAGCAACGTCCCCGACCGTCCCGACGTCCCGCAGGGCATCGCCGCCCTCGGACTCACCCGCGACGTCGAGTACGCCGAGTCCTCGATGCTGCTCCACAACCACCGGGCCGACACCGACGCCGACTACTACTTCTTCGCCAACGACGCCGTCAGCAGGAAGAATTCGACCGGCACCCGCATCAGCCACGACGTCACCCTCACCACCCGCCACCGCGACGCCGTCCCCTACCGCCTCGACGCGTGGACCGGCACCATCGAGCCGCTCGCGTTGTACACCCGGCTCCCCGACGGGCGACTGCGGCTCCGCATCACCCTCGAACCCGGCGCGACCACGATCATCGCGACCGCCCGCCCCGGCCGCTGGGCCACCGGCCCGGCCCCGAAGTGGCACGCCACCGGGTCCGAAGCGGCCGAGGTGCGCCGCGCCGGGAACGGCGGGATCGAGATCCGGGACACCCGCCCGGGGACGTACGCGACGACGCTCGGCGACGGCCGTACGCTCCGGGCGCGCATCGGGGACGTACCCGAACCGGTTCCGCTGACCCGCTGGACGCTGACGGCCGAGGACTGGACGCCCGGCGCCACCTCCTCCACCACCAGCAGGACCCGCCGCACGGTCGAGATCGACGGGCTCGTCCCCTGGACGGAGATCCCGGAGCTCGCCGACTCCTCCGGCATCGGCCGCTACCGCTCCACCGTCCGCCTCGGCCGGCCATGGACCGGCGGCCACGGCGCGACGCTGGAGCTGGGCGAGGTCTTCGACACCTACCGGGTCACCGTCAACGGGCGCCATCTGCCGCCCGCGGACCAGGTGACCACCACCGTCGACGTAGGTCCGTATCTGCGCGCCGGCACCAACACGATCGAGGTGGAGGTCGCCACGACCCTCCTCAACCGGCTGCGGGTGTCGAACGCCCCCGTCTTCGGTGTGGCGCAGCGGCAGAAGTACGGCCTGGTCGGGCCGGTGCGGCTGGTGCCGTACGGGAAGGCGGTGGTCCGCCCCTGATACAGGGCGACCGGGGCGTCAGCCGGCCGGCCGCACCAGATGCGTGGTGAACCAGTCCCGGGCCAGGTCCGCGACCCGGTCCAGGGCGCCCGGCTCCTCGAACAGGTGCGTGGCGCCCGGGACGATCTCCAGCCGGTTCTCGCAGTGCAGTGCCGCCTGTGCCTGCTGGTTGAGGCCGATCACCGTGGTGTCGTCGCCGCCCACGATGAGCAGGGTGGGCGCGCGTACCGTCGACAGACCGGCTCCGGCCAGATCGGGGCGCCCGCCACGGGAGACCACGGCGCCGACACCCGAGTCGGCCGCGGCGGCGGCCCGCAGCGCCGCTGCCGCGCCCGTGCTCGCTCCGAAGGAGCCGACCGGGAGTGAGACCCGGCGCCTCAGCCAGCCGGTGGTGTCCGCCAGCCGACCGGCCAGCAGCCCGATGTCGAAGACATTGGCCCGGTCGGTCTCCTCCCCGGGCGTGAGCAGGTCGAAGAGCAGGGTGCCCAGGCCTGCACGGTTGAGCGCCCCGGCCACGGCGCGGTTGCGCGGGCTGTGGCGGCTGCTGCCCGAACCGTGGGCGAACACCACCACCGCCCCCGCGTCCCTGGGCAGCGTGAGATCCCCGGGGAGTGTGACCCCGCCCGCGTCGATCTCGACCTCCTCGGCCGTGGCGACACCTCCCGAAGCGCGCGCCAGCAGTGAGACGACCTCCTCGTCGGAGGTCTGGGAGAAGTCCCGGTACCACTCACCCACGGCTGAGAAGAGGTCCGGTGTGGAGAGACAGACGATTTCGTCGACGTCCTCGCGGAGCCTGGCGGCGACATCCGGTGACGCGACCGGCACGGCCAGTACGACATGGGCGGCACCCTGTGCCCGCACCACCCGGCAGGCCGCCCTCGCGGTCGCCCCGGTGGCGACCCCGTCGTCCACCACGACCACCGCGCGCCCCTTCAGCGGCAGACGGGGCCGGCCCTCCCGGTACGCGTGCGCCCGACGCAGGAGCTCCGCCTCCTCGGCGTGCTCCACGGCCTCGAGGTCCTTCTCCCGGACCCCGGCGTGGCGGACGATCTCGTCGCTGATGACTTTCACCCCGCCCTCGCCGATGGCGCCGAACCCCAGCTCCGGGTGGTACGGCACCCCGAGTTTGCGGACCACGATCACATCGAGCGGGGCGCCGAGAGCCTGCGCCACCTCGTACGCCACCGGGACCCCGCCGCGCGGCAGCCCCAGGACGACGGGATCGCGCCGCTCCAGGTGCCGCAGTGCCGCGGCGAGCTGCCGCCCGGCATCCGTACGGTCGGTGAACAGCACGGGGGTCACCTCCAACCGAGGGAAGAGCGGGACACACGCGCCCCCACCTTCGAAGGAACCGCATTCGCGGCGGTCGGGCAAGTCGGGGGCGGTCGGTGACATGGCCTTCGTCAGTCACGGCGGGGCGGCGGGCGGCCGGCATGCGGTGCTGCACCTGGAGAACGTGCTGACCGAACTGCACGCCGTGACGATCCGGGACGGCCTCGCCTTCCCGAACTGCTTCACGGCATGGGAGGGCGGCCGCCCCCTCGACCCCGGGGCCCCCGGGTACGCCAAGACGCTGCTCGAGCAACTGGCGTGGTGGGCGGGCGCCCTCCGGTCGGCGCGCGAGGCGAATCCCTATCCGGCGTGACTCCGCTCGGTCACGCCGTGCGGCCGGTGAGCTTCTCCGGGCCCCGGCCGGACGGGCGGATCAGCGCAGTCCGGCGAAGAGGTCGTTCTCGGGCACAGCCGCGCCGGAGGCGTCCTTGACCCGTACGAAGGTCTCCATGCCCATCAGCTCGCCGAACTTCTCCTGGCCCATCTTGAGGAAGAAGATGTTGTCGCCCTGACTGGCGTGCGCGGCCAGCGCGTCGAACTTCTGGCCGCTGAACGCGGTGGTGTCCACCCATGTGGTGATCTCGTCGTCGGGGAGGCCGATCTCGGCCATCGCGGCGGCCTCGGCGGGATCCGGCTCCGGCATGTCCGGGTGGAACTCGCGCATGATCTCGCCGAACCGCCGCATCCCCGAGCGGGGCATCGTCGTCCAGTACACCTTCGGCGTCAGCTCGGTCAGCTCAAGAGCCGCCATCGTGATGCGGTGGGCCTGGATGTGGTCGGGGTGGCCGTAGAAGCCGTTCTCGTCATAGGTGACGACCACGTCGGGCCGGTAGTGCCGCATGAGTTCCGCGAGTCGGGCGGCGCCCTTCTCCACAGGGGTCTGCCAGAAGGATCCGGGGGCGTCGTTGCTCGGCCAGCCCATCATTCCGGAGTCGGCGTAGTCCAGCATCTCCAGATCGCTGACCTTCAGGACGGCGCAGCTCGACTCGAGTTCCTGACGGCGCATCAAGGTGACGGCTGCCGGATCGTGTCCCGGATCGCCGGGCTTGACACCGCCCGGTCCGTCGCCGCAACCGCCGTCGGTACAGGTCACGAGGACCGTGCGGATGCCTTCCGCCGCGTACCGCGCGAGGACGCCTCCGGTGCTGGTGGCCTCGTCGTCGGGGTGGGCGTGTACTGCCATGAGCGTCAAGGGCCGGTCAGTCATGAAGCATTCCTCCTACGGAAATATGTCTTACGGGGTGCGCGGCGGGCGCACCGCGATCCTGGGGCCGGGCCCCGCGCGGCGGACGACCTGTGGTCTCCGTGTTTCCCGCTCGTGCGGTGCCGGTCCCTCGGTCGGTGCAACCGTGCCGGCCGCACCGGCTGTTCCCGGCGCGGCCGTGTTGACCGGGGAACGCCACGACCTGTCCACCGTGGTCACCCGGAGAAACCCGGTGGCAGCCGGACGCCGGCGGACTGTCCCCGCCGTGACCTGGGGACGGTCCGGCGCTCACGCCTTCGCTACGCCGCCTTCGCCACGGTGCTTTGACCTGCTTGCATGCCGTTCGCGAACGAAAGCCGTCAGGGCGCTTGCTGTCACTTCATGCGCGCATTGGCTGGGAACTGCCCGGCTCATCATGGGCCGAGGGGGCACGCGTGAGCGGTGCTACCGGTCGTGCAGGATCGCGGGCCGGGTTACGGGCACGATGGTGATCAAATCGTCGAGGCCCTTGAAGTCGTCGGGGTTGGTGGTGAAGAGGGGAAGCTCCTCGGCGGCTGCGGTGGCGGCGATCATCAGGTCGGCCACACGGCGACGGGGTTTGCGGCCTGCGGAGACGACAGCGGCGCAGATCCTGCCGTAGATACGGGCCGCCTCCACATCAAAGGGGATCGGGTCGAATTCGTTCTCTGCGCGCTGCAGGACGTCCATGCGGCGGGCCCGCTCGGCGTGTTCGTCGTAGTCGCTCTGCTCGTCGCTGCCGCGTACCTGGTGGGGGCCGGCGGAGAGTTCCGCGAGTGTGATGGCGCTGATGGCCATCTCGGCAGGCAACTCGTCGGCGTCGATCCACTTGCGCAGGATCATGATGTCGGTATCGAGCAGTCCCTGCTCGTGCTCAACGGGCATAGGGGTCGTCCAGCTCCTGCTCGACGGCGGCGTCCTGGTCGTCGCGGTAGGCGTCCGGTGAGATGTCAGCGGCGGTGCGTGACATGGCTGCGAACTCGGCACGGGGAACGAACCGGCGACGGCGGCGGAGCGGGATCAGCTCGCCGAGACGGTGTCCGTCGCGGGTGACGGTGAACGCCTGTCCTCCCTGGACGGCATCCATGATCTCTTTGGAACGGATGCGCAGATCGCGCTGAGTGATCTCCGGCTGCGCTGTCATGCTGTCCACGATAGTCGGAGGTGTGCTACCTGGTGCTGCATCGTGTTCGGGCATGGATTCGCCGACGGGGCCGTTGCAGTCGGGGAGCGAGGTCCGTCTGTGCCCACGACCGCGACCAGGTGAAGGCGCTTGCTCCTGGAGCGTTGTGCATCCGGACATGAAAGAGCCCCTCACGGAGTGGGCGGGGAACAGCGTGCCGGTCCTGCCTGCCGTCCATGCCCGCTGCGTGTCCGGTCAGCTCTCCGGACTCAAGAAGCGGATGGAGGCCGGGGAAGGCCTCCCCGAACTGCCCGACCAGGGCTGATGGGGGCGCAGAAAACTTCTCCGTGCATTCTCCGTGGCCACCCGTGGAAACCCGGTGACAGCCGGACAGCGCCGGACCGTCGCTCATAGCCACCCGGGGCCGGTCCGGCGCTTACGCGCCCGCTACGGGCCACTCTCTAGTGTGCGTCTGACCAGCAAAAAGGCCCTCCGGGTCGGAGGGCCTCAAAGTGGTGCGCGCTGTGCGCCCCCGGCAGGACTCGAACCTGCGGCCAAGCGCTTAGAAGGCGCCTGCTCTATCCACTGAGCTACGGGGGCCGGGTGTCGGCCTGGTGTCCCGGAAGGCGCTGGTTCAAGCCATCCGTGACCTTGCGGGGACAAGGATAGGGCTCAGTTCACCCTGTCCCCGTTGCTTCACCTGCGTGGCACGATGTGGAGGTTCAGTGAAGCGAACCGATAATCGCAGGTAGGTGCGATTCATGCATCGCTTTTCGCGCCTCGCGCCCCGGGTGTTGTGCACTCGTTATGCCTGCGCCCCACTCGTCCCCTCTGTCCCCCGGCTGTCCCCCGGCTGTCCCCTGGGGTGGATTCGCCGCGCAGAGGGGCCTATACGCTTCAAAAAGGCGTCAAAATTGGGCATTCTTCACATGTGGTAACCATGGATGTACGGCCCCAGCTCATCGACGCACTTTCCGCCCTGCGCGACCGTGTCGCTGCCGTGCGTCTTCCACTTCCGCTGCCGGGGGCTCCACGCGCCCGGCAGACGCGGACCGAACTGCTCGCCCAGCTCGACGACTACCTCGTACCCCGGCTCAAGGATCCCGAGGCACCTCTGCTCGCGGTGATCGGGGGATCCACCGGAGCGGGCAAGTCGACACTCGTCAACTCGCTGGTGGGCTGCCGGGTCAGTGAGGCCGGTGTGCTGCGCCCGACCACGCGGACCCCCGTTCTCGTCTGCCACCCGGACGACCACCACTGGTTCGCGGGGGTGCGGGTGCTCCCGCAGCTGACCCGGGTGTGGCTGCCCCCGGGGCAGGTCCCCGACCCGGACGGGCTCGACCACCTCGGGGCCGAGGGTGGCGACGACACCGTGCTGCGTGTGGAGACCGCTGCGACCCTGCCCCGGGGACTCGCGCTCCTGGACGCCCCCGATATCGACTCCCTCGTCGTACGGAACCGGGTCCTGGCCGCCGAACTCATCTGCGCTGCCGACGTGTGGGTCATGGTGACCACCGCGTCCCGGTACGCGGACGCCGTGCCGTGGCATCTGCTGCGCACCGCAAAGGAGTACGACGCCTCCCTGGTCACGGTCCTCGACCGGGTGCCGCACCAGGTGATCGCCGAGGTGTCCCGGCAGTACGCCGCGCTGCTCACCCGGGCCGGCCTGGGCGAGGTGCCCCGCTTCACGATTCCGGAGCTTCCCGAGTCAGCGGGTGGCGGCAGCGGGTTGCTGCCCACCACCGCCGTCGCGCCCCTGCGTGCCTGGCTCACCCACCGGGCGCAGGATCCGGCGGCCCGTCAGCAGGCCGTGGGGCGTACGGCGTCCGGGGTCATCGACTCGCTCGACGTGAGGATGCCCGAGCTGGCCGGGGCCGTCGCAGCGCAGTACGCCGCGGCCGTGCGGCTGACCGGCGTCGTCGAGGAGGCGTACGGGAAGGAGCTGTCGCGGGTGCGACGGCGGCTCCGCGACGGCGCGGTGCTCGCCGGCGGCGCCCGCACCCGGTGGCGCGGATATCCGCTCTACAGCACCGCCGGGGAGCTGCTGGACGCACTCGTGGAAAGCCTGGTGGCCCTGCTCCAGTGCGCCGTGGCGGCCTCCGACGAGCAGATCCGTACGACCTGGCAGCGGGAGCCCGCCGCCGGGATCTTCCGCTTCGAGGACGCCGGCCGGGAGGCCGGCGGGTGGGGGCCGGCCGAGGACATCCAGGGCCGGATCGGCATGGCCGTACGGCGCTGGCGGCGGGTCCTGGAGGAACTGGCCGAGGAGGAGGCGCGGCTGCTCGAACGCAATGCCGCGCCCGACGCCGAGACGGTGGCCGCACTGCTCGCCGCGGCCCTCCTCGGCGGGCGCCGCGCCAGGGGGGCGGGGGAACAGCTCGCCGAACGGATCGGCGCCCAGGGGGCGCTGCGCCTCCGCGACAAGGGCGGGGCGCTGCTCACCGACTGCCTGGACCGGGTCATGCACGGTGAGCGCGACCGGCGGCTCGCCCCGCTGGACGCGCTCGACGTCGCTCCCGAGCCGCAGTCCGAACTCATCGCCGCGCTGTCCGTACTGCAGAAGGAGAGGTGGCAGCGATGACTGCCGTCACTGACCAGGGCCGGGATCACGGGCAGGGTCCGGAGCACGAGGACGCGAAGGACGCCGACGGGGGCGACGGCCGGCGCTGGGACGACGGCCTCATTGCGCGCCGGGCCGCCGAGGCGGCGAAGGAGAGCGCGGAGGCCGAGCCGACACCCCAGGACGACGACCCGGACCCCCAGGTCGAGGCGTACGGACTGCCCGGCGGCCCGCTGCGGCCCCGGCTGGACGCGCTGCGTGAACTGGTCGGACTCTCCCGCGCCCGGCTCGAGGGGGACACCCTCGCCGAGGCGGGCCGGGTGCTCGACGAGGCGTCGGCCCGGCAGCGGCTCTCCTCCCGGCACACGGTCGTCGCTGTCGCGGGGGCCACCGGCAGCGGGAAGTCGACCCTCTTCAACGCGCTCGCGGGCGTTCAGATCTCCGACACCGGGCTGCGCAGGCCCACGACCTCGGCCCCGATCGCCTGTAGCTGGACCGACGGCGCCGCCGGACTGCTCGACCGGCTGGCCATCCCCGGCAGGCTCCGGCGCAGGCCTGTGCAGGGCGGCACGGCCACCGACGAGGCGCTGCAGGGGCTCGTCCTGGTGGACCTGCCCGACCACGACTCCGCGGCGACCGGCCACCGGGACCAGGTGGACCGGGTGCTGGCCCTGGTAGACGCGGTGATCTGGGTCGTCGACCCGGAGAAGTACGCCGACGCCGCACTGCACGAACGCTATCTGCGGCCTCTCGCCGGGCACGCCGAGATCTCCTTCGTCGTGCTCAACCAGATCGACCGGCTCCCAGGCGAGGCCGCCGACCTGGTCCTCGACGATCTGCGCCGGCTGCTCGACGAGGACGGCATGGCTGTGGGGGAGCACGGTGAGCCGGGCGCCACGGTCATGCCCCTGTCCGCGCTCACCGGGGCAGGGGTGGCGGACCTGCGCGAGCTGCTCGGCACGTTCGTCCAGGCCCGTACGGCGGCGGCACGCAGGCTCTCCGCCGACGTGGACGCGGCCGCCGCGCGGCTCCGGCCGGTGTACGTCGCCGAGGGACGGCCCGGTCTCGGCGAGCGGGCCCGCGAGGAGTTCACCGACCGGCTCGCGGAAGCCGTCGGCGCGGCGGCGGCCGGGCAGGCGGCGGAGCGGGAGTGGCGGAGGAACGCGGGGCGGGCCTGCGGGACGCCCTGGCTGCGGCTGTGGCGCTGGTACGAGTCCACCCGGCAGCTGGGCGGCGGCCTGGAGCTGATGGCGCAGGTGCTCGCACCGCCGGAGGAGGAGCTCACCGCCCGGCAGCGGGTGGAGCAGGCCGTGCGGAAGCTGGCGGACGACGCGGTGGACGGGCTGCCCACGCCGTGGGCGCAGGCCGTGCGCGAGACGGCGGTGACCGGGGCGAAGGGGCTGCCGGAGGCGCTGGACGAGCTGTCGCGGAACGCGCAGGCGGCGGGAGGCGGGGGGCGGGGCCGTGGGGGCAACGGGGACGCGAGGTCCGCTTCCGTGGGTTCGGGCGTACAGGGTTCGGGTGAAACGGGTACGGCGGCGGGTCGGGGGAAGCGCGGTTCGGGTTCCGGTTCCGCTCCCGCTCCCGCTTCCGGGTCCGGGTCCGCGGACAGGGGAGCCGTGCCGGCCGCCGGGGCCCTGGGCGGCCGTGGCGCCAGGCCGCCCCGCCCGGCGTGGTGGCCCGCGGCGGTGCTCGCACAGGCCTCGATGACGCTGCTCCAGATCTTCGGCGGACTGTGGCTGCTCGGCCAGATCGTGGGCGTGCTCGAACCCGGCCTGCTCACCCCGGCCCTGCTCATGCTGGCCGGAGTGGTCGGCGGGCCGCTCGTCGAGTGGTCGTGCGCGGCCGCGGCACGGGGGCCCGCGCGCCGGTACGGGCAGGAGGCGGAGAGGCGGCTCCGCGAGGCCGCGGCCGGATGCGGCAGGGTCAGGGTCCTCGACCCGGTGGCGGCGGAACTGGCGCGCTACCGCGAGGTGCGGGAACGGTATGTGGCGGTGACGGAGTTGTCCACAACCGGCGGGTAATCCACAGCCTCCGCGGGATTCCCGCTTTCGGTCCAGCATGGTTCGCAGCGGTCGGACAGACGCACCGGATCGCACGTCATCGCACCGCACCGGTGCAGGGCGGACAGCGGGACGGAAAGCGGACGGAATGCGGCAGGAATCGGGGGAGCGGAAATGAACGAGACGTTGGTGACGCTGGTGGGAAACGCCGCGACAGCGGTGGACTTCCGGGAGGCGGCCACAGGGCCGACGGCGCGATTCCGTTTGGCGGTGACGCCCCGGCGGTGGGACCGGGAGCAGCAGGCCTGGACGGACGGCCGCACCAGTTTCTACACGGTGTGGGCGCGGCGGACGCTGGCGGCCAATCTGTCCGGGTCGGTCTCGGTCGGGGAGCCGCTCGTCGTGCACGGCCGTCTGAAGGTGCGTGAGGAGGAGCGCGACGGGGTGTGGAAGACCTCCGTGGACATCGAGGCACAGGCGGTGGGACACGATCTGACCAGGGGGACGGCGGCGTTCCGGCGGGTGGCCAGAGCGGACCCCGCACTGACGGCGCCTACTCATCGTCAGAACCCGGCCACGGAAATGGCATCGGTGTCCTGAAGGGGAGGGGGCGCGCCGAACAGGGCTATAACGATTATGAGTCGGAATGCTTATCTGACGGCATGACGGGGGAATCCCCTTCGCTCGCTCCTTACGATTCCCCAGTACTCATGCGGCACTTGAGTTTGCTGGCGGGACACCTCCCACACGCGCATCAAGCGTGAAGGTCCCGCCCGGAGGGGAATTCTGTGTTTTCTGTGTCTTCAGCATCCACTTCGTCGTCGTCGGCGGCGACGGAGGGCTCCATAGGGAGCCGGAGCGGGAGCAGGCGTCACGGCCAGGGGCCTGCCGGTGCGGGGCGGGGCCGCGGCCTCGTCAGAGGGGCGGCCGCGATGCTGGTCACCGGGCTGGTGGCTGCGGGAACCCTCGTCGGCGCCACGGCGGCTACGGCGACGACGGACGAGACGGGTCAGCACCAGGGCGGGGCGACCGCAGTGCTCGACGGGCTGAAGACGTATGACAGCGCCGTGCTCCACACCGACGGCGAGGCCGGCGAGGCGGGCACGACGCAGGAGCTTCCCGCCGGGCTGTTCGAGCTGGGCGTCGACGGCGGCGGACAGCTGAAGACGTACTGCATCGACATCCACAACCCCACCCAGGACCGGGCGAAGTACCTGGAGACCCCCTGGGACCAGACCTCGCTCGGCGGCAACGAGAACGCGGGCAAGATCCGCTGGATCCTGCAGCACTCCTACCCGCAGGTCGACGACCTCGCGGAGCTCGCCGACGAGGCCGGCACCGGGCCGCTCACCGCGAAGACGGCGGCCGCGGGCACCCAGGTCGCGATCTGGCGCTTCTCGGACAAGGCCGATGTCGAGGCCAAGGACGGGCACGCGGAGAAGCTGGCCGACTGGCTCGAGCGGACGGCGCAGAGCGTCGAGGAGCCCAAGGCCTCCGTGGCACTGGAGCCCGCCGCGGTCTCCGGCAAGGCCGGTGAGCGGGTCGGCCCGGTCACCGTGCGCACGGACGCGGGCCAGGTCTCGGTGACCCCGCCCGCCGACGCCGCCGCGAGCGGGGTCGAGGTCACCGACAAGGACGGCAAGCCGGTCACCGAGGCGGCCGACGGCACCGGCCTCTACTTCGACATCCCCGAGGACGCCGCGGACAGCTCCGCCTCGCTGACCGTCCAGGCCACCACGTCGGTGCCCGTCGGCCGGGTCTTCGCCGGGCTGACCAAGAGCCAGACCATGATCCTCGCCGGCTCCAGCGAGTCCACGGTCACCGCGACGGCGAGCGCCACCTGGGCCGAGAAGGGCGCGGTCCCCGCGCTCACCGCGCAGAAGAACTGCGCCAAGGGCGGCGTGGACATCACGGCGAGCAACAAGGGCGACGAGGCGTTCACCTTCGAGCTGGCCGGCACCGAGCACACCATCGCGGCGGGCGAGACCCGCACGGTGACGATCCCGGTCGCCGAGGACCAGGCGTACGACTTCACGATCACCGGCCCCGGCGGCTTCAGCAAGAACTTCAAGGGCGTCCTGGACTGCGAGACCGCGGGCGCCCCCGTCCCGGGTGACGACATCACCACCCAGAGCGGCTCCGAGCCCGTGCCCGCCCAGACCGGCACCAGCTCCACCGGCGCCGAGGGCGACCTCGCCGAGACCGGCGGCTCCAGCGCCACCCCGGTCATCGCGGGTGTCGCCATCGCCCTCGTCGTCCTCGGCGGCGGCGCGGTCTTCTTCCTCCGGCGGAAGAAGCCGCAGGACAGCGGTGAGTGACCGAGCGCTGAGTGACCGAGCGGTGAGTCACTGAGCGCAGGCGCAGCGCGAATGCGCCGGTGAACGGCCCGGTACGGACCTCCGTACCGGGCTCTTCGCGTTCCGGGGGCCGCTCCCGGGGGTCCGGCCGGGCGCGTGCGGAGCGTTCCGGGGACCGGACGGGTTTCCGTCCGGGTGCGGACGTCAGGCAAGATGGGTGTATCTGCCCACACCTCTATTGCTGCCGGACGGTTTCTCTTGGCTGAGTTCATCTACACCATGCGCAAGACGCGCAAGGCGCACGGCGACAAGGTGATTCTCGACGACGTCACCCTGAACTTCCAGCCGGGCGCGAAGATCGGTGTCGTCGGGCCCAACGGCGCCGGTAAGTCCACGGTGCTGAAGATCATGGCGGGCCTCGAGCAGCCGTCCAACGGCGAGGCGTACCTGTCGCCCGGCTTCAGCGTCGGCATCCTCATGCAGGAGCCGGAGCTCGACGAGTCGAAGACCGTCCTGGAGAACGTCCAGGACGGCGCCGCCGAGATCATGGGCAAGCTCAAGCGCTTCAACGAGGTCGCCGAGCTCATGGCGACCGACTACTCCGACGCGCTCATGGACGAGATGGGCAAGCTCCAGGAGGACCTGGACCACGCCAACGCCTGGGACCTCGACGCCCAGCTGGAGCAGGCCATGGACGCCCTGGGCTGCCCGCCCGGCGACTGGCCCGTGACCACCCTCTCCGGCGGTGAGAAGCGCCGCGTCGCGCTCTGCAAGCTGCTGATCGAGGCCCCGGACCTCCTCCTCCTCGACGAGCCCACCAACCACCTCGACGCCGAGTCGGTGAACTGGCTGGAGCAGCACCTCTCGAAGTACGCGGGCTGCGTCATCGCCGTGACTCACGACCGGTACTTCCTGAACAACGTCGCCGAGTGGATCCTCGAGCTCGACCGTGGCCGCGCCATCCCCTACGAGGGCAACTACTCCACGTACCTGGAGAAGAAGCAGACCCGTCTCAAGGTCGAGGGCCGCAAGGACGAGAAGCGTCAGAAGCGCCTCAAGGAAGAGCTGGAGTGGGTCCGCTCCAACGCCAAGGGCCGTCAGACCAAGTCCAAGGCCCGTCTCTCCCGTTACGAGGAGATGGCGGCCGAGGCGGACAAGATGCGGAAGCTGGACTTCGAGGAGATCCAGATCCCGCCGGGCCCGCGGCTCGGTTCCATCGTCGTCGAGGTCGAGAACCTCTCCAAGGCCTTCGGCGACAAGGTCCTCATCGACGACCTGTCGTTCACGCTGCCGCGCAACGGCATCGTCGGCGTCATCGGTCCGAACGGCGCGGGCAAGACCACGCTGTTCAAGATGATCCAGGGCCTGGAGACCCCCGACTCCGGCGCCATCAAGGTCGGCGACACGGTCAAGATCTCCTACGTCGACCAGTCCCGCGCCAACATCGACCCGAAGAAGACCCTCTGGGCCGTCGTGTCGGACGAGCTGGACTACATCAACGTCGGCCAGGTCGAGATGCCTTCGCGGGCGTACGTCTCCGCGTTCGGCTTCAAGGGCCCGGACCAGCAGAAGCCGGCCGGTGTCCTCTCCGGTGGTGAGCGCAACCGCCTGAACCTGGCGCTGACGCTCAAGGAGGGCGGCAACCTGCTGCTCCTCGACGAGCCCACCAACGACCTCGACGTCGAGACCCTGTCCTCGCTCGAGAACGCTCTGCTGGAGTTCCCCGGTGCGGCCGTGGTCATCTCCCACGACCGCTGGTTCCTGGACCGCGTCGCCACGCACATCCTGGCTTACGAGGGCGACTCCAGGTGGTACTGGTTCGAGGGCAACTTCGAGTCGTACGAGAAGAACAAGGTCGAGCGACTCGGTGCGGACGCGGCCCGTCCGCACCGCGCCACGTACAAGAAGCTCACGCGAGGCTGATCGAGTTGGCCCGTCATATCTACAGCTGCCCGCTGCGCTGGTCGGACATGGATGCCTTCGGCCACGTGAACAACGTGGTCTTCCTCCGCTACCTGGAGGAGGCGCGCATCGACTTCATGTTCCGGCTGGCGCCGGGGGACGGCTCGCCGTCCTTCGCCGGCGGGTCCGTCGTGGCCCGGCACGAGATCGACTACGTGCGCCCGCTGGTCCACCGGCACGCCCCGGTGACCATCGAGTCCTGGGTCACGAAGATCACCGCGGCGTCCCTGACGATCGCCTACGAGGTCAAGGACCCCGAGCAGGTGTACGTACGGGCGTCGACGGTCGTCGTGCCCTACGACCTGGCCGAGGAGCGGCCCCGGCGGATCACCGCCGAGGAGAAGCTCTTCCTTCAGGAGTACCTCGACCAGGAGCCCGCCGTCGCATGACATTGCCTGTACGGTCGCCGCGGTTCGCCGACGCGAGGGAGGCGGCGGATCTCGCCGCCTTCCTCGGCCGGCTGCTGCACTACGACCGGGCCGCCGCCGTCCGCCTCCAGGCGGGCGGCGGCGCGCTGGCCGTCTTCGGCCGGCCGCCGTCGTTCGACGTCCTCGCGATCCGCACCGCGGGGCTGTCCGGGGACCACGACTTCGACGTCACGGTCTCGGCCGGTGAACTCCTCGAAGCGCTCGACACGGAACTCGAAGCGCTCGACGCGGAAGGGGCCGGCGAAGCGGTCTGCTCCCTGCCCGCACCCGTCACCGGGCCGCCATGGGCCGGGATGCTGCCGCCGCGCGGCGGCTGGCAGGAACGCCCCGGGCTGCCGGACCCCGTCGACCTGCGCACCCGGCTCACCGACGCCGTGGCCGAATTCCGGTCCCGCGACGCGGCGTTGCCCGAGGACCGGCGCACCCGGGCGGAACGCGACCTGATCGGCCGCGACATCTGGTCCCGGACGGTCGGGGACACGGAGCTTCCGCTGCGCGCCGTGCACGCCGCGCAGTCGCTCGGCTTCCTGCGCCCGGCGCCCGACTTCCCCGTCGCGCTGCTCACGGCAGGGTCCTGGCTGCGGCTGCGCACCCCGTTCGGCTCGATCGCCCTGCGTGGATCGGGCGGTGGCGGCCTCGGCGCTCTCGCCGTGACGGTCGGCACGGCCTGAGCCTCTCCGCCCCGGCCTACTCCTTCGGCGCGTCCGGCCACACCCCGATGTGGTCCTGCTCCAGCTCCAGCATCACCCGGTGCTCCATGCCCAGCGCCTCCGTGTAGTCGGCGGGCAGCTGGAGGCGGCCCGCCCGGTCGAGCATCGCGTACTCCCGCGCCACCTGGGACTCCTGCCCCGTCGCCGCGTCCACCTCGGTGCGCCGCAGCACCTCCGATGACGTACGGCCGTCGCGGATCGCGACCGTGCGGCGCACCTCGCTCGCCACCGCCTGGTCATGGGTGACGATGACGATCGTCGTGCCGAGCTCCTCGTTGGCACGCCGGAACGCGGCGAACACCTGCTCGCCGGTCGCGGAGTCCAGCTCACCCGTCGGCTCGTCGGCGAGCAGCACCGACGGGTTGTTGGCCAGGGCCACCGCGATCGCCACCCGCTGCTGCTGGCCGCCGGACATCTGCGCGGGGCGGCGGTCGCGGCAGTCGGAGACATCCAGCATCTCCAGCAACGACTCGGCGCGAGCGGCCCGTTCGCGGTTGCGGCCGCCGCCACGCAGCTGCATGGGGAGCGTGATGTTCTGTACGGCGGTCAGATACGACAGCAGATTGCGGGAGGTCTGCTGCCAGACGAAGCCGACGACGTCGCGGCGGTAGCGCAGCCGCTCCTTCTGCCCCATCGCCAGCAGATCGCAGCCCGCCACCTTCGCCGATCCCGCCGTGGGGACGTCCAGGCCCGCCAGGATGTTCATCAGGGTCGACTTCCCGCTGCCCGAGGCCCCGACCAGGGCCATCAACTCGCCTCCGGTGACCAGCAGATCGAGCCCCTGGAGCGCCTGCACCTCCACACCGTCCGTGGAGAAGACGCGCACCAGCCGGTCGCAGGCGATCAGGGCGTCGTGCCCGTACGAAGGCCGGTCACGGCGCGCCGCGGCCCGTCGTTCCAGCTCCGCCAGGGTGGTCTCTGTCGACGATGTCACCGGGTGTCTCCTGCCCTGAGTTCCTTGATCGATCCACGACGGCTCGCCCACCACGCCTGGACGCCGGCCACGGTGGCGGCGAGGACGACCACGCCGACCGCCGGGAGCACGAGCGACCGGAGGTCGGCCCGCAGCGAGGCGGTGTCCGGCGTCGAGGGGTCGCCGCCGGCCAGTGCCAGCGCGCCCAGATCGACGCCAGGTGCCAGCAGGGCGATGGTCGCCCAGCCGACGAGGAGCCCGCCGAACGCGGCCAGCAGCGCCTGCGGCATCGCCTCGAACGCGAGCAGCCGCCTCCCCTGCCGCGTCGTGAGCCCCATGGTGCGCAGCCGGGCCAGGAGCGTGGTGCGCTCCGGGGCGGTCTGTAGCAGGGAGAGGCCCACGGCGAGCAGCGCGAATCCGGCGCCCGCCCCGACAGCCGCCCCGTAGATCCCTTCGGCACCCGACTGCATCGGGGTGTCCACGAACCGCTCGCGCTCGGCCGACCGCAGCAGCGTCCTGAACTCCGGCCCCTCTGCGCGCGCGGCGGCCAGCAGTTTCCGCCCGTCGAGCGAGGCACCGGTGACCAGCAGCGTCGTGGGGTCAGGCTGGGCGAGCCCCTTCGCGTCGACGATCAGGAACTCCGAGTCGTTCACCGCGGAGGTACGCGTGAGCACCCCGGCGGCCCGCACACTGATGTCCCCCGCCTGCGACCTGATGGTGTGCGGCTGCTCCCCGAGCCGCTTCGCGAGCCCGGGGGAGACGATCGCGGGAAGCGCCTTGTCCTGCCCCGGTCCGCTCCTCAGCGCGGCCACGGGCACGGCCGGCAGCCCGGTGCCGCGCGCCAGGCGCGCGTACGACTCGGGGTCGACGCCCATCAGGGTCGCGCGCTTCGTGTCCGACCTGACGTCCAGGCCGGCCGCCAGTGGGGTCGCGTACTCGACGCGTACGGCCGTGACGTCCTCGACGCCGTGCACCCCGCGCACCTTCCGGACGAAACCGTCGGAGAGCGGCGAAAGACCGCCCTCCGCGCTGATCCGGGCGTCCGCTCCGACGGCCCGCAGCGCCGCCTCGTCGCGGGCGTCCGCGACCCCCGCGAGCACCGAGCCGCCGAACGCGGCGGTGGTCAGCGCGATCAGCAGGGCCAGCAGGGGCAGAGTGCCGCTCGACGAGGCCCGCCCCGCGCGGGCCAGCGACAGGAAGCCGACCGCCCCGCGCAGCCGCGCCACCGGGCGGGCCGCCAGCCGCAGAGGCAGCGGGTACAGCCGTACGAGAACGAGCGCGGCGATCAGCCCGACCAGTACCGGCGCCGCACTGACCAGCAGATCGGCGCCCGAGCCCGTCGACGTACCACGGCGGCGCAGTGCCGCGACCGCGCCGACCGCCAGGACGAGCAGGGTCAGTTCGGCCACCGTACGGCGCCGGCTGGGCCTGGCGTCCACCATGTCGTCGCGGGCGCCGTGCAGCAGCGGCCTGCGGTGGTGCAGGGCGGTACGGAGCGGCAGCACCACGCAGACGAGCGCGGCGACGGCGCAGGCACCCACCGCGGCGGGCAGGAACCGTGCCTCGCCGACGAGGAGCACGGCCAGCAGCAGTCCGAGCGCCGCGGCGGGCAGCACGGCCACCGCGGTCTCGGCGAGCAGCCGCCCGCCGATGCCCCGCAGCGAGGCGCCCCGGGAGCGCAGCAGGGCCAGCTCATGGTGGCGGCGGGCGCCGATCAGCCCGCCCGTCATCAGCAGGACGACGGCGGCCACCGCGCCGATCCCCACGGCGGCGACGGTGACCACGGGGCCGATGGCGGTGCGCATCGCCGCATAGGAGTCGAGGATCGCGTCCAGGTCCGTGGTGAGCGTCGTGTTGGGCCCCACCAGGGCACGCAGCTTCGGCACCCCCGGGCCGTTCTCCAGCGAGGAGACGGCGTCCCGCAGCCGGGGGGCGTCGGCCGTGGTGAGCCCGGAGGGGTCCGGGGAGAGGCGCCAGTACAGCTCGGGCTCGCCCATCGTGTCGAGCAGCGCCGGCGCGGCGTCGGGAGCCAGGAACAGCGTCGCCGTCCAGTAGAGGACCGGCGGCCGGGAGCCCGGGTCCTGCATCAGGGACGGGGCGCGGTAGAGGGGGTCGACCGACCAGTAGCCGCTCTCCGGATGCGACGGGGTCACCAGGCCCGTGATGCGTACGGTCAGCGGCTTCCCGGCCTGGGTGGGCACCGTGATCGTGGAACCCGGCTTCATCTTCAGCTCCGCCGCGGTCTGCTCGGTGACGGCGGCCTCCACCTCGGGGGTGGTGGCGGTCACCTCGCCGCGCGCGACGGGCCAGCGGCCTTCGGCCAGCCTGCTGTGCTCGCCGAGCGCCGACGGGGCGGCGTAGTGCAGCTGGGGAGGTCTGGCGTTGGGGCGGGGCAGCCAGGGCTCCTCCGCGACGATCGGCTTCGTGGTGTGCACCCCGTAGGAGGAGAGCGGCAGATCGGCCCGTACGGGGTCGGGAAGAGCCTTCACCAGCGCCCGGTCGACGTCGGCCCGCGCCTCCTCCCGCAGGACCTGCTCACGCGCCGGGCGCGGCACGGCGAGCGACGGCGCTGGCGTGGTCACCTCGAGCACGCTCTGCCCCGGTGACGCGGTCGCGACGTCGTGGCGCAGCGCCTTCGTCTCGTACGCGTCCACGGACCGCGGGAACGCGGCGGCGAGAAAGGCGGTCAGGAACACCAGCACCGCGAGGGAGGCTGAGACACCGGGGGCGGTGCGCAGCCGCGTACGCACCCAAGGGGCGCAGGCAGCCGGGATCTTGGTGGCCTTCATGTCAGTTGTCCCCCTGGTGGCGCAGCGACACCGCAGGATCGGCGCGGCGCAGTGTGATCGCGGCGACCGTCAGCAGCGGCAGCGCGGCGACCGAGGCGAGCAGGACCGCGACCTGTCCGGCCGGCAGCAGCACCAGCACGTCGGGCACGGGCCTGGCGGCCTGCCCGGTCAGCACGACGAGCGGCACGACGGCCCTGGTCAGCACCGCCCCGAGGGCGAGCCCGATCAGCAGGGCCAGGGTGATCAGGACGCCCTGTTCGGCGGCCGCCATCCGGGCAAGCCGGCGGCGGGGCGCGCCCAGCGCGCGCAACACGGCGAATTCGGCGGCCCGTTCGCGCTGCGAGCCCACCAGACCGACGGCGAACCCGACCGCCGCCAGTGCGGCGGCCACCACGGCGACCGCCAGCAGCGCGGACTGCGGGCCCGCCCCCAGCGGGTCGTCCGCCAGTTCCCGCGCCACCTCGTCACGCACCCGCACCTGGGCAGGGTCGGTGCCGGGCAGCCCGCGCAGCTCCGCAGCCACCTTCGGACCTTCCCCGGGTGCCGTGCTCAGCCACCACTCGGTGGGCGCGAGCGCGGCACCCGCACGGTGGGCGAGGACCTCCGACACCGCCCTCAGGTCCAGCAGCAGGCCCCCGCCCGCCTTCGTGGACGACTCCTCCGAGGCGCCCTCGGGCACACCGGCGGACGCCCCCGGGCCGGTGGTCGGGAGCTGCCGCACCGACTTCACCAGCTTCACCCGGACCGTGTTGCCCGCCAGCGTCAGGTCGATCTCCTGACCGGGCTCCGCTCCCGCGTACGTCAGGTACGCGTCGGTGGCCACCGCCTTCAGCGCGGGGGCGGCGGGACGGGCCGCGGTGATCCGGAGGGTGCCGACCGAGGCGCCGCTGCCCCAGAACGAATCGTCCGGTGGGAGGGCCCCGCTGTCGTACCGGAAGGACGGGGCGGCACCCGAGCCGGTCACCTCCTGAACCTTCCCACCCGGGCGGCTCTCGCCCCCGTCGGACAGTGTCGCCGCGGCCTGCCAGCGGACACCGTCGGCAGCCGGTGCCCGCTGCTCGCTGCCGTCGCCGGCGAGGGACCGGAGCCCCGTCACGGAGACCAGACGCTTCTCGGAGCGGACGGCGGGCACATCACCGTCCAGCTCGAAGCCGGTCACCGCCAGCTCGCCGGCGCCGGAGACGGGGAACGACAGACCGTGTGCGTGGCCGTCGACGGCCACGGTGCCCGCCCCGATCCGGTACCCGATGCCGTAACGGTCCTCCAGCAACACGCTGACCAGCACCGTCGAACCGGACGGTGACCTCCCGCCGGATGCCGAGGCGTCACGGATCCGCACATCGAACAGCGCCCGTTCGCTGCCCTTCGGCAGGACGACCCCGGCCCGTGCCGTCCTCGGCGGTGCGATCGCGTCGAACAGCTCGCGCGAGGACGCCCCGGAGAGATCCTTCCGCATCAGCATCCCGTCGTCCGCGTGCGCGGTGTCCAGGGCGAGGATCTCGGCCGTCCTGCCGCCTGAGAGATCGGCTGTCGTACGGAAGGCCGGAGCCGCCTCCCGCACACCCGGCAGATCCGTGTACGGGGCGGCCTTCGCCGGGTCGCCCGACAGCGTGCCCACCATGCGCACCGACGCGCCCGACCTGAAGTCCGCCTGGTCACCCTGCGAACGGTCCCAGGAGGCGCTCTGGCCGATGGCCAGCATGCCCATCGCGACCGACAGGACCAGCAGCAGCACCGGGCCCGCGCCCCGCAGCGGCCGGCGGCTGAACTGCCAGCCCGCCAGGGCCGCGGAGAGCCCCCGGCCGCCGGCCGCGCGGCGCTCCGCGAGCCGTGCGGCGGGCGGCAGCAGACGCAGGGTCAGGACGGTGCCGGCGAGCAGGGCCAGCGCGGGCGCGGCGACCAGCAGCGGATCGATGCCCAGGTCGCCCTCCCGGTCGCCGCTGAGCGCACCGTTGCCGGCCCCGGTCTGCCGGTCCAGCTGCCAGTACGCCACCCCGGCGATCAGCAGCAGCCCGATGTCGGCGCCCGCTCGCACCGGTCCGGGCAGCGCTGCGGCCCGGACGCCACGGCCCCCTCCCGCTCCCGCCGCGAGTGCGGGCGCGACCACGGCGAGCGCACACGCCAGCGCGGCGCCGCCGGCCACCAGCCAGACCGTGCCGTCCGCACCGCCGTCGAGCCGCAGCCCGATCCGGCCGAGCTCGCTCCGGTCCGCGAGCAGCCGGGTCAGCGGACCGGCGAGCAGCGGCGCGACGACGGCGGCGGGCACCGCGAGCAGCAGCGCCTCCATCGCTGCCAGCGAAGCGATCCGCCCCCTGGACCCGCCCCGTGCCCGCAGCAGTTCGGTCTCGCCGCCACGCTCGCTGCTCAGCAGCCTGGCCACGAGCAGCAGGGCGTACCCGGCGAGCAGCACCAGCTGCACGGCGACGATCATGATGGTGGAGCGGGACACCAGCAGCGCCCGCTCGATCTGGCCGATGACGGTCGGCAGCGAGGTCCGCACGGTGGCACCGTCCCCGAAGACCGGTGAGGCGGCCAGCGCCTTGGGCCCGTCCGTCGACGCCCGGTGCAGCGCCTCCGTACGGCCGGTGGTCACCGCACGGAAGTCCGCGGCGGCCAGCCAGGACACCGGACCGGCGCTGACCCTGCCGGAGCCGAGCACGGCGGGATCGGCCAGCAGAGGGCCGTACGTCGTGAAGACGACCTTGCGGGCACCGCGCCCGCCGAGCGGGTCCAGCTGCCAGTACGGGTCGTCCAGCTCGGACGCCTCGTACAGGCCGGTGATCTCGACCGGCAGCGGCGTCTCCTTCAGCCGGTCGGTGAGGGTGAGACGGGAGCCCGGCTTCAGCTTCAGCGCCTCGGCTGCGGCGCGGGGCAGCGCGACCTGCACTCGTTCCTTCGCGTCGCCCGCCCCGGCATCCGGCATGCGCCCCGCGGTGAGACGGATCCGGCTGCGGTCGAGCGAGGCGAGATGCGTCAGATCTGGCTCGTCGCGCTGCGCCGCGGACGCCTGGGGGCCGCGCGGCAGCGCGTACGACCCGGAACTCTCCAGCTTCCGTACGGTCACCGGCAGTCCGTCGAAGGTCTCGCGGGCCGCCCGGCGTACCGCGGCGTCGGCCTCGTCCCGCTGCTCGCGGTCCACATCGGCGGAGACGAAGAGGGAGGCCTGCGCGGCGGACCGGTGGGTGAGCGTGTGCCGCAGGGCGGCGTCACCTATGGAACCCGAGAACGCGGTGAGCGCGGCCAGCACACAGGTGGTGAGCAGCACGGCGAGGACGGCGGCGGCGAGCAGGAGCCGGTGCGCGCGCACCCGCAGAAGGACGAACCCCGTCACCTGATCCCCCGAACCCTCAGCAGCCGTACGCCCCCCGGCGTGTACCGGATGCTTTCAGAGTGCACGGGCTCCTGGAAACCGCTTGCGGGTGCACCTTGATGGGATCGTGACCGTTATGCGGCTGTGGAGTACCGGATTCCGCACATGGTTCAGCCCTCGGTGTTGACCATCGAGGCGGCGGCGTAGGTGAGGTAGTCCCACAACTGCCGCTCCTGCTCGGGGGGAAGACCGAGCTCGTCCAGCGCCACCCGCATGTGGCCGAGCCATGCGTCGTGAGCCGCCCTGTCCACCTGGAACGGGGCGTGCCGCATCCGCAGCCGGGGATGCCCCCGCTGGTCGCTGTAGGTGCGCGGCCCGCCCCAGTACTGCATCAGGAACAGCGTGAACCGTTCCTCGGCGGGACCCAGATCCGCCTCCGGGTACATCGGGCGCAGCAGCGGGTCGTCAGCGACGCCCTGGTAGAAGCGGTGGACCAGGCGCCGGAAGGTCTCCTCGCCGCCGACCTGCTCGTAGAAGGTCTGCTCCTGAAGCGTGTCGCGCGGAATCTCTGTCACCCGTCCATCGTCGCAGACACACCGGCCGAGGACAGGAGTCCTAGGACTCCTGTCCTCGGCCGGCTTCGTCGTTCAGTCGCGGCGGACCGTGATCGTCGTCCAGGCCCCCACGTGCACCTGGTCACCGTCCTGGAGCGGGACGGGGACATAGGGCTGGATCGGGTCCTCGGCGCCGTTCAGCGTGGTGCCGTTGGTGGAGTTCTGGTCGACGACGGCCCAGTTGCCGTCCGGCTGCTGCACCAGCACCGCGTGCTGGTGCGAGACACCCGGGTCCTCCGGCGGCACGGCGAGATCGATGTCGGGGGACTCGCCGGTGCTGTGCCGGCGCCGCCCGATGGTGATCTGGCTGCCGGTGAGCGGGAGGTGCTGCTCCGGGGAGTACGCGGGCAGGTTGAGCCCGGTCGCCTCGGGGCCGCTACGGTGCATCATCGCCAGGAAGTAGTCCCGGTCCGGGCCGATGACGGCCGTCCAGCTGACCGGCCCCTGGTCCCGGCCGCCCTGTGCGGGGCCCTGGCCGGGGAACTGCTGCTGCGGGGGCTGGGGCGCCTGCGGCGACTGAGGTGCCAGAGGTGCATGGGGCGTCTGCGGGCCCTGCTGGAAGGTCTGCGGATGCTGTTGCTGCCGCGAGGGCGGCGGCAGCATCCAGTCGTCGTCCCCACCGCCCGGCGCCTGCGGCCGCTGAGGCGCGGGCGGCGCGGACTGCTGCTGGAACGACGGCGGGGGAGGCGGACCCTGCCGCTGGGGCTCGAACGGGGACGGCGGGCCGCCCTGCTGGCCGGGACCCTGCGGGTTCTGGCCCTGGGGGCCGGGGCCCTGCTGGCCTGGGACCTGCTGCCCCGGCCGGCCCTGCGGCTCGAACGGCGACGGCGGGCTCTGCGGCTCGAACGGCGAAGGAGAACCCTGCTGACCGGGTCCCTGCTGGCCGGCGCCGTGCGGGCCGGGGCCCTGTGAACCAGGCCCCTGTGAACCAGCCCCCTGTGGACCGGGACCCTGAGGGCCCGGGCTCTGCTGCCCCTGCGACTCGAACGGCGACGGCGACTGCTGCTGGAACGACGGCGGAGGCGGCGGCCCCTGCTGGAAGGAGGGCGGGGGCGGCGGCGGACCCGGCATCCCACCCTGCTCCGGCGAGAGCGGCTCGGCCGGCCGGTTCATCTGCGAGGGCCGGGAGCCCTGGTACTCGAAGGAGTCACGCTGCTGCGGGGGCGGGCCCTGCTGCGGCGGGCCCTGCTGTGCCTGGAAACCGGGCGGCAGGTTCAGACCGGGCGCCGGACCGCTCGCGCCGCCCTGCGGGGCCAGCGGGGTGTACGACGTCGCCGTGTTCGTGAGGAAGTTCCAACGGCACTCCTCGCAGTACGGCGCCATCGCCTCACGCGGGGTGCGGCACTGCGGGCAGAGCTCGGCCTGTGCGGTCGGCCCCCCGGTGCCGAGACCCTGCGGCGGGTAGCCGTAACCGGGCGCGGGCGGCGGGGGAGGCGGCGGCGGGACCGCGCCCGTGGGCGCGCCCGTCCCGGCCATGCGGTGTCCGCAGACCTCGCACCAGTCCTCGGAACCCGACTGGTGTCCGTTCGGGCATGTCGGCATGTCGGCGCTTCCCCCTCTCCTCGTCCGGCCCGGAGGCCGCCATGCTTGTCGGTGCGCCGTACGGTCGGCCGGGGCGGCTCTCCGTACGGTTGAGTGACTGTCGTCCGCGTCGCTATTTCTTGACGCGAACTGTCTTGGTCGAGCGCGTTTCGAGTGTCATCTCGTCCGCTTCCGCGACCCTCGCTTTCAGTCGCACAGTACCGGTCGCCGCGTCGACGACGTCGACCACCTTCGAAAGCAGTTTCGCGGTATCCGCGTTTCCGGAGGCCGAAGCGAGCTGCACCGCGCGGCCCAGCTTGGCCGTCGCGCCGTCGGAGTCTCCCGATTTACGCGCATCCAGTCCCTGTTGGATGACTTGTGCCAGTTCCGCCTGTCCTGTGTAGTGCGCCACCTGAGGGTTGATCGAGGTGGACGCGACCATGTCGTCCGTCCACACGGCCCGTACGAGACCCTGGGAAAGGGTCTGCGGGGCACCGCCGCCGGACGGGGGCGGAAGGATCAGCGAGACCCGGGCCGCCAGCATCTCCTGGCCGATCCCGGCCTCCGGAACCCGGACGCACACGTGGTAGTCACGGGACTCGTCGCCCCAGGAGCCGGTCGGATAGTCACCGGCGCGGGGACCCGCCTCGGTGCGGCGGCCGCTCAGTTCGGCGACCGTGGGTGCCACCTGCTTGACGAAGACGATCTCCACTCCGACGGGTGTCCAGAGGCGCAGCGCCACGTCCGCGACCTCCTTGCCCATCGTGTTCTCCATCATCCGGGTGAAGTCCGCGGAGAGGCCTGCCGGATCGGCGACGATGTCCGCCGTGCCGAGCAGTGCGGAGGCGATCGCTGTGACCTCTTTCACCTCCCAGTCGGTGCCGACACCCCTCGCGTCACACGTGAACCGGCCCGCACAGGACTCCAGCGCGGCCCGCAGATCCTCCGGCGCCTCGTGCTCGTTGCGTCCGTCGGTGAGGAGGATGCCGTGCCGGATGTCGACCTCGGCGGCCCCCAGCAGCCGGTCGGCCAGCTGCAGCCAGGTCCCGATCGCGGTGCCCCCGCCCGCGCTCAGCCGGCGCAGGGACTCCTTCGCCTGGGCCTTGGTCCCCGGGTCGGCCGTCGCCAGCTGCCCGTTGCCCGGGTACACGTCCTTGGCCACGTGCGTTCCCGCGATCACGGCGAACAGTGTGCCGTCACGAAGGGTGTCGACAGCCGCCGCCGTCGCGTCACGCGCGTTGCGCATCTTCGTCGGCGGGTAGTCCATCGATCCCGAGCAGTCGACCATGAGAACGACGGCGGCGTCCGGCGTCCGGCCGGGGAGGCGCGCGGATGCCGGGACACCGGCGGTCAGCGGCACGCCGCCGGTGGTTCCCCCTCCCGTGGACGTGACGGTGACGATCGCGTTGACGTCGCGACCGCCCTCGGGCAGGTATTCGTTCTGGTACACCTCGACGGAGAACTGGGGCACGCTGGACTTGGAGAAGTTGGCCATCTGATCGGCTCCTCGATGCTCCACGTATGTCGGACGAAGACAGATGTGCGGACAGAGTTCAGGGGCGTAGGACGCGGGCAGGGGGCGCGGGGCGGGAAGGCGCGAGGACAGGGTGGGACGCCGGCCGGACGCCGGCGGACCGGTCCCGGCTCAGGCCGATCCTGCCCCTGGTGCCGTCACGGCGAACGGCAGCAGCGCCACTGTTACGTTGTCGTGGCCCCCGCCGTCGAGCGCGTGACCGACCAGCACCTGGGCTCCGTGCAACGGCCGTTCGTACGCGTCGGGCGGCATGGCCGAGGCCATCTCCGCCGCCGCCTCCGCGTAGTTCCACAGACCGTCGGTGCACACCACCACCAGGCCGGGCCGGTCGGGCTTGAACGACGCGGTGTGCGGCTCCAGTTCGTACGCGTCCGCGCCGAGCCAGCCCGTGATGGCGTGGGCGCGCTCGTCGGCGTACGCCTCCGCCTCGCTCATCAGGCCGGTCGCCACCATCTGCGCGGCCCAGGAGTCGTCCTCGGTGAGCCGGGCCGGCGGGTGGGAGCGGTCCTCGGGTACCCAGTAGACACGGCTGTCGCCGACCCAGCCGACGACCAGCAGACCGCCCGCCATGATCGCGCCGACCAGGGTGCAGGCCGGAGCGTTCTGATGACGGTGCTGATCGTGCTCCAGCGCCTGACCGGGTTCCTGGGCCAGGGCGTTGACGGCCTCGGACGCGGCCAGGATCGCCTCGTGCATCGCCTGCTGCGCATGCGTACCGCGCGGCAGCGACTCCAGCAGCGACTCGTTGGCGGCGCTCGCCGCCGCGGCCGACGCCTCGTCGGGGCGGCTCGCCGACGAGACGCCGTCGCACACGATGGCGACGACCGCCGGTGAGCCGTCCGGCAGGGCGGTGCAGGACACCGCGAACGCGTCCTCGTTGCGGTGGTGGCGCAGACCCCGGTCGCTGACCGCGGCCACCGAGCCGAGCTCCTGCTCCATGTGGTCGCGCTCGCGGGGCTGGGCATGGCCGCAGTTCTCGCAGTAGCCGTCGGTGTCCACATGACCCGAGCGGCAGGCCACGCAGACCTTGCCGCCGGCCACCGCTCCACCGGCGGCGGCGTGCTCGGCGGTACGGGGGTCCGGGGCGGCCAGCTCGAAGTCGCCCGTGCCCGTATCACCCCGGGGGGCGCCCTCCAAAGCGTCCGGCTCGTCGAAGCGGACCGCCGCCCCGTCCACGTCCGGCAGCGGCTTGCCGCCCGAGTCGACACCCGGGAGGTCGGCCGGGCGGTGCGTGGGCGCGGGCAGATCGGAACTGTCCGTCTCCGGGGCCCGAGGCCATTCCACCTGACCGTCGGCGGCGGGCCCGGGCACCGTGATGGCGACCGTCGGACGGTCGCCGGGCGGCGCGGGTACGGCCGAGAGGTCGTACCCGCACGCACCGCAGAACAGGTCGCCCGGCTCCAGCGGTTCCTCGCAGCTGGGGCACCCCGGCAAGGAGGCCTGCTGGTGGCTCTCTGACATCTTCACACCCAGGTCCGGGGGCGGAAACGGTTGGCCCGCTCCACCAGTTCGATCCTCTCGTCGCCCCGCTGCGCGAGCCGGGCGAGCATGCGGTACGAGCGTTCGAGGCCGAACCTGAGGCCCCGCTCGTCCAGCTCGCTGCCGAGCACCGTCCTCGGACCCGCGGCTGCGGGAGAGGGCTGAGCCACCGGCTGAGCCGTGGGACTACCGGAGAGTACCCAGTCAAGTGCCGTACCCAGTACCTCGGTCGACAACTGTTCACGTCTCACCGCGTCCAGCCCGTAGCCCCGCAGCGCGGTCACCTGGGCCGCGGCGGCGGACAGATCGTCGATCAGCGGCTCGTGAGCGGCCCGCTCACGGAGCCTGGCCCGCACCGCTGCGACCCGGGCCGCCGTGTAGTGGATCGACGACTCGGGCACGGACTCCAGGGTGCGCACCGCCGCGGGCCGGTCGCCTGCGGCGATCTGCACCCGGGCCAGACCGAACGCCGAGCTGACGAAGCTCGGGTCCGTCGCCCACACCAGGCGGTAGTACTCCGCGGCGTTGTCCAGTTGCCCCAGCACCTCCGCGCAGACACCCAGCGCGAGCTTCGGCGCGGGCTCACCCGGGAACGCGTCGTAGACCGCGTCGAAGGAGAGCGCCGCGTCCTCGTTGTCACCGGTCACCAGCGAGGTGATGCCGCGGTACCAGACGACCCGCCAGTCGTCCTGGTGCTGGGTCTCCACCGCAGTCAGCGCCCGCACCGCGGAGTTGAGTTCACCCATCTCCAGGCGGGCGCGCAGCTCCCGCAGCCGGGTCTCCAGCGAGGCGGCGGGCACCGAGTGCAGTGCCGAGATCAGCTCCGCGGGCGCCGAAGCCATCACTCCTGCGAGGAACCCGGCGTTGGGGTCGTTCGGGTCGACCCGGGGCACCGGCAGCGCCAGTGACGTCGCCCGCGCGTCGAACGCGGCGAGCCGGGGCCCGCCGCCCGCGTACACGGCCGGGGGTGCCACGGCCGGGGGTGCCACGGGGGCCTGGGCCGCCGTGCGAGGTGCCGGAACGGGCGCCTGCGGCTGCGGGTACGCCCCCGCGCCGCCGGTGCTGCCCCGGACATGGGTGTCGGGGGCGTGCAGCGGTCCGGCGCCGGGCGGCGCGGCCTGCGGAGCGAGAGCGACGGCGGGGGCGAACGCCGGAGGCGAGGGGAGCGTGGCCGGAGCCCCCCGCCGGCGTCCGAAGCGTCCCGTGCCGCCGGACGGGCCCGTCCGGACGCCGAGCCGCGACACGTCGCCGGTCAGCTCCGCGAACAACGCCGTGTCCGTCACACGCATTTCCGTACCGAACAGGGTCGAGAGCGCCGGGCGCGGACGCCCCGTCTGTAGGGCGACCACCTCCCGCAGCACACCCGTCAGCTGCTCCGCCATCTCCGAGGCCGAGGAGAACCGGCGGGCCGGATCCGGGTCGGTGGCCCGCACGAGCAGCCGGTAGAACGACTCGTATCTCCGGAACACCTCGATGTTGTCCGGGTCGGGGAGCGAGTCCACGAAGACGTTCGTGTACCCCTGGAAGTCGAAGGTCAGCACCGCGAGCGTGCGCGCGACCGTGTAGAGGTCGGAGGCGACGGACGGGCCCGTCTCGGCCACCTCGGGCGCCTGGTAGCCGACGGTGCCGTAGATGGCCGACTCGTCGTCGTCCATCCTGCGCACCGCGCCCATGTCGATGAGCTTGAGCTGGTCCTCGGTCTGGATCGCGTTGTCGACCTTGAAGTCGCAGTACAGGACGTTGCGGCTGTGCAGGTGGCCGAGGGCCTCCAGCGCCTCGATCCCGTACGCGCAGGCCTGCTCCACCGGCAGCGGATCCCGCTTCCCGACCGGTGTGCGGCGCTCGTTGGCGATCTCCTTGAGCGACTTCCCGCCGACGTACTCCATCACGATGTAGCCGTCGAGCGAACCGGTGCGCTGATCCAGGTGTTCCACGAAGTTGTAGATGCGGACGATGTTGGAGTGCTCGATCTCCGCGAGGAAGCGCCGCTCGGAGATGGCCGCCGCCATGGCGTCCTGGTCGCCGGTGTCCAGCAGGCCCTTGAGGACCACCCAGCGGTCGGAGACCGCCCTGTCCACCGCGAGATAGACCCAGCCGAGCCCGCCGTGCGCCAGGCAGCCCGCCACCTCGTACTGCCCGTGCACGATGTCGCCGCTGTTCAGCTTGGGCACGAAGGAGTACGGGTGACCGCACTTGGTGCAGAACCCTTCGGTGCGGCCCGGCCGCTCCCCACGGGACCGGCCCACCGGCGCACCGCAGTCGGAGCGTGAGCAGAACCGCTTCCGCTCGGGGACCTCGGGGTTCTCCATCACCGCGGTGCGCGGGTCGGGCCGCGGCACGTCGGGGACGAGCACCAGGCCCGCGCCCAGCCTGCCGCGCCCTGAGGAGGAACCCGTCGAGACGCCCGAGGAGCGCACCGACACCGAGCGGGACGTGGAGCTTCCGGACAAGGAGCGGGAGAGCCGCCCGGACACCGAACGCCGGGATGTCGACGAGTGGGACGAGACGCGAGCTGACGCCTGCGAACCCGTCCGCTGCGAGGTGCTGCTGCTTCCCCGGCCGCCGGCCGCCCTGCCGCCGCCCGCGATGCCGGTGGGCGGTGAACTCACCATGCCCGTCGGCGACACGACCGGCGCGAGGCCGCAGGTGTCGCAGTACAGCTCGCCGCTGCCCATGTCCTCGTAGCTGCCCTCGCACGTGGGGCGCTGGCACTCCGCACTCATGATGTCTCCCCCTGCCGTCCGTCGTACTCGCCCGGACGGTGCGGTGTCAGCAGATCGGTGGCGGCCCGCTGGTAGCGCAGGACCGCCTGTTCGGCGACACGCAGATCGCACGGTGCGCTCCACAGCATCCGGCGGGCCGCGTCGTACCGCTCGATCAGGAGCGGGTCCTCGGCCAGGCCGTGCCGGGCCACCTTCGCCTTGTAGGCGTCCAGCCTGCCGCGCAGCTCCGCACGGACCGCGAGCGGTGCCGTCACGGACGTCAGCGACTCCCTGGCGCGCAGCAGCTCGTCCTCGGCCTCCCGCTCCAGCGAGTCCAGCAGCGGCGACAGCCGGTTCCACTGGGCGTGCCTGCGGTAGCCGGAGGCGACGGCCAGCCGCTCCTGCAGAGCGGTCGGCGGGCCGCTGACGGCGGGCACCTCCGATGCGGCGATCTTCGCCAGCACCTCGCCACGCGCGGAGCGGGCCTCCGAGAGCGTACGGTCCGCGCGGGACAGGACGTCACGCAGCTGGACCAGGCGCTGTTCGGCGTCCTGCCGGACCGCGAGCACCGCCTCGGTCTCCCGCCGTACGTCCTCCAGGGCGCGGGCCGCCCGGTCGTAGCGCGCGGTGTCGGGGCGTCCGCCGCCGGGCGCGGCGCTGCCCGGCCCGGGCAGCCAGAAGGCCAGCGGGTCGGAGATCACCTGCACCCGCAGCGTGGTCAGCTCCTGGGTGATCGACTCCAGGTCGTCCCCGGCGGGATGCTCCCCGGGGCGTACGCCGACGGAGTGCGCCAGCGAGCGTGTGCGGCGCAGCTCCGCGGCGAGCAGGTCTATCCGGGCGGGCAGCGCCGACCACACGGAGTCCGCGGCGACGACCATGTCCAGCGAACGGGCGTACAGGTCGTTCATCCGGGACACCAGCTCCTCCAGCGTGAACCGCTCGGAGAGTCTGGCCGGACCGCCGGTGGCCGCGCCCTGGCTGACCGCTCCGGGGTTCGCGACGGTCACGCTGTCGCCGCGCAGGATGTCGGTCAGGGCCGTCAGGTCGTCCCTGCCGGGGTAGCGGCGCACGGCCCGGATCTCCCGGGCCCTGGCGAGTGTCCCCGCGTAGGCGTCGAAGTACCCCCACAGCAGGGTGATCGACTGCTCGGCGGCGGCCCAGCGCTCCTTGGTGACGCCGGTCAGGTCGGCGCCCTCCAGGAGCCGGCGGCCGGCATGGTCCTGCAGGGCGAGGAGCGAGGTCTCGATGGCCTCGTGCTCCGCACCGAGCCGGGCCAGCGCACGGTCCGCCTCGTCCCGGTCCATGACCGGGCCGGGGGGCCTCCCCGCGAAGCCGGAGAAGGATCCCGCCACGCCCATCGATCACCTCTCCGTTCGTGCCGCCGGGCCGGAAGGCCCGGACAGGTTCAGTTGCTACGGTATTTGGGTGCCGGGGGGCCCTCGATGCCGGGCAGCCCCTCCGCGAGCCAGGCGCGGTACGACTTCATCCAGGGGCTCTGCGCACCGCCCCGGCGGTATTCGACCAGCACCTGGTTGACCCGGGCGACCAGGTCGTCGGCGCCGAGCTTCGCGGCGACGCCGTAGTACTCGGTGGTGAACGGCGCGTCGCCCTTGAGCTCCACCGCCGGGTCCTGGGCCGCCTGCCCGGCCGCCAGGGCGTTGTCCGTGACCACCGCGTCGACCTCGCCGAGCTGTAGCCGCACCAGGCAGTCCAGCTGGTTGGGGACGGTCAGCTGGTCCTCGTCCAGCTCGGTGCCGTCGTGCTCGTCCTTGAAGATCGCGCCGAAGGACTTCTCGTCCAGCGCGTCGTACGCCGTCGAACCCTCCGCCGTGCAGACCCGCTTGCCCTTGAGCGACTCGTCGTAACCGCTGATCGTGGACTCCTTGGGCGCCAGGACCTGCTGGCCGGCCTGGAAGTAGGCCGTGGAGAACGCGACCTGCTCGGCGCGCTTGCAGTTGATCGTCATCGTGCGGACGACGACGTCGACCTTGTCGCTCTCCAGCGCGGCGATGCGCTGGTTGGTGGGAATGGCACGGAAGATCACCGCGTCGCGGTCGCCCAGGATGTTCTCGGCGATGGCCCGCACGAGGTCGATGTCGAAGCCTTCGAGCGTGCCGGACCGGACCTCCGGGTTCCGGTAGCCCCACCGGAAGCTGTTCTGGTCCACACCGGCCACCAGTTTGCCGCGCTTCCTGATCTTCTCGATGCTCGGGCCGTCGTCGCCCGACGCCGGCAGGCTCGCCTCGGGGTCCTTGCACTCCCCGGCCTTCACGGGCACCGCGGAGGTGGCGCCCGGGCCCGTGTCCAGCCCGCCCAGCGCCCCCTCGCCGTGTGCCAGCGGCAGCAGGGTGAGCGAGGCCGTGACGACGCAGGCCACCGCCATGCCCGTCACACCGCCCCAGCCGCGCAGCCTGCCGCGCGCAACCCAGCCCTTGGCCCTGGTCATCGCTCGTCCCCTCACCGGTACTCCGAGAGCCTGCGGTTGACCCCTACTATCGCGCCGGCCGCGCCCAGCACGGCGAGGACGGCGGCACCGGCCGGCAGCCCGCCCAGCGCCCCGCGGCCGTCCTCGGCCGCCGCGTCGAACTGGCCCTGTTCGTGGGCGAGTGCCGTCTCCAGCGCGTCGTCGACCCTCTCGAAGGACTCACCCGTGGAGTTCTTCGGGTCGATGATCTGCAACAGCGCGCTGTCGTAGTCGCCCTGGTCGTCGGTCGCCCGGGCCTTCTTGTGGCGTTCCTGCCACTCGGACACGCTGGTGACTGCGGCCTTCACGGGCTCGCGTCCCGTGGAGTCGTCGCCGGCGAGCTTCTGCGCGCTCGCGAGCTGTGTGCCGAGCGCCTTCATGCCCGCGCTGTAGTCGGTCTCGTACTTGTCCCGTGTGCCGTCCGGGGTGAGAACGGCACCTCGGGCGACCAGCGTGAGGTTCTCGTTGGCGCGTGCCTTCAGGGAGTTGATCCTGGCCTTGTTGAGGACGTCGAGTGACTGCTGTCCGTTCACCATCGCGCTCCGCAGTTCCGCCCGGGCCACCGTGTGCCCCACGGCCAGCCACAGCAGTACCACCGTGGCCGCGGCCGTCGCGGCGAGCAGCCCGTGGTTGAAGACGCGGTTCGTCCTGCGGTAGTTGCGCCGCTGCATCCACACCAGGGCGGCCAGCGCCACCATGCCGACGGCCAGTGAGAGGAAGGGCCAACTGCGCGCGTCGGACGAGTCGGTGGAGAGCCGGCCGGTCTCCGCCGCGTACAGCCGCTCGGCCGCCGGGAGGATCTCGTTCGTCATCTTCTGGTTGGCGTACCGGAGGTAGGCGCCGCCGAGCGGCAGTCCCTGCCGGTTGTTGGCCCTGGCCCGCTCGATCAGACCCGTGTACTCGGGAAGCAGCTCACCCAGCGTGGTGATCTCCTGGTGCGACGAGGTCGAGGCATCGGCGCTCGCCGCGGCCTTCACCAGCAGCCGGGAGGCCTCCTTGACGTCCGCGTCGTACTTCTTGAGCACACCCGGGGGCTCCTGCGCCCCGGCCAGGAAGCCGCTCGCCGCCATCGTGTCCGCGTCGGCCAGCGAGCGGTAGATGCTCGCGGCGTCCGCGCTCAGCGGCTGACTGCGGGTCACCACGTCGTCGGCGGACGACGCCCGCCCGGAGACCTCCGTGACGGTGACCGCCCCGAACACCACGACCAGCAGGGCCAGTACGGCGCCGATGATCTGCAGTCTGCCCGGCTCGGTCGTCGCCGCGGCGCGCAGCCGTTCGGCAGCCGCGGACGGGACACCACGGCGCTGCGCGGGTACGGTCACGGGCGCGGACGGCACGTCCGGCTCCGGCTCCCGCAGCGCGGTCCCGCTCGGCGGGTATGTCACTTGACCTCCCCCTCGGTCATGACGACGGCGGGCCCCCGGCCGATCGGGGGACGACTCGTCCTGGCCAGAAGTATGGCCCCCGGAGACGCAGTCCACCAGGAATGCCCGGATCCCGCCCCGTCCCCCGTATTCGATCAGGACGAGCGCAGGCGATCAAGGCGGTCGGCCGGGCGGGCCTCCGAGCGGACTGATCTCTTCACCATGAACACGTTCGGGGCAGGTGATCGGTTCCCGTAAGGAGGGGCGCCCCGCGCCGCACGGCGACGGGACGCCCGGCCCCTCCGGCCCTCAGGCGTACTGCGCCCGCAGCCTGTTGTACGCGGCGGGCGCAGCCCCCGTGTGGTCCAGACCCAGCAGCCCGGCGCCCAGCACCGGCGGAGCCGAGACGACCCGCACCACCGCTTTCGGGGCGCGCACGGCGAGGAGCTCCGCGATCCGGTCGTCCAGGGCGGGGTGGCGGGCCGCCAGCACGCTGCCGCCCAGCACCACCGGTACCTCGTCCTCCAGCAGGCCGAGCCGGTCCAGCGAGACGGAGGCCATCACCACGACCTCGTCGCCGAGCCGGTCCACCAGACCGCGCGCGATCCGGTCACCGGCCGCACCGGTGGAGAACAGCACCGGTGTCAGCTCGTGCCGGCGTGCGTACGGGATGTGCCCCAGGTGGAGCGCCTCGATCAGCGCGTACATCGTGTCGAGCCCGAAGTGCCCCGGCAGGGTCCGCGTCAGCTCGGTCGGCTCGCCGCGGCCGTCCTCGGCTCTCGCCGCGAACCACATCGCCTCCTCGGCCAGCCCCGAACCGCCGCCCCAGTCACCGGAGATCCGCCCGATCGCGGGGAAGCGGGCGGTCGCCCCGTCCGGCCGCATGCCGACGCAGTTGATCCCCGCGCCGCACACCACGGCCACGCCGCGGGGCTCGTCGACCCCCGCGCGCAGTATCGCGAAGGTGTCGTTGCGCACCTCCACGGTGCCGCCCCAGCCACGGGCGCCCAGCGCCTCGGCCAACTCACTCTCCTCGACCGGGAGATCCGCGTTGGCGAGGCAGGCCGACACATGGTCGACGCGGTCGGCCCCCGCCTGCGCGAGGGCGGGCCGGACAGCCTCCGCCAGCCCGTCGACGGCCGTGCCGATCCCGACGATCGGAGGCTGGAAGCCACCCCCGCGTCCGGTGCCGAGGATGGTCCCGTCGGCACCGATCACGGCCACGTCGGTCTTGCTGTTGCCCGCGTCGATCGCGAGCACATGTGCGGTCAGGCCCACGCCAGGTGCTCCCGGTTGTGCGCGATCAGCTTGTCGGTGAGCGCCTCGGCGTACTCGAACTGGCCGATCAGGGGGTGGGCCATCAGTGCCTTGAACACCCGGTCACGGCCGCCGCGCAGCGCGGCGTCCAGGGCCAGGTCCTCGTACGCCGTCACGTTGGCGATCAGCCCGGCGTACAGCGGGTCGAGCGCCGGGACCGCGAGCGGGGTGGCGCCCGTGCCGTCCACGCGGGCCTGCGTCTCGATCACCGCGTCGTCCGGCAGGAACGGCAGCGTCCCCTTGTTGTACGTGTTGACCACCTGCACCGCGGAGCCGCCCCCGCCGAGCAGCGCGGACGCGAGGTCGACGGCCGCCTCCGAGTAGAAGGCACCGCCCCGCTTGCCCAGCAGCGCCGGCTTCTCGTCCAGGGCCGGGTCGCCGTACATCTCCAGGAGTTCCTTCTCCATCGCGGCGACCTCGGCCGCGCGGGACGGCTTCGTGCCCAGCTCCCGCACGACCTCGTCGTGGGCGTAGAAGTACCGCAGGTAGTACGAGGGGACCACGCCGAGGCGGTCGACGATCTGCCGGGGCATGCGAAGGTCGCCGGCGATCGCGTCACCGTGTTCCGCGAGCAGCTTCGGCAGGACGTTCTCGCCGTCCGGGCCGCCCAGGCGCACCCCGAGCTCCCAGGTCAGGTGGTTGAGCCCGACATGGTCGAGGTACACCTCGCCCGGCGTCACGCCGAGCAGCGCGGCGAACTTCCGCTGGAAGCCGATCGCCACGTTGCACAGACCGACGGCCTTGTGCCCGGCCTGGAGCAGCGCCCGGGTGACGATCCCGACCGGGTTGGTGAAGTCGATGATCCAGGCGTCGGGACTGGTGCGGCGCACCCGCTCGGCGATGTCGAGGACGACCGGCACGGTACGGAGCGCCTTCGCGAGACCGCCCGCCCCGGTGGTCTCCTGGCCGACGCAGCCGCATTCGAGCGGCCACGTCTCGTCCTGGTTGCGGGCGGCCTGCCCGCCGACGCGGAGCTGGAGCAGCACCGCGTCGGCGCCTGCGACCCCGGCGTCCAGGTCGGAGGTGGTGACGATCCGGCCGGGGTGGCCCTGCTTGGCGAAGATCCGCCGCGCCAGGCCGCCGACCAGCTCCAGCCGGTCGGCCGCCGGGTCGACGAGCACGAGCTCCTCGACCGGCAGGGTGTCCCGCAGCCGCGCGAAACCGTCGATCAGTTCGGGGGTGTAGGTGGACCCGCCGCCAACTACTGCGAGCTTCATGCTTCTCAGCCCTTTACTCCGGTGAGGGTGACGCCTTCTACGAAGGCCTTCTGTGCGAAGAAGAACACGATGATGACCGGCGCCATGACGAGCAGGGTCGCGGCCATCGTCAGGTTCCAGTTGACCGCGTGGGCGCTCTTGAAGGACTCCAGGCCGTAGCTCAGGGTCCAGGCGCCCGGATTCTGCGCGGCGTAGATCTGCGGTCCGAAGTAGTCGTTCCAGCAGTAGAAGAACTGGAAGAGCGCGATGGCCGCGATGCCCGGCTTGGCCATCGGTACGACGATCTTGAGCAGTGTGCGGAACTCACCGCATCCGTCGACCTTCGCCGATTCGATGTACTCCTGCGGAATGGTGAGCAGGAACTGCCGCAGCAGGAAGATCGAGTAGGCGTCGCCGAACGCCATGGGGATGATCAGCGGCCACAGCGAGCCCGAGAGGTGGAACTGCTGGGCCCACACGAGGTACATCGGGATGATGATGACCTGCGGCGGAAGCATCATCGTGGAGATGACGAGGATCATCGCCGTACGCCTGCCACGGAAACGGAACTTGGCCAGCGCGTAGGCCACCGGCACCGAGGAACACACCGTGAACACGGTGCCCAGCAGTGCGTACATCAGCGAGTTGCGCCACCAGTCGAGGAAACCGGGGGTGTGGAACACGGTCGAGTAGTTCGACCAGTTCCAGGAGTCCGGCCACAGTTCGCCGCTCATCGCCTGCCCGTCGCTCATCACCGAGGTGAGGAAGACGAAGACGAACGGGAGGACGAAGAACAGGGCGAGCGCGACGGCCACGGAGTGGACCGCGATCCAGTTCAGGACCCGCTTACGGCGGTGTCTCGCGGCGTCGGAGCCGCTCGGGCGGCTCGCCACCGCGGTGTCCGGCCTGGTGAGGGTGGTGGTGGTCGTGGTCATCTCAGTCCTCCGCCGGGATGAGGCCGACGCTCTTGCGCATCAGCAGAAGGGTGACGGCCATGGCGATGGCGAAGAGCACCAGCGAGAGGACGCAGGCGGCACCGGTGTTGAAGTTCTGGAAGCCCATCGAGTACACGAGCTGCGGCACCGTCAGGGTGGAGTGGTCCGGGTAGCCGGGCTGGATCACCGTGCCGGGGCCGATGGAGACGCCGGAGGCGAGCTTCCCGGCGACGAGGGCCTGTGTGTAGTACTGCATCGTCTGCACGACGCCGGTGACGACGGCGAACAGCACGATCGGGGTGATGGCGGGCCAGGTGACGTAGCGGAACTTCGTCCAGGCGCCCGCGCCGTCCAGGTCGGCGGCCTCGTACTGTTCCTTCGGCACGTCCAGCAGCGAGGCCATGAAGATGACCATCAGGTCGCCGATGCCCCACAGGGAGAGCAGCACCAGCGAGGGCTTCGACCAGTTCGGGTCGTTGAACCAGCTCGGGCCGTGCAGACCGATCCACGAGAGGACCTCGTTGACCGGCCCGGTGGACGGGTTGAGGAGGAAGACGAAGGCGACGGTGGCCGCGACCGGCGGGGCCAGGTACGGGATGTAGAAGGCCGTTCGGAACAGCCCGACCCCTGTCTTGATCTTCGTGATCAGCAGGCCGATACCGAGACCGAACACCACGCGCAGCGCGACCATCACGACGACCAGCCACAGCGTGTTCCACAGGGCCGGGCCGAACAGCGGCATCTGCTCCAGCACGTACTTCCAGTTCCGCAGCCCGACGAAGGTGGGCTCCTTGATCTGGTTGTAGTGCATGAAGGAGAAGTAGACGGTCGCGATCAGCGGGTAGCCGAAGAAGACCGAGAAGCCGACCAGCCAGGGCGAGAGGAATCCCAGGGTGCGCAGCCGTTCGCGGTTCCGCTTGCGCCGCAGAGGGGAGTTGCGGGGGTTCGGTTCGGTTCCCCGTCCGGCGGACTTCGCCGAGGTGGAGAGGGAAAGTGCCATGACTCGGCTCCTCAGTTTTCCGACTGGAGGTTGTCGGCGTCGATCTGCTCGTCGAGTTCCTTCAGGGCGCCGTGCAGGTCCTTGGTCCTGCCCGCCTCGACGGACTGCGAGAAGTCCATGAACGAGGTGATGTACTGACCGCCGTTGTTCGAGGGCGGAACGGCCTGGCTGTGCGGGTTCTGCGCGATCCCGATGAAGGTCCGGAAGGCCGGATCCGCGTCCAGGTCAGGTGACTTGAGCGCCTCGAAGGTGGACGGCACGTTGTGGATCGCGTTGGCGAAGTGGACGACGGCATCGGTGTCGGTCGTCAGGTACTTCACCAGCTCCCACGCCGCGTTCTGGTGTCGGCTGCTGTGCGCGATACCGGCGACGGTGCCCGTCAGATAGCCGCGTCCGTAGGTGTCCGCCTGGTCGTCGGGGACCGGCAGCGGTGCGACACCCCAGTCGAAGTCCGCCTTGGCCTCGTCGAGCATCAGCCCGCGCCACTCGCCGTCCAGGTGCATGGCGAGCTTGCCGGTCAGGAAGCCGTTCTGGGACGACATCTCGTCACCGAAGCCGGCGCGCAGCTTCTCCATGGCGCCGTAGCCGCCCTGCGCGTCGGACAGACCGCGCATGGCGGTGAAGAACTCCTCGGTCCTGGGCTCCTCGGCGAGCCGCGCCTTGCCCTCGCCGTCGAAGTACTCCGGACCCCACTGCGCGAACATCCGGTCGGGGGAGTTCTGGTAGAGCTGGAAGTTCGGCATGAAACCGGCGCGTTCCAGCGAGCCGTCCTTCTTCTTCCGTGTCAGCTTGACCGCGTCGGCCCTCATCTCGGACATGGTGTGCGGAGGCCGGCTGATGCCCGCCTCCTCGAAGGCGTCCTTGTTGTAGTACATGCCGAACGCGTCGGCGAGCAGGGGTGACGCGCACTGCACACCCTCGTACTGCGTGTAGTCGAGCAGGGTCTTCGGGAAGATCTTCGCCTTGTCGATCCCGCTCTTCTTCAGGAAGGGGTCGAGATCCGCCCACATGCCGGAGGAGCAGTACTGGCCGACGTTGTTCGTGGTGAACGAGGTGACGACGTCGGGGGCGTCGCCACCGCCCGCCCGCAGCGCCTGGTTGATCGTCTCGTCGCTCACGTTGCCGGTGGAGACGACGTCGATGTTGGGGTGGAGCTTCTCGAACCGGGCGATGTTCTCGTTGATCGCCTCGACCTCGCCGGGCGCCGACCACCCGTGCCAGAACCTCAGCGTGACCGGCTTCGTGGGGTCGTCGGTGTTGCTGCCGGTGCTCGGATTCGCGCAGCCGGACAGCAGCAACGCGGCTGCGCCGAGCGCCAGGGGCACGCGGGTACGAATGCGCCGTAGCGCCATGGCGGACTTCCTCTGCGGGGAGAAGGGACGGGCGGTGGAACGTGGAGGTACGGCTGGGGGCCGGGGCGCGCGAGGCTCACCGGGCATGGGGGTGCCGTACGGACCACCCGGTACGGGCGGCACGGGGCGGCGTCGGACGGGTCTCAGGCGGTGTCGAAGGTTCTGTCGCGCGCCTGGGCGAGGGCGGTTCGCAGCGCGCCGGTCAGGATCGGGTCGCCCTGGATGTCGCTGATGCGGAGCAGCGGCCTGGGCAGGGCCAGCCCGGTCATCTCGGCCTCCACCCGCTCGCGGAGCTCCTCCCCGCCGGCCTGGGCCACCAGGCCGGAGAGGACGACCAGCTCGGGGTCGACCACGGCGACCACGGAGGCGAGCCCGGCGGCCAGCCTGCGGGCGACCTCCGCGCGCACCGCCTCGTCGGCGAGAGCTTCCGCCAGCGGCCTGCCTCCGGCCAGGTCACGTACGGCGGGGGAGGAGACCTGGCTCTGGAAGCCGCCCCCCGCGTCCGGAGCCGCCCAGTCGGCCGCGCCGCCCCGGGCGAGCGGTGCGCCCGGCAGCGGCATGTAGCCGATCTCCCCCGCGCCGCCTGTGGCGCCGCGCAGGAGGGTGCCGCCCAGCACGATCGCGGCGCCGACGCCCTCGTCGAGCCAGGCGAGCACGAAGTGGTCGTGGTCCTGCGCGGCACCCTCGTACTGCTCGGCGACGGCGGCGAGGTTCACGTCGTTCTCGATGACGACGGGCCTGCCGACCACCTCGGCGAGGTCGGCGAGCAGGGTGCGTGAGTGCCAGCCGGGCAGATGGGGCGCGTAGCGCAGCTGCCCGGTGTGCGGGTCCATCGCGCCGGGAGTACCCACCACCACGGCGGCGAGGTCGTCATGGCCGAGACCGGTCGGACGCAGCGCGCCGTCCACGGCCTCGGCGACGAGCTGGGCTGTGCGGTGGCGTACGTCCTCCGCGACCGCCTCGGCCTCCACACGGCAGGAGCCGACCACCGTGCCGGTGATGTCGGCGACCACGGCGTCGATCCCGGTGGGCCCGACGGAGAGCGCCGCGACATGGGCGGAGTCCGGGTTGATCTCGTAGAGCACGGCGTTCGGCCCGGGGCGCCCGCTCTGGCTGCCCGTGGAGCGGACCAGACCCGCCTCCTCCAGACGCGCCAGCAGCTGGGAGGCGGTGGGCTTGGAGAGCCCGGTCAGCTCGCCGATGCGCGTGCGGGTGAGGGGCCCCTGGGCGACCAGGAGATCGAGCGCCGCCCGGTTGTTCATGGCACGCAGAACGCTGGGGGTGCCTGGTGTGGTTCCGGCCATGGACGACGCGCCTGCCTCTATTAGGAAACTTTCCTATCGGTGAGAGGAAGGTATGGGCGGCGTCACCGGGCCGTCAATGGGAAGCGCCCCCGAGGCAACCAAAGCGTTACCTGCGGGGGCGCTGTGCGCACCGGACGTCTCAGCCGGTCACTTCGCCAGGTTGGTTGGCGGTATCGGGGTCGCCGCCAGCGACTGCGGCGACGTCGCCGACGCGTACGCCGAGGGGGCCGCCACGCTCGCCGTCGGGTCGGCGGCGTCCCCGTCCGCCTGGAGGGGGAGGGTGCCGATCATCCGGATGCCGGCGGCGTCCAGTGCCAGCTTGATGCGCCAGCGCAGCTCGCGCTCGACGCCCAGGGCCTTGCCGGGCATGGTCTTCGCCGTGACCCGCAGGGTCATCGAGTCGAGCAGCACCGCGTCCAGGCCGAGCATCTCCACCGGGCCCCACAGCTGCTCCGACCAGGGCTCTTCCTTGGTCATGGTCTCGCCCGCGCCGGTGATCGCCTTGCGGACGAGCTCCAGGTCCTCCATGGGGCGGACCGTGACGTCGACACCGGCCGTGGACCAGCCCTGGCTGAGGTTGCCGATCCGCTTCACCTCGCCGTTGCGCACGTACCAGATCGCGCCGTTGTCACCGCGCAGCTTGGTGACCCGCAGACCGACCTCGATGACCTCACCGGAGGCGACACCGGCGTCGATCTGGTCGCCGACGCCGTACTGGTCCTCAAGGATCATGAAGACGCCCGAGAGGAAGTCGGTGACGAGGTTGCGCGCGCCGAAGCCCAGCGCCACACCGGCGACCCCCGCGGAGGCCAGCAGAGGGGCCAGATTGATCTGGAAGGCGCCCAGGATCATCAGGGCCGCGGTGCCGAGGATCAGGAACGACGTGACCGAGCGGAGCACGGAGCCGATGGCCTCGGAGCGCTGGCGGCGGCGTTCCGCGTTGACCAGCAGGCCGCCGAGTGCCGTGCCCTCCACCGCCTGGGCGCTGCGGTTCATCCGGTCGATGAGGTTGGTCAGGGCGCGCCGGATCAGGTAGCGCAGCACGATCGCGATGGCCGCGATGAGGACGATACGGAGACCGGTGTTCAGCCAGGTGGACCAGTTCTCCTCGACCCAGCCTGCGGCGTTCCCGGCCCGCTCGGCGGCTTCGTCCAGCGAGCCCGCGGCCCCGGGGGACGGGGCCGCGGCCAGGAGGGCGGACAGGGGCACGGCGGGGACCTCCATATGGGGGACAGCAGACCAACCAGAGTAACGAAGCGGGGGCACCGGTTCGTTGCCGTCGGGGAGGGAGACACACGTCTCACCCCGGGGCGCACGGGGTGTGGCCGATCCCACAGCGGGTCCCGCGGCCCTGCTGGAGCACCTGTTCCGGTGTGCCCGGGGCGTGCGGACGGACGGCGGTGAGAAAAATCCTCCCGGCCCGTTACCCGCACGTGGTGGCGCTCGGACCAGGCATGAGGAGAGACTGAGATCGGATCGTCCCGGCGCGAGCCACGCGTCGCCGGCGTACAAGGAGGCATCCACCGTGCCGCACGTCCTGGTTCTCAACGCTTCGTACGAGCCGCTCGGCGTCGTACCACTCCGCCGCGCGCTCGTCCTCGTCCTCGAGAACAAGGCCATCTGCCTCGAGGAGTCCGGCGCCTTCATGCACAGTGCCACCCGTGCTGTGCCCGCGCCCAGCGTCGTCCGCCTCAAGCGGTTCGTACGGGTCCCCTACAGGGGGCCCGTTCCCCTCACGCGCCGGGCGCTCTTCGCGAGGGACGGGGGCCGCTGCATGTACTGCGGGGCCGCCGCGACCAGCGTCGACCATGTCATCCCGCGCAGCCGCGGCGGGCAGCACGCCTGGGACAACGTGGTGGCGGCCTGCCGCCGCTGCAACCACGTCAAGGCGGACCGTCATCTGCCCGAGCTGGGCTGGCGGCTGCGCCACCAGCCGGCGCCGCCCAGTGGTCTCGCCTGGCGGATCATCGGGACCGGGCACCGGGATCCGCGCTGGCTGCCCTATCTGCAGCCGTTCGGCGCGGACGACGTGATGGCCCGGATCGACGGCGTCTCCGCCTGAGGGATGTGCCGCCGTGTGGCGCGCGGCCGGGACGGCCAGGACCGCCGACTGGCTGAAAACGGCCCATATCTGGCGTTCCGGGGAACGAAGTGTGACCCACGGCACGTTGGGCTCGTTGTCATAACGCCTATGTCACGTCCACGCCTGCTCCCGCGCCTGCTGGGTAGGTCTGCTGTGTCCTGTTGTCCACGGCCAGGAGGCCGACATGCCCGCTTCCGCGCAGCTTCTGCCCTCCGTCCTTTCCAAACAGGTGCCGAGCCTCACGGGTCCCGATCCGCTGGCAGGCGCGACGTCCCCGACCCTCACCGCCCCTCCGATGATCAGTGAGCTGCCGCTCGCGGAGGTCGCCCACCTGACCGGCGAATCCGCGTTCGCCGACAGCGCCCCGCTCACCAGCGAGCCTCCGCTCGCCGACGCCACACCCCTCACGAGCGAGCCACCGCTCGCCGCCGTCGCCCCTCTGACCAGCGAGCCGACAGCACCCGGCACCGCAGGGGGCATGGAGTCCCCAGGAGTCTGAATGGGCTTGTCCCGGCTCGCCGCACTGCACGGCGTCGCCACCTCCTTCTCCCCGTCCGCGGATGTCACGGTGTCCGTCCCCGACGACACGGTCACGGCCGTGCTCGCCGCGCTGGGCGTCGACGCCGCCACTCCCGCGGAGGTACGGAGATCACTCGCCGCAGCCGAATCGGCAGCGGCCTCCCGACTGCTCCCGCCGACGGTGGTGACCTGGTCGGGAGAGCCGCTGCCGGCCGCGCTCACCGCACTGCCGCCCGGTGCGCTCCTGACCGTCGACCCCGAACCGGGGGCCACCGGCGCGCGCTCGCCCCTGCGCATGAGGGTGCTCCCAGCGCCCGCCCCCGCCCCGGACGCGAGCACGCCGCGGACACCGTCCTGGTGGACCGAGCCGCCGCTGGGTGTACACCGGCTGACCGTGCGCACCCCGGACCACCGCCACGCCACCGTCACGCTCGTCGTCGCCCCGGACCGCGTGCCCCAGCCACCCGCGCGGACGCACGGCTTCCTCGTCCAGCTCTACTCCATGCTGTCCGCCCGCTCCTGGGGCATGGGTGACCTCTCCGACCTGGCCGACCTCGCCGCCTGGGCGGGACGGACCCTGGGCAGCGGTTTCGTCCAGGTCAACCCGCTGCACGCCGCCGTGCCTGGCAGCCCCACCGACCCGTCCCCGTACCGCCCCTCCTCGCGCCGCTTCCCCGACCCGGTCCATCTGCACATCGAGTCGATCCCGGAGTACGGCCATGTCTCCGAGCCGGGCAGAGCGGCCCTGGACGACCTGCGCCAGGAAGCCGCGGCCCTGCGCGAGGCCGTGCTGAACAAGGGCGCGCTGATCGACCGGGACGCCGTGTGGGCGCTCAAGAGGCAGGCCCTGGAGATCGTCCACGAGGTCCCCCTGACCCCCGGCCGCCGCGCCGCCTACTGCGACTTCCTCGCCGGACAGGGACAGGCCCTGGAGGACCACGCCCTGTGGTGCGCCCTGGCCGAGGTGCACGGCCCCCGGTGGCGCACCTGGCCCGAGGGGCTGCGGGACCCCCGCTCCCCGCAGAGCGCCCGTGCCCGCACCGAGCTCCTGGACCGGGTCGACTTCCACTGCCGGCTCGCCTGGCTCACGGACACCCAGCTCGCCGCGGCCCAGAGCGCCGCACGGGACTCCGGGATGGCCGTCGGGATCGTCCATGACCTCGCCGTCGGCGTCCATCCCGACGGCGCCGACACCTGGGCGCAGCAGGACGCCTTCGCACAGGGCATGTCCGTGGGCGCGCCCCCCGACGCCTTCAACGCGCACGGCCAGGACTGGGGCCTGCCCCCCTGGCGCCCCGACGCCCTCGCGGCGTCCGGCTACGCCCCCTACCGCCACCTCCTGCGCGGTCTCCTCGCCCATGCCGGAGCGCTGCGCATCGACCACGTCATGGGCCTCTTCCGGCTCTGGTGGGTGCCTGAGGGGCTCCCGCCCACCGAGGGGGCGTATGTCGGCCAGGACGCCGAGGCGATGCTCGCCGTCCTCGTCCTGGAGGCGCACCGGGCCGGTGCCGTCGTCATAGGGGAGGACCTCGGCACCGTCGAGCCCGGCGTACGCGAGGCGCTCGCCCGGCGCGGGGTGCTCGGCACCTCCGTGCTCTGGTTCGAGCGCGACTGGAACGGCAGGGGGCGGCCGCTCGCCCCCGAGAAGTGGCGCGAGGGCTGCGTGGCCACAGCGACCACCCACGATCTGCCGTCCACCGCCGCCCGGCTGACGGGCGAGCACGTGACGCTCCGCCACCGGCTCGGGCTGCTCGCTCGGAGCCTGGAGCAGGAGCTGGCCGAGGACGCCGCCGACACCGCCGAGTGGCTGGCCTGCCTGGCCCGCCTCCGGCTGCTGCCCGAGGGCGAGGGGGACGAGGAGGCGGCCGTCCGCGCCGTCCACCGCTTCCTGCTGCGCACCCCCGCCCGGATGGCCGGGGTCTGGCTCCCGGACACGGTGGGCGACCGCCGTCCGCAGAACCTCCCCGGGACCTGGGACCAGTACCCCAACTGGCGCCTGCCCATCGCCGATGCGGACGGTCACCCCGTCACCCTGGAGGAGATCACCGCCTCGCCCCGGCTGCACAGGCTGATGGCCGTGATGACGGACGGCCAGGAGCCCCCTACGGCACCCCCGGGCGCGCGCCCCTCGTAGGCGTTCGCTACGTTTGCTCCGTGGACAAGAAGAACGCTATGCGCGCCGGCGCCGTCGCGGCCGGTACGACGCTGATGATGCTGCTCATGTCGTCCCCGGCGCTCGCGCTGACCCGCGACGACGGTGACGACCCGGGCCCGGGTCTGAACGTGCTGGAGACCCTCGGCCTCTACGTCGCGCTCCCGATCGTCCTGTTCCTGGTGATCGTGGGACTCGTCATGGTCCTCGACAAGTCCAAGAAGCAGGCTTAGAACCTCTTCCGAGTGCGCCGCCGGTACCACGTACCGCGCGGCGCATCGGCATGTCCGGGTGGCGGGTAGGTTTCGGCCATGACCGAGTGGGACGTCAAGAAGCTCCGCATCCTGCGCACCCTGCGCGACCGGGGCACGGTCACCGCCACGGCCGAAGCCCTGCTCATGACCCCGTCGGCCGTCTCGCAGCAGCTCACCAACCTCTCCAGGCAGCTCGGCGTCACACTGCTGGAGGCGCAGGGCCGCCGCGTCCGGCTCACCGACGCCGCCCATCTCGTGCTGCGCCACGCCGAGGCGGTCTTCGCCCAGCTGGAGCGGGCCGACGCCGAGCTGACCGGCTATCTGCGGGGCGAGGCGGGCCTGGTGCGGGTCGGCGCCTTCTCGACCGCCGTTCCCGCGCTCGTCGTACCGGCCGTGCGGTTCCTGGAGGCCGGGGGCCGGCCCGGGCCGCAGGTGCGCGTACGGGAGGCGGAGGCGGCCCAGGCCTACGAGCTGCTGTCGGCCGGTGAGGTGGACCTGGCGCTCTCCCTGGCCGCGCACGCCCCGACCGCCCGGGACCCCCGCTTCACCCTGCTGCCGCTGCTGGCCGACCCGCTGGACGTGGCACTGCCCGCCGGCCACCCTCTCGCCGGGGCGCCCGCCCTCCGGCTGGCGGATCTCTCCCGGGAACCCTGGATCTTCGGCGGATCCGGCCCGTGGTCGGAGATCACCACCGCCGCGTGCGAGGCCGCGGGTTTCGTCCCCGAGCAGGCCCACAGCGCCGCCGGCTGGACGGCGATCCTCGCCATGGTGCGGGCGGGCATGGGCGTCGCCCTGATCCCCCGGATGGTCTCGGCCTCCGACCGGCCGCGCGACGGCGTGGAGATGCGGGTCCTGGACGAGGACCGGCCGTACCGCCATGTGGTCGCGGCGGTGCGGCAGGGGGCGGAACGCGGTCCGGCGGTCGCGCGGGTGCTGACGGCGCTCCAGCGGGCGGCGGAGAACGTTCAGCAGAACTGAAAGGACCGTACGAAAACATTCGATGGACCTGATCGGTGGTGCGGCAGCACAGTGGACACATGCCCACCGACAAGATCCAGACGGAGCCCGATTCCAACGACCCGCACGCCAACGACGCGGCCCCCTACGGCGGGGGTGACCCCTACGCCGACTACCGGTCGGACGACTTCCCCTTCACCGAGCTGGTCGACCTCGCGGACCGCCGCCTCGGCGCGGGTGTGATCGCCGCCAACGACGAGTTCTTCGCCGAGCGCGAGAACCTCCTGATCCGCGAGCCCGCCGTCTTCGACCCCGAGCGCTTCGGCCACAAGGGCAAGATCATGGACGGCTGGGAGACCCGACGCCGCCGGGGCGCGGACGCGGACCACCCCTTCCCCGCACCCGAGGACCACGACTGGGCGATCGTCCGGCTGGGCACCCCCGGAATCATCCGCGGCGTCGTCGTGGACACCGCCCACTTCCGCGGCAACTACCCGCAGCGCGTCTCCGTCCAGGCGACGTCGGTGGAAGGCGCCCCCGCGCCGGAGGAGCTCCTCGCCGACGACGTGAAGTGGGAGGAGCTCGTCCCGCCGTCCCCCGTACGCGGCCACGCCGCCAACGGCTTCGAGGTCACGGGCGGCCGTCACTACACCCACCTGCGGATATGCCAGCACCCCGACGGGGGCATCGCCCGCCTCCGCGTCCACGGCGAGGTCGTCCCCGACCCGGCCTGGCTCGCGGCGCTGGGCACGATCGACCTGATCTCGATCCTGAACGGCGGCATGTACGAGGACGCCTCGGACCGCTTCTACTCCTCGCCGGCCCAGATCATCCTGCCCGGCACCTCACGCAAGATGGATGACGGCTGGGAGAACCGCCGCCGCCGGGTCCGCGACACCAACGACTGGGTGCGCTTCCGGCTGCCCGCGCAGGGCGCCGTGCGCGCGGTCGAGATCGACACCGCCTACCTCAAGGGCAACGCGGCCGGCTGGATCGGCCTCCAGGGCCGCGACGGTGAGAGCGGAGAGTGGTTCGAGATCCTCCCGCGCACCCGGCTCCAGCCCGACACCCCGCACCGCTTCGTCCTGGACGCCGAGGCCGTGGTCACCCACGTACGCCTGGACGCCTACCCCGACGGTGGCGTGGCCCGGATGCGCCTGCACGGCTCCCTGACGGAGGCGGGCGCGGCCGAACTGGCCCGGCGCCACGAGCAGTCCAGGCGCTGACGCTCCCGCCCGGCGGGCGGCTGCGCGACAGCGCCTGCCCGCTGGGCGGTTTCCAGAGGCTGCGGGAAGGCCGCGCCGTGGGGAAGCCTCTGCTGTCCGTGTCCTCGGGGTGACGCGTAGAGGCGTACACGCACCACGAAGGGGGCGCCTCCTGACGGAGACGCCCCCCGCTGTGCGTGCTCCGCTATGCGCGGGCCGCCGCCGCGTCCGCCGCCTGTGCCCTCAGCGCACGCTCCACACCCGCCCGCGACTCCGACATCAGCCGGCGCAGCGCGGCGCTCGGCTGTGCCGACTCCAGCCAGGCCTCCGTCGCGTCCAGGGTCTCCTGCGAGACGTGGAGGGACGGGTACAGACCGACCGCGATCTGCTGGGCCATCTCGTGGCTGCGCGAGTCCCAGACGCTCTTCACCGCCGTGAAGTACTTCTCCGCGTACGGAGCCAGCAGCTCACGCTGGTCGGTCTGCACGAAGCCGCCGATGACCGACTCCTGCAGGGAGTTCGGCAGCTTGTCCGACTCGACGACCGACGCCCATGCCTCGGCCTTCGCCTCCTCGGAGGGCTGGGCCGCGCGTGCGGACGCCGCGTGACGCTCACCCGCGGCCGTCTTGTCGCGCTCGTACTCGGCGGCGATCTCCTCCTCGTCGATGAGGCCCGTGGCGGCGAGGCGCTGCACGAACGCCCAGCGCAGCTCCGTGTCGACGGCCAGGCCCTCGATCTCCTGGGTGCCGTCCAGCAGCGACTGCAGCACGTCCAGGTGGAGCGGGCTGCGCGCCGTCGCGGCGAAGGCGCGGGCCCACGCGAGCTGGTGGTCGCTCGCCGGCTCCGCCGCACGCAGATGCGCCAGCGTCGCCTCGGTCCACTGGTTCAGACCCGCCTCGCGCCACTCCGGGGCGGCGTAGAGGTCCAGGGCCAGCTTCACCTGGCGGTGCAGCGACTGCACGACGCCGATGTCCGACTCCTTGCTGATCCCCGAGAGGACCAGCGCGAGGTAGTCGCGGGTCGCCAGCTCGCCGTCGCGCGTCATGTCCCAGGCCGAGGCCCAGCTCAGGGCGCGCGGCAGGGACTCGGTGAAGTCGCCCAGGTGTGCGGTGACGACCCGCAGCGACTCCTCGTCGAGGCGGACCTTCGCGTACGACAGGTCGTCGTCGTTGAGCAGGATGACGGCGGGGCGCGCCGCGCCGGACGGGAACGGCACGGTGGTGCGCTCGCCGTCGACGTCCAGCTCGATCCGGTCCGTGCGGACCAGCTTCCCGGCCTTGTCGAGGTCGTAGCAGCCGATGGCGATCCGGTGCGGGCGCAGAGTGGGCTCGCCCTTCGCTCCGGCGGGGAGCGCCGGGGCCTCCTGGAGGATGGTGAAGGAGGTGACGTGGCCGTTCTCGTCGGTCTCGATCTCCGGGCGCAGGATGTTGATCCCGGCCGTTTCCAGCCACGCCTTCGACCAGGTCTTCAGGTCGCGGCCGGAGGTCTCCTCCAGCGCGCCCAGCAGGTCCGACAGCTGGGTGTTGCCGAACGCGTGCGCCTTGAAGTAGGCCTGCACGCCCTTGAAGAACGCGTCCTGGCCGACGTACGCGACGAGCTGCTTGAGGACCGAGGCGCCCTTCGCGTACGTGATCCCGTCGAAGTTCACCAGGACGTCGTCGAGGTCCTGGATGTCCGCCATGATCGGGTGCGTCGACGGCAGCTGGTCCTGCCGGTACGCCCATGTCTTCATGGAGTTGGCGAACGTGGTCCAGGAGTGCGGCCACTTCGATCCCTCGGCGTCCGCCTGGCACGCGGCCTCGGCGAACGTGGCGAACGACTCGTTCAGCCACAGGTCGTTCCACCACTCCATGGTGACCAGGTCGCCGAACCACATGTGGGCCAGCTCGTGGAGGATCGTCGCGGCCCGCACCTCGTACGCCGCGTCCGTCACCTTGGAGCGGAACACGTACTGGTCGCGGATGGTGACCGCGCCGGCGTTCTCCATCGCGCCCGCGTTGAACTCCGGGACGAAGAGCTGGTCGTACTTGGCGAACGGGTACGCGTAGTCGAACTTCTCCTGGAACCAGTCGAAGCCCTGCCGCGTGACGGCGAAGATCTCGTCCGCGTCGAGGAACTCGGCGAGCGAGGGGCGGCAGTAGATGCCCAGCGGCACCACCTGGCCGTCCCTCTCGTAGGTGCTGTGGACCGCGTGGTACGGACCGGCGATCAGGGCCGTGACATAGGTGGAGAGACGCGGCGTCGGCTCGAAGGACCAGACGTCGTCCTTGGGCTCGGGCGTCGGCGAGTTGGAGATCACCGTCCAGCCGGACGGCGCCTTCACGGTGAACCGGAAGGTCGCCTTCAGATCGGGCTGCTCGAACGCTGCGAACACCCGGCGGGCGTCCGGGACCTCGAACTGGGTGTACAGATAGGCCTGTTCGTCGACCGGGTCGATGAACCGGTGCAGGCCCTCACCGGTGTTGGTGTACGAGCAGTCGGCGACGACCTTCAGCTCGTTGGCACCGGCCAGGAGGTGCTTCAGCGTGATCCGGGAGTCCCGGAAGACGGCGGCGATGTCCAGGTCCTTGCCGTTCAGCACGATGTCGTGCACCGCCGGGGCGATCAGATCGATGAAGGTCTCCGCACCGGCCTCGGCGGAGTCGAAGCGCACGGTGGTGACGGACCGGTAGGTGCCTCCCTCCTGCGCGCCGGAGAGGTCGAGGTCGATCTCGTACGCGTCCACGGTCAGCAGGCGCGCGCGCTCCTGTGCCTCTTCGCGGGTCAGATTCGTGCCAGGCACGCGGTCATCTCCTTGATATGTGACGTTTTTGGCCATCCTTCCACGTGGGGTGGGCGCAGCGCGATGCTTTCACTTCGAGGTGCGACGAAGGTGACGCCTTCGGGTGGCTGCGCTGTTCCTACCTCGGTAGGATGAATGGCATGAAGATCAGTGTGAGCCTGCCGCAGGAGGATGTCGCCTTCGTCGACGAGTACGCCGCGAAGACCGAAGCGAATTCCCGGTCGGCGGTGATACACGCCGCCATCGAGGCTCTGCGCGCCTCCAACCTGGAGGCGGACTACGAGGCGGCTTTCGCGGAGTGGGATGCGAGTGACGATGCCGCGTTCTGGGACCAGTTCTCCAGGGATGGGCTGACCGATGAAGCGCGGTGACATCTACTTGGTCGCATACGAACCGGCGCGGGGGAGCGAGGCCAACAAGGCTCGCCCCTCGGTGATCGTCTCGAACGATGGTGCGAACGCCGTGGTGGACCGGACCCGGCGGGGCGTGGTCACGGTGGTGCCGCTGACCTCCAACACCTCTCGGGTCTATCCCTTCCAGGTGTTGCTACATGCGGACGAGTCCGGTCTGCCCAAGGATTCCAAAGCGCTATGCGAGCAGGTGCGTGCTATGGCTCACGAGCGGTTCCTCCGGCGCGTCGGCACTGTCCCTCGCCGGCGCATGGCCGACATCGACACGGCCCTGCGCAGGCACCTCGCCCTCTGACACGGGCACGCAGACGAAGGGGTGGCCACCGGGATCCGGTGGCCACCCCTTCGCCGTGCAAGGCGTCAGCCCTTGAGCTCCGCCGCCACCAGCTCCGCGATCTGCACCGCGTTCAGCGCGGCGCCCTTGCGCAGGTTATCGTTGGAGACGAACAGCGCGAGGCCGTGCTCGACGGTCTCGTCGGCCCGGATACGGCCCACGTAGGAGGCGTCCTTGCCGGCCGCCTGGAGCGGGGTCGGGATCTCGGAGAGCTCGACACCCTCGGCGTCCTTCAGCAGCTCGTAGGCGCGCTCGACGCTGATCGGACGGGCGAAACGGGCGTTGATCTGGAGGGAGTGGCCGGAGAAGACCGGGACCCGGACGCAGGTGCCGGACACCTTGAGCTCCGGGATCTCCAGGATCTTGCGGGACTCGTTGCGGAGCTTCTGCTCCTCGTCGGTCTCGAAGGAACCGTCGTCCACGATCGAGCCGGCCAGCGGCAGCACGTTGAAGGCGATCGGGCGCTTGTAGACGGCCGGCTCGGGGAAGTCGACCGCATCGCCGTCGTGAGTCAGCTTGTCCGCGTCGGCGACGACCTTGGACGCCTGGCCGTGGAGCTCCGCGACACCGGCGACACCGGAGCCGGACACCGCCTGGTAGGTCGCCACGGTCAGCGCGTCGAGCTGCGCCTCGTCGTGCAGGGGCCGCAGCACGGGCATGGCGGCCATCGTGGTGCAGTTCGGGTTGGCGATGATGCCCTTGGGGCGGTTCCTGATCGCGTGCGCGTTGACCTCGGAGACCACCAGCGGGACCTCGGGGTCCTTGCGCCAGGCGGAGGAGTTGTCGATCACCACGGCGCCCTGCGAGGCGACCTTCTCGGCCAGCGCCTTCGAGGTCGAGCCGCCGGCGGAGAACAGCACGATGTCCAGACCGGTGTAGTCCGCCGTGGAGGCGTCCTCGACCGTGATGTCCGTGCCCTCGTAGGTGATGGTGGAGCCCGCGGAACGCGCGGAGGCGAAGAGCCGCAGCTCGGCGACGGGGAACTTCCGCTCGGCCAGGATCCTGCGCATGACTGTGCCGACCTGACCGGTGGCGCCGACGATTCCGACCTTCACTGGAACTCCCTCACTGATGGCGAACGGGCACGATTGCCGGTCCATGATGTGTATGTCCCCGGCTTCCTTGTCCAATCCATTGTCCGGCAGCCGGACAGGGTGCGCACAGAGCTGTGGGGCGGGTGCCCTTGCGAGCACCCGCCCCACAGCCGTCCGGTGTCGTACGGATCACACAGCCGTGACGGCTACGGCGCGACCTTCTCGATCACGACGCTGCCGGTGCCCGCCGCGGTACCGCGGGTGTTCACCAGCTGGACCTCGCCGAAGAACTGCCGGCCCTCGGGAGCCGCACCGGCGACCACGACCTCGGCGCCGACCTGGGTGGACGCGCCGTTGGCCAGGTTCACGGCCTTGGACTCGTCGACCTTGATCTCGCCGAGCGACGACGAGTAGTAGACGTCGCGGTAGTCGTACTCGGTGGTGCCCGCCGGGACCGAGTAGCCCTCGATGACGACGGTGTACGTGCCGGCCGCCGGGTTCACGAGGCTGACCGACTCCTCCGAGCCCGCCGTCGTCGAGGCACCCACCTCGGTGGCGCCCTTGAGGACACGCAGGTCGATGTCGGCGTTGGCGTCCGAGGTGTTGCCGATGGCGACGTCCAGCTTCTCGACGCCCTCACCGATGGTGACCGTCTTCGTGTACTCGCCGCCCGTGGAGATCGACGGGCGCTCGACGTCGGCCGAGCCCAGCGAGCCGCCCTTCAGCGCGCCCTCCAGGTCGCCCGCGTTGTTGGTGACCGTCCAGTCCACCGCGGCCGGGGTGCCGATCTTCGCCTCGGGGATGGTCTGCACCGCCGGGTCGAAGGAGGCGCCGAGCAGCGAGACATCCAGCTTGTACGGGTTGTCCAGCAGCGGCGACGTGCGGCGGGCCTCGACCTCGATCTCCCAGACGCCGGGCTGCGGGTCCTTGTAGGAGCGCGTGTCCGGGCGGCAGGTGTTCGTCGGGTTCTCGTAGTTCGGGTAGCAGTAGATCGTCGAGCTGTCCTCCACCGAGACCCCGTAGGGGTGGATGGAGATGAAGCGGGTCTGGCTGCCCGAGCGCAGGGCGCTCATCGCGACCTCAAGGGTCTCGGAGCCCTCCGGGACGTTCAGGAAGTACGACGTGGTGCCGTTGCGCTGCACCGAGCCGGTCGTCGAGAACGCGTAACCCGGCTTCACCAGGTCCTTGGCGACGACCACAGTGGAGAGGATCTGCTGGTCCACGCCGATGGTCTTCGCGTCGTCCACCACCAGGATCCCGCTGTGGACGCCCGCCGTGCGGGGCTTCGCCTGGACCTTGACGGTCACCGGCTTGCCGAGCGGCAGCGAGACGGTGCTCGAACCGGTGAGCGAGAAGGTGCCGTCGTTGTTCTTCCAGGACAGCTTGTGCTTCACGGCCTTGTCCGGACCCGTGGTGCGGACGACCGTGACGTCGTACGACTTCTTCTGGCCGGCCTTCAGGCCGCCCTCACGGTCGTACAGGCCGGTGCCGAAGCCCGGGGTCTTCAGCGCGAAGTCGATCGCGGTGTCGACCGGGGCCTTCACGGTGTACTCGTGCGCCGCGGAGCCCTTCTTCTCGATCTGCTTCCAGGCACCGACGATGTTGATCAGACCGGAACCCTGAGCGTGCGCGGGCACGTCCTTGATGTGGGTGGCGGTGCTGGTCAGCGCGGTCCGCAGATCGGCCGGGGGCAGCTCGATGTGCTTCTGCTTCGCGGCGGACAGCAGCAGCGCCGTCGCACCGGCGGCCTGCGGTGAGGACATCGAGGTGCCCTGCAGCATGGAGTAGCCGGCGGGCAGGGAGTAGCCCGCCTCCTTGACCGGACCGCCGGGGATCCAGGTCTGGGTGGTGTTGATGGACGCGCCGGGGGCCGTCAGGATCGGCGCGAAGCCGCCGTCCTCACGCGGACCGCGTGAGGAGAAGGGCAGCATGTCGTACTTCTTGGAGACGTTCGAGCCGTAGTTGGCGGCCCAGGTCTCCTTGGAGATCGACGCGCCGACCGAGATGACGTGGTCGGCGAGGCCGGGGTCACCGATCGTGTTGACACCCGGGCCGTCGTTGCCGGCCGAGATGACCAGCTGGACGCCGTAGATGTCGATGAGCCGCTTGTAGAGCTCGGCGCGGGCGTTGTTGCCGTCGTTGAGGGGCGGCAGGCCGCCGATCGACATGTTGACGACGTCGACACCGCGGTTGACGACGAGGTCGATCATGCCCTCGGTCAGCGCGATGTTGGTGCAGCCGCCGGACCAGGTGCAGGCACGCGAGGAGACGACCTTGGCGCCGGGCGCCGCACCGTTCATCTCGCCGCCGAACAGGCCGTTGGCCGCGGTGATGCCCGCGACGTGCGTGCCGTGCTCGCTCTGGATGACCCCGATGCTGACGTAGTCGGCCGTGGTGCCGGCCGCGTCGACGACGACGTCCTTGCGGGTCTCGACGACGAACGGGATGCGCTCGACGACGTCCGTCCGCGGGTCGTCCGTACCGAAGTAGGAGACCTGGTGCTTGTCCTTGTACGGCTTCAGTACGGCGTCGTCGCCGAAGTCCGCGTTGCCGTTCAGGTCGACCCGCGTGGTGCCGGTGACCGGGTCGTACAGCACGCCCCACGTGTCGGTGGTGTCACCGTCGCGGTTGAGGTCGCCCGCCATGTCGCCGCCCCGTGTGGCGGCCTCCTTGAACTCCTTGAAGCTGTAGGAGCCGTCCGGCGCCGAGTACGTCTTGCCTCCGGCGGTGAACGTCGGGCCCTCGACGGACGAGTCCATCCGCAGCCAGGTGCCGTCGCCGTCGCTGACGGGGTCCGTCGCCGTCACCCAGTCGACGATCTTGCGCTCGCCGGTGGTGGTCTTCTGCAGCGCGGGGTGACCGAGGTCGACCCCGGAGTCCAGGACACCGATGGTGATCCCGCGGCCGTCCGCCTTGGGGTGCTGCTGGACGAAGTCGACCGCGCCCGTCTCGAACGACGGGTTGTACGGGTTCTTCGCCGGGGTCTTCTTGTTCGGCGCCGCGTAACTTCCCGTGGACTTCGTCTGCTTGGCCCCGGCGGCCCGGTCGCCGGCGGGCGTCGGGTCGTCGAGCTTGATCTCCTGCTTGAGATCGATGCCGTGGACGGACGACAGCTTCTGCGCCGCCTTGATGGTGGTGTCGGCGGTCGCGGTCGGCACGGTCGCACGGACGTAGCCGAGCTTGTCGTACGTCTGCCCCAGCACGGACCCCTTGACGGCGTCCAGCTGTTCGGCGACCTCCTCGGTGGCGCCCGGGGCGGTGGCGACCATCATCGTGATGTTCTTCTCGCCCTTGGCCTCGGCCTTCGCCAGCACATCGGCGTCGGCCTCGCCCAGCTTGTCGCCCTTCGTGCTCGCGGCGGCGGGCTTCACCGGCGAGGCCGCCGGGTCGTCGGCGGCGAAGACAGGGGCGGCGCCGGAGGCGGCCAGCGCGGCCGCCAGACCGGCTGCGGCCGCGATGCGCGCCGCGCGTCTCGCCCCGGGTATGGAGCTGGGGGATTCCTTGGTCATCAGCATCCCTGTTTTGTGAAAGAAAGAGAGAGTCCGGAATTTGGTACCCGATGACCGCTCAGCCTTTCGTAAATGACAGGGGTTTGTGGAGACTTGGCGGGGACGAGAAAGTGACATGGCGTAGATCCGCCACCTGTGCGATTACGCCACTCACCTGGGCATGACCACGACGTACGCGGGCGGCTCGCGGTCCTCGGCCGCCATCATCGCCGTACGCAGCACCACCGAAAGCTGTGCCGTGGAGTCCCGCAGCTGCTTCGGTGTCGCCCGCACCACCGTCACCCCGAGCCGCTCCAGATGCTCCCGCTCCGCGGCGAAGGCGACATGCTCCTCCCGGGGCGAGCGGGCGCCTAGTTCGAGCGCCACCGCCTGCTCCGGCCAGTACGCGTCCACGCCGCCCAGGAAGCTGCCGCCCGGCAGGGACAGCTCCACGTTCCACAGGGGCTGGGGCAGGCCGTGGGCGCGCACCATCTCGTACAGCCGGCCCTCCGCGATCGCCCGGCCCTCGACGAGCAACGCCTCCACCGCGTCCACCACATGCGCGCGGCCCAGCAGCTTGGCGTCGTTCAGCTCCCGTACGACGGGCGCGGGTTCGCAGTGCCCGCCACGCACCGCCTCCGTCAGAATCCTGCGCACCGTCGAGGCGTCCGCGAGCGAGGCCACCGCGTCGGCGAGCGCCCGCTCCACCGGGGCCAGCGGCACCCCGAGACGGCGTTGCGGACGGGGGAGTGCGGCGGCCCGGGTCACCTGCACGAACCGGGTGGAACGCAGTCGCCTGGTGCGCGGCACCAGCACATCGATCCGGTGCAGCGCGATCACCGGCGGCGCCGACGTGAAGCCGTACAGGGCCAGTGCCGCCAGCCCCGTGACCATGGAGTCGCCGTAGCCGGGTCCCGACTGGGCGGGCACGGTCCGGCGGGCGCCGGCCGGGGGCCGCCCCGCGTACAGAAGGGCGCCGCGCACCCGGTCGTTGTTCGTGGGCGGTCCGGGGTGCAGAAGGTACACACCGGGCAGCAGCTGCTGCCAAGGGCCGCCGGGCAGGCACTGGGCGGCGGTCTGCGCGGCGCTCACACCGTGGGCGCGCAGCTGCGCGGCGGACTGCACGCGGTGGGTCACTTCGTGGACGGGGCGCGGGGACAGCGGGGTGTTCTGGGTCATGCCGGGGAGGTTCCCGCAGCTTCGCGGCGCGATAACCCGTGTTACACGCCCGTCGACAATCCAGGACAACGCCGTCCTAAAAGTACGACAGTTCGAATGCCGAAAAGGGTGGTCGGGACGGGGATTGTGAGGCGCACGCCCCGCACGTGTGTGCGGGGCGTGCGCCGGAATCTCACGCCGCCGCGTCGCGCTCCTGACCCCGCAGCGCCCGTGCCAGATCGTCCCGCGCCTCCAGGACCAGCCGCCGCAGCGCCGGTGCCGCGTCCGGATGCGAGGTCAGCCACGCGTCCGTCGCGGTGAGGGTCGCGGGATCGTCCTGCAACCCGGGGAACAGGCCCTTGACCACGTCCATGCCGATCTGGATGGAACGCTCGGCCCAGACCCGCTCGATCGCCTCGAAGTATGAGGCCGTGTACGGCGCCAGCAGTTCACGCTGCGAGGGCTGTCCGAAGCCCGCGATCGTCGCGCCGACGAGCGCGTTGGACAGCTTGTCCGACTCCACGACGATCGCCCACGCCTGGGCCTTGACCGCCGCCGAGGGGCGTGAGGCCAGGCACCGCACATGGTGCCGCTTGCCGGACGCCGTGTCGTCCCGGGCGAGTTCGGCGTCCATGGCCGCCTCGTCGGCCTTGCCGTGCGAGGCCAGCGGGGACAGGAACGCCCACCGCAGCTCCTGGTCGACGTCCAGGCCGTCGATCACGGCCGAGCCGTCGAGCAGTTCACCCAGCAGCTGGAAGTCCGCGTCCGACGCCGCGACGGCCCCGAAGAACCGCGCCCACGTCAGCTGGTGCTGGCTGCCCGGCTCCGCGCGCCGCAGCTCCGCGAGAGCGCCCTCGGCCAGGGCCCGGCCGCCCTCCTCGCGCCAGGCCGGTGCGGCGTAGTGCACCAGCGCCGACTGCGCCCAGGCGTGCAGCATCTGAAGGACACCGATGTCGCTCTCCCGGCCGGCGTGCGTCAGCACCAGCGAGACGAAGTCCCGGGCCGGCAGCAGCGCGTCGCGCGTCAGGTTCCACAGCGCGGACCAGCACAGCGCCCGGGCCAGCGGGTCGGAGATGTCGCCGAGGTGTTCGCGCAGGGTGGCCAGCGATCCCTCGTCGAGGCGGACCTTGCAGTACGTGAGGTCGTCGTCGTTGACCAGGACCAGGTCGGGCCTGTCGCTCCCGGCCAGCTCCGTGACCACGGTGCGCTCGCCGGCGACATCGGTCTCGGCGCGGGCGTACCGCACGAGCCCGCCCTCCGGGGAGAGCCGGTACAGGCCCACCGCGACCCGGTGCGGCCTCAGCTCCGGGTGGGAGGCGGCGGCCTCCTGGGTCACGGTGAGCTCCGCGATCCGGCCTTCCGCGTCGTACGTCACGACGGGCGTCAGGACGTTGACCCCCGCCGTCTGAAGCCATGCGCGCGACCAGGCCGTCATGTCGCGCCCGGACGTCTCGGCCAGCACCGAGAGCAGGTCGCCCAGCTGTGTGTTGCCGTAGGCGTGCGCCTTGAAGTAGCGGCGCGCGCCCTCCAGGAAGGCGTCCCGTCCCACGTACGCCACGAGCTGCTTGAGCACCGAGGCGCCCTTGGCGTACGTGATGCCGTCGAAGTTCAGCTTGGCGTCCTCCAGGTCACGGATGTCGGCCGTGACCGGGTGCGTGGACGGCAGCTGGTCGGCGCGGTAGGCCCATGCCTTGCGGTTGTTGGCGAAGGTGGTCCAGCCGTTGGTGAAGCGGGTCGCCTCCACCATCGAGAACGTCCCCATGAAGTCGGCGAAGGACTCCTTCAGCCACAGGTCGTCCCACCACCGCATGGTGACCAGGTCGCCGAACCACATGTGCGCCATCTCGTGCAGGATGACGTTGGCGCGGCGCTCGTAGGAGGCCGACGTGACCTTTCCGCGGTAGATGTACTCCTCGCGGAAGGTGACGAGGCCCGGGTTCTCCATCGCCCCGAGGTTGTACTCCGGCACGAACGCCTGGTCGTACTTCCCGAAGGGATACGGGTAGTCGAAGTTGTCGTGGAAGAAGTCCAGGCCCTGCTTGGTGAGCAGGAAGACGTCATCGGCGTCGAAGTAGCGCGCGAGCCCCTTGCGGCACATCGCGCCGAGCGGGACCTCCAGCTTCGAACCGTCGTCGAACGTCCGGGTGTAGAGGTCGCTCACGTAGTGGTACGGCCCCGCGACGACCACCGTGATGTACGTCGAGATCGGCAGGGTCTCCGCGAACCGGTGGATCTCGCCCTCCTGCGACTCCTCCGCGCCGTTGCTCCAGACCCGCCAGCCCTCGGGCGCCGTCACCTCGAAGCGGTAGGGCGCCTTGAGGTCGGGCTGTTCGAAGTTGGCGAAGACGCGCCGTGCGTCGGCGGGCTCGTACTGCGTGTAGAGGTAGACCTCGCCGTCCTCCGGGTCGACGAAGCGGTGCATGCCCTCGCCGGTCCGGCTGTACGCGCACCGCGCGTCGACCACCAGGACGTTCTCGCCTCCGGCGAGGTCCTCCAGGGCGATCCGGGTGCCGTCGAAGACGGCCGCGGGGTCCAGGGCCTTGCCGTTCAGCGTCACCGCGTCCACGGACGGGGCCAGCAGATCGGCGAAGGTCGAGGCGCCCGCACGGGCAGCGCGGAAGCGGATCGTGGTCTGCGAGCGGAAGGTGCGCGGACCGGTCTCGTCGCCCCCGTCGGGCTCACCGACGGCGGAACGGAGGTCGAGGGCGACCTCGTAACCGTCGACGGTCAGCAGCTCGGCCCTCGCGCGGGCCTCGTCGCGGGACAGGTTCTCACCGGGCACGGAGCACTCCTTTGTGTCTCGTTCGAAGACCATTGATCCTCCCATGCGCCGTTCTGCGCCCGCGCACGGGAATGGCCGGAGGGGGCCGTGGTGTTGCGGCTCACAGGCGCAGACCGACCTCATGAGGAGAGACATGCCCGAGAACAGCACGGCCGCAGGCAAGGTTCCGGCCGATTTCTGGTTCGACCCGCTCTGCCCCTGGGCCTGGATGACCTCCCGCTGGATGCTGGAGGTCGAGAAGGTCCGCGACGTCGAGGTCCGCTGGCACGTGATGAGCCTGGCGGTGCTCAACGAGCCCAGGATCGACGAGCTGCCCGAGGAGTACCAGGACATGATGCGCACCCAGGCCTGGGCGCCCGTCCGTGTCGTCGTCGCGGCCCAGCAGAAGCACGGCGACGAGATCGTCGGCCCGCTCTACACGGCCCTCGGCACCCGCATCCACAACAACGGCGAGGGCCCCACCCGCGAGGCGATCGCGGGCGCCCTGGCCGACGTCGGCCTGCCGGCCGGGCTCCTGGAGTACGCCGACTCCGACGCGTACGACAAGGAGCTGCGCGCCTCCCACCAGGAGGGCATCGACAAGGTCGGCCAGGACGTCGGCACCCCGGTCATCGCCGTGCCCGGTGCCGACGGCGAGCAGATCGCGTTCTTCGGCCCGGTCGTCACGCCTGCCCCGAAGGGCGAGGAGGCGGCGAAGCTCTGGGACGGCACACTGCTGGTGGCGTCGATCCCCGGCTTCTACGAGATCAAGCGGACCCGTACGCAGGGCCCGGTCTTCGACTGACCACGCGCCTTGCGCGGGGCGGGCCGCCGTGCCTGCCCCGCGGAGGCGAGCCGGCTCCGGGCGGGCCCGGGCCCTTGCCGACGGCGTGAACCGTCGTTCATGATCTGCCCATGCCATCTGCCGGTCCGGATCACTGCGCTGCCCCCCTGCCGCGCACCGTGCGGATCGGCTACGGCCTCGGCTCCCTGTGCACCGGCACCTTCGCGACCGTGCCGGGCCTGATCCTGCTCTACTACCTCACCAACGTCCTCGCCGTGCCCGCCGCCGTCGCGGGCGCCGCCGTCTTCCTGCCCAAGGCCTGGGACGTCCTGATCAATCCGCTGGTCGGCGCGTTCTCCGACCGCAGCCGACTGCGCGGCGGCCCGCGCAGGCCGTTCCTGCTGACCGGTGCCTTCACCCTGCCGCCGCTCTTCGCGCTGATCTTCGCCGCACCTCCGCTGCGGGGCGCCCCGGCGGCCGGCTACGTCGCGGTCCTGTTCCTGCTCGCCGCCACCGCGTACGCCGTGTTCCAGGTGCCGTACGTGACCATGCCGGCCGAGATGACCGAGGACCCGCACGAACGCGGGCGCGTCCTCGGCTGGCGGGTGGGATTCCTCGGCGTCGCCATCCTGCTGTCCGGTGCGCTGGCCCCCGCGATCGCGCACGCCGACGGAGACACCCCGCAGAGCTACCGGCTGATGGGCGCCGCCGTCGCCGTGCTGCTGGCCGTCGGCATGTTCGGGGCGTGGGCGGCCACCCGCCGCGCGCCGGCAGTCGCCCGCAGCGAGGCCGAACCCACTCTCCGGGCCCAGCTCGCCGCCGCCCGCTCCAGCACGCCGTTCCTGTACCTCGCCGGGATGTGGACCCTCCAGGCCCTCGCCATCGGCGTGATGCTCGCGGGCGTCCAGTACTTCGCGACGTACACCCTCGGCTCGGCGGGCGCGATCACCCCGCTGTTCGCGTGCCTGATCGGCCCACTGGTCCTCTTCATGCCGCTGTGGAACCGGCTCGCCCGCCGCAAGGGGGTGACGTACGCCCAGTGGTGCGCGTCGCTGCTCTACACGGCCGGAGCGGTGCTCCTCGCCTTCACCGGTGCCGCCGGTCCCGCCGTCGGCTACGCGGCGGTCGTCCTCGTCGGGACCGCCTACGCCGGGCTGCAGTTGCTGCCCCTGACGATGCTCGCGGACACCCTCGCCGCCGACGCCGTCACCACCGGCAGACGCAGGGCAGCGACCTTCACCGGGCTGTGGACGGCGGCCGAGACCCTCGCCTTCGCGCTCGGCGCCGGGGTGTTCGCCCTCGTCCTGGCCGTGACCGGCTTCCGTTCCTCCGACGCCACGCACCAGGTGGACCAGCCGGAGGCGGCGCTGACCGGGATCACCGCCGGGATGAGCGTGCTGCCCGCCGTGCTCGCCGCCGCGAGCCTCCTGCTGCTGCGCCGCTACCACGTGACCCCGACCGTGACCCGCCCCCTCCAGGAAGAGCCCGCCCGTGCCGGCTGACCCCGCCCTGCCCGACGGCCGCCCCGCGGCCGAGGTGCTCGCCGAGCTGCGCGCCCTGCGCCGGGCGGACGCGCCCACCCGTGGGGGCCGCACCTTCGCCTACGTCTACGACGCGGGTCTCGACGGCCTCGACGAGCTGGCCGCCGAGGCGTACACCGCGTTCGCGACGGTCAACGGGCTCGACCCCACGGTCTTCCCGAGCGTGGCCCGGCTGGAGAACGACGTGGTCGGCGCCGTCGCCGCGCTCCTCGGACACCCCGGCGCCCAGGGGACGTTCACGAGCGGCGGCACGGAGAGCATCCTGCTCGCCGTCAAGACGGCCCGCGACCACGCCCGGACAGTACGCGGGATCACCGAACCCCAGCTGGTGCTGCCGTCCACCGCCCACGCCGCCTTCCACAAGGCCGCCGCCTACCTGGGCCTGGAACCGGTCGTCGTACCCGTCGACCCCGCCACCTTCCGCGCCGACGCGCCCGCCATGGCCGCCGCGCTGACCGACCGCACCGCACTGGTGGTCGCCTCCACGCCCTCGTACGCCCATGGGGTCATCGACCCCGTCGCCGAGATCGCCGCGGCGGCCTCCGCACGCGGAGTGCTCTGCCATGTGGACGCGTGCATCGGCGGCTGGATCCTCCCCTACCTGCGGCGTGCCGGGCGCGAGGTGGAGCCCTTCGACCTCTCCGTGCCCGGCGTCACCTCCCTCTCTGTCGACCTGCACAAGTACGGGTACGCGGACAAGGGCGCCTCCGTGGTGCTCTACCGCGACGCCGAGCTCCGCCGCCACCAGTACTTCGCGCACGCCGGCTGGCCCGGCTATCCGGTCGTCAACCCGACCGTGCAGGGCACCAAGTCCGGCGGGCTGCTGGCCCAGGCCTGGGCGGTCCTCCAGTACGTGGGGGAGGAGGGCTACACCGCGCTGGCGGGCCGGGTCGCCGAGGCGTCGGACCGGCTGCTCGCGGGGCTGCGGGCGAGCGAGGGCGTACGGGTGCTCGGTGAACCGGCCGCCGGGCTCGTCGCGTTCACGGTCGCCCGGGAGGAGGGCGGCGCGCCCGACCTCAGCCTGCTCCTCCATCTCGCCGACGAGATGCGCGAGCTCGGCTGGTACCTCCAGCCGCAGCTCTCCTTCGACGGCCTCCCGCCCAACCTCCACCTCACGCTCACCCCGGCGACGGCCGGTCAGGTCGACGCCCTGCTCGACGACATCGGGGCCGCCCTGGCGAAGGCCCGCGCCCTGGAGCCCGTGACGGTGGACCCGGGGCTCGCCGAACTCGCCGCCGGACTGGACCCGCGGACGCTCGGGCCGGACGAGGTCGCGGCCGTGCTCGCCTTCGCCGGCCTCGGCGGGGGAGCGGGGCTGCCCGGCCGGACGGCACCTGTACTGGTCCTGCTGGACGCCTTGCCGGGGCCGCTGAAGGAGCGGCTGCTGTCGGAGTTCATCGGCTCGGTGTTCCAGGTCTGAGCCCCCGCACATGGGAGAGCCCCCGCGAGTCATGTCCTCGCGGGGGCTCTCCGTCCATCCGCCTGCCAGGTGAAGGTTGAGAAGACGATCACGAGGCAGGACGCTCGGGGTTCCCGGGTCAGGGGGCGAGCAGCAGCACGTCCGCGCGCTCCTTGGCCGCGGCGTAGCGCTTCGCCACGTCCTGCCAGTTGACGACGCGCCACATGGCCTCGATGAAGTCCACCTTCTGGTTCTTGTACTGCAGGTAGAAGGCGTGCTCCCAGGCGTCGAACACCAGGATCGGCACCGAGCCCTGACCGACGTTGCCCTGGTGGTCGTAGACCTGCTCGATGATCAGCCGGCCGCTGACCGGCTCGTACGCCAGGACGCCCCAGCCGGAGCCCTGCGTGGTGGCCGCGGCCTTCGTCAGCTGGGACTTGAAGCCGGCGTACGAACCGAAGGACTCCGCGATCGCGTCCGCCAGATCGCCCACACCGTCCGCCGCGAGGGGCTCGCCGCCGCCGTCACCGGTCATGTTGTGCCAGTAGATCGAGTGCAGGATGTGGCCGGAGAGATGGAACGCGAGGTTCTTCTGGAGGCCGTTGATCGCCCCCCAGGCCTCCTTGCTCCGGGCCTCTTCCAGCTGCTCCAGGGTGTCGTTCGCACCCTTGACGTACGCGGCGTGGTGCTTGTCGTGATGGAGCTCGACGATCTGCGGGTTGATGACCGGTTCGAGCGCCGCGTAGTCGTACGGGAGTTCCGGAAGCGTGTACGTGGCCATGGGTTCGAACCCTCCAACTGCTAACTGGTTGTTATTGCAACTCTGTCGCAATTGCAGGCTAGCAGGAGGAGGGCCCGAAGGTGATCAGCCGTTCGTCCTAGGACCGGAGGGCGTCGCGCGCGATCGCCGCGAGGTCGGGGAAGTCCGTCACGACGGCGTCCACGCCCCGGCCGAAGTGGAAGGCGTATTCCGCGAAGGCGTCACCGAAGTCGTTGGGCGCGGTGCCCCTGCGGTACTCGGCCGGGAGGTACTGGTTCTCGGCGCGGAAGGTGTACGCCCCGACCTTCAGCCCGGCCGCGTGGGCGTCCTCCAGCAGGGTGAGCGGGGGGATCAGCGAGGACTTGTCCGGGCCGATCCATCCGGCGTACGAGGCGATCTCGCGCAGCCCCGCCGGCGTCATCATCTCCTGGTACGTCGCCGGGTGGCCGTACGGTCCGCCGCTCGTCCCCAGCGCCTGCCACAGCGGGAGCCCCAGCCGCGCGGCGGCCACCTCGCGGAGGCTGGACGGGTCGAAGGACTGGACGACGCAGTCGCGCGCGGTCAGCCGGTTGCGGCGGATGAGCCTGATGAGCTCCGGCTCCAGGGGCAGGCCGATCGAGCGGAAGTACACCGGGTGCTTCGTCTCCGGGAAGACCGCGATCCGGCGGCCGGACTCCTTCGACAGAGCTCGGGCCAGGTCGATGACCTCCTGAAAGGTCATGATCCGTTCGCGGCCGTCGAAGACCGTGTTGCGGTTACGGACCAGGGGGAGCCGCTCGACCGCGCGCAGGGTCCTCAGCTCGGCGAGGGTGAAGTCCTCGGTGAACCAGCCGGTGACGGCCCTCCCGTCCACCGTCTTCGTGGTGCGGCGTCCGGCGAACTCCGCGTGCCGGGCCACGTCCGTGGTGCCGGAGATCTCGTTCTCGTGCCGCACCACCAGGACGTGGTCCTTCGTAGGGACCAGGTCCGGCTCGATCCAGTCGGCCCCGGCCCGCACCCCGAAGGCGTAGGCCACAGCGGTGTGTTCGGGCCGCCACCCGGCGGCGCCCCGGTGGCCGATGACGAGCGGGCCTCTTCCGCCCCCGTGCGGTTCGGAGGCGACGGCAGGTGCCGTGGCTGCGGCGGAGACGGCCGCTGTCGCCAGGAGGATCGAGCGGCGTCGCGGATGCTGGAAGGACATGCGGGCTCCTCGGTGGGCGTGGAGCAACCACCGAAGCCACACGGGGTTACGCCAGGGTGGACGGAACCTTGCTGCCTCATGTACGGCCACGCGTACGGTACTCGGCAGTCGGCGGAGGAGGAAGAATGCAGTTACGGCCGGGGCGGCCCGAAGAGGCCGAGGCGCTGACCGCGCTGGCTCTCCGTTCCAAGGCCCACTGGGGCTACGACGAGGCGTTCATGGCCGCCTGCCGCGACGAACTGACCGTCCACCCGGGCGATACGGCGGGCGGGCGCACGGCGGTCGCGGAGGAGGACGGCCGCGTCCTGGGCTTCACCACCCTGTCCGGGGAACCACCCGGAGGCGCCCTCGCCATGATGTTCGTCGAACCGGACGCCATCGGCCGGGGCCTGGGCCGGCTCCTGTTCGAGCACACCATGACGCAGGCCCGCCGGCTCGGGTTCGTACGGCTCACCATCGACGCCGACCCGAACGCCGAGCCGTTCTACACGGCGATGGGTGCGGTGCGGATCGGTACCACCCCTTCCGGTTCGGTCCAGGACCGCGAACTGCCGCTGCTGGCGGTCGCCCTCACCTGAGAGCGGTGCGCCGGGCCCGGCGGTGTGTGAGGGTGTGTCCTCTGCCGAGACGCATACGTACATGGGGGAGTAGTCCTTGACGGGCGGCGGGCCTCGCGGATCAGGCAGGACCGTCGGCGGAGGCGTGGGCGCCCGTGGCGACCGGGCCACCGCGCCTCAGCCCCGGTGCCAGGAGCAGCGTCACCGCGACCGAGGCCGTGGCCATCACCGTGATTGCCGTAGCGGCGGAGAACCGCTGGGCGAGGGCGCCCGCGAGCGCTGCCGCCACGCCCTGCATGGTGAGCATCCCGGAGGAGTGCAGGCCCAGCGCCTGGCCGGTCATCGCGTCGGGGGTCAGCGACATCAGCCGTTCCTGGAACAGCAGGCTCGCTGAGAAGCCGGTCGACGCGAGGGCCGCGAGGGCCAGCGTCAGGGGCAGCGCCGGGCGCAGTGCGAACAGCAGATAGGGCGCGGCCAGCAGCAGAAGCAGTGGCGTGCCCAGCCTTCCACGCCACCGCGCCGGCACCAGGCGGCCCGTCACCGTGTCTCCGGCCAGCATCCCGAGCGCCGCGCAGGCGAAGAGCAGTCCGGCACGGTCCGGCCGGTAGGGGACGAAGAGCGATTCGCAACCGACGACCAGCCCGTTGGGCAGCCAGAGCGAGAGGTAGACGCGCCGCCGAGGAGCCGAGGACCACAGCAGCGCGTTGGTCCGCCAGGTCTCGCCCACCGACGGCCGCCCGGCGGCGCGGGGCGGACGGCGCGCCAGGCCGAACCATGCCGCCGTGGCGCCGGCGGCGTACAGGGCCGCCGCCACGAGCAGCGTGCCGCGCGGGGAGAGCGTGGCGACCAGCACGCCCCCGGCCGCGTAGCCGCAGACCTGCATGGTGCCGGAGCACATGTTGAGCACCGAACGCCCCAGCAGATAGGCGTCCTTGGGCAGCACCTCATTGAGCAGCCCGTAGCGCACCCCGCCGGTCACCGCCGCGACGGCCCCCTCGCCCAGGACGATGCCGAACACCAGCGGCAGCGGAAGCCCGGGGACGGCCAGGACGGCGGTCCCGACGCCGAAGGCGAGCGCAGCGCCGCTCAGCGCTCCTCGCGGCGGGAGCCGGTCGGCCGCCGACATCAGCAGCGTCGCGCCGATCAACTGGGCGAGGGAGGCACCGAACATGGAGAGCGCGGAGAGCAGCGGCGACCCGGTCGTGGTGAACACGAGGACACCCAGGGCCAGTCCGCTCGTCGTCGAGGCGGCACCCTGCAGGGCACTCGCCGCGAAGAGGGGCCCGAACTGCGGCACGCGGAACACTTCCCGGTAGGTGAGCATGCCGGGGAGTCTCGGCCACGGTTACGTACAGTCGTTACTGTTTCGCGCGGAGGCGAAACCATGGGCTTGTGGCAGGTCAACGCGGACACCCTCGCCGCGGGGAGGTTCGTCGTGTCGGAAATGGCCGAGGCCACCGCGACCCTCCAGTTCCTGGAGTGTGGAGCGGCCGCGAACCCGGCCGAACGCGCGTGGTCGGACGCCCACCGGCCCGCCTACCGGAAGCTTCTCGCCGAGGACCCGGTCACCGCGCAGCTCGTACGCACCGGTCTCGGTGGCCACTGGAACGCGGACTTCCTCACCCCCACTCCCGCCGGCGGGACCACGTTCGCCCAGGAGCTGGCCCGCGTGCGCGAGACGTCACCCGACGGTGCCCGCGCCGATCTGGAGGTGGCCGGAGGCGGCCCGCTCCCGGCTCCACTCGACCGCCGGGACCTGCCGCAGAAGGGGGCCGACCTGCTGGAATGGGTATGGGAGCGCATCGTGCTCCCGGACTGGCCGCGCCGCCGCCGGATCATCGAGGCGGACATCGTGGCGCGCGCGGGACAGCTCAGCCAGGGTGGCTGGGCCGCCGCGCTGGACACGCTGAAACCCGGCATGCGCTGGCTCGGCGACAGCCGCCTCCAGGTCAACCCGCGCGACTATCCGGCGCGTGAACTCGTCGGCGTACGGCTGGTGTTCGTACCCGTCACGCCACGTCAGGGCTGGGTCTCCTGGGATGCCGCCGCGCAACGGTACGCGGTCGTGTACGCCTGTTCCGGAACCCTGTCGGACGCGGACCGGCCCGCCGTCCCCGACAGCCTCGGCCGGCTGCTCGGGCCCGCGCGGGCCGGGGTCCTCGTGCTGCTCGACCGTCCCAGGAGCACCACGGAACTGGTGGCGCTCACCGGCCAGGGGCTGGGGTCGGTGGGCCGCCACCTGAAGGTGCTCCTGGACGCGGGCCTGGCCGGGCGCCGCAGGTCGGGCCGGTCGGTGCTCTACTTCCGCACGGAGACGGGCGAGGTGGTCCTGCGGGCCCAGGCGGGCTGAGCGCGTTCCCGGCCGCGCTCCCGCCGGGCGGCGGTGTGCTCAGCTCTCGGCCGGCGCGCGGTGTTCCGCCCGCTTCTGCCGCACCAGGCCTGTCACGATCAGTACAGCTGTCAGCGCTCCGGTCGCCAGCAGCTGGTCGCGTGTGTCGGGCTGGCGCAGCATCAGGACGAAGATGCCGGCCATGGCCGCCAGCGCCAGGATCGTCAGGCCCGGGAAGAGCCACATCCGGACGACGAGCAGGTCCGGGGTCTCGCGCTCCGTGCGCCTGCGGAGGATCAGCTGGGAGAGGGCGATGAAGATCCAGACGACCAGGATCACCGCGCCGATCATGTTGAGGAGCCAGGGGAAGACGTCCTCGGGGCGCCAGTAGCTGAGCAGCACGCACAGGAAGCCGAAGAGGGAGGAGGCGAGCACGGCGTTGCGCGGGACGCCCGAGGAGACCTTGCCGAGCAGCTTCGGACCCTGGCCGCGGGCGACCAGGGAGCAGGCCATGCGCGAGGAGCCGTAGATGTTCGCGTTCATCGCGGAGAGCAGGGCGACCAGGATGACCACGTTCATGATCTCCGCGGCGCCGCTGATGCCGAGGTGGCCGAGCATCGCGTAGAACGGGCCGACCTCGGCGACCGTGGGGTCGTCCCACGGCACGAGGGTCACGATGACCGCCATCGAGCCGATGTAGAAGACGGCGATGCGCCACATCGCCGTACGCACCGCCTTGGCGACACCCCGCACCGGGTTCTCGGACTCGGCCGCCGCGATGGTGACCGTCTCCAGGCCGCCGTACGCGAAGACGGAGGCGAGCAGGCCGATGATGAGCCCCTCCGAGCCGTGCGGCATGAAGCCGCCGTCCCCGGTGAGGTTCGAGGTGCCGGGGGAGTCGGTGCCGGGGAGCACGCCAAGGATCGCGAGGAGACCCAGCACCAGGAAGAGTGTGATCGCGATGACCTTGAGCGCGGCGAACCAGAACTCGAACTCACCGAAGTTCTTGACGGCGGCGAGATTCGTGCCGAGGAAGATCACCATGAAGAGGGCGACCCAGGCCCACTCCGGCGTGCCCGGCAGCCAGCCCGTGACGATCTGCGCGGCGCCGATGCCCTCCAGTCCGACGGCGACACAGAGCAGGACCCAGAACGACCAGCCGGCGGTGAAGCCGGCCCACGGACCGATCGCGCGTTCCGCGTGGACGGAGAAGGAGCCGGACGCGGGGTTGGCCGCGGACATCTCGCCGAGCATCCGCATCACGAACATGACCAGCAGCCCGGAGATCCCGTACGCGATGACGATCGACGGACCGGCCGCGGCGATGCCCGCACCCGAGCCGACGAACAGTCCGGCGCCGATCACGCCGCCCAGGGCGATCATCGACAGATGGCGCTGCTTGAGGCCGTGGGTGAGCGCCGAGTCGGCGGTGGGGGCGGCGGCGTCCGTGGGGGGCGGCGCGGTGGTCCGGGACATGGACAGGCTCTGTTCACTGGTCGGGACAGGGGATGGCCCACAGTCTGGCCACGAGCCCCGTCCACGGGGAACCGCTGTCCGCTATACGGTCACCGGGCTCACACATGGTGCACATCCGCCTACGCCCTCGCCCGCAGCTCCCGGGCGCCCGCCACGAGCAGCACCAGCGCGGTGGCCCCCGCCGACCACAGCACCTGCGGGCGCGCCACGTCATCGGTGAGCATCAGCAGCAGGACGGCCAGCAGACCCGCCAGGGTCACCCACGTCAGGTAGGGGAAGCACCACATCCGCAACGTGAGAGCGTCCGGCGCCTCCCGTTCGAGCCGGCGCCGCAGCCGCAGCTGCGAGGCGGCGATCAGGCCCCAGACGAACAGCAGGACCGCCCCGACCGAGTTGAGCATGTAGAGGAAGACGGTGTCGGGCCACTCCAGATTGAGCAGTACGGAGACGAAGCCGAAGGCCACCGAGACCAGCACCGCCCGGCGGGGCACCCCGCCCCCGCCACCCTGCACGCCGGGCACCTTCAGCAGTCCGCGCGGCGCCTCGCCGCGCTCGGCCAGCGAGAAGATCATCCGGGACGAGCCGTACAGATTGGCGTTGAGCGCCGAGAGCAGCGCCACGAACACCACGATGTTCATGATCTGCCCGGCCGACGGCACCCCGATCGAATCCAGGACCTTCACATAGGGGCTGAGTCCGGCCTGCTGGGCGGTCCACGGCAGCACGGTCACGATCACCAGCATCGAACCGACGTAGAAGAAGAGGATGCGCACCACCGCGCTGCGCACCGCACGCCCCACGGCGCGCGCCGGATCGTCGGTCTCGGCCGCCGCGATCGTCACGACCTCCAGGCCGCCGAAGGCGAACACCACCGTCAGCACACCGGAGACCACGCCGTCCCAGCCGTTCGGCAGGAAGCCGCCCTGGCCGGTCAGGTTGGCCAGGCCCACCGGGCCGGTGTCCGGGAGGACGCCGAGGACGGCCAGCAGGCCGAGGACCAGGAAGGCCACGATCGCGGCCACCTTCAGCGCGGCGAACCAGAACTCGAACTCGCCGAAGTTCTTCACGGCCGTCAGGTTGGTCACGGTGAACACCACCATGAACAGCAGCACCCAGAGCCACTGGTCCACCGCGGGCACCCAGGCGTGGGCGATCTGTGCGGCGGCCGTCGCCTCCACGGCGAGCACCACCACCAGCATGAACCAGTAGAGCCAGCCCACGCTGAAGCCGGCCCAGCGGCCCAGCGCGCGCTCCGCGTGGACGGAGAAGGAACCCGACGCGGGCATCGCCGCCGACATCTCGCCGAGCATCCGCATCACCAGCATCGCGAGCACGCCCGCGATCAGATACGAGACGACGACGGCGGGCCCGGCGACGGCGATCCCGGCGCCCGACCCGACGAAGAGACCTGCCCCGATCACCCCGCCCAGACCGAGCATCGTCAGATGCCGCTGCTTCAGGCCGTGGGCCAGGGGCTCGGACGGGAGGGAGGGGTGCGTGGGGGGCGCGTCGTGCATGAGCTGCGGATCACTCTCGGGTTATTTATGGGGAACCTACAGTCTCACGAGGCGGCGCCCCTTCCTGAACGAAGGGCTGGGCACACCCCCACCTTCGTGACCAGCATCACGCCGATGAGTGATTGCGCGGCGCTCTTTGTGTGAACCCGACTAAGCCGTCAACCGCCGCTTTGTGGGCGGCTGATGGTGATCGATGGATGTGCCGTCGGCTAACGTCACTCACAGTCCGTCCCTGCCTGCCGACCTCACCCGCGGAGTCCCGATGAGCACTGCTGCCGCCCCCGTCCGTTCCGGAGCGGTCCTCGCCGACCTGCTGCCCGCAGCCCGGCACCGCTACGCCGTGGACACGGCGCTCGTCGTCGGCGGCGCCGCCCTCACCGGCATCGCGGCCCAGATCGCGGTGCCCGTCCCCGGCTCCCCGGTCCCCGTCACCGGCCAGACCTTCGCCGCGCTGCTCATAGGCACCGCGCTCGGCGCCCGCCGCGGCTTCCTCTCCCTCGCCCTGTACGCACTCGTCGGCATGGCCGGCATGCCGTGGTTCTCCGAGGGCACCTCAGGACCGGGCGGCGCCTCGTTCGGCTACGTCCTCGGCATGCTGCTCGCCGCCACGGTCGTCGGCGGCCTGGCCCGCCGGGGCGGTGACCGGTCCGTCCTGCGCACCGCGGGCACGATGGCGGCCGGCTCCCTCGTCATCTACGCGGTCGGCGTGCCCTACCTCTCGCTCTCCACCGGCATGTCGGTGAGCGCCGCGATCGCGGCCGGCCTGGTGCCGTTCCTGATCGGCGACGCCCTGAAGGCCGCGCTGGCCATGGGCGCGCTGCCCGCCTCCTGGAAGCTCATCGGACGTCGCGGCTGACCAGCCCCTGCTGGTAGGCACCACCGAAGAGGCTCGCCGGGTCGTGACGCGACACCAGACCGGCGAGCCTCTCGCGTGTCCGGGGGCCGTGCAGGTCCTCGGTGCGGTCCCCGCCCCCGAACGAGAAGTTCAGCGCGCGGCCAAGGGCGTACGGCGCCGTCTCCCCGGCGACTCGCGCGTACAGCGCCCGTACCGCCGTCATGTCCGTACCGTCCAGCGGTGACAGCAGCCGCAACAGGAAACCCGCGTCCCGGTAGGGCACGGCGTTGTCGTGGGCGGGCCACGCGGCCAGGGCGCCGCCCAGGTGGTTGAGCTGGACCACCGTCATCGTCGGGGCCTTCGGTCCCGTCAGCTCCAGCACCCGCCCGGCGGCCCCGGAGTCCAGGTCACGGAGCATCAGGCCCTCGCCGTAGTAGGCGTGCGGGAACGGCGGGTCGCTGTGGATGGTGTGGCTCTCGGTGTACGGCATCTCCCGCAGCGAGTCGGAGAGCGCGGGCCCGACCGCCCGCAGCGGGGCGACCAGAGCCTCCCCGTCCGAGGCCGGGCCCGTGTACGCGACGCGCACCGAGACCACGTACCGCCCCCGGAGTGGCTCCGGCAGCTGCGGCATATCGGGGTAGAGCAGCGCCGCCACCGACGAGGTGCAGGTCTCCGGCACGCTCCGCGTCCACTCCAGGTAACGCCGCAGCACCGCCGGGGCCACGTCCCCGTCGAAGGCCAGCGCCCCGCCGTACAGCCGGTCCACGGCAACCAGGCCGATCTCCAGCTCCGTCACGACGCCCAGCCGGTGGCCGCCGCCGCGCAGCCCCCAGAAGAGGTCCGGCTCACTGTCCGGGGTGACATGGCGCAGCGCCCCGTCGGCGGTCACCACGTCCAGTGAGCGGACATGGTCGGCGGCATGGCCGAACTCCCGGGCCAGGACGGGCAGCCCGCCGCCCAGTGTGTACGAGATCGCTCCCACGCCCGGCGACGAGCCGTTCAGCGGGGCCAGCCCGTGCGGGGCCGCCGCCGCGACGACGTCGCCCCAGGTCGCGCCCGCCCCGATACGCGCGGTGCGGCGCTCCGGATCGACCCGCACGGTGTCCATCCGGCGGGTGCGGATCAGCACCCCGCCCTCGACCGGGCCCGGCAGCCCGTGCCCGGTCGCGTGGACGGCGACGGAGAGGCCGCGCGCGGCGGCGTCCCGAACCGCGGCCTGGACATCGGCTGCGTTCGAAGCCTCCACCAGGAGACCGGGACGGATGGGGAAGGCGGTCTGGAAACTCTCGACCGCGGGGGTGGTGCTCATGACGAAGGCTCTCCGTTCGCTCGCGGGATCGCGTGGCGAGGGAGAGCCTTCCGGCTATACCTGACATGCGCCGTCAGGTATGCGTACCGATCACTCGACCGGCGCCTTGGCCTTCCGGCTGCGCGCCTCACGCACCAGCGAGACGGCCACCACCAGCGCCGCGACCAGCAGCGAGAGCAGCACCTGCTCGCGTGCGGCGTCGTCGGTCAGCATGTAGACCAGGACGAAGGAGATCATCGCGATCGTCGCCCAGGTCAGATACGGGAAGAGCCACATCCGCACGACGAGCTTCTCGGGCGACTCGCGCAGGATGATGCCGCGCATCCGCAGCTGGGTGAAACAGATCACCAGCCATACGAACAGGGCGACGGCGCCGGACGAGTTCAGCAGGAACGCGAACACCGTGTCGGGCCACTGGTAGTTGAAGAACACGGCGACGAAGCCGAACACGACGGAAGACAAGATCGCCACCTGCGGCACGCCCCGCTTGTTCACGCTGGCGAACGCCTTGGGCGCGTCTCCCCGCTGTCCCAGCGAGAAGCCCATGCGCGAGGCCGTGTAGAGGCCGGAGTTGAGGCAGGAGAGCACGGCCGTCAGCACGATGACGTTCATGATCTGGCCGGCGTGCGGGATTCCGATGACGTTCAGCGCGGCGACGTACGAACCGTCCTTGATGATCGACGCGTCGTTCCACGGAAGCAGTGTGAGCACGACGAAGATCGAGCCCAGGTAGAAGATGGCGATACGCCAGATCACGCTGTTGGTCGCCTTGGAGACGGCGCGCCGCGGGTCCTCGGACTCACCTGCCGCCAGCGTCACGATCTCGCTGCCCATGAAGGAGAAGACGACCATCAGCACACCCGTGAGGACGGCCCCCGGCCCCTTGGGGAAGAACCCGCCGGTGTCCGTGAGATGGGCGAGGCCCGACCCCGCGGCGTCCGAACCCGGCAGGATGCCGAAGACGGCGAGCAGGCCGATTATGACGAACGCGCCGATCGCCACGACCTTGATTCCGGCGAACCAGAACTCGAACTCTCCGTACGAGCCGACGGAGACCAGGTTGGTCGCCGTCAGCACCACCATGACTATGAGGGCCCACGCCCACTGCGGTACGCCGGGGACCCAGCCCTCCAGGATCTTGGCACCCGCCGTGGCCTCGACGGCGAGCACCACGACCCAGAAGAACCAGTACAGCCAGCCGATGGAGAAGCCGGCCCAGCGGCCCAGGGCCTGGTCGGCGTAGGCGGAGAAGGAACCGGAGCTCGGCCGGGCGACGGCCATCTCGCCGAGCATTCGCATGACAAAGACGACCATGAGGCCGACCAGCGCGTACGACAGGAGGATGGCCGGTCCCGCGGCGGCGATGCCGGCGCCGGAGCCGACGAAGAGACCAGCTCCGATCACGCCGCCGATGGCGATCATCGAGAGATGACGGTTCTTGAGCCCGGCCTGAAGCCCGTCCGGGGGATCCGGTTTACCCCGCTCGCCGGGCTGTTGGCCCGGTTCGGCCTGAGTCGTCTGCGACGTCATGGATCGGATCCTTACGTTTTCTGATCATGTGTGTCGGTATTGCCTTGACGGGGGACGGTGTGAAGGCAAGATCACGCATTCAAGCCCGACCGGCCCCGGTATGGAACCGTTCACCTGTTTCTTGTCCTGATCGTTGCCCGTGTGGCCTCGCACACAGAACTCGCACACAGAACCGGACCGGAACCGGGTCCGCGGAAAGCCCGGTGGGTCCCGACCCCGCTGGCGATTACCCCGCCCCGTCCGTGCCACACTTCGCACCATGCGCGTGTACCTCGGCTCCGACCATGCCGGCTTCGAACTGAAGAACCACCTCGTCGAGTGGCTCACGGCCCATGGCCACGAGGCCGTCGACTGCGGTCCTCACATCTACGACGCCCAGGACGACTACCCGCCGTTCTGCCTCCGTGCCGCCGAGCGGACGGCCGCGGACAAGGACAGCCTCGGAATCGTCATCGGCGGCTCCGGCAACGGCGAGCAGATCGCCGCGAACAAGGTCAAGGGCGTCCGCGCCGCGCTCGCCTGGAGCGAGCAGACCGCCGCGCTCGGCCGAGAGCACAACGACGCCAACGTCGTGGCCATCGGCGGCCGGATGCACACGGTGGAGGAGTCCACCAAGTTCGTCGAGATCTTCCTGGCCACCCCGTACTCGGGTGAGGCACGCCACACACGCCGGATCGAGATGCTCTCGGCGTACGAGAACACCGGCGAGCTCCCCCCGATCCCGGCCCACCACCCGCAGCAGGGCTGAACGGCCCGCACCCGCCTTCCCTGTGCCGCCGGGGCAGTACACCCCGGCGGCACAAGCGCGTCACCAGGAGCCACGCCGTGCCCGAGGGGCATACGATCCACCGCCTCGCCGCGGACCACCACGAGCGGTTCGCGGGCCGCCCGGTGCGGGTGAGCAGCCCCCAGGGCAAGTTCTCCGGCAGTGCGGCACTGCTGGACGGCCGGACCTTCACCGGCGTCGACGCGCACGGCAAGCACCTCTTCCTCGGCTTCGAGGGATCGGTCTGGGTCCATATCCACCTCGGCCTCTTCGGCAAGCTCGGCTTCGGTGCCGCTCCGGCGCCGCTGCCCACCGACACGGTCCGGTTGCGCCTACTCAACGACGCCCACCACGCCGATCTGCGCGGACCCACCACATGCGCCCTGATCACGGGCCCCGAGAAGCGCGCGATACACGACCGCCTCGGCCCGGACCCGCTGCGCGCGGACGAGGACGGCGAGCGGGCCTGGCAACGGATCTCCCGCAGCCGCGTCACGGTCGCCGCCCTGCTGATGGACCAGAAGGTCGTCGCGGGCGTCGGCAACGTCTACCGCGCCGAGGTCCTCTTCCGGCACGGCATCGACCCGTACCGCCCGGGGAGGGACCTCACGCGCGGTGAGTGGGATGCGGTCTGGACCGACCTCGGCGCCCTGATGCGTGAGGGCGTCCGGAACAACCGCATCGACACGGTCCGCCCCGAGCATCTGCCGGAGGCGATGGGCCGGCCCCCGCGCGTCGACGACCACGGCGGCGAGGTGTACGTTTACCGCCGGGCCAGGCAGGCGTGCCACATCTGCGGCACCGAGGTCCGTACGGCGGACCTGGCGGCCCGCAACCTCTTCTGGTGCCCGGTCTGCCAGCCCTCGGTACAGGGCCGGTAGGCGGACCGAGGGCCGCCCGGCCTCAGGGACCGGGGGCCGCCCGGCCTCAGAAACCGTGGGGATACCACGGCTGCACGTCCGAGGAGAACGCGAGCGCGGCCTCCGCCCGGGCCCCCATCCGCAGCTCCCGCACCTTCCCGGCCGCCGCCAGCGTCGTCAGCGACACCCCGCCCAGATAAGCGGCCCCCAATTCGGTGACCGAGAGAGCCAGTTCGGGTTCGTCGTCCGTCCGCCGGCAGGTGGCCGCGCCCTTCGCGTCGGCGGTCAGCCGCCAACGCCCCGCGTTCCAGGGGCAGAAGGTGTCCTCCACCTCCAGCACCACGTCGACAGGGGCCCGGTAGCTCCGGGCCTCCAGCGCCGCACCCAGCTCGACCAGACGCACGTACATCCCGTCGCGCAGCCGCACGTCGCAGCGCCGGACGTCGGAGACCAGCCGGAGCACGGCGTCGTCCGCGGGCCGGTTGTGGCACTCGACCGACGTCGTCAGGTCGATCCCGAACAGGTAGCGCCACAACGCCGCGTACGAGGCGGGGTCCAGCGCCGCCAGGTCACGTACCGCCACCGTGCCCCGGGGGCCGGCATCGTCCCAGGCGGGCCTCAGATGGAACGTGACGTACCCCGTCACCTCGCCGTCCCGCTCCGCGAGGACGCACTGCAGCGCGGAGCCGCCCTTCCGGCCGCTCTCCGGGTCGTTCACGGGCACCCGCTCCCAGCCGGGCTGGCGCAGGAGGGTGCCGGGCCGGGCCGCCGCCAGCCGCCCGTAGACCGCCTCGCATGCGTCGAGCGCCTGTGCCGGGGACGACCGGCGCACCCGCACCCCGTCCGTGCCCGGAGGCAGCGCGAGGCGGACCAGGGAGGTGTCGATCCGCAGGTTCATCTCGGCCGTGGCCGCGCCGTAGCCGAAGCGGCCGTAGATGCCGGGCTCCGACGCCAGCAGAACCGCGAGCGGCTCGCCCCAGGAGTGGACGTCGTCCAGCTGGCGTCGCATCATCGCCGTCAGCAGCCCCTGCCTGCGGTGCGTCGAGGAGACGCTCACCCCCGTGACCCCGGCGGCCGGCACCGCGGCCCCGCCGGGCACGGTCAGCCGGAAGCTGTACGAACCGGCCGTCCCCACACAGTCCGCGCCGTCCCAGTGGGCGAGCGCACGCTGCGGCTCGGCCAGGGCGGCGTACATCTCGCGGCTCTCGGGGGAGAAGAGGATCCCGCCGAAAGCCAACTGGAGACAGCCGAACCAGGCATCCGATTCCGCCGCCGACAGCACTCGCAAGTCCGTAGTCATGACCCCTGCTTACCAGGGCGGCGAGGCGTGGGCGAACCCGTTTCGAACACATTGTCACCGGGTCCCCCTGCACCGGAGGCCGCCGGGTGGATAAGGTCCGGGCAATGGCCCGTCGCAGAGGAGCAGACACCTACCCCGCCCGGTGGCGAAGATCAGCGCACCGGGCGCGCATCGCGCTGCGCAGGTCCGGCGTCGACTACTTCCGAGGTGACGGATCCGACTGGATAGCCCTGGCCGGCCTGCTGGTCGTCATTCCGGTGATCACCTGCGTCACGCTGCTCAACCCGGTCTGGTGCTCTCCGACCGCCCTGGCTCTGCCGATCGTCGCGGGCGGTCTGCTGCTGCGGCCGGCCAGCCTGCTGAGCCTCTACGCGACGGCGGCCGGGGCCCTGATCGTGGAGTCCGTCACCCTGGGCCCCTACGCGGAGGGCCCCGCCCGGGTCACACCTGGCACCGTCCTGACCGTCGCGGCCTGCGGCTTCTTCGGGCTGGTCCTCGCCCAGTTCCGGGCCAGGGTCGGGGTGCCGTGGCGGCGCGGCGGCACGATGCTCTTCGACCTGCGCGAGCGGATCCGGGTCCAGAGCGCCCTCCCGCGGCTGCCCGAGGGCTGGCACCGTGAGATGTCTCTCCGCCCGGCGGGCGGCCAGTCCTTCTCCGGCGACTTCGTCGTCGCCGCGCGTACCAACGGCGGACGCACCCTCGAAGTCGTGCTCACCGACGTCTCCGGCAAGGGCATGGACGCGGGCTCCCGCGCCCTCCTGCTGTCCGGAGCCTTCGGCGGCCTCCTGGGCTCCCTGCCGCCGCACGGCTTCCTGCCCGCCGCCAACGGCTATCTGCTGCGCCAGGACTGGGACGAGGGCTTCGCCACCTCCATCCATCTCGTCCTGGACCTGGAGTCCGGCGACTACGAACTCCTCTCGGCCGGCCATCCCCCCGCACTGCAGTTGCACGCGGGCAGCGGCCGGTGGGAGGAGAAGGCCGCCGAGGGCCCGCTGCTCGGTGTGTACGACGCAGCGCAGTTCGACGCGGTGAAGGGCTCGCTGGCGCCCGGGGACGTTCTGATGCTCTTCACGGACGGCCTGGTGGAGGCGTCGGACCGGGACATCGCGGAGGGCATCGACCGGCTGACAGGGGAGGCCGACCGCTATGTCGCGACGGGCTTCGAGGGCGCGGCCTGGCATCTGATCGAGACCTGCGCGAAGGACGTCAACGACGACCGCGCGCTCCTGCTGCTGTCCCGCCGCGCCTGAACCGTACGGAAGCGGTCGAAACCGGGCGGGCGTCAAAGCAGGGTGTCCGGCTGTCACTCGAACGTGAGGTCATCCCGGCTACGTGGTCCCGAGAGGTCTCGTCCCGGAGGCGTCATCCCGGGTGCGGGGACGGTCCGCGCACCCGGGGCGTCCGCACGTCAGACCGGAACCGGCTCTTTGTCGGTCTCCTGGTCCCGTGCACGTCCTCCGGGAAGGATCCGGGCGAGCCAGTGAGAGCGGCCGGCGGCCAGGGGGGACAGGACCGCGAGCAGGAGCACATATCCGGCGATGAACGGGGAGAGCCGTTCGTCCAGGCCCGCGCCCGCCGCCATCGTGGCGAGGATCAGCGCGAACTCACCGCGCGCCAGCAGGGTGGTGGAGATGTTCGCCGTGGCTTTCGGACCGAAGGCGTAGATCCTGGCCGTGGCCATTCCGGCGAACACGTTCATCGCGACGGTCACCGCCACGGCTGCCAGCACCGGCCACAGCACCGTGGGCAGGTCGCCGGGGTTGATGGACAGCCCGAAGGCGAAGAAGAAGATCGCGCCGAACGCGTCCCGCAGCGGATGCACCAGCTTCAGGATGCGGGTGCCCGAGGTGGTGCTGCCCAGCATCAGGCCGACCATGAACGCGCCGATCGCGTCGGCGACGCCGAACCACTCCGAGACCCCGGCCACGAAGACGGCGACGCCGAGGAAGGAGATGACGAGGAGCTCGTCGTCCTTGGTGTTCATCAGCTTGCCGATGAGCTTCGTGCCGAACCGGGCCACCAGCGCGAGCAGCAGCAGGAAACCGAACGCTTTGCCGCCGTCGAGCACCGCAGCGCCGAGGCTGTCCGCACCGGACAGGATCGGCTGGAGAGCGGCCAGGTAGAGGGCGAGGAAGACGTCCTCGACGACGATGATGCCGAGGATCGGCCGCGTCTCCGGACTGCCGATCCGGCCGAGGTCCACCAGGACCTTCGTGACGATGGCCGACGACGAGATGCCGAGCACACCCGCGAGCACCAGCGCCTCCGAGGTGCCCCAGCCCAGCGCGAAGCCGAAGCCGAGCCCCGCACCGACGTTCAGGACGAGGTAGGTGCCGCCGGCGAGCGCCATCTTGCGCCCGCCCTTCTTCAGATCGTCCAGGTGGAACTCGAGGCCGAGGTAGAAGAGCAGCAGCACGAGGCCGAGCGCGGAGAGCATCTCCAGGTCGTGCGGGTCGTCCAGGAGGACGACCCCGGGTGTGTGCGGGCCGAGGAGGATCCCGGCGAGGATGAACAGGGGGATGGTCGGCAGTCCGATGCGGCCGCCGACGCGGGCAAGGATGGCGGCGGCGAGGAACGCGCCCCCCATGGCGATGAGCGTGTCTGCGTGTCCGATGAGCCCGTCTCCTTCGTTCGGTCAAGAGTGCGTCAAGGAATCGTCAGTAATTAGTTTACCGAACGATCCGGGGTGCACTGGCTGACCCTTCGAAACGCCACGGCGACCGGCGTACAGTCGGCCCATGCCGATCCCGTATCTGACCCTGTCCCAGGTGGAGGCGATCGCCCGCGAGGCCCATCGCCGGCAGACGGACAAGGCGGGGCGCCCGTACGTGGAACACCTGGCCGCAGTGGCCGAGGGTGTGCGGATCCGGGGTGGCAGCGAGGAGCAGATGGCCGCCGCCTGGCTGCACGACGCGGTCGAGGACGGCGCGCTCTCCCGGCAGTGGCTGGACGAGGCGTCACTTCCCCGGCAGGTAAAAGAAATGGTCCTCGCCGTCACCAAGCGGGACGGCGAGGACCTCTTCACGTACACCGGGCGGATTCTCGCCACGCCCGGCGCGCTGCTGATCAAGGAGTCGGATCTGGCACACAATGCGGATCCGGACCGGCTCGCGGTCCTGGAGCCGGCGACCCGTACCCGGCTGAGCGAGAAATATGCGCAGGTGCGCGGCCTGCTGGGGCTCGACGGGGGTGTCAGGCCCGCCGAACGGCGGGATCAAGCCAACCCCGCGACCGGCTGACGCACCGGTGGGACCGGCCCCTGGCGTGAGGGGCCGATCCGGACAGGCTCAGCGCTTGGCTGGGCTCTTTCGGAACGCCCAGTTCATGTCCGGCTCGGTCGCGAAGCGGAGCGCGCGCCGGACCGGCGGGGTGCACAGCAGGGTCACGGCGACGGCGGCGACGAGGGAGACGAGGACGAGCCCCACGGGCCCCGAGAGCCACTCGTAGCGGTCGAACAGGTCGTAGTAGTCGGCAGCCCTGATCAGGAAGCCGTGCAGCAGATAGCCGCAGATCGTCCCGGCGCCCAGCGCGGTGAACCACATGTGGCGGCGCGGGACAAGGGCGAGGAACGCGACGGTGAGCAGCAGTGCGCAACCGAACATCGCCAGGGTCATCACGGGCCCCGCCCACCACTGGAAGTCCATCTCCTGGGCGCTGTCGCTGCGGTAGAACCAGCCGAGCTGCATGTGCGGGGCGATCCAGTAGGCGAAGGCCAGGGTCGCGGCGAACAGCGGAACGGCCAGCATCCGCACCTCGCGCCGCCGGATCAGCTGGAAGTGCTCGGGCTTCATCAGCAGGCCGAGCACGAAGAACGGCAGGAGCTGGCAGACGCGCTGCAGGTCGAGATCGTCGCCGATGCCGGGCGAGACCGAGGCGAGCGCCGCGATCAGGAGGGCCACCGGGAGCGGGTGGCGCAGCGATTGCCAGATCGGTGTGGTGACCCGCCAGATGAACAGGGCGATCAGGAACCAGGTGAGGAAGAAGGGGTCGAGCAGGGTGATGGACGCGTCCTGCTCGCCGCCGGCGTAGCGCTTGAAGAGCGAGTACGCGGTCTCGAACAGCACATAGGGCACCACGACTCCGGTGACGAGACGCTTCACCTTGGGCGCGCTCATGTTGAACGACCGCGAGAAATATCCGGAGACAAGGATGAACGCCGGCATGTGGAACGTGTACACGACCATGTACAGCGCTCGCGTCGCGCGGCTGCCCTCCATCACGGGCTCCCACGCGTGGGCCACGGCGACGAACACGATCGCGAGGTACTTCACATTGTCGAAGTACGCGTCACGACGCTTGGCCGGTGCGGGCGCATCCGCGCGGGCTGGTGCGGTCCCAGCAGCGGGGGAGGGGGCCTCCGTGACCGTCAGGATCTGCTCATGTCTCGGCTCCGACTCCCGGGTCTCCGGGGTGATCGAGGCCCTCTGAATTTCGCTGGGAGCTTTGGACATCTCATGCACCTTAGACCCGACGATCGGCATGCGTAAAACCCGCAAGAGATATCGCGTGTTCCCGGCTATTCGAAAGCGAAACCACCGACAACCGCCCGTTACGTGCTGATTCATCCGGCTTAAATGGTGCATATCGGCGAGTGGTTGGGGAGAGTGAATTTCGTCGCACGAACTCCCCCCAAATCGCTGTGAATGAACTGTGGGGATATGGAAACGATCACATCGATCGATATTCGAACTGTCCTGCGCACAGCAGACGCACAGCTTTCCGGGCGGCCGCCCGCCGGGGGCGGCGCACGCCGGATCGCGGGAGGTGCGCCCGGGCGTCAGGATGGCGCGATCCGGTCATCCCTCTCCATCACCCGGCAGCAGGCACGGGGGAGTTGGTGGCACGATGGACGCGACGGAGGCGTGCTGGGCCGCACGCCGCCGGGCCGGCAAGGCGGACCGACCAAGGGTGTGATCAGTCGTGGCCATTTCACTGTCTGTGGTGCTTCTGCTGGGGATCGTCCTGGTGGTGTTCATCCGCGGCGGATCCATCAAGGGGGGGCCGGCGGTCGTCGCCGTGCTCTTCGGCTTCTTCCTCGCTTCGACGGGCATCGCGCCGTCGATCAACAGATTCATGAACTCGATAGCCGACACGATCAACCAGATCAGCTTCTGAGGACCTCTCCGTGACCCCCGCCCGGCGGACGGCCGCCGAGGGGGGGCCTACGCATGGAGCGGGTCAGGGTGCGCGGGAGTGCGCCGGCCCGCACGTCAGGAAGGACGGCATGCCCGCCTACGTCATAGCCCACCTGCAGGAGGCCCCTCCGCACCCGGAGGTCGCCGAGTACATCGAGCGGCTCCCCGGCACCTTCGAGGCGCACGGCGGGCGCTACCTCGTCCACGTCACGCCGCACGAGGTGAAGGAAGGCAGCTGGCCCGGGCACGTCGTGATGATCGGCTTCCCCGGAATCGACGAGGCCCGGGCCTGGTGGGACTCACCCGCGTACCGGGAGATCGCACCGCTGCGCTCGCGGCACATCGAGGGCGACATCATCCTGGTCGAGGGCGTCCCCGAGGGGTACGACCCGGCTGCCGCGGTGAAGGCTCTGCGGGACGCGCTGCCTGCCGGGGAGTGAAGAGAACGGGAAAACACTCAGGGCCGGGCGGAGGGAAATCCTCCACCCGGCCCTGAGCCGTTGGAGCGGGCGACGGGAATCGAACCCGCGTAGCTAGTTTGGAAGACTAGGGCTCTACCATTGAGCTACGCCCGCAAGCACCGCACCGCGGGTCCGGTGGACCGCGGTACGGAAAGCATCGTAGCGGGTCGGGGAAGGTGCGCGCACACCCGTATCGGCGTGCCCCGCGACGGTCCCGGTGACCGCTTGCGTGAAACGGTCTGCGCGGCGCCCTTCTGCATGTACCCTACGTGTCGCACCGACGGGGTGTGGCGCAGCTTGGTAGCGCGTCCGCTTTGGGAGCGGAAGGTCGTCGGTTCGAATCCGGCCACCCCGACCACCAGCAAGATCGCATTGTGGGAGTCCTCCCCCTTGCCGTTACTATGCAAATTGCGTGCCCGTGTGTCTGATGTACCGGGCTCGGTCCGCGAAGCCGCCTCTCGGCGGCCCAGCAGAACCCCAAGAAGTCAGCCACCAAGGAGACCGAACCGTGAAGAGCGCCGTGGAGACCCTGAACCCGACCCGGGTTCGGCTCAGCATTGAGGTGCCCTTCGAGGAGCTCAAGGACAGCCTCGACGCGGCGTACAAGAAGATCAACCAGCAGGTCACGGTGAAGGGGTTCCGCAAGGGCAAGATCCCCAACCGGATCATCGACCAGCGGTTCGGCCGTGGTGCAGTGCTGGAGGAGGCCGTCAACGACGCCCTCCCGAAGTTCTACACAGAGGCCGTCAACGAGGGAGAGCTCAACGTCCTCGGCCAGCCGGAGGTCGACATCACCGAGCTGAAGGACGGCGAGCTGCTGTCTTTCACCGCGGAGGTTGACGTACGCCCCGAGATCGAGATTCCGGACTACTCCGGCATCGAGGTCACCGTCGACGCCCTCGATGTCAGCGACGAGGACGTCGAGAAGGCCGTGGACCAGCTCCGCGAGCGCTTCGCCTCGACCAACCCGGTCGAGCGCGCCGCCGCCGAAGGTGACGTCGTGACGATCGACCTGGAGGCCAAGGTCGACGGAGAGGTCCTCGAGGACGGCGTGGCCGCGGGTGTTTCGTACACCATCGGTTCCGGCGAGCTCCTCGAAGGCATCGACGAGGCCGTGACCGGCCTGGAGGCCGGTGGCGAGGCCACCTTCACCTCCGAGCTGAAGGGCGGCTCCGCCGAGGGCAAGGCAGCGGAGGTCACCGTCAAGGTCACCGCCGTCGCCTCCCGCGAACTGCCCGAGCTGGACGACGACTTCGCGCAGATGGCGAGCGAGTTCGACACGCTCGCCGAGCTCCGCGAGGACAGCCGCAAGCGCCTTGAGAGCACCAAGCAGTACGACCAGGCCACCCAGGCCCAGGAGCGCGTGCTCGAGGAGCTGCTGAAGCTGGCCGAGGTCCCGATCCCCGAGAAGCTTCTCGCGGACGAGGTCCAGACCCGCAAGCACAACCTGGAGCACCACCAGCTCGGCCAGATGGGTCTCGACCTGGAGAAGTACCTCGAGATCCAGGGCAAGACCCTGGAGGAGTTCGAGAGCGAGACCTCCGAGCAGGCCGTCAAGGGCATCAAGACCCAGTTCATCCTTGACGAGCTCGTCAACAAGGAGAAGCTGAACGTCAACCAGGAGGAGCTCACCGAGCACCTCATGCGCCGGGCACAGTCCTCCGGCATGAGCCCCGACCAGTTCGCCCAGGCCGTCGTCGAAGGCGGCCAGGTGCCGATGCTCGTCGGCGAGGTCGCCCGCGGCAAGGCGCTCGCCGTCGTCGTCGAGGCCGCCAAGGTCGTCGACACCAACGGTGAGGTCGTCGAGCTCGAGGACGAAGAAGAAGCAGGGGACACCACGGACACGGCCACCGAGACGGTCGAGGCCGCCGAGGGCACCACCGAGGCAGCCGAAGAGAAGAAGGACGAGAAGAACGAGGCCTGAGCCTCGATCCGACCGTTGATCTGATCCGCACGGCGGGCCCCGGACGTACCAGTCCGGGGCCCGCCGTCGTATCGGCCCGCGCCCGGGAGGAACCGACCGGGACCCTTGTGCGGACTGCTTACCTTGCGCTCCCAGCGAACAGTTGGGGAAGCGGGATGGCGTTGTCCCACCTGCGCGTTAGGGTCCATGAAGAGGAAGGGTCGGGTAGTCCCGGCCCACCCGGTACGAAGACGCTGAGACGGCCGGAGCCGTCAGAGACGAGCAGGTGGATACGTGACGAATCTGATGCCCTACGCCGCCGGAGAGCCGTCCCTCGGTGGAGGCCTCGGTGACCAGGTCTACAGCCGACTGCTCGGCGAACGCATCATCTTCCTTGGTCAGCAGGTCGACGATGACATCGCCAACAAGATCACCGCACAGCTTCTGCTCCTTGCCGCGGAACCCGACAAGGACATCTACCTCTACATCAACAGCCCCGGCGGTTCGGTGACAGCCGGCATGGCGGTCTACGACACCATGCAGTACATCCCGAACGACGTGGTCACCATCGGTATGGGCATGGCGGCCTCGATGGGCCAGTTCCTGCTCACCGGTGGCACTGCGGGTAAGCGCTTCGCGCTCCCGAACACCGACATCCTCATGCACCAGGGTTCGGCCGGCATCGGCGGTACCGCCTCGGACATCAAGATCCAGGCGCAGTACCTGCTCCGTACGAAGACGCGGATGGCGGAGATCACCGCCCGCCACTCCGGCCAGACCGTGGAGACGATCATCCGCGACGGCGACCGCGACCGCTGGTACACCGCCGAGGAGGCCAAGGAGTACGGCCTCATCGACGAGATCATCTCGGTCGCGTCGGGCATCCCGGGCGGCGGCGGCACCGGCGCCTGATCCAGGCGTGCACCACACCGCACCCTCTCGTACGCCGAGACCTCCAGCCCACAGATACGCCACCAGGATGGTGAACACCCACATGAACAACTTCTCCGGCGCCTCCGCGAGCGGCCTCTACACCGGCCCGCAGGTGGACAACCGCTATATCGTCCCCCGTTTCGTGGAGCGGACCTCGCAGGGCACGCGTGAGTACGACCCGTACGCGAAGCTCTTCGAGGAGCGCGTGATCTTCCTGGGCGTCCAGATCGACGACGCCTCGGCCAACGACGTCATGGCGCAGCTGCTGTGCCTGGAGTCGATGGACCCGGACCGTGACATCTCGATCTACATCAACAGCCCCGGCGGCTCGTTCACCGCGCTCACCGCGATCTACGACACGATGCAGTTCGTGAAGCCGGACATCCAGACGGTCTGCATGGGCCAGGCCGCCTCCGCCGCCGCCGTCCTGCTGGCCGCGGGCACCCCGGGCAAGCGCATGGCGCTCCCGCACGCCCGTGTGCTGATCCACCAGCCGTCCTCGCAGACCGGCCGTGAGCAGCTCTCCGACCTGGAGATCGCGGCCAACGAGATCCTGCGGATGCGCACCCAGCTCGAGGAGATGCTGGCGAAGCACTCCACCACCCCGCTGGAGAAGATCAGCGAGGACATCGAGCGCGACAAGATCCTTACCGCCGACGACGCACTCGCGTACGGTCTGGTGGACCAGATTGTCTCCACCCGTAAGACCACAGCAGGCGCATCCGTCTGACGTCGGTCTTTCCCCTTGGCACAGTCCGTCCGCACGGCCCCGGCCGTGTGAACCGTGCCAAGGGGGGCCCGTACGGGGGGCCAGGCAAGGTACCGTCGGATAGAGGCACCAGGAGCCGCTGAACCAGGCTGCTCCCAGGCGAAGGGGAAGCACCTCGTGGCACGCATCGGTGATGGCGGCGACCTACTCAAGTGCTCGTTCTGCGGAAAGAGCCAGAAGCAGGTGAAGAAGCTCATCGCGGGACCCGGTGTGTACATCTGCGACGAGTGCATCGATCTCTGCAACGAGATCATCGAGGAGGAGCTCGCGGAGACCTCCGAGGTGCGGTGGGAGGAGCTCCCCAAGCCGCGCGAGATCTACGAGTTCCTCGAGGGGTACGTCGTCGGGCAGGAGCCCGCGAAGAAGGCCCTCTCGGTCGCTGTGTACAACCACTACAAGCGGGTCCAGGCCGGGGAGAACGGCGGCGGTGCGAGTCGCGACGACGCGATCGAGCTCGCCAAGTCCAACATCCTGCTGCTGGGCCCCACGGGTTCGGGCAAGACGCTCCTCGCGCAGACGCTGGCCCGCATGCTCAACGTCCCGTTCGCCATCGCGGACGCGACGGCGCTGACGGAGGCCGGCTATGTCGGCGAGGACGTCGAGAACATCCTGCTGAAGCTGATCCAGGCCGCTGACTACGACGTCAAGAAGGCCGAGACCGGCATCATCTACATCGACGAGATCGACAAGGTCGCCCGCAAGAGCGAGAACCCGTCGATCACGCGCGACGTATCCGGCGAGGGCGTCCAGCAGGCCCTGCTGAAGATCCTGGAGGGCACCACCGCCTCCGTGCCGCCGCAGGGCGGACGGAAGCACCCGCACCAGGAGTTCATCCAGATCGACACGACGAACGTCCTGTTCATCGTGGGCGGCGCCTTCTCGGGCCTGGAGAAGATCATCGAGTCGCGGGCCGGCGCCAAGGGCATCGGTTTCGGCGCCACGATCCGTTCCAAGCTGGAGATCCAGGCGAGCGACCAGTTCCAGGAGGTCATGCCTGAGGACCTGGTGAAGTTCGGGATGATCCCCGAGTTCATCGGCCGTCTTCCCGTGCTGACCTCGGTCCACAACCTGGACCGCGAGGCGCTGCTCCAGATCCTGATCGAGCCGCGTAACGCCCTGGTGAAGCAGTATCAACGGCTGTTCGAACTCGACGGTGTGGAGCTGGAGTTCGAGCGCGAGGCGCTGGAGGCCATCGCCGACCAGGCGATCCTGCGCCAGACGGGCGCGCGTGGTCTGCGGGCCATCATGGAGGAAGTCCTCCAGTCCGTGATGTACGACGTCCCGTCCCGCAAGGACGTGGCCCGCGTGGTCATCACCCCGGACGTCGTCCGCAACAACGTCAACCCGACGCTGGTCCCGCGCGAGCCGCGCACGATCGGCAAGAACGACGACGGCCGCCACGAGAAGTCCGCGTAGCGGCAGCGCACCGCACACGCCGAAGGGGCGCCCGGCCGATGGCTGGGCGCCCCTTCGGCGTGTGCGGGATCAGACCTTGGTGCGGGAGGTGTTGTAGAGCTTGGCGGCGAGGGTCGCCACCTCGTCCTGGGTCATCGACTTGTTGGTCATGGCTGCGCCGATGTCGACGCCGATCACCACGCCCACGGTGCTGTAGTCGGCCCAGACGCAGACCGGCATGATCATCTCCTTGGGGCCGTTCGCGGCGGTACCGTCGGCTTCGTCGTTGACGATCTTGACGTCCTGGCACTTCATCAGTGCGCCCTTGAAGCCGGCAGGCTTGACGCTCTTGGGGCTGCCGACCAGCGACCCCTTGGAGTCCTCGTCCATCGCCGCCTCCGTCTCGGCGCTCTTGAACGAGCCGTCGATGGCCTTCGCCGGGTCCTCGATCTCGCCCCACATGCCCTGGAGGAGAAGCATCTTGGTGGTGAGCGGGTTCACCTTGAGGTCACCGCTCGTGTACCCCGCGCCGACTTCGTTCGGGTTCTTGACGCCCAGGGCCTCGGCCTTGGTCTTGTCCGTGCCGGTCATCGGGGCCGAGGCCTGCGCCTTGGTGGAGTCCTGCTTGTAGTCGTCCACCGACGCTGCCGGCGTGAGCTTGTAGCCCTTGGTGGAGTCCGCCACGTCGCCGCTGCCGCCGCCCGAGGTCAGGAAGTACACCCCGCCCGCGACGACGGCCAGCGCCACCACGGCCGCGCCGATGATCAGGCCCGTCTTCTTCTTCGGGGCCGGCTGCTGGGGCATCCCGGGGTACGCCTGCTGGCCGCCGCCGTACGGCGGGGTGGGCGGCTGCTGGCCGTAGGGGCCCGGCTGCTGGCCCTGCGGGTAGCCGTAGCCCTGCGGGGGCTGCTGCTGCGGCGGGACGCCCTGGGGGGCCTGCTGCGGGTAGCCGTAGCCGGGCTGCCCCTGCGGAGGACCCTGCGGCTGGCCCTGCGGAGGACCCTGCGGCGGGGGGCCGCCGTACGGGCCTGGCTGCTGCCCGTACGGGCCCGGCTGCTGGCCGTACGGTCCGGGCTGGCCCTGAGGCGGCTGCCCGCCGTACGGGCCCGGCTGGTTGTAGCTCATTGCGCTGTCCCCTCCAGAATGCTTATGCGTTCCGAACATCCTGACGGAAGCGGCGCTCGCATAGGACATCCGGGCGTACACCGTTACTGAACAAACCGGTTTCAGTGCACGACTGTGACGCCCCTAAACTGTGTGACGTGACCGAGAACGCAGCGCAGCAGCCAGCCAGCACCCCCGAACTGCCGACCCAGTACGCGCCGGCCGAGGTAGAGGGGAAGCTGTACGAGCGCTGGGTGGAACGCGGTTACTTCGAGGTCGACGAGCACAGCGAGAAGCCGCCGTACTCGATCGTCATCCCGCCGCCCAACGTCACCGGATCCCTGCACCTGGGCCACGCCTTCGAGCACACGCTGATCGACGCCCTGGTCCGCCGCAAGCGGATGCAGGGGTTCGAGGCGCTCTACCAGCCGGGCATGGACCATGCAGGCATCGCCACCCAGAACGTCGTCGAGCGTGAGCTCGGCAAGGAGGGCAAGTCCCGCCACGACCTGGGCCGCGAGGCCTTCGTCGAGCGCGTCTGGCAGTGGAAGAACGAGTCCGGCGGCCAGATCTCCGGACAGATGCGCCGCCTCGGCGAGGGCGTCGCCTGGTCCCGTGAGCGCTTCACGATGGACGAGGGCCTGTCCAAGGCCGTCCAGACCGTCTTCAAGCAGATGTACGACGACGAGCTGATCTACCGAGCCGAGCGCATCATCAACTGGTGCCCGCGCTGCCTCACCGCCATCTCGGACATCGAGGTCGAGTACCAGGAGGACGACGGCGAGCTCGTCTCCATGCAGTACGGCGAGGGCGACGAGACCATCGTCGTCGCCACCACCCGCGCCGAGACGATGCTCGGTGACACCGCAGTCGCCGTCCACCCCGACGACGAGCGCTACAGGCACCTGGTCGGCAAGCAGATCAAGCTGCCGCTGACCGACCGCACGATCCCGGTCGTCGCCGACCACCACGTCGACCCCGAGTTCGGCACCGGCGCCGTCAAGGTGACCCCGGCGCACGACCCGAACGACTTCGAGATCGGCAAGCGCCACGACCTGCCGTTCCTCACGGTCCTCGACGAGCGTGCCGTCATCACCGTCCCCGGCCCCTTCCAGGGCCTGGACCGTCTGGAGGCCCGCTCCGCCATCGTCGCCGCCCTGCGCGCCGACGGCCGGATCGTCGCCGAGAAGCGCCCGTACGTCCACTCCGTCGGCCACTGCTCGCGCTGCAGGACGACCATCGAGCCGCGCCTCTCCCTCCAGTGGTGGGTCAAGGTCGAACCGCTCGCCAAGGCGGCCGGTGACGCCGTCCGCGACGGCAAGGTCAAGATCCACCCGCAGGAGATGGAGAAGCGGTACTTCGACTGGGTCGACAACCTCCACGACTGGACGATCTCGCGCCAGCTCTGGTGGGGCCACCGCATCCCCGTCTGGTACGGCCCCAACGGCGAGGTCGTCTGCGTCGGACCCGACGACGAGGCGCCGACCGGCGAGGGCTGGACGCAGGACAGCGATGTCCTGGACACCTGGTTCTCCTCCGGTCTGTGGCCGTTCTCCACGCTCGGCTGGCCCGAACAGACCGACAGCCTCGCGAAGTTCTACCCGAACTCCGTCCTGGTCACCGGCTACGACATCCTGTTCTTCTGGGTCGCCCGGATGATGATGTTCGGCCTGTACGTCAACGACGGCGTCCCGCCGTTCGGGACGATCGTCCTGCACGGCATGGTCCGCGACGAGCACGGCAAGAAGATGTCGAAGTCCTTCGGCAACGTCGTCAACCCGCTGGACTGGATGGACAAGTACGGCTCTGACGCACTGCGCTTCACCCTGGCGCGCGGAGCCAACCCGGGCACCGACGTCCCGATCGGCGAGGACTGGGTCCAGGGTTCGGCGAAGTTCTCCAACAAGATCTGGAACGCCACCCGCTTCGCGCTGATGAACGGCGCGACCATCGAGGGCGAACTGCCGTCCGCCGACGAGATGTCGGTGACCGACCGCTGGATCCTCTCGCGGCTGAACAAGACGGTCGCGGACGTCGACGCGTACTACGACGACTTCCAGTTCGCCAAGATCAGCGAGGCGCTGCGGCATTTCGCCTGGGACGAGGTCTTCGACTGGTACGTCGAGCTGTCCAAGACGACGTTCTTCGCGGGCGGCCGTCCGGCCGAGGTCTCGGGCCGGGTCCTCGGCGAGGTCCTCGACGTGATGCTGCGGCTGCTGCATCCGATCGTCCCCTTCGTCACCGAGTCGCTGTGGACCGCGCTCACCGGCCGCGAGTCGGTCGTCATCGCCGACTGGCCGACGGATTCCGGTTTCCGCGACGAGGCGGCCGAGAAGGAGATCGAGCTCGTCCAGCAGGTCGTCACCGAGGTCCGCCGCTTCCGCAACGACCAGGGGCTCCAGCCCGGCCAGAAGGTTCCTGCCGAGCTGACCCTGACGGGCACCGCGCTCGCCCCGCACGAGGCGGCCGTCCGCCAGCTGCTGCGCCTCCAGCCCGCCGGGGACGGCTTCCAGGCCACTGCGTCCCTCCCGGTCGCCGGGGCGGTCGTCGCCCTGGACCTGTCCGGCACGATCGACGTGGCGGCCGAGCGCAAGCGCCTCACCAAGGACCTGGAGGCGGCGCAGAAGGAGAAGGCCCAGGCCACCGGCAAGCTCGGCAACGAGGCCTTCCTCGCCAAGGCGCCGGACAACGTGGTCGACAAGATCCGTGGCCGGCTCGCCAAGGCCGAGGCCGACATCGAGCGGATCGGGGCACAGCTGGCGGGCCTTCCGCAGAGCTGATGTTCTGAGGGCGAAGCCCCCGTACTCCCGACCGACCGGGGGTGCGGGGGCTTCGCCGCACCGTCTGTCCACAGTCTGCCGGGCGCTGCGCGAGATGTCGGTGCCCATCCGTAGACTGGCCCCGTGAGTAAGCCCCGCCCTTCAGACCGGCACGACGAGTCCGACCCCGACGACACCTTCGCGGAGATCGTCGACGAAGAGACCCAGCGCGACCCCGACCTGGCGGTGATCGAGGCCGGGAGCCGGACGCTGCGCACCCAGTCGGGTCCCCCTCAGGGTGAGGCGGTCCCCGACCGGCCCACCGACCCCGAGACCGACCGGGCGCTGCGCGAGGTGGAGCAGGAGCTCGCCGGACGCTGGGGCGAGACCAAGCTCGAGCCCTCGGTGACCCGTATCGCGGCCCTGATGGACGTGCTGGGTGAGCCCCAGCGCGCCTATCCCTCGATCCACATCACGGGGACCAACGGCAAGACCAGCACGGCCCGCATGATCGAGGCCCTGCTGAGCGCCTTCGAGCTCCGCACCGGCCGCTACACCTCTCCCCATGTCCAGTCGATCACCGAGCGGATCAGCCTGGACGGCGCCCCGATCGACGCGGAGCGCTTCATCGAGACGTACAACGACATCAAGCCGTACGTCGAGATGGTCGACGCCCAGCAGCCCTACCGGCTCTCGTTCTTCGAGGTGCTGACGGGCATGGCGTACGCGGCGTTCGCCGACGCGCCGGTCGATGTCGCGGTCGTCGAGGTCGGCATGGGCGGCACCTGGGACGCGACGAACGTCATCGACGCCTCGGTCGCCGTGGTCACCCCCATCTCGCTCGACCACACCGACCGCCTCGGCTCCACCCCCGCGGAGATCGCGGGGGAGAAGGCCGGCGTCATCAAGCAGGACGCGACGGTGATCCTGGCCCAGCAGCCGGTCGACGCCGCGCAGGTCATGCTGAAGAAGGCCGTCGAGGTGGACGCCACGGTCGCCCGCGAGGGCATGGAGTTCGGCATCGTCTCCCGCGAGATCGCGGTCGGCGGCCAGCTGCTGACCCTGCGGGGCCTGGGCGGCGAGTACGGCAACATCTTCCTGCCGCTCTACGGGGCGCACCAGGCGCACAACGCGGCGGTGGCGCTCGCCGCCGTCGAGGCGTTCTTCGGGATCGGCGCGGAGCAGGCCCGCAGCCTCGACGTCGAAGCGGTCCGCAAGGCGTTCCTCTCGGTGCTCTCGCCGGGCCGCCTGGAGGTCGTCCGGTCCAGCCCCACCGTCGTCCTGGACGCGGCGCACAATCCGGCCGGCGCCCTCGCCGCCTCCGAGGGAGTCTCCGAGGCGTTCAGCTTCTCGCGGCTGATCGGTGTCGTCGGAGCGAGTGACGGCAAGGACGTGCGGGGGCTCCTCGAAGCCTTCGAGCCGATCTTCGCGGAGGTTGTCGTCACCCAGAACTCCAGCCCGCGCGCCATGGACGCGGACGCCCTGGCCGCGGTCGCCGTCGAGGTCTTCGGCAACGAGCGCGTCCAGGTCGAACCGCGCCTGGACGACGCGCTGGAGGCGGCGATCACCCTCGCCGAGGAAGAGGCCGAATACGCGGGCGCCGGCGTCCTGGTGACCGGATCCGTGATCACGGTCGGCGAGGCCCGGCTGCTTCTGGGAAGGCGCTGACCTGTGCGTATGCTCTGTGCATCGACGCTGATAGGTGAATTCTTCGTCATCGGCTTCGCCGGACTCGTGGCGATGAAGTCCGAGGACCTGTCCATGGGCACGGTCTGGACGGTCTGCGGCGTCGGCATGCTGCTGTCCGTCCTGCTCTGCGGTGTGATCACCCGGCCCGGCGGGGTGCAGCTCGGCTGGACGCTCCAGGTCCTGCTGGTGCTGAGCGGCTTCTTCGTCCCGATGATGTTCATCCTCGGTGTGATCTTCGGTGCCCTGTGGTGGGCCTCGGTGCACTACGGCCGCAGGATCGACGAGGCCAAGGTGCGGTGGGCGGCCCAGGCCGAGGCGCAGGAGAGCACAGAGGCTCCGGCCTAGGGTCTTTCGTTTGATCCTGACGAGAGGCCCAAGGATGACGCAGAGTAAACCCGGCCGTAGGGCCATTCGAGTACCCCTGTAATCTCGCCCTCACCCGCACCGGAAGTCTGCAAGGAGCCGCACATGACTCAGCGCACCCTCGTCCTTCTCAAGCCCGACGCCGTACGGCGTGGGCTGATCGGCGAGATCGTCGGCCGCATCGAACGCAAGGCCGGCTGGACGATCACCGCGCTGGAGCTGCGCACGCTCGACCAGGAGACCCTGGAGCAGCACTACGGCGAGCACAAGGGCCGCCCGTTCTACGAGCCGCTCGTCGAGTTCATGGCCTCCGGCCCCGTCGTCGCTCTGGTGGCGGAAGGCGAGCGGGTGATCGAGGGCGTCCGCGCTCTGGCCGGCCCCACCGACCCGATCGCCGCCGCGCCCGGCTCGATCCGTGGTGACTTCGGCACCATCACCCGGGAGAACCTCATCCACGCCTCGGACTCCGAGGAGTCCGCAGAGCGAGAACTCAAGCTCTTCTTTCCCGGACTTTCCTGACTTCGGCTCCGCCAATCAGCGCTCATGACCTGGGGCGACCGAAGTAATTCGGTCGCCCTTCGGCATAGGGTCACGTATCGCGGGAACGCATCCCCCCGACGTAACGTCACCATGGGTGGAACGGGCAGCCGTTCCACTCGCCATGGCGAAGGACCCTCGCGCTGTGTCCGTGCATACGGCACTACGATGGAAGCCTCCACGCCCGCAGCGCCAACCCTCGCCTACCTAAAACAAGCCATTCTTCGTTTCTAGGGAAGGCCCGACACATCCTCATGGGGAACAAGGGGAACTCAATGTCGTTCATCGGCCGTGACATGGCTATCGACCTCGGGACTGCCAACACGCTGGTGTACGTCAGGGGGCGCGGCATCGTTCTGAACGAGCCGTCCGTCGTGGCCATCAACACCAACACCGGCGGAATCCTGGCGGTCGGCGCCGAGGCAAAGAAGATGATCGGCCGCACGCCGGGCAACATCGTTGCCGTGCGGCCCCTGAAGGACGGCGTGATCGCCGACTTCGAGATCACGGAGCGCATGCTCCGCTACTTCATCCTCAAGATCCACAAGCGTCGCTACCTGGCCCGCCCGAGGGTCGTCGTCTGTGTGCCCTCCGGCATCACAGGGGTCGAGCGACGCGCCGTCATCGAGGCGTCGACGCAGGCCGGTGCGCGCCAGGTGCACATCATCGAAGAGCCCATGGCCGCGGCCATCGGCTCCGGCCTGCCGGTCCACGAGGCCACCGGCAACATGGTCGTCGACATCGGTGGCGGCACCACCGAGGTCGCCGTGATCTCGCTCGGCGGAATCGTCACCGCCCAGTCCATCCGGGTCGCCGGAGACGAACTGGACAACGCGATCATCCAGCACATCAAGAAGGAGTACTCCCTCCTCCTCGGTGAGCGCAGCGCCGAACAGATCAAGATCACGATCGGGTCGGCGTTCGAGATGGAGAAGGACGAGCACACCGAGATCCGCGGACGCGACCTGGTCTCGGGCCTGCCCAAGACCGTCGTGATCTCCGCGACCGAGGTCCGCAAGGCCATCGAGGAGCCGGTCAACGCGATCGTCGACGCCGTGAAGACGACGCTCGACAAGTGCCCGCCGGAGCTCTCGGGCGACATCATGGACCGCGGCATCGTCCTCACCGGCGGCGGGGCCCTCCTGCGCGGTCTCGACGAGCGGCTCCGCCATGAGACGGGCATGCCGATCCACATCGCCGAGGACCCGCTGGACTCGGTGGCCCTCGGTTCCGGTAAGTGCGTCGAGGAGTTCGAAGCACTCCAGCAGGTGCTGGACGCCCAGCCCCGACGGTAGACACGAGGTTCCGCCGTACGGGCACTGCGCTCCCGTACGGCGGAACGTTGGTATACAGGCACGAACATTCCGACGAGGAAGGCACGGCCGCCGCACGTGAGGGACACACGAGAGAGCCGGCTGCTCCTGGTGCTGCTGATCGCCATCGCATTCGCCCTGATCACGGTGGATATCCGCGGTGGCGAGGAGTCACCGGTGGACGGAGCCCGGCAGGCCGCCGCCACGGTCTTCGGACCGGTCGAGAACGGCGTCTCGGCGGCGGTGGATCCGGTGGGCAACGCCATCGGCGCCGTACGGGACTCCGGTGACCGGCACGACAGGATCGCGGCACTGGAGCACGAGAACGCCGCGCTGAAGACGAAGCTGGGCAGCGACGACCGCAACACCAGCAAGGTCCGCCAGCTCGACACCATGCTGAAGAGCGCCGGGGCCGGCCAGTACGGCATCAAGGGCGCCGAGGTCATCGCCATAGGAGCGGCCCAGGGCTTCTCCTGGACGATCACCATCGACGCGGGGGCCAACGACGGCCTCAAGCGCGACATGACCGTGCTGAACGGTGAGGGGCTGGTCGGCAGGGTCACCACCGTCGGCCCGAACACCTCGACCGTCCTGCTGGCCAACGACCCCGACTTCACCGTCGGCACCCGGATGGAGAAGACCGACGAGCTCGGCTTCGCCACCGGCCAGGGATCCCGGCCGCTGTCCGTGCAGTTCCTCAACGGCAAGGCCGACGTGAAGAAGGGCGACCGGCTGGTCACCTTCGGCTCCAGCAAGGACAAGCCCTTCGTCCCCGGCGTGCCGGTCGGCGAGGTCGTCCGCGTGGACCCGTCCGGCGGAGACCTCACCCGGACGGTCTTCGTCCGCCCGTTCGTCGGCTTCACCAAGCTCGACGTCGTGGGCATCGTCGTCCAGGCGCCCCGCGAGGACCCCCGCGACATGGTGCTGCCGAAGCAGCCCAAGAAGCCGGAGAAGCCCAAGCCCACCCCGACCGTCACCGTCACCGTCCAGCCGAACGGCGACCTCGTCGACGGCAGCGGAAAGGTCGTCGGGAACGTCAACGAGAAGCCCGACGCCTCCGCGTCCCCCGGTGCCTCCCCGGACGCCTCCGGCGACGCCGACGCGCCCGCCGGCGACGCGGCGAACGAGCAGGAATAGAGCTGATCCCCATGCGCTTCAACCGGACGCTGCTCTCCGTCACCCTGGTCGTGGTCGCCCTCGTCATCCAGGTCTCCGTCCTCGCCCGTCTCCAGCTCCCCGGAGCCACCCCCGACCTGCTGCTCCTCGTCGTCCTCGGCCTCGCGTTCGTGTACGGGCACGTCAGCGGCGCCCTCATCGGCTTCGGCGCGGGCCTCCTCGCCGACCTGGCGCCGCCCGCCGACCACGCCGCCGGACGCTATGCCCTCGTCCTCTGCGTCATCGGCTACCTCGCCGGACTGGCGCGGCCGGAGACCGGCCAGCTCAAGTCGGCCTTCACCCCGATGGCCTTCGTCGTCGCCGCGGCGCTCGGGTCGACCCTGCTGTACGCCGGTGTCGGCGCCCTCGTCGGCGACACGGCCGCCCGTCATGTGGGCCTGGGCAGCCTGCTGTTCACCGCCGCGGTGTACGACCTGCTCCTCGCCCCGTTCACCGTTCCGCTGATCATGGCGCTCGCCAGACGCACCGAGAGCGACCCGATCGCCGACAGCTCCGGCAGCGGGGACGTCGCCGCCGGCTGGCTGGCCACCGGCACGGGGCTGCGGATCGGCAGCCAGCGGGGCGGGATGCGCCTGAGAGCGGCCCGTGGCCGTGCCGCACGCGCAGGAAGGATCAAGGGGGTCAAGCGACTGTGAGGCTGTTCTCTTCCGGGAGCGACCCCCGTACGCCCGGCCGACCCACCAGCACCGGGGGCACCCCGTGAGCAATATCCCGGAGACGGGCAGGACCCCGCGGGTCCAGATCCGTCTCGTCGTCATCCAGGTCCTCGTCTTCTCCCTGCTCCTGACGCTCGGCGGCCGGCTCTGGTACCTCCAGATCCGCAACGGCCAGGAGTACACCGACGAGGCCAAGAACAACCACGTCCAGCAGGTCGTGCAGCCCGCCGTCCGCGGATCCATCCTCGACGCGCGCGGAGTGCCCCTCGCGGACAACGAGACGCGTCTCGTCGTGTCCGCGAGCCGCACCGAGCTGATGAAGATGAAGGACGACGGCGTCGGAGTCCTCACCCGGCTGGCCGGTGTCCTGGACATGAAGCCCAAGGACGTCCTGGACAAGGTCCGTCTCTGCGACGCCAAGACCCCGCAGCCCTGCTGGAACGGCTCGCCCTACCAGCCGATCCCGGTCACCGACGAGGCCACCACGCAGCAGGCCCTCCAGATCCGTGAGCGCGCCGAGGACTTCCCCGGGATCACCGCCGAGCCCACCGCCGTGCGCCGCTACGCCGCACCCGGCAAGGCCAACACCGCCCAGGTCCTCGGCTACCTCTCGCCCGTCACCGACGAAGAGGTCACCAAGGCCCAGGACACCGAGTCGCCGTACCTCCGCTCCGACCAGGTCGGCCGCTCCGGCCTGGAGCGCACGTACGACAAGGAACTCCGAGGCAAGGCCGGCGTCACCCGGTACGAGGTCGACAACCTCGGCCGTGTCATCGGCCAGGCGCAGAACGACGAGGCCCAGCCCGGCGCCAACGTCGTCACCTCCATCGACGCCCGGGTCCAGGCCGTCGCCGAGTACGAGCTCAACAAGGCGATGGAGACGGCCCGCAAGGAGATGGACCGCAACACCAACGAGTTCTACAAGGCGGACTCCGGTGCCGTCGTCGTCATGGAGGCCAAGACCGGCCGCGTCGTGTCCATGGCCTCCCAGCCGACGTACGACCCCAACGCCTGGATCGGCGGCATCTCCGCCAAGGACTACGCGAAGCTCACCGGCAAGAAGTCCAACTTCCCGCTGCTGAACCGCGCCATCCAGGGCACCGCCGCACCCGGATCGATCTTCAAGGTCATCTCCTCGACCGCCGCCGTCAACGCCGGATACGACTTCGACGGCAACTACCCGTGCCCCAGCTCGTACAACGTCGGCGGCCAGACCTTCAAGAACTTCGAGTCACAGGGCTACGGCAGCATCAGCATCGGCCGCGCGCTCGAGGTCTCCTGCGACACCGTCTACTACGGCCTGGCGCACAAGGAATGGGCCAAGGACGGAGGCAACAACCCGAAGAAGGACCCGGCGGACTGGTTCTACAAGACCGCCCACCAGTTCGGGCTCGGCAAGGAGACCGGCATCGACCTCCCCAACGAGGTCGCCGGCCGCGTTCCCGACCGCCAGTGGAAGCAGGACTTCTACGACGCCAACAAGGCGGCGTGGTGCAAGCAGGGCAAGAAGAACGGCACGTACGTCGAGAAGATCGCGTACGAAGGCTGCATCGAGGGCAACAAGATGCGCGCCGGTGACTCCGTCAACTACTCGATCGGGCAGGGCGACACGCTCGTCACACCCATCCAGATGGCGACCATCTACTCCGCGATCTCCAACGGCGGCACTCTGTACGACCCGACCGTCGGCAAGGCGGTCGTCAGCGGCGACGGCAAGACCGTCCAGGAGATCGCGCCCCAGTCCCACGGCAAGCTGCCCTTCAAGAAGGCGGACACGCGCGACAAAATAGACGAAGCCCTCGCGGGAGTCGCGACCCGGGGCAGCGCCGCCTGGCGATTCGGCGGATGGCCCCAGGACAAGATCCCGATGCACGCCAAGACGGGCACGGCCGAGGTCTACGGCAAGCAGACGACCTCATGGTTCGCCACGTACACCAAGGACTACACGGTCGTCATGACCATCTCCCAGGGTGGTACGGGCTCCGGCGCGTCCGGCCCCGCCGTGCGCAACATCTACAACGCGCTCTACGGGCTCGACGCCGGCGGCAAGCAGGACCTCAAGAAGGCGCTGCTGCCCGCGCCCCAGAAGAGCCTGCCCAAGATCAAGCCGGACGGCCAGATCGAGTCGCCCAAGATCAAGCCGTACACCCCCGCGCCCGTCGACGACGGCACGCAGGCACTCGCGGGCGCCCTGCCCGCGACCGTGGGGAGGCGCGACTGATGGCAGGCTTCTCCGTCTCGCGCTACGCCCCCGAGGAACGCACCGTCTGGGCCAAGCTCAGCGCCCGTGACTCCGTCGTGCGGCGGCTGGACTGGCCGCTGCTCGGATCGGCCGTCGCGCTGTCGTTCGTCGGCTCGCTGCTGGTCTGGTCGGCGACCCGTGGCCGCGAGTCCCTGACGCACGGCGATCCGTACTACTTCTTCTTCCGGCACGCGCTCAACACCGGCATCGGCCTCGCGCTGATGATCGGCACCATCTGGCTCGGACACCGCACCCTGCGGGGAGCGGTACCGGTCCTCTACGGGCTGTCGGTCCTGCTCGTCCTCGCGGTCCTCACCCCGCTGGGCGCCACCGTCAACGGCGCGCACGCCTGGATCCTGCTCCCAGGCGGCTTCTCCCTCCAGCCCTCCGAGTTCACCAAGATCACGATCATCCTCGGGATGGCGATGCTGCTCGCCGCCCGGGTCGACGCGGGCGACCAGCAGCACCCCGACCACCGGACCGTCGCCAAGGCACTCGGACTGGCACTCGTCCCGATGGCCGTCGTCATGCTGATGCCCGACCTCGGCTCCGTCATGGTGATGGCCGTCATCGTGCTGGGGGTGCTCCTCGCCTCCGGCGCGTCCAACCGCTGGGTCTTCGGGCTCCTCGGCGCGGGCACGGCGGGCGCGCTGGCCGTCTGGCAGCTCGGCGTCCTCGACGACTACCAGATCGCCCGCTTCGCGGCCTTCGCCAACCCGGCACTCGACCCGGCCGGCGTCGGCTACAACACCAACCAGGCCCGCATCGCCATCGGCTCCGGCGGACTCACAGGCACCGGGCTCTTCAACGGTTCCCAGACGACGGGGCAGTTCGTCCCCGAACAGCAGACCGACTTCGTCTTCACCGTCGCGGGCGAGGAGCTCGGCTTCCTCGGAGCCGGACTGATCATCGTCCTGCTCGGCGTCGTCCTCTGGCGCGCCTGCCGCATCGCCCGTGGGACGACCGAGCTGTACGGGACGATCGTCGCCGCCGGCATCATCGCCTGGTTCGCCTTCCAGTCCTTCGAGAACATCGGGATGACTCTCGGGATCATGCCGGTGGCCGGACTCCCACTGCCCTTCGTGTCGTACGGAGGTTCATCGATGTTCGCCGTCTGGGTGGCGGTCGGGCTGCTCCAGTCGATCAAGGTGCAACGGCGGATGTCGGCCTGAGTACTTCCGTCCGACCTGCATATCCGAGGGCATCGCGGATAGGTTCGTCATATGGCGGACTCGAAGCGTGAGATCGAGCGGAAGTACGAAGCGACTCCCGAGACCCAGCTGCCCGACCTGACCCGTACGGCCGGGGTCTCCGAGGTCGTCCACCGCGGCCTCCGCGAACTCGACGCCGTCTACTACGACACCCAGGACTTCCGGCTGGCCGCGGACTCCCTCACGCTGCGCCGCAGAACAGGCGGGGACGACGCCGGGTGGCACCTCAAGATCCCCGTCTCCGCCGGCGTCCGTGACGAGATCCAGGCCCCGCTCACCGACACCCTGCCGCCCGCCCTCGGCGAGCTGCTCCGCTCCCGCGTACGGCATACCCCGGTGACCCCCGTCGTCCGGATCCTCTCCGCCAGGGACGTCCACCACCTCCTCGACGAGGACGGTGCCCTGCTCGCCGAGCTGAGCGTCGACGAGGTCCTCGCGGAGCGCCTCACCGAAGAAGGGCACGGGACCACGTCGGCGTGGACCGAGCTGGAGGTCGAGCTGGCCGACGACGGCGACCCGGCCCTCCTCGACGCGGTCGAGCGGCGGCTGCGCAAGGCCGGCGTCCGGCCCTCGTCCTCACCGTCCAAGCTGGCCAGGGCCCTGGAAGAGACCGCCCCGGGGAAGCGGCGGCAGACGAAGAAGGAACCCTCCCCGCGCACCGCGGGCGACCATGTGCTCGCCTACGTACGCCGTCAGACCGCGGCCCTCGTCGATCTCGACCCCGCCGTACGCCGCGACCTGCCCGACAGCGTGCACCGGATGCGGGTCGCCACCCGCCGGCTGCGCAGCGCCTTCAGGACGTACCGCAAAATTCTGGACCGGACCGTCACCGACCCGCTCCGCGACGAGCTGAAGTGGCTCGCCGCCGAGCTCGGGGTCGACCGTGACCAGGAAGTCCTCGACGAACGGCTCCGCTCCCACGCCTCCAATCTGCCCGCCACCCTGCTCCTGGGACCCGTGAGTGCCCGGCTGACGCTCACCTCCGTCGCCAGGCGCACCGGTTCACGGCGGCGGGTCGCCGCCGTGCTCGACGCGGAGCGCTACCTGGCCCTGCTGGACTCCCTGGACGCCCTTCTCGCCGACCCGCCCCTGCTCCCCGCCGCTGCCCGGCCGGCCGCGGACGCCCTGCCCCGCGCCGTGCTCAAGGACTACGAACGCCTCGCCGGCCGCGTCGGGGACGCCCTGGAACAGCGCCCGGGCGGGGAACGCGACGTGGCCATGCACGAAGCGCGCAAGGCGGCCAAGCGTGTCCGGTACGCGGCCGAGGCCGCCAGGCCGGCGCTGGGGAAGCCTGCCAAGAAGTTCGCCAAGCGGATGAAGTCCGTGCAGTCGGTCCTCGGCGACCACCAGGACAGCGTCGTGGCCCGGGACGCCCTGCGCACCCTGGCCGTACAGGCTCACGGCGCGGGCGAGTCCGCGTTCACGTGGGGTCTCCTGTACGGCAGGGAGGAAGCCGCGGCGAGCGCACGGGAGCGCGAGCTTCCCGAGGTCTGGGCGCGGGCGTCACGGCCCGGACCGCGCGCGGCGCTGAAAGGCTGAGCACCGGGTTACGCTTGATGGTCACCCCTGCCAGCTACGAAGGTCCTCAGATGTCTGCCGAGTCGGTCTTCCCGCAGCTCGAAGCTCTGCTCCCGCATGTGCAGAAGCCCATTCAGTACGTCGGCGGTGAGCTGAACTCCACCGTCAAACCGTGGGACGAATGCGACGTCCGCTGGGCACTCATGTACCCCGACGCCTACGAGGTAGGACTCCCCAACCAGGGCGTCATGATCCTCTACGAGGTGCTCAACGAACGCGAGGGCGTCCTCGCCGAGCGCACGTACAGCGTGTGGCCGGACCTCGAGGAGCTGATGCGCGAGCACAAGGTGCCCCAGTTCACCGTGGACAGCCACCGCCCCGTCGGCGCCTTCGACGTGTTCGGCCTCAGCTTCTCCACCGAGCTCGGCTACACCAACATGCTCACGGCCCTGGACCTCGCGGGCATCCCGCTGGAGTCCAAGGACCGCACCGTCGACCACCCGATCGTGCTCGCGGGCGGCCACGCCGCGTTCAACCCCGAGCCGATCGCGGACTTCATCGACTGCGCGGTCATCGGCGACGGTGAGCAGGCCGTCCTGGAGATCACCGAGATCATCCGCGCCTGGAAGGCCGAGGGCCGGCCCGGCGGGCGCGAAGAGGTCCTGTTCCGTCTCGCGAGGACCGGTGGCGTCTACGTCCCCGGTTTCTACGACGTCGAGTACCTCCCCGACGGCCGCATCGGCCGCGTCGTGCCCAACAAGTCCGGCGTGCCGTGGCGCGTGTCCAAGCACACCGTCATGGACCTCGACGAATGGCCGTACCCCAAACAGCCGCTCGTCCCTCTCGCCGAGACCGTCCACGAGCGGATGTCCGTGGAGATCTTCCGCGGCTGCACCCGCGGCTGCCGTTTCTGCCAGGCCGGCATGATCACGCGCCCCGTGCGGGAACGAAGCATCACCGGCATCGGCGAGATGGTGGAGAAGGGGCTCAAGGCCACCGGCTTCGAGGAGGTCGGCCTCCTGTCGCTCTCCTCCGCGGACCACTCCGAGATCGGCGACATCGCCAAGGGCCTCGCCGACCGGTACACGGACGACAAGGTCGGTCTCTCACTGCCCTCCACCCGAGTCGACGCGTTCAACGTGGACCTGGCCAACGAGCTGACCCGCAACGGCCGCAGGTCCGGTCTCACCTTCGCCCCCGAGGGCGGCTCCGAGCGCATGCGCAAGGTCATCAACAAGATGGTCTCGGAGGAGGACCTGATCCGGACGGTCGCCACCGCGTACGGCAACGGCTGGCGCCAGGTGAAGCTGTACTTCATGTGCGGCCTGCCCACCGAGACCGATGAGGACGTCCTCCAGATCGGTGACATGGCGGTCAACGTGATCGCCAAGGGCCGTGAGGTCTCCGGGCAGAACGACATCCGCTGCACCGTCTCCATCGGCGGCTTCGTGCCCAAGCCGCACACCCCCTTCCAGTGGGCCCCGCAGCTCAGCGCCGAGGACACCGACGCCCGGCTGAAGAAGCTCCGGGACAAGATCCGCGACGACAAGAAGTACGGCCGCTCCATCGGCTTCCGCTACCACGACGGCAAGCCCGGCATCGTCGAGGGCCTGCTCTCCCGCGGTGACCGCCGGGTCGGCTCCGTCATCCGCGAGGTCTACGAGTCCGGCGGCCGCTTCGACGGCTGGCGCGAGCACTTCAGCTACGACCTCTGGATGAGGAGCGCGGAGAAGGCGCTCCCCTCCTTCGGCGTCGACGTCGACTGGTACACCACCCGCGAGCGGACGTACGAAGAGGTCCTGCCCTGGGACCACCTGGACTCCGGCCTCGACAAGGACTGGCTCTGGGAGGACTGGCAGGACTCCCTCGACGAGACCGAGGTCGAGGACTGCCGCTGGACGCCGTGCTTCGACTGCGGCGTGTGCCCGCAGCTCGACCTCGACATCCAGATCGGCCCCACCGGCAAGAAGCTCCTGCCGCTGACGGTCGTGAAGTAGGTCCCGCGGGCAACAGCCCGGTGACGAACGCCCGGCCCGGGAAACCCCGGGCCGGGCGTTCGCGTCCTTCCCGGCATGGACCTCGACAAGCACCGCACACCCCCGCCGTACGAAGGCGGGGAGGGCTGTCTGACGACCCTCGTCAGAATTCCGGTGAGGATCGTGGTGCTCGTCCTGGTCCTGCCGGTCCGGATGCTCTGGGACCTTCTCGTCGCGGGAGGACGTGTCGCGGAGCGCGTGCTGCTGCGCCCCCTCGGGCGGGCGCTGGAGTGGCTGTACGACGAGGTGCTCGCCCCGGTCGGCCGTGCCCTCGTGTGGCTGGCCGTGGCCCTCCTGGTGTGGCCCTGGGTGGGCCTGTGGAGATACGTGGCCGTCCCCCTCGTCCGGTACGGGGTCGTCGCGCCGCTGGTGTGGCTCCACACGGCGGTGCTCACCCCGGCCGGACAGGGGCTCCGGTGGGTGTACGACCGGCTGCTCGTGCCGGCGGCGACCGCCTTGTTGACCGTGCTGCTCGTGTGGCCCGCCACCGGCGTATGGCGTTACGTACTGAAGCCGCTCGGCATCGCGGTGGCCTGGCTCGTCATCCACCTGTTCGTCCTGCCGGCCGTGTGGGCGTACCGGTGGGTGCTGACTCCGGTCGGTCACGGCATCGCGTGGACGCTCGGGATGCTGGGGCGGGGCCTCGCCGCCGTGGCGTCGGCGCTGTGGACCGGTGCGGCGTGGCTGGTCATGACGCTGTTCGTGCTGCCGGTCGCATGCGTGTACCGGCGGGTCCTCGCCCCGGTGGGCCGGGAGATCGTGGCCGCCGTGGGCGTCGCCTGGCGGATCGCCGGATACGTCTCGCGCGCCGTCGGCCGCGTTCTGGCCTGGCTGGCGTGGCATCTGGTGGGTGCGCCGGTGGCCTGGGCCTACCGCACGGTGTGCACGCCGGTCGGGCACTTCCTGCGCGACGCGGTCGGGGCGCCCGTCAAACGGGCCGCGATCGAGGCGGGACGCGCGGCGCGCGGCGCACTGGCCTCGGCCCGGGAGACCCTCCGCGCGGCGCGCAGGGATGCCTGGCGCGCGCTGGTGGGAACGCCGCAGGTCACGGACGCGCGGGAACTCGAAGGGTCCGCTGCGCGTACCCTGGGTAGGACAACGACTGTCCCCAGCGCGGCGCCCGCGTCCGAGATCTCCCTGTCTGCCGACAAAACCGTCAGCCGGGGGTGAGCCGGAGCGGCACCCCGGGGCACCCCGTATTTCGTGGGCGGCACGCCACCGCGGCCGCCCCGCACCGAGGAGAAGAACCACTGGGCAAGCGACAGCCCGAAGGCCCGCCGCCCGCACCGGCGGTGCAGCGCATCAGACTGCGCTACACCAAGCGGGGCCGCCTCCGGTTCACCAGTCACAGAGACTTCCAGCGCGCCTTCGAGCGGGCGCTGCGCCGCTCCCAGGTGCCCATGGCCTACTCGGCGGGCTTCACGCCCCACCCGAAGGTGTCGTACGCCAACGCCGCCCCCACGGGGACGGGCAGCGAGGCCGAGTTCCTGGAGATCGCCCTCAGCGAGGCGCGGGATCCCGGAACGCTCCGCGAGCTGCTCAACGCGTCGATGCCGGACGGTCTCGACATCATCGACGCGGTGGAGGCCCACACCTCGGGCCTCGCCGACCGGCTGACCGCCTCCGTATGGGAGATGCGGCTGGACGGGGTCACCGTCGAGGACGCCGAAAAGGCCGTGGCCGCCTTCCTGGGCGCCGAGACCGTCGAGGTCCAGCGCCGCGCGAAGAACGGCATGCGGACCTTCGACGCCCGTGCGGCTGTCGCGGACCTGCAGGCTCTTGATCCACAGCCTGATAGGTCCGGGGACAGGCCCTGTGCGATACTGCGCCTGGTAGTGCGGCACGTGACACCTGCCGTGCGACCCGACGACGTCCTGTCCGGTCTCCGAGTTGTGGCCGACCTGGCGCCGCCGGTCCCCGCAGCGGTGACCAGGCTGGCGCAGGGGCTCTTCGATGAGGAGTCCGGCACGGTGACCGACCCGCTCGCGCCCGACCGCGAGGCAGCCCCGGCCGTATCCACGGCCGATCCGGCCGCCGCCGCGACGGCGCCGGAAGGTGCAGGCACCGCGTAAGGCGGTCGTTGTAGCGCAGCCCTTGGACTCGGGAGCCACCTGGGTCGGGCCGCGCACCGCCCCATAAGACTTTCGCCAGGCCGTGCGTGACGCGTACGGAACCGGCGAGCCAGACATCAGCTCCCGTGCGGCGCCCGCGCCCCGGACGGCGGTATCGCGCACATCGCGCGAATCGCGTCGGACCGGAATCAGGCGTGGCGCCCGGGAGCGCGACGGGAGAACCGCCCGCATGCACGAGCCGAACGAACCCGGTAACACCGGGAACACAGAAGACAACAACGCCCCCGGGGACAAGCTGCCGCCGCGCCGCAGGCGCCGCGCGGCGTCCCGCCCCGCCGGCCCGCCGTCGGGCGCGCCGGGTGCGGCCGCCGCGGAGGACGTCACGCCGGCCATACCGGCCGCTGCCGCCGAGCCGTCCGAGCCGGCTGCCGAGGTCGCGCCGCCCGCGCGTGCCCGTCGTCGTGCGGTCCGTAAGGCGACCGCTCCGGCTGGTGCGCCGCAGGGCGCCGCCGAGGTCGTCGAGCCGGTCACCGAGCCCGCCGCCGAGACCCCGGCCGAGGAAGAAGAGGCGGAGGAGACCGTCGAGGAGGAGGCGCCCCCGGCACGCTCCCGCCGCCGCGCCACCCGTAAGGCCACCGCGCCGGCAGGCGCCCCCCAGCAGGCCGAGGCTGTCGCGCAGGACACCGTGACCGAGCCGGTGAAGGCTCCCGAGCCGGTCGCCGAAGCCCCTGCGGAGCCGTCCGAGCCCGCCGCCGCGCCGCGCGGCCGTGCCCGCCGCCGAGCGTCGGCTCCGGCCGGTACGCCGCAGGGCGCGCAGAGCACCGAGGCCCCGGCCGCGATCGTGGCCGAACCGGCCGCCGAGGCCGCCCGGAGTGAGGACGCCGTAGAGGCTCCCGCCGCCGAGGCCGAGCCCCCGGCCCGCTCCCGCCGCCGTGCCTCCCGTAAGGCGTCGGCTCCGGCCGGCACCCCGCAGCCCGTCGAGGAGGTCGCCGAGGCAGCCGCCGAGAAGGGTGAGAACCCTCCCGCCGCAGTGACCGAGGAGCTGGCCTCCGAGACCGAGGAGGTCGAGGAAGCCGCACCGCGAGGCCGCCAGCGCCGCCGGGCCACCGCCGCCGCGGGCCGCCCCGAGTTCACCGGGAAGGCCGAGGAGCCGGCCCGTAAGGGACGTCGTGCGACGCGCCCCGCCGTGGCCGTGTTCCAGGCCCCCGTCTTCTCCGAGCCGATGTTCCAGACCCCGGAGACCGCTGCCGCCGCTGCCGCCGCGGGTTCCGCCCCGGCGCACGAAGAGAACGACGAGGCCGTCGCGGAGCAGAAGCCCCAGGACCGCGCGCCGCGCAGGGCCGAGGCCGGACAGGCCACCGGGACCACGGCCCCCGCCGAGGCCGAGGCCGCGCCCCAGGGCGGTTCGCGCCGTCGCCGCCGCCGTCGTGGCGAGGCCGTCGAGACTGAGCCGGCCGCGGCTCCGGTAACGCTTCCGGCCGAGCAGTCCGCCCCGGCCGCCGCCCCCGCCGAGGACAGCCACGAGGCCGAGCCCGAGACGGACGCCGAGCACGAGGGCGACGAGACGGACGAGTTCGGGGACCGCCCCTCGCGCCGTCGCCGCCGTGGTGGCCGTCGCCGCCGTCGCGGTGAGGCCGGCGACACGGACGACGTGGAGCAGCAGGACGACGCCGCCTCGGACCGGTCCGCGGACGAGCAGCAGACGCATGACGACGAGGACGACGAGGAGCACGAGTCCTCCTCCGGCTCCAGCAGCAGCCGTCGCCGTCGCCGTCGTCGCCGCCGCAGCGGGGACGCCTCCGGCGAGGACACGGGTGCGGGCACGGGCGCGGACGACCCGGAGCGCACGGTCGTCAAGGTCCGTGAGCCGCGTAAGAAGGAAGCAGAGCGCGAGCTCGGCACCGGCTTCGACGAGGTCCAGTCCATCAAGGGCTCGACGCGCATGGAGGCCAAGAAGCAGCGCCGCCGCGAGGGCCGCGAGCAGGGCCGCCGCCGCGTCCCGATCATCACCGAGGCCGAGTTCCTGGCCCGCCGTGAGGCCGTCGAGCGCGTCATGGTCGTCCGCCAGAGCGGCGAGCGCACCCAGATCGGCGTCCTCGAGGACAACGTGCTCGTCGAGCACTACGTCAACAAGGAGCAGGCCACCAGCTACGTCGGCAACGTCTACCTGGGCAAGGTGCAGAACGTACTGCCGTCCATGGAGGCCGCCTTCGTCGACATCGGCAAGGGCCGCAACGCCGTCCTGTACGCGGGCGAGGTCAACTTCGAGGCGCTCGGCATGGCCCACGGGCCGCGCCGCATCGAGACCGCGCTCAAGTCCGGCCAGTCCGTCCTCGTCCAGGTGACGAAGGACCCGATCGGCCACAAGGGTGCCCGCCTGACCAGCCAGGTCTCGCTGCCCGGCCGCTACCTGGTCTACGTGCCCGAGGGCTCCATGACCGGTATCAGCCGCAAGCTGCCCGACACCGAGCGGGCCCGGCTGAAGACCATCCTCAAGAAGATCGTTCCCGAGGACGCGGGCGTCATCGTGCGCACCGCCGCCGAGGGCGCGAGCGAGGACGAGCTGCGCCGCGACGTCGAGCGGCTGCAGGGCCAGTGGGAAGAGATCCAGAAGAAGTCGAAGAGCACCAGCAGCTCCAACGCGCCGACGTTGCTCTACGGCGAGCCCGACATGACCGTCCGGGTCGTCCGGGACATCTTCAACGAGGACTTCTCGAAGGTGATCGTCAGCGGTGACGACGCCTGGGACACCATCCACGGCTACGTCTCGCACGTGGCACCGGACCTGAAGGACCGGCTGTCGCGCTGGACCTCCGAGGTCGACGTCTTCGCGACGTACCGCATCGACGAGCAGCTGATGAAGGCGCTGGACCGCAAGGTCTATCTGCCGAGCGGCGGCTCGCTGGTGATCGACAAGACCGAGGCGATGGTCGTCGTCGACGTCAACACCGGCAAGTTCACCGGCCAGGGCGGAAACCTCGAGGAGACCGTCACCAAGAACAACCTGGAGGCGGCCGAGGAGATCGTGCGCCAGCTGCGGCTGCGCGACCTCGGTGGCATCGTCGTCGTCGACTTCATCGACATGGTGCTGGAGTCCAACCGGGACCTGGTGCTGCGGCGCCTGCTGGAGTGCCTGGGCCGCGACCGTACGAAGCATCAGGTCGCCGAGGTCACCTCGCTGGGCCTGGTCCAGATGACCCGTAAGCGGGTGGGCCAGGGTCTGCTGGAGTCGTTCTCCGAGACCTGCGTCCACTGCAACGGTCGCGGTGTGATCGTCCACATGGAGCAGCCCACGGCCGCCGGTGGCGGCGGTGGCAAGCGTTCCAAGAAGCGCGGCCGCGGCGGCGCGGGACACGAGCACGAGCACGGCCAGGACCACGAGCACGGCCAGGACCACGAGCACGAGCAGTCGGCCGAGGTCGAGACCGAGGCCGAGGTGGCCGCCGAGGTCGCCGCCCCGGTGGCGCTGCCCGAGCCGGATTTCGTGGCTGACGAGGAGCTGTACAGCAGCCCGGCCGAGGCCGAGGCGGCAGCGTCGCGTGGCCGTGGCCGCAGGCGCGCGACCCGCAAGGCCACGGCTCCGGCCGGTGCGCCCGCCGCGGTGGCCGAGGCCGCTCCGGCGGCCCCGGTGGCCGAGGAGCAGCAGCCCGAGCCGGTGGCCGAGACCCCGGTGGAGGCTCCCGCCGCACCGGAGGCCGAGACCGCTCCTCCGGCGCGTACGCGTCGCAGGGCGACCCGGAAGGCGACCGCTCCGGCGGGCTCGCCCAAGCAGGCCGACGTGACGCCTCCGGTCCATCCGGCCGAGCCCGCGGCGGAGCCCGTCGCGGTCGAGGACCCGGTCGTGGAGGCCCCGGCGCCCGCTCCCTCCGAGGAGGCGGCCGCGCCCGAGGCCCCGGCGGCTGACGAGGAGTCCGCTCCGGCTGCCCCGCCGCGCGCCCGTCGCCGGGCGACCCGCAAGGTAACTACTCCGGCGGGTTCGCCGGCCGGCGCCGAAGAGGCAGCGGCCGTCGTGGTCACGGGCACCGGCTCCGACGAGTCCGGCGCCCCGGGCACCGAAGCGGCGGAATCGGAAGCGCCGGTCAAGAAGACCGCGGCGCGGAAGACCGCCAAGAAGGCCACGGCGAAGAAGGCGCCCGCCAAGAAGACGACGGCCACCAAGACGGTCGCGAAGAAGACAGCGGCGAAGAAGACGACGAAGAAGGCGGCGGCGAAGAAGACCTCAGCCGCCGAGCAGTCGTCGCCCTCCGTGACGGCCCCGACCGACTAGAGGGCCGGCCGTGAAGTGACAGCGTGTGTGGCCCCGCCTCGGCCGAGGCGGGGCCACACACGCGTGTGAGCGGCGCAAGGGCAGCCCTGCGGGCTTGTCGGCGCCCCCGCCGGTCCCCAGGCCTCGTACGCGCCCTCCGGGCGGTTCCTCGGCCGGGCAGGGGCCGGTTTGACCGGCAAGGCGGCTGTCCGTACTCTGAACACTCGGTGTGTTTCCGTACGCACCTACCCCTGAGCACATCCCTTCCGGCTTCGGCGCGCGCATCGCGCACCCGTGCCGGCAGAGGCCGCTCATCCTTCCGGATCGTCCCGGGCTCCGGCCCGTGCGGGCGGCTGGCTTCAGGGGATCCGTTCCGAGTGAGAGAGAGATCCGCGTGTACGCCATCGTGCGCAGCGGTGGTCGACAGCACAAGGTTGCTGTCGGCGACATCGTTGAGGTTGACAAGATTCCCACCGCCAAGGTTGGCGACACGGTCGAGCTCTCGACCCTGCTCGTTGTCGACGGTGACGCCGTGACCAGCGACCCCTGGGTCCTGGACGGCATCAAGGTCCAGGCCGAGATCGTGGACCACCACAAGGGCGCGAAGATCGACATCCTTCGCTACAAGAACAAGACGGGTTACCGCCGTCGCCAGGGCCACCGCCAGCAGTACACGGCGATCAAGGTCACCGGTATCCCCGCGGCTGCGAAGTAAGGGACTGAGGAGACATGGCACATAAGAAGGGCGCATCGTCCACTCGGAACGGGCGCGATTCCAATTCCCAGCGGCTCGGCGTGAAGCGCTTCGGCGGTCAGGCCGTGAACGCCGGTGAGATCCTGGTCCGCCAGCGCGGCACCCACTTCCACCCGGGCTCGGGCGTAGGCCGTGGCGGCGACGACACGCTGTTCGCGCTGACCGCCGGTGCGGTGGAGTTCGGTACGCACCGTGGCCGCAAGGTCGTGAACATCGTTCCCGTCGCCGCCTGATCCAGGCTGCGACGAGCGACACAGCACCTTCCGAGGGCGGATCTCAGCTTTCCCGGTAACCGGGGAAGCGGGTCCGCCCTCGGCGCGTTACGTCAAGAGACATTCCCGTATTTTTCCGTAGTACCTGGAGGCACCCACCATGACCACCTTCGTGGACCGCGTCGAGCTGCATGCCGCCGCGGGTAACGGAGGCCACGGCGTGGCCTCCGTGCACCGTGAGAAGTTCAAGCCGCTGGGCGGTCCCGACGGGGGCAACGGCGGGCGCGGCGGCGATGTGATCCTCGTCGTCGAGCAGGCCGTGACCACGCTGCTGGACTACCACCACAGCCCCCACCGCAAGGCCACGAACGGCCAGCCCGGCGCCGGTGACAACCGTTCCGGCAAGGACGGCCAGGACCTCGTGCTGCCCGTGCCGGACGGCACCGTCGTCCTCGACAAGGCCGGAAACGTCCTCGCCGACCTGGTCGGCCAGGGGACCACGTTCATCGCGGGCCAGGGCGGCCGTGGCGGCCTCGGCAACGCCGCGCTGGCCTCCGCCCGCCGCAAGGCGCCCGGCTTCGCCCTGCTCGGCGAGCCGGGGGAGAGCCGGGACATCGTCCTGGAGCTCAAGACCGTCGCCGACGTCGCGCTCGTCGGCTACCCGAGCGCCGGCAAGTCCTCGCTCATCTCGGTGCTCTCCGCCGCCAAGCCGAAGATCGCGGACTACCCGTTCACGACTCTCGTCCCCAACCTGGGCGTCGTCACCGCGGGCTCGACGGTCTACACGATCGCGGACGTCCCGGGGCTCATCCCGGGCGCCAGCCAGGGCAAGGGCCTGGGCCTGGAGTTCCTGAGGCACGTCGAGCGCTGCTCCGTCCTCGTGCACGTCCTGGACACCGCGACGCTGGAGTCGGACCGTGACCCCGTCTCCGACCTCGACATGATCGAGGAGGAGCTGCGGCTGTACGGCGGTCTCGAGAACCGCCCGCGCATCGTCGCCCTCAACAAGGTCGACATCCCGGACGGCCAGGACCTCGCCGACATGATCCGCCCCGACCTGGAGGCGCGCGGCTACCGCGTCTTCGAGGTCTCGGCCATCGCGCACAAGGGTCTCAACGACCTCTCGTACGCCCTTGCCGGGATCATCGCCGAGGCGAGGGCCAGCAATCCGAAGGAGGAGTCGACCCGGGTCGTCATCCGTCCCAAGGCCGTCGACGACGCCGGCTTCACCGTCACCGTGGAGGAGGACGGCATCTACCGCGTACGCGGCGAGAAGCCCGAACGCTGGATCCGGCAGACCGACTTCAACAACGACGAGGCCGTCGGCTACCTCGCGGACCGGCTCAACCGGCTCGGTGTCGAGGACGGGCTGCGCAAGGCGGGTGCCCGGGCCGGCGACGGTGTGGCCATCGGTGCCGAGGACAACGCGGTCGTCTTCGACTGGGAGCCGTCCATGGCCGCCGGTGCCGAGATGCTGGGCCGCCGTGGCGAGGACCACCGCCTGGAGGCTCCGCGCCCCGCCGCGCAGCGCCGCCGTGAGCGCGAGTCCGAGGCCGATGTCGCGCAGCGCGAGTACGACGGGTTCAAGCCCTTCAACGACTGAGCACGCAGGTCCCGCCCGGCGACGGAGAGGCGTCCGCCGGGCGGGACGCGGGTGCAGTGGGCCATCCGGACCTGGGCGCGTCACAGTGCCCCACGCCGGGGCACCGGAGGCGCGCATGGGCCGCCCGGGTGAAAGCCGGTGTGCGGGAGCCCGCTCAAAGGTGCCCCATGCCGCTCACGCGTGTGGCGTCGGTCACCTGCTCGTACGGCTGCGGTTCGGGTGTTTCTCCTGCCCGGCCGGGGAACGGCAGGTGTTCGCCGGGTGAGGCGCACTCGACGTCCGCCTTGCGAGATGGTAACGGAGAGTGTAACCATCGGGATGTTCCCCAGCCTTCGCGAGGTAGGTCGTCTGTGTCTGAGCAGTACATAGCCCAAGTCCGCACCACGGCAGTCGTACTCGCCGGCGGTACCGGTCAGCGCGTGGGTCTGTCGATACCGAAGCAACTGCTGAAGATCGCCGGCAAAGCGGTCATCGAGCACACTCTGAGCATCTTCCAGCAGGCCGAATCGATCGACGACGTCATCGTCCTTATGGCTCCGGGTTATGTCTCCGATGTCGAGAAGATCGTCACGAAGGCCGGCCTGACCAAAGTCATCAAGGTGATCGAGGGCGGTTCGACCCGCAACGAGACCACCGAGCGTGCCATCGCGGCACTCGGCGAGGGCCTGGCCGACGGGGAGGACCGCAACGTCCTGTTCCACGACGCCGTGCGTCCGCTCCTGTCCCAGCGGGTCATCAAGGACTGCGTGGATGCCCTCGACCGCTACCAGGCGGTCGACGTCGCCATCCCGTCCGCCGACACCATCATCGTGACCCGCACCCACGGCGAGGACGGCGCGTTCATCACGGACGTACCCGACCGCTCCCGGCTGCGACGCGGCCAGACGCCCCAGGCGTTCAAGCTGTCGACCATCCGGCGGGCCTACGAGGTCGCCTCGGGTGACCCCAACTTCCAGGCCACCGACGACTGTTCGGTCGTCCTGAAGTACCTGCCGGACGTCCCGATCTACGTCGTCGCGGGCGACGAGTACAACATGAAGGTCACCCAGCCGGTCGACGTCTTCATCGCCGACAAGCTGTTCCAGCTGGCCTCGACGGCTGTTCCGCAGCCGGCGGGCGAGTCGGGGTACCGGGAGCTGCTCACCGGCAAGACGATGGTGGTCTTCGGCGGGTCGTACGGCATCGGTGCCGACATCGCTTCGCTCGCGGAGTCGTTCGGCGCCAAGGTGTACGCCCTGGGGCGCTCCACCACCGGGACGCACATCGAGAACCCGGAGCACGTCGACGAAGCGCTCTCCAAGGCGTACGCGGAGACGGGGCGCATCGACTACGTGGTCAACACCGCGGGGGTGCTGCGCATCGGCAAGCTGGCGGAGACCGACACCGCGACGATCCAGGAGGCGCTGAACGTCAACTACCTGGCGCCCGTCCAGATCGCCCGCGCCTCGTACAAGTACCTGGCGGAGACCAAGGGCCAGCTGCTGCTCTACACCTCCAGCAGCTACACCCGTGGCCGCGCCGAGTACAGCCTCTACTCCTCCACCAAGGCCGCCATGGTGAACCTCACCCAGGCGCTGTCGGACGAGTGGGCGGGGGACGGGGTCCGGGTCAACTGCGTCAACCCCGAGCGGACCGCGACGCCGATGCGGACCAAGGCGTTCGGCGAGGAGCCGGTGGGCTCGCTGCTCTCCTCCGAGGCCGTGGCCCGTACGTCGGTCGACGTCCTGCTGTCCGAGATGACCGGCCATGTGATCGACGTCCGTCAGCAGGACCCGACCCGGGGCGCGAGCGAGGCCTCGGGCTTCGAGCAGGCCCTGGCCTCGGTACTGGACCGTCAGATCGATGTGTCATAATCAGTGATCGACTATTCGGACCCCGTCGGTTCGCCGTAAGGGCGAATCCGGCGGGGTCCGAGTGCGTGCAGGCGCTCTTCACAATTTCCCCGCAAGGTCATTCAGTCGGCATTCTCAGGAGCGGTACTTCGTGATTTCGAAAGCCATTCGTTTGGCTCGTGTCGGCAGTGGTTCGGAGCTGGCCGCCGCGCTTCTCCTGGGTCTGGGCTTCCCCTGCGTCATGGTCGCGGCGATAGTTCCCAACCTGTGGTTCTTCGCGGCGGCCGCCTTCGTGACGTATGCGGCGGACAACTATCTGCACCGTTGCGGCAGCTATCTCATCAACCGGCTGGCCGCGGTGCGCGCGGGTCTCTCGATCCGCTTCCTGGTGCGCCAGCTGCTGCTGGTCCTGCTGCTCTCGCGCATGGGCTACGGCGAGGCGCCCCTCTTCTACGTGACCGTGGCCTGCCTGCTGGCCTTCTACGGGCTCCAGGCGCCGCAGAGCGCGATGGTCACCCTCATCCGGCTGCGCCGCAAGCTGCCGGTGGTCACCCGGAACATCGATCTGAGCGCCGTGGCCATCGGGAGCGCCCCGCCGCGCAGGCTGATGAGCCGTCCGGCCGAGAAGATGCTGCACCTGGACCTGTTCGGGCTGATCGGCGTGCTGGTGGCCATCGAGACCGGCAGGACCGCCATCGCCTACGCCGGTCTGGCGCTGATGCTCGGCCTGGCGATCCTCTACCTCGCCGCGCTGCTGCCCTACGTGCGCCCCAGTCGGCTCGCCCCGCCGGACACCAAGGTCCTCGCGGCGGTCGACGCCTGGCTGGGCAGCTACCGGCCGACGGTCATCATGTACTTCTCCGGGTCCAAGGACTCGGCGTACCAGGTGAACATGTGGCTGGAGACGATGACCCAGCTCGGCGGGCGGCCGCTGATCTTCCTGCGTGAGCGCAACATCGTCCCCCAGCTGGCCATGACCTCGGTGCCGGTGCTCTGCGTGCCCGGCGGGGTCCACCTGATGAACCTGGACCTCTCGTCGGTCCGCGTGGCCCTGTACGCGGCCAACGTGGGCAAGAACATCCACATGCTGCGGGTCCCGACCATGAAGCACGTCTTCATCGGCCACGGCGACAGCGACAAGCTCGCCAGCGTCAACCCGTACAGCAAGGTGTACGACGAGGTGTGGACCGCGGGGAAGGCCGGGCGGGACCGCTACGCACTGGCCGACGTCGGGATCCGCGACGAGGACATCGTCGAGGTGGGGCGCCCCCAGCTCGCCTCGATCAAGCCGTGGACCGGCGCCCCGAAGAACTCGGTCCCGACCGTGCTGTACGCCCCCACCTGGGAAGGCTGGGACGACAACCCCGGCAACACCTCGCTGCTGCTGGCGGGCGAGAACATCGTCAGGCGTCTGCTCACCGCCGAGCAGCCGGTCCGGGTGCTCTACAAGCCGCACCCCTTCACCGGTACCCGCAGCCGCCAGGCGAAGGCCGTGCACGCTCGTATCACCGCGATGATCGAGCAGGCCGCGGCCGAACGCGCCGCCGACCCCCGGTGGGCGAAGGAGCGGGACACTCTGAGGGCCGGTCAGGCCGAGGCGCGGGCCGGGATGCTCCGTATCGAGACGCGGCTGTCCCAGCTCGCCGGCAGCTCGCAGACCGACAGGGACGAGGCCGAGCAGTCCCGGGACGCCAAGGTCGACCCCGAGATCGAGGCGGAGACCGCGAAGCTCAGGGAAGAGTGGAACGACGCCTACTGGCGCTCGACCGGCTGGTGGGAGCACAAGGTCATCGTCGGGGCCGCGCCCCGTCTGTACGACTGCTTCAACGAGTCGGACGCCATGGTCTCGGACATCTCCAGCGTGGTCTCGGACTTCATCGCGAGCGGCAAGCCGTACGCGGTGACCGACTCGGCCGCGATGGGCGTGGAGGAATTCCGGCGTCAGAACACCGCGGTACGCGCCGCGGTGATCCTCTCGAACTCGGCGACCGAGCTGGACGAGCTGATGGCCGCCGTCACCGACCCGGCGGCCGACTCCCTGGGAGAGGCCCGGCGTGAGCTGAAGCAGTATCTGCTCGGCCCCGACGAGCCCACCTCCATCGAACAGTTCGACAAGGCGGTCCAGGATCTGTCCGCCAAGGCGGAGGCGCGCAACATCGGTGTCGCCCGGAGTCTGGGCGAACCCGTGGGCGGCTGATCGACGCCGCATCTGTCCGACCGAACGGCCCAGTAGCCCAGACGAGGGTGCTACTGGGCCGTTTGTGTTACTAGTCACGTACCGGGTGGGTGACGTCGCACAACCACTGGCCCGTTCCGGCTGTCTTCTGTTTGTGTGAACGTCACACATATTCCGGATGTCAGTGTCATTGTCGGTGCGTACGACGCGATGCCGTATCTCGTGCGCTGCCTCGAATCGGTGGAGGCGCAGACCATCGGCGCCCATCGCATCGAGATCGTCGCGATCGACGACGGCTCGACCGACGGCACCGGGGAGTACCTGGAGGAGTTCGCGGCCCGTTCGCAGGTTCCCACCCGAGTGATCAGGCAGAGGAATTCAGGGGGTCCGAGTGGTCCCCGCAATGTCGGAATCGGCAGGGCGTGCGGCCGCTACGTCTTCTTCCTGGACGCGGACGACCACCTCGGTGACGAGGCCCTGGAACGCATGGTCGAGATGGCGGACCGGGCCGGTACCGACGTGGTGCTCGGCAAGGTGGTCGGCCTCAACAGGGGAGCACCCCGGTCGATGTGGTCGCGGACCCAGGAGCGTGTCGACGTCCATCATTCCAAGGTCATTTACACGCTGAGCGCGCAGAAACTCTTCAGGCGTGAGCTGCTGGATCGTCTCGGGCTGCGCTTCGACGAGGACCTCAGGACAGGTGAGGACGCCCTCTTCACCATGGAGGCGTATCTGCGGGGAGCGGGTGTCTCGGTCATCGCCGATTACACCTGCTATTACCTGGTCGGCCGCGACGACGGCAACCACGCCACCAAGAGGGGCAGTTACACACTGCGTTTCGAAGCGATGGAAGCCATGATGGCGCTCATCCACAGACTGGAGCCGGCCGGTCCGAAGCGTGATCTCCTCATGGTGCGGCCTTTCACGGTCGGACTGCTCCAGCAGTTCGCCCCGGGCATCCTGAATCAGCGGGAAAGCGAACAGAAACACAAGATGGAGCTCGCGGCTCCGTTGATGAAGACCTACTGGACCGATGGTGTGGCCCGCAGAATCAAGGTGGGCGAGAGGCTGAGACTGGTCTGTGTGGCCCACGGACGTCTCGACCTGCTGGCTGACGTGCTGAGGTTCCTGCAGGCCAAGGAAGTTCCGGAACTGGTCAGCTCGGAGAGCGGCGACAAGCTCTTCCTTGCCTTTCCTCACTTCCGTGACAGGAGTGCCGGCCTCCGCGACGCGGACTACGAGGTCACCGTGCCGGACTGGCACGGGAGCCGCCGGGTCGAAAGACCGAAGAGTCCGCCGGGGCCGGTGCCACGGCCGTCCACGTTGCGGCGCGTCGCCCGTCGGGCGCGCAAAGACCTGCGGCGCTGGCGTGTGCGCATGAGCGTGGGCTGAGGTCCCGGCGGCGCCGGTGCATGGCCCGTCACCCCTCGGATGGCTCTCACGGCCTCTCGCGAAAGGGCGGCGGATGAACGCAGAGATAAACTTGCATAAAAATTACTGGTCCTGCACGGGACCGGCACACACCATCGGGACAGGACAACGTGAAGGCTCTCGTACTCTCCGGCGGGGCGGGCACCCGCCTGCGTCCCATCACACACACGTCGGCCAAGCAACTGGTTCCGGTGGCCAACAAGCCGGTCCTCTTCTACGGTCTGGAAGCCATCGCCGAGGCCGGGATCACCGATGTCGGCATCATCGTGGGTGACACGGCTCCGGAGATCCGTGAGGCTGTCGGTGACGGTTCCGCGCTCGGCATCGACGTCACGTACATCCCACAGGACGAGCCACGGGGCCTTGCGCACGCGGTGCTCATCGCCCGCGACTTCCTGGGTGAGGACGACTTCGTCATGTACCTCGGCGACAACTTCATCGTCGGCGGCATCTCCGGACTCGTCGAGGAGTTCCGCGCGGAGCGCCCCGAGGCTCAGATCCTTCTGACGAAGGTGCCCAACCCGACCGCCTTCGGTGTCGCGGAACTCGACGACCAGGGCCGGGTGGCCTCGCTCGAGGAGAAGCCGAAGGTGCCGAAGAGCGATCTGGCGCTCGTCGGCGTCTATCTCTTCACCCCCGCGGTCCACGAAGCCGTGCGTTCGATCGAGCCGTCCTGGCGCGGCGAGTTGGAGATCACCCACGCCATCCAGTGGCTGATCGACAAGCAGCGCGACGTCCGCTCGACGACCATCTCCGGGTACTGGAAGGACACCGGCAACGTCACCGACATGCTGGAGGTCAACCGCTCCGTCCTGGAGACCCTGGAGCCTTCCGTGGAGGGGACGGTCGACGAGAACAGTGAGATCATCGGACGTGTGCGGATCGAGCCGGGGGCGCGCGTCACGAGCAGCCGCATCGTGGGTCCCGTGATCATCGGCGCGGACTCGGTGATCAGCGACTCCTACGTCGGCCCGTTCACCTCGGTCTCCGAAGGCTGCAACATCGCGGACAGCGAGATCGAGTACTCAATCGTCCTGAAGGACGCGTCCATCGTCGGAGTCAGGCGCGTCGAGGCGTCGCTCATCGGCCGTAACGTCGAAGTGACCCCGGCGCCCCGCAGCCCCTCCGCCCACCGACTTGTCCTCGGCGACCACAGCAAGGTGCAGATCTCCTCATGACGACCAACATCCTGGTGACCGGCGGGGCCGGTTTCATCGGTTCCCACTACGTCCGTACCCTCCTGGGCCCCGAGGGGCCGGGCGATGTCGCGGTCACGGTGCTCGACAAGCTCACCTACGCGGGTAACCCGGCCAACCTCGACGAGGTTCGTGACCACTCGGGCTTCGCCTTCGTGCAGGGGGACATCTGCGACCCCGAGCTCGTCGGCAAGCTGATGGCCGAGCACGACCAGGTGGTGCACTTTGCCGCCGAGTCCCATGTGGACCGTTCCATCGACGGCGGCGCCGAGTTCGTCCGTACGAACGTCGTGGGCACACACACCCTGATCCACGCCGCGTACCTGGCCGGCATCAAGACGTTCGTGCACATCTCGACGGACGAGGTCTACGGGTCGATCGACGAGGGCTCCTGGCCTGAGACGCACCCGCTCGAACCCAACTCGCCGTACTCCTCCGCCAAGGCGTCCAGCGACCTGATCGCCCTCTCGTACCACCGCACGCACGGTCTCGACGTCCGGGTGACCCGGTGCTCCAACAACTACGGGCACCACCACTTCCCCGAGAAGGTCATCCCGCTCTTCGTCACCAACCTGCTGGACGGCAAGACCGTGCCGCTGTACGGCGACGGGGCCAACGTCCGCGACTGGCTGCACATCGACGACCACGTCCAGGGGATCGAGCTCGTCCGCACCAAGGGCCGGGCCGGCGAGGTCTACAACATCGGCGGTGGCACCGAGCTCTCCAACAAGGAGCTCACCGGCCTCCTGCTGGAGGCCTGCGGCGCGGACTGGGAGACCAGCGTGACCTACGTCGAGGACCGCAAGGGCCACGACCGCCGCTACTCGGTGGACTGCACCAAGATGAGGGAGGAGCTCGGCTACGTGCCCCGTAAGGACTTCAAGCAGGGCCTCGCCGAGACCGTGCAGTGGTACCGCGACAACCGCGCCTGGTGGGAGCCGCTGAAGGACCGGGCCGCGCTGTGAGCGCCGTCTGGCTGGTCACCGGAGCCGACGGAATGCTGGGTCAGGACGTCATGGCCCGGCTCGCCGGGGAGGACGTCACCGCGGTCGCCGCGGGACGTGGCGATGTGGACATCACCGATCCCGCCTCGGTCCGGGCCGGGTTCGAGAAGTACCGCCCCGCCGTGGTCGTCAACTGTGCCGCCTGGACGGCCGTCGACGACGCCGAGACCCAGGAGGAAGCCGCCCTGCGGGTCAACGGCAGAGGCGCCGAGGTCCTCGCCGAAGCATGCCGCGAGCACGGCAGCGTGCTGCTGCAGGTCTCCACCGACTACGTCTTCGCAGGGGACGCGGAGGAGCCGTACACCGAGGACGCCCCCACCGGGCCGCGCAGCGCGTACGGACGGACCAAACTGCTCGGGGAGCGCGCGGTCCTGGGCATCCTGCCGGACACCGGGTACGTCGTGAGGACGGCCTGGCTGTACGGCGCGGGAGGCGGGAACTTCGTGCGCACGATGATCAAGCTGGAGGGCATCAAGGACACCCTCGATGTGGTGGACGACCAGCGCGGTCAGCCGACCTGGACCGTCGATCTGGCGGACCGGCTCGTTCAGCTCGGGCAGGCAGCGCTCACGGGGACCGCTCCAGCGGGTGTCTACCACGGCACCAGCGGCGGCGAGACGACCTGGTTCGGCCTCACCCGGGAGATCTTCGGGCTGCTGGGTGCCGATCCCGAGAGAGTGCGCCCCACGACCAGTGCGGCCTTCGTGCGGCCGGCTCCGCGCCCCGCGTACAGCGTGCTGGGGCATGACCGCTGGGCGGCTGCCGGGATCGAGCCGATAGGCGACTGGCATTCCGCGCTGGAGCAGGCGTTTCCCGTACTGGTCGCAGCCGAACGCCACTGAACCTCCCGCCGACGGCAGCGGCAACGGCCGGGACATTTCCCCACGGAAGCCCGGCCGTTGCCTTACCTGGGCCCCAGCTCACGAATGTCGTACAGAAAGGCTGCCGTAGGACACATTCATGGGATAGCTTCTTCGGAAAACCAGGCCAGTTGGTCCCTGTCGAAGGGCTGCTCCACGTGAACCGCCATGAGTTTCTTCGGTCCTTGCACCGTGTCTACCGTCCCCGGAACTATCTGGAGATCGGCGTCAACGACGGCAGGAGCCTGGCCCTTTCCAGGGTTCCCTCCGTTGCCGTCGATCCGGCCTTCCGTGTGGTGACGGACATCAGCTGCGATGTTCACCTGGTCAAGGCCACGAGTGATGATTTCTTCGCACGCAAGGACCCGTTGCTGCACCTGCGTAACGGGCGTAATCCGTTTCGGGCCCTGGCTCGCCGCGACCCGCTCAATGTGCTCGGCGCCGATCCGAAGCTGGAACTCTCCTTCATCGACGGCATGCACCTCTTCGAGTACGCGCTGCGGGACTTCATGAATGTCGAGCGGCACTCGCGTTGGTCGAGCGTGATCGTCCTTGACGACATGCTCCCGCGTGACGTGGACGAGGCGGCCAGGGACCGGCATACGAAATTCTGGACCGGAGACGTCTACAAGGTCGCTGAGGTGCTGCGCCGTTTCCGTCCCGACCTGCTGGTCGTGGAAGTGGACACGGAGCCCACCGGAGTAGTGGTGGTCTTCGGAGCCGACCCCGGCAGCACCGTCCTGAAGAATGCGTACGACAAGATCATCGAGGAGTACGTCGTACCCGATCCGCAGAATGTGCCCGACGAGGTGCTGGTGCGCAAAAACGCCGTCAAGCCCGAGGTTCTCCTCGGTGCGGATTTCTGGCCGGTGCTCGCCCGGGCGCGTAATCTCCGCCGCCCCCGGTCGGCCTTCGCTCCGCTGCGAAAGAGTATGGAGGCCAAGGCGGTCTGAGCCGAAGAGGCCGATCTCCGCATTCACGCACGGGGAAGCCCCCGGTCCGTATTTCTGGACCGGGGGCTTCCCGTCTTCCGCCGCTTCCGTGGATCAGTCGCGGGAGCGCAGTTCCGCGTAGTACGCGAGACAGTCCTCGTACGAGGGCAGGAGGCCCTGCTTCTCCGCTTCGGCCAGGGCCGGGGCCGCGGCGTCCTTGTCGGAGAGCAGCGGGGTGACCTCGGCAGGCCACTCGATGCCCAGCTCCGGGTCGAGGGGGTTGATGCCGTGCTCGCGGCCGGGGGAGTAGCCCTCCGAGCACAGGTACACGACCGTGGCGTCGTCCGTCAGAGCCATGAAAGCGTGGCCGAGGCCTTCCGCGAGGTAGACGGACCGGTGGTCGACGTCGTCCAGGCGAACGGCTTCCCACTGCTTGTACGTCGGGGAGCCGACCCGGATGTCGACGATGACGTCGAGAACCGCGCCCCGCACACACTTGACGTACTTCGCCTGGCTCGGCGGTACGTCGGCGAAGTGGATCCCCCGGAGGGTTCCCCTGCTGGACACCGAGCAGTTGGCCTGTTCGAGCCGCAGCCGGTGTCCGGCCCCCTCTGCGAAGCCAGCGCCCTGGAACCACTCGTGGAAGCTGCCGCGGCTGTCCGGGAAGACCTTCGGTTCATGGACCAGGGCTCCCGGGATGGAAAGCTGCCGCATGGTGATCACGTCCTTGTACTCGTACTGGTGCTGGTTCAGGTGCTGGAGGAGACGTCCGGTCAGCCGACGATCCGCGCCGCCAGGCGCCGCACGCTCTTGCGGGCCCTGCCGGGGAGACGGCGCACGAGTCGGCCGCCGACCGTGCGCAGCGAACGCCGTACGGTCACCTTCCGGCGCTTGGAGACCACCCGGCTCACGAGGTCCGGGTCGGCTTCGGCCAGACCGACGGGCAGCTTGATCCGGCCGCGGGCGTCGACGGAGACCTCGAAAAGGGGGAGTGCGGCGTTCTTCGGGCCGTCCAGACGCACGGACAGCTGCCAGGTACCGGCCGGGACGCCCGCGGCCCGGGTGGGCAGGGGGAGGTGGGCGCGTCCTTCCGTGGGGACCAGCGCGGTGGGGAACGTGTGGGAGGCGTCGGACGAGGACAGCACCAGCTGAGCCGAGGACTGGGCCGTCGCGGCGACGGTGAGAAGGCCCAGCCGGAGTTCGGGCCTGTTACTCGGTACCAGCAGGACCGGACGGCCTTCGAGGTACGTGGCCAGCTTCTTGCCGCGGCGGGCCACATCGAGCGTGAGGTTGCCGTGCGGGTCGGTGAAGTACGGAATGACCGCCCGGGCGGGGGAGCCGAGGGATGCCGGCAGGCACGCGGCGTCCACATGCTCCGCACGGTCCGCGCCGAGCCGCGCCTTGCGCACCAGGCCCAGGCCGCGCAGCGGTACCCATACGTCCCAGAAACCGCGGGAGACGCGGCCGCGTCCCTTGACTGCCTCCGAGGACACATGGCCGGAGCCGTGCAGGACCACTTCGCAGGTGCCGTCACCGAGATCCTCGATCTCGGTCGTGAACTTCGCCGGGCAGGACCACTCGACGGCCGTCTCGCGGTTACGCAGAGACATCTCCCCGGCGTATTTCCCGATGTCGTCCGTGACGTCCAGGAGTTCGCCGTCCGGCAGCAGCCCCTCGGTGAAGTCGGGGTGCAGGAAGTAGCGGTCGTCGCGACGGAGCAGCTTCAGCGGTGCCCGGTCGTCACCATGGACGAGGCGGCCGGTCACGGTGAGAGCGATCCGGCCGTCGGGCTGCCAGGCGAACTCCTCGATGCGGGCCGCCGCCTTGACGGCCCGGGTGAACCGGGCGATCCGCAGGAGGCCCTGGCGGTCGTCGTTGCGGAGCAGCGTGGAGCGCAGCCGCTGGATGGAGCCCAGTCCTTCGTGGACACCGTCGTGCATGAAGTCCTTGGCCACGTCCTCGACCGCGTCGCACATCTCGTCGAGGTACTCGGGCGTGTACTTGAGGACGGCCGGCTCGCTGAGACGGCCCAGCATCTCCACGCGGTAGAAGCGGCGCAGCAGGAGGTCGCGGAAGTCTCCGGGCTCGGTGTTCTCCACGACGACATCGAGGACCTCGCGGAGGTTCCCGTAATAGCCGGAGGGGACGATCTTTGCTGAACCGGCGTTCTTCCCGTCATCGCGCTTCGAGTAGTGGTAGCACGTGTAGTCGCCGAGGATCGAGACGGCCTTCGCGGGGAAATACGCCTGCATCATGTAGAGCTGATCCTCGAGCCGTCGCTTGCCCTCGGGGTAGGCGATGCCGTTCTCGCGGAGGAATTCCGTGCGGAACATCTTGTGCGGGGTCAGGCTGTCGTACAACGGGGCGTCGCGCAGCGTGCACTTCTCGCGGGTCGTCTTGAAGACGCCGTGCGGGACACCGCGGAAGTTGCTGGCGACCTTGCCGATGACGATGTCGGAACTGTTCCTGTGCCCGATCGCGTAGAGGCGTTCCAGGGCCTCGGTGGCGAGGTAGTCGTCCTGGTCGACGAACTGTACGTATTCGCCCTCGGCCTCGGCCACTCCGATGTTGCGGGGCTTTCCGGGCCATCCTGAATTCGGAATGGTGATCACACGGAAATGCGGGTGCTCGGTCGCCAGCGCCTCGAGCCGTTCGCGGGTGTCATCGGTCGACCCGTCATTGACGAAAAGGACCTCGAAGTCATTCGAGGGGAGGGTCTGACGCAGCAGGGAATCGATGCACGGATCGATGTACTTGCCCGGATTGTAAACCGGAATGACGACACTCACTTTGACTGACACTACTGTGCCCCATCTCTGAGAACATGGACGACAAGGTGGGGGGTTGAAGCTGGCGGCCGGTTTCGAGGCAGGGGTACCGCCCGGAGTACTCTAGCGGCTGTCCGGATCGAACAGTTCGGATATCTGTTGGCGCGGTGTCACGTGCCGGTGGCTCGGGCTTCATCCGAAGTGCTCCGGGTTCTCGTCGGTGGACGTGACGGAACGTAGCCGGTGTACGTTGGCGTTCGCTCGTTCTCATACACGCCCGGTGAGCGGAACCCGGTGCACGGGCGCCCCGCTCAGCTGTTCTGGGAGACCGCCTATCTCTTCGCGCATCGACCACGGTATCCGCCGTCCACGCTGGTCACAGGGTTCTGTGGCGGAGTGTTTCTCGGGTCGGAACAACAGCCTCGGGGTCATCAGGCTCGCGTTGGCCTCCGCCGTCGTCGTCTCCCATGCGAGTGTCCTGGGCTTCGGGGACAGCGAGTTCGGCCATCACTTCAGTCACGGGCAGACCGACCTCGGCAAGTTGTCCGTCTACGGCTTCTTCGTGCTCTCCGGCATCCTCGTCACGCGCAGTGGCAAGAGGCTGTCGCTGGGGCGCTTCCTGTGGCATCGCGCGCTGCGGCTGCTGCCTGGGTTGTGGGTCTGTCTGGCGGTGACCGCCTTCGTGGTCGCCCCCTTCCTGTACTGGAGGCAGCAGGGCGGGCTGGAGGGCTTCTGGGGCCACGGCCGCGGACCATTGGACTACATGGCGTCCAACTGGGCCGTCGCGCCACGGCAGAACGACGTCTCCGGTGTGGTGGCCGCCGCCGGCGATTCGGGCCTCGCGCACAGCCCCAGCTTTGACGCCGCCCTGTGGTCGCTTCGCTATGAGGTGCTCTGCTACATCGGGGTGGCCCTGCTCGCTGTGACCGGTGCTCTCGCGCGGGCACGGCCGGTCGTGCTCCTCCTCGTCGCCGTGCTGGGCTGGCTGATCCTTCGGGACGCGGTCCACACCCCGTTCTGGGCGGGCTTCGACGACTCCACGTACCACGGAGCCATCGAGTTCTTCGAGGTGACGGGCCGGTTCGACCCGGACGTCGTCCTCTACCTCAGCTTCGCCTTTGCCCTCGGCACACTGATCGAGCTGTACCGCGAGCGCATCCCGGTCAGCGACGTCCTGGGTGTGGCGTCGGCCCTGGTCCTGCTCGGCAGTCTCCGTTTCGGTTACCTCTTCGTCGTCGGCCTGCCGGCCTTCGCCTACCTGCTGCTGTGGCTCGCCATCCGGCTCCCGGCGCCGTTCCGGCGCATCGGCGCGCGCCACGACTACTCGTACGGCATCTACATCTACGGCTTCGTCGTGCAGCAGTCCCTGGTCGCGCTGGGGCTGGCGCGCTGGGGCTTCTGGCCGTACCTCGCGATGTCGCTGGCAGGTGCGGCGGCGGCCGCGATGCTCTCCTGGCACCTGGTGGAGCGTCCGGCGATGCGGCTCAAGGACGCAGGTTCCGCTTCACCCGCGGGACCGTCCCCGCGGAGCGGAAGGGCGGCGGAGCCGGAACACGGGAGCAGCGCGGAGGGAAGGGAACCCTCCGGGCGCCTGGAAAGCGTGAGCGGGCCGCGCTTCCACTGACGCCGGATCCGCCTCGGGGGCGTCCCTGCCCCTGTCCCGGCTCGGCCGGCCCTGGGTCCCCGGGTCCCCGGGTCCCGGCAAGTCAGGCGATGTCCGGGCGTGCAGGAGACGTCGCCCAGGTGAACAAAAGTCGCCCTTTCGACGCAACCTTGTGCAGAGACTGCCCGTCCTCTATCGGGGAGGGGAACACACGTGGGTATCCGGTGGAGCCTGTGTTCTCCCGAGTGATGCGGACGGGGAACAATGACCAGTAACACACCAGACGTCAGTGTCGTGATCGGCGCTTACGAAGCGATGCCGTACCTGATCCGCTGCCTGGAGTCCGTGGAGGCACAGACTCTGCCGACCGACCGTATCGAGATCATCGCCGTGGACGACGGGTCCACGGACGGCACGGGGGAGTATCTGGAGGAGTTCGCGGCCCGTACCTCCATCGAGACCCGGGTCATCCGCCAGGAGAACTCCGGCGGGCCCAGCGGGCCGCGCAACGTCGGACTCGGGCTGGCCCGGGGACGCTACGTCTTCTTCCTCGACGCCGACGACTACTTCGGCGAGGAAGCACTCGAACGGCTGGTCGCGATGGGCGACCGGGCCGGCACCGACGTGGTGCTCGGCAAGGTCGTGGGCGTCAACCGGGGAGCGCCGAAGTCGATGTGGAAGGAGACCGTCGAGCGGGCGGACCTCTTCTCCTCGCACATCAAGTTCACTCTGAGCGCGCAGAAGCTCTTCCGGCGGGAGATGCTCGTGCGGCTCGGGCTGACCTTCGACGAAGGGCTGAAGACCGGCGAGGACGCGCTCTTCACCATGGAGGCGTACCTTCGCGGCGACGGGGTGTCCGTCGTCGCCGACTACACCTGCTACTACCTGGTGGGCCGGGACGACGGCAAGCACGTGACGAAGAGCGGAAGCCACCGGCTGCGCTTCGACTCCGCCCGGGCGCTGGCCGGGCTCATCGCGGAGCAGGTGCCCCCGGGGCCCGAGCGGGACGGCCTCATGGTCCGGCCCTTCGCCATCACCCTGCTCCCGCAGTTCGGCCCTTCCCTGCTGCGGCAGTCCGAGGCGGTCCGTGCGGAGAAGATGGAGCTGGCGGCCCCGTTGATCAAGGCCTACTGGTCGCCGGGACTGGGCCGCCGCCTCAAGGTGAACGAGCGGCTGCGGCTGGCCTGTGTGGCCGGGGGCCGGCTCGATCTGCTCCTGGACATCCTCAGGTTCATAGCGGACAAGAATGTGCCCGAGGTCGTCCGCAAGGGACTCCGGGGCAGCGCGTACCTCGCCTACCCGCATTTCGGCGAGGATGCGGGGCTGCCCGCCTCCGCGTACGAACTGACCGTGACCGAATGGATCGGTGGCAGGCGGATCGAGGCGCCGAAGCAGCAGACCGTCACCTCGATCACCCGCCGTCTGGTGCGCAGGGCGGGCAGGGCGGCCCGGTCCGCCGGGCGCATCCCGCACCGGGCGCACTGAGGCCTGGCCTCACTGCTCCGGGCGCAGGAACTTCCTGACAGGCCGGCCCACCACGCGCCGGGCGCGCCGGTAGGCGGCGGAGCCCGCACCGTTTCGCACCTTTGTGCCGAGTCCGTCGGGCCGCCCGGTGAGCTGGATCCGCCGCAGCTCGTTGTTCTCCTCCGTCAGCTCCTCCAGCCGGCTCTGCATCCAGCTGAAGCGGCCGCGCAGGGTCTCCGGGTCGGAGTCGGTCCACGGCCGGGCGGCGGGCGGGAGGGCGAGCTTGGACATCTGCGCGTCGAAGGCCTTCCCGCCGTCGCCGTGGTGGAAGGTGTTCTCCAGGCCGTTCTTCTCCATGAAGCCGGTGAAGCGGAGGAAGCGTTCCTTGTGGCCGTTCACCAGCTCGCCGAAGTCCGCCGCCTCGTACAACTCGGCGGGGTCGGTGTTCTTGGGCGTCTCGGAGATCTTGCGGTGCGGAATGCCGAAGTAGCGGCAGAGCTCCAGGGTCCGCGAGTCGCTGCAGAGCACGGTGCTCGGGACTCCTGCCAGCAGCGCCGCGATGTTTCCGTGGATGCGCGAGCCGAACGAGAAGTCGAACGCGCGTAGTTCGTCGATCCAGGTGGCCGGGTCGACGTAGAGCCGGACCTTGCCCTCGCGGTACATCGGGTGGGACGGATGGGTCGGCATCGAGGTCTGGGCGCCGATCGGGTTCGACGTCTCCCGCCAGTGCAGCAGCTGGGCCTCGAGGAGGTTCTGCCCGATGAACCGCAGGTTCGGATAGCGCTTGTGGGCCTGCCGGATGATGGCGTCGAGGCCGTGTGCGCGTACGGCGCTGTGTGATCCGTTCACCGAGATGCGGGATTCCGCGGTGAGCGACTCGGACTTCTTCTCGAGGGTGAACGTCTCGCCGTACATGAACATGGAGGGGCAGCCGATGACCTCGACGTCCTTGAAGCCCATGTTCTTGAGGTACTGCTCGGTGAACTCGCCCCGCACGCCGATGGAGGCACTGCGGTTGAGCACCTCGGTGACGAACTCCCTGACGGTCGGCTCCATCGCCTTCAGCCGGGAAGCGTCGTACTTGAGGTCGGCCTGAGCGCCGACGCCCAGGACGACGACGGGGATGCGCAGCCGCTTGATCAGCTGCGTCATCCGCTTCAGGGGCCGCTCGAACGTGGGGCGGAAGGCGTTCGCCAGAGGCACGACGAATACGTCGAACTCCTCGTTTATGCGCTCGGCCGCCGCAGCATCCGTGCGGATGCCGTTGGAGAAGACCTCTGCCCGCGGAGTCGTCAGAATCTTGTGCGCCGCGTCGCTGAAGATCAGGTTGCCCGCGTTGGTCGCGAAGACATCTCTGTCGAGGGACTGTTCGAGCGACGCTACATCGAAGGGGCTTTTGCCCGATCTGAGAAGGATACGCCTCTGGCGGGTGAGTTCATCTGTCACGCAATAGAGGGTAGCTCTATGAATGGCAGGTGGAGATTGCGTAAATGACACCATTCGGGGGCATGTCGAAACGTGACCCGGGCCGACCGGTGTGTGTGGTGACGTCCGCGCGGAGACAGCAGCTGAGACGGCTCGGTACCTGCCCCGCCCCCTCGCGTAGATTGAGGAGAACCGAGCAGGACGACGTGATGGGGACGGGCGTACGTGTCAGGGGCAACGGAATCCGAAGGCGCGGCAAGGGAGCCCGAAGGCGCGCTCCCTGCATCCTCCGAGGGCGGCGCGGGGCGCAGGCCAGGTGTGACCGATGCCCGGCGGATCGTCGTCAAGGTCGGCTCCTCCTCGCTCACCACCGCGGCCGGAGGGCTTGACGCCGATCGGGTGGACGCGCTCGTCGACGTCCTCGCCAAGGTCAGGAGCGGCGGGGAGCGCGAGATCGTGCTCGTCTCCAGCGGCGCCATCGCGGCCGGCCTCGCCCCCCTCGGACTCGTCCGCAGGCCCAAGGACCTGGCACGGCAGCAGGCCGCGGCCAGCGTCGGCCAGGGGCTGCTCGTCGCCCGCTACACCGCATCCTTCGCCCGATACGGCGTACGGGTCGGGCAGGTGCTCCTCACCTCCGACGACACCAGCCGGCGCGCTCACTACCGCAACGCCTACAGCACGCTCGACCAGCTCCTGGAGATGGGTGCGTTCCCCGTCGTCAACGAGAACGACACGGTGGCCACGGACGAGATCCGCTTCGGGGACAACGACCGGCTCGCCGCGCTCGTCGCCCATCTGGTCCATGCGGACCTGCTCGTCCTCCTGTCCGATGTCGACGGCCTCTACGACGGGGACCCGAGCAGGCCGGGCACCTCCCGCATCGCGGAGGTGAGCGGGCCGGCCGACCTGGAAGGCGTCACCATCGGCAGCACCGGCAAGGCGGGTGTCGGCACCGGAGGCATGGTGACCAAGGTCGAGGCCGCCCGGATCGCGACCGCCGCAGGCATCCCTGTCGTCCTCACCTCGGCGAGCCATGTCGCCGACGCCCTCGCTGGACGCGACACCGGCACGTACTTCCACCGCACCGGGCGCCGGTCGGCCGACCGGCTGCTCTGGCTGGCCCATGCCTCGACCCCGCAGGGTGCCCTCACACTCGACGAAGGAGCCGTGCGCGCCGTCGTCGAACGGCGCACGTCCTTGCTGCCAGCCGGAATCTCCGCGGTCGAGGGCGAGTTCTCCGCGGGGGACCCGGTCGAGCTGCGGGACCCCGCAGGCCGGGCCGTCGCCCGCGGGCTCGTCAACTTCGACGCCAAGGAGATCCCCCAGCTGCTCGGACGGTCCACCCGCGACCTCGCGCGCGAGCTGGGCCCCGCGTACGAACGGGAAGTCGTACACAGGGACGATCTCGTCGTCCTCGCGCCTCGCCCGACCCCCTGAAACGGCTGAAAGTCCAGCCTTCGGGCGGAGACCTTCACGAAAACCGCCCCACACCCGGCCCCAGGCTGGTCAACTTTGTCACGGGGATACAAAGGGGTCGGCACAGCTACACATTCACAGGAGGCCGCCGGTGAGACGAGCGCGCCCGGGGGCGCTGCCCCGCGGAACGGGCAGCCGTGCCCTGACCAGCGTCGGAGCGGGAGCCGACTTCGTCGGTACGCCCACCGACCGGACCACCGACCAGGAACCGGTGGTGACGGAAGAGGAACTGACCCGCTCCAAGCTGTGGCACATCACCCTCAGCGTCTCCGGCAGCGAGACACCGCTGAAGGAGGTCAGACGCGGACTGGAGCAGCTGGCGCACGATCATCCGTTCCTGCTGACCAGCCGGTATGCCAACGACCACGCGGAGATCCGTTACTGGGAAGAGGCCCGGGACCTTCACGACGCCGCCGCGGTGGCGCTGCGGCTGTGGGGTGAACACCGCTCCAGCGCGAAGCTCCCGCCCTGGGAGATCGTCGGTCTCGAGGTCATCGACCGGGAGACGTACCACCTGCGTATCGCCGAGGGGTACGGACCGCCACCGGCCGCCCCCGTCGGGGTGCACCCGTACTGACGGGGGCGTACGGGCCGGGTGCACAGCCACCGATACGCCTGTCTCGCATCACGGGATACGTGACGGATGCCCGCAGCGTGCGCATTACCCTGCGGGCATGACCACGCTTTCGCCGTACGACAACATGTCCCCGGTCGCCCAGGCGGCCTACCGGGCACGCGCAGCCGCCGACGACATCGCGCCACTCCCGCGCGCGGCGAAGGACGACGCCCTGCTGGCGATCGCGGACGCGCTCGAGGTGCGCACCAGCGAGATCGTCGAGGCCAACGCCGAGGACGTCGCGAAGGCCAGGGAGGCAGGGACGAGCGAGTCGGTCGTCGACCGGCTCACGCTCACGCCGGAGCGCATCCGCGCGATCGCCGCGGACACCCGTGACGTGGCGGCGCTGCCCGACCCGGTCGGCGAAGTGGTCCGCGGCTCCACCCTCCCCAACGGCATCGACCTGCGTCAGGTGCGGGTTCCGCTCGGGGTGGTCGGCATCATCTACGAGGCCCGTCCCAATGTGACGGTCGACGCCGCCGCGCTCTGCCTGAAGTCGGGCAACGCGGTGCTGCTGCGCGGATCCTCGTCGGCGTACGCCTCGAACACCGCTCTCGTGCGGGTGATCCGTGACGCGGTGGGCGGGTCCGGCCTCCCGGCGGACGCGGTGCAGCTCGTCCCGGGTGAGAACCGTGACTCGGTACGCGAACTGATGCGGGCCCGTGGCCTCGTCGACGTACTGATCCCGCGCGGCGGTGCCTCCCTGATCCGCACGGTCGTGGAGGAGTCGACGGTGCCCGTCATCGAGACGGGCACCGGCAACTGCCACGTGTACGTCGACGCGCAGACCGATCTCGCCATGGCCGTCGACATCCTGGTCAACTCCAAGGCGCAGCGGCCGAGCGTCTGCAACGCCGCCGAGACCCTCCTGGTCCACAAGGACATCGCGGCGGACTTCCTGCCCCTCGCCCTCGACGCGCTGGCCGAGGCCGGGGTGACGGTGCACGGCGACGAGCGGGTGCTCGCGTACGCCGAGGGGTCCAAGGCCACCGTCGTGGCCGCGACTCCGGAGGACTGGGAGACCGAGTACTTCTCGTACGACATCGCCGCCGCGGTCGTGGAGTCGCTGGAATCGGCTGTGGCGCACATCCGGCTCTGGTCCTCCGGCCATACCGAGGCGATCGTCACCACCTCGCAGGCGGCGGCCCGCCGGTTCACCCAGTTGGTGGATTCCACGACGGTCGCCGTGAACGCGTCCACGCGCTTCACGGACGGCGGCCAGTTCGGATTCGGCGCCGAGATCGGTATCTCCACACAGAAGCTGCACGCCCGTGGGCCCATGGGGCTGCCCGAGCTGACGTCGACGAAGTACATCGTCACCGGCGACGGCCACATCCGTTAGCCCGGCGGCCCCGGGGCGGGGCGGGCGAATGTGTGGGCTCCCTGCCCAAATCGCCCCGCCGGGGCTACGCTGAAGCTGTGCCGGACGACGTGGGGGGCAGGCCGTTCCCGGACGGCTGGGAGCCCGACGACGACCGCGGGGGCGCGGACGAGGACTTCGCCTCCGTGGTGTTCGACGAGGACTTCGTCCGGTCCGCCGAGATCCACGAACCCAGCGCGGTCGAGCGCCTGCTGGCCGCCGCGCAGGACCGCGCAGAAGCCGAGGCGCGCAGGGCGCGTTCCGGCGGCGGAGCCCTTGACGACGACCTCTACGACGACGGCTACGGCCAGAACGGCGCGTACGGCCGCGAGAGGGCCTTCGGCGGCTCCTACGGCCTCGACGACCCCGACGGCGCCTACGAGGCCGACAACAGCCCTTACGGGCCTCACGGCGGCTCCCTGCGCCCTTACCGGGGCTCGTCCCGGTGGCACCGGCCGGTCGCCTGGCTGCTCGCTCTGCTGATGGGGATCGGGATGGTGGCGCTCGCCTTCAGCGCGGTGTACCGCGGCGCTGCGGCCAACCGGCAGGAGCCGGTCCCACCGGTCCCACCGCCGGTGACCAGCGGCGTCGACAAGCCGGGCGTGGCTCCGTCCGCCTCGGCCGACTACTCCCGCCCCGCGGTTTCGGCTGTTCCCCGCACACCTGAGCCGGGCTCCGGGTGCGTGCGGGGCCAGGGCACCGAGGGGGCGTGTTCCGGCGGTGGGACCGCGTGCGCTCCCGTCCCGTCCCCTGGCCGCCCTCCCGGCGGCGCTCGTCCTGCGCTCCCGCCTGCGGGGCGTTTAGCTTGATGAGGATCGACCCAATCTGAAGGTATGACCTTGTGACCCTCCTCTCGTCCCCGTCCCCGGGAAGAGGGCCGGCCACGTGTGCATGTGCCGAACCCGTGACGGACAGGTCCGCCCGATGCCGAGCGGCTGAGGCGGATCCCGGCGCCAGGCCCCCGCCGGTGGCGCGGAGATCGGGAGTAGTCATGACAGGCCGCGGAGAACCGCCGGAAGGGCCGCCCGAGAACCCCTCGGGCAACGAGGACGAGTACCGCTCACTCGTCTTCGACGAATCGTTCGTCCGCGCTGCCCGGCTGCAGGAATTCTCCGCCCAGGAGCGCATGGGTGACCACGCGCGCGCCGTACGCTCCCTTCCCGGCCGGGGCGGCGCCCGTCGGCACCGCTCCAGGGCGGGTATCGCTCTCGTCATGCTGATCGCGTTGGCGTTCGCCGCTGCCGTCTACATCGGCTTCCGCAACCCCTACCCGACGCCCGTCGGCAGACGCGCCGAACCCCTTCGGACCACGGTGGTCCCACTCGCCCCCCGAAGCCCCGTACCCGGAGGGACCGCCGAGTCGCTCCTCGCCGACGGCCCGGCCGCAGGTCACCGCACGGGAGCCGCAGGCATCAACCTTCCGCCGGTCCGGCGGACGGAGAACTTCTCGGACAGCCAGGTGACCATCGCCCTGGTCACGGTCAAGGACTACCTGGTGGGCTCCTCCCTCGACCCCGACGTACTCACCGCGGGGGTCGTCCGGCCGGTCGGACGGCTGCTCGACCCGGACCAGACGGCGCAGTTCGACCGAAGCGTGGACTCACCGACTGACGACGGCGAGCACAGCGCGACCGGCTGGCTGGTTCGCTTCGACCCTGCCGAGGTGGAACTGGCCGACGCCGACATCCGGGTCCAGGGCACTCTCTCGTACACCGAGGCGGGGGCGGACACCCTGGAGGTGGTGTCCGACCACACCTTCACCTATGCGCTGCGACCCGCCGTGTCCGGCCCCCACCGGGCCGACGGGGCCTCGCTGTTCACCGTGCGCCGCGTCCTGCATTTCCTGCTCGACCGCGAGGACATCCGCCTGCACCGGCTGGAGGTGCGCAGCGCCTACGTCCAGGCCGGCCCGCAGTCGTGCTCGGCGGATACGACGGGGGCGCTGCGTCCGCTGCTCGCAGGCGAGCGGGCGGACACCCGAGGCCCCACCGGCACCGACCCCTATGCCACGGGTGTGCCCGGGGCGGCGCTCTGCGGCACGCTGGCCGTCAGCTCCCCGCCTCAGGGCCCTCCTCAGGGCCCTCCTCAGGGTCCGCACGCCGCCAGGTCCCCTCGGAACCGTCCGCAGCGTCCGTAGCGTCCGAGGACGGGGCGCCGCCCTTGCCCGCGTCACCACCGCCACGGCCGGCGTTTCCGCCGGCCGCACCGGTGAACTTGTCCCGGAGCTTGCCTCCCAGGTCGCCCGCGCCGCCGGCGATGTCCCCGACGAGCTTCATCAGCGGGTCCTTGCTGGTGCGCACCGTGTCGGCGTAGTGCGACGCGGACTCGCGGAAGGAATCCGTCACGGACGCGTCCTTGTCCTCGTCGCGCCTGGGGTAATGGCCGTCCATGATGCGCTGGTAGTCCCGGGTCTCCGACCACTTCTTCAGCTCGGCCGCACGGACCGTCGTGAACGGATGCGTCCTGGGCAGCACATTGAGGATCTTGAGCACGGAGTCGCGGAGGTCACCGCCCTTCTCGTACTCGTCGGCCTGGGCGAGGAAGGCGTCCACATTCATCTCGTGGAGGTGATTGCCGCCGGCGATCTTCATCAGCCCGCGCATCGAGGCGCGCAGATCCTGCCCCACCAGCAGCCCGGCGCGGTCGGCGGACAGCTCCGACTTGCGGAACCACTCGCGCAGCGCGGTCACTATCGCCATGATCGCGACATTACCGAGGGGGATCCACGCCACCTTGAGCGCGAGATTGGTGAGGAAGAGCAATATCGTGCGGTACACCGAGTGGCCGGAGAGGGCATGGCCCACCTCGTGGCCGACCACGGCCCGCATCTCCTCCTCGGCGAGCAGCTCCACCAGCCCGGTCGTCACCACGATGATCGGCTCGTCGAGGCCGATGCACATGGCGTTGGGCTGCGGGTCCTGGTTCACATACATCGGCGGAACCTTCTTGAGGTCCAGGATGTAACACGCGTCCCGCAGCATGTCGTTGAGGTGTGTGAACTGGGCGTCGCTCACCCGGACGGAGTCCGACAGGAAGAGCAGCCGCAGACTGCGCTCCGGCAGCAGGCCGCTCAGCGCCTTGAACACGGTGTCGAAACCGCTCAGCCTGCGCAGCGCCACCAGCGCCGAGCGGTCCGCCGGGTGTTCGTACGCCCGTGAGGAAATGTCCGGGAATCGCTTGCGGTGCCTGCTCGGCACGCTCTCGTGACTGGCGTCGGTCATGGATGGCCCCCTGTTCGTACGAGACGTTGCTCGTCCCCCTGACAAAAGCCAGCGTATGTGCTGGCGCTACGGTGTGCGGGGGGCTGTGGATAACTTTGAGGAGCGCCCGGAATGCCGCACACCGCCGTCATGCTCGCCGCCGTGTCCGAGGACCAGGGACCGGGCAACACGCTCCGGATCGTGCTGCTCGTCTCGCTCGTCGGAGCTGCCCTGCTCGCCTGGTTCCTCCTGCGCGGATACCGCAACGACGACAAGAACGACTGAGTCGGCGTGAGCGTGCCCGCGACGCCCGCATACGATGTGCGCGACGTCTCCCTCCTGATTCCCGATGGATAGGTCCTGCAGAAGATGAGCCTCTCGAGCACCGCGCACCAGCTGGTCACCCTCGCCTCCGAAGGCGAGCAGGGTGGTAACCACGAAAGCCTCAGCCCGTACCTCACCGGTGGCGGCGCGTTCGTCGTGCTGCTGCTCCTGCTGTGGATCACCACCCGTTTCAACCGCGACCGCTGAGGCAGAGGCGAACAGCTGTGCCAGTAGGGTCTGCACGCATGGGAGAGCAGGAAGTGCCTACCGGCCGCGGCAAGCGCCGACTCGGCGTGATGGGCGGGACCTTCGACCCGATCCATCACGGACACCTGGTGGCGGCCAGCGAGGTCGCAGCCCACTTCGGCCTCGACGAGGTCGTCTTCGTCCCGACCGGGCAGCCTTGGCAGAAGAGCCACAAGCAGGTGTCGCCGGCCGAGGACCGCTATCTGATGACGGTCATCGCGACGGCTTCCAACCCGCAGTTCTCGGTCAGCCGCAGTGACATCGACCGCGGCGGACCGACGTACACCATCGACACGTTGCGGGACCTGCGCGCGGTCCACGGCGACGCGGACCTCTTCTTCATCACCGGCGCCGACGCGCTGTCCCAGATCCTGACCTGGCGGGACGCCGAGGAGCTCTTCTCGCTCTCCCACTTCATCGGTGTGACCCGGCCGGGTCATCTGCTGACGGACGACGGGCTGCCCAAGGGCGGGGTCTCGCTGGTGGAGGTGCCCGCGCTGGCGATCTCGTCCACGGACTGCCGTGCGAGGGTCGCGCAGGGGGAGCCGGTCTGGTACCTGGTGCCGGACGGTGTCGTCCGCTACATCGACAAGCGCCAGCTGTACCGCGGCGAATGAGCCACGGAGAGGGGCACCTGTGAACGACCGACACAACCCGTACGACCCGTACCAGCAGCCGCAGATCATCGGCTACGACGAGTACGGACAGCCGGTCTACCAGCAGCAGGGCCAGCAGCAGTACGACCCGTATGCCCAGCAGCCCCAGCAGCCCCAGCAGGACGGGCAGCAGCAGGGCTACGGCTACGACCCGTACGCCGGTGCGCAGCAGTACGATCCGTACGCCCCCCAGCAGCCCCAGCCCCAGCAGCAGGCGCAGCCCACGCAGCAGGGATACGGGTACGACGAAGGCGGCGGTGGCTACGGCGCGTACGGCTACGACACGGGCCGGCAGCCCGTGGTGGACGACTCCACCCAGCAGTGGAACGCCCCCCAGGCCCCTGCCGCCCCGGCGGCCGCGCCTCCGCCCCCGCTCCCGGAACAGCGGCGTGAACCCGAACCGGCACCGGACACCGCCGTTCCCGGACCACGCCGTGCCGACCGTGACTACCGCACCGAGCAGTTCTCCTTCATCGAGGAGCCCGACGAGGACTCCGAAGATGTCATCGACTGGCTGAAATTCACCGAGAGCCGAAGCGAGCGCCGCGAGGAAGCACGCCGACGCGGGCACAACCGGATGGTCGCACTCATAGTCGTGGTGGCTCTCGTGGTCGTCGGCGGAGCGGGCTACCTGTGGTTCGCGGGAAAGATTCCAGGAGTCTCCGGCCAGGACGCGCAGAACGCCGCGGCGACGGGCCCGCAGAAGCGGGACGTCATCGTCGTCCATCTGCACAACACCAAGAAGGGCGGCACCTCGACGGCGCTGCTCGTCGACAACGTCACCACCGGACAGGGCACCACCGTCCTGCTCCCCAACTCGCTGGCCGTGGCCGCGGACGACGGGTCCACCACCACGCTCGGCAAGTCCGTCGACGACGACGGGTCCACCGGCACCCGTGAGTCCATCGACACCCTGCTCGGCACCAGCATCAGCGGCACCTGGCGCCTCGACACCCCTTACCTCGAGAATCTCGTGGAGCTCGTGGGCAACATCGAGGTCGACACCGACACCGCTGTGCCCGACTCCAAGAAGGGCGAGGCGCCCCTCGTGAACAAGGGGAAGGCGCAGACGCTGAGCGGCCCGATGGCCGTCGCATACGCCACCTACCAGGGCGCGGGCGAGCCGGAGGCCAAGCAGCTGACGCGCTTCGGGCAGGTCATGCGCAGCGTGTTGCGCAAGCTGTCGGAGGACCCCAAGGCAGCGACCGTCACCATCCAGACCCTCGCGCAGATCCTCGACCCCTCCTTGCCTGAGCAGGACCTGGGCGTCTCGCTGGCGAAGCTCGCGGGGCACGCGAAGGTGGGCGACTACAAGACGGAGCTGCTCCCGGTCCAGAGCGACGGAACCCTCACCGAGAAGGCGACCGAAAGCGTCGTCAAGGATGTCCTGGGCGGCAAGGTGAAGGCTCCGGAGCAGGGCGCGGCTGTGCGTGTCGGCATCAAGAACGTCACGGGGGACACGAAGGGCACGGAGTACGCCAGGGTTCAGCTCGTCAACGGGGGCTACGCCTTCGTCGACAGCGGCCAGGCGGACGCCACGGCATCGTCCGAGGTGGTCTACGGGGACGCGGAGGACAAGGTGAAGGCCGTCGAGGTCGCCAAGACCCTGGGCCTGCCGGAGAGCGCCGTGAAGAAGGGCGAGCCCGCCGCGAACGCCGACGTGTCCGTCGCCCTCGGACAGGACTACAAGATCGCCGAGCAGACGTCGTAAGGGCTGTCGGCGGTCCGTGAGACCCTAGAGGTCGATCTGACCGCCGACGAAAGCCTGCATGTGACCGCCACGGACCGCTCCATCGAGCTCATCAACGCCGCCGCCCAGGCGGCGGCCGACCGGCTCGCGCACGACATCATCGCCTACGACGTCAGCGACGTGCTGTCGATCACCGACGCCTTCCTGCTGGCCTCGGCTCCCAACGACCGTCAGGTCAAGTCGATCATCGACGAGATCGAGGAGCGGCTGCTGAAGGAGCTCGGCGCCAAGCCGGTGCGCCGCGAGGGTGACCGCGACGCCCGCTGGATCCTTCTCGACTACGTCGACATCGTGATCCACGTCCAGCACAGCGAGGAGCGCGTGTACTACGCGCTCGAGCGTCTGTGGAAGGACTGCCCCGAGATCGACCTCCCTGAGGACGCGCTCAAGACCCGGGGCAAGGCCGAGGAGCACGCCCAGCTCAACGGCATCACGGAAGGTGACCAGAGCTGAACGGCAGCGGCAGCGGCAGGGGCCGCAAGATCGTCCTCTGGCGGCACGGCCAGACGGCGTGGAATCTGGAGCGCCGTTTCCAGGGCTCGACGGACATCGAGCTGACGGAGACCGGCGTCGGTCAGGCCCGCCGCGCCGCCCGGCTGCTCGCCTCGCTGCAGCCGGACGCGATCGTGGCGTCCGACCTGCGGCGGGCGGCCGCCACGGCCGCCGAGCTCGCCTCGGTCACCGGTCTCGATGTCGCACACGATTCCGCGCTGCGTGAGACGTATGCGGGTGCCTGGCAGGGCCTCACGCACGAGGAGATCGTCGGGCAGTACGGCGACCAGTACACCGCGTGGAAGCGCGGTGAGCCGGTCCGCAGGGGCGGTGGCGAGCTGGAGACCGAGGTCGCCGACCGGGCCGCCCCGGTGGTTCTGGAACACGCCGGCAAGCTGCCCGACGCGGGCACGCTCGTCGTCGTGAGCCACGGCGGCACCATCCGGACGACCATCGGCCGTCTGCTCGGTCTCGAGGCCCACCACTGGGAGGGGCTCGGCGGGCTGTCCAACTGCTGCTGGTCCGTTCTGGGAGAGGGCGCGCGCGGCTGGCGGCTGCTCGAGCACAACGCCGGGACACTTCCCGAACCGGTGCTCGGGGACGACGACTAGCGGGTGCCCGGAGGCTCCCTCCGGGCGGCGGGGGCCGGATTTCACTTTCCGGCTCGTCGCAGGCTAAAGTTCTTCTTGTTCGCAGCGCGGAAACGCAGGAAACACAGCGAACAGCGGGGCTATAGCTCAGTTGGTAGAGCGCCTGCATGGCATGCAGGAGGTCAGGAGTTCAATTCTCCTTAGCTCCACAGTCAAGATCCCGTCCCCGGCAGGGGGCGGGATCTTTTTTTGCTGATTATGGGGCTCCGGTGCGCGGGCCCGTGCCGGTGGTGCCTCAACTGCCCTGGCCCGCCTGGGACAAGGGCCGACAGGGCGCTCCAGCTCCTTCTTCGCAGGTACGCCCGCCGTGACGGCGCCCCTCCTCGGGGGCCAAGGCGTGCAGCAGGGCGGTCGTCGGGCTGACCTCCTTGCGGGGTCATGGCAGAATCGGAGCGCCGGAGGGGGCGACGTACCGATCGGGAGGAGCGCGATGCCTGCGAGCCGCGTACGGGCCCCGGGCCCGCTCCTTACCCCCACCGCGACCCGCTCCCCTGACGCCTCGCAAGAGGACTCCTTCGCGTGCACGGCCTGCGGCCATCTTCGGAGCTGACCGGATGGGTGCACACAGGAGGAAGTGCGACTGGTGCGGCAGCGGTACGCCCATCGTCCGCGACATGGACCCTGTCAACGCGGAGTTCCAGTACTGGTGTGAGGAGTGCGCGCGGGCGCTCATCATAAAAGGCGACCCCATCGAGACGTACCGGGAGCTGGAGGGGGAGCCCATCTACGGCCGGCTGCTCGAGGAGCACTGCACCCTGAAGCGGTTCTACTCCTTCGCCACCGCCTGACGCGGAACCTCCGGCCGGACTGCTCACGGCACGGAGCAACCGCTGGTCAGGGCGGTGCGCACTGGCCATATGCGGACAGAGTGGAAACGATTTTTGATGGGCCGGTGTGACCGTGTAATGTTCTCGATGTCGCCAGGGAGACCGAGGCGGTCGGCAACACAACACGGGGCTATAGCTCAGTTGGTAGAGCGCCTGCATGGCATGCAGGAGGTCAGGAGTTCAATTCTCCTTAGCTCCACAGCGAGGAAGCGGGTCATCCGAATCGGATGACCCGCTTCTTGTTGTATCCGTCACCTCCGCCGCCGCCCGGCAGCGTGCGGGTCAGCCGCGTCCGCTGCCCAGGGCCCCGCGCGGGGCGTTCGGCAGCGCGGGGCGTCCGGCGGGCGCCTGTTCGTAGCCGCCGTCCAGCACGTGCGTGGCGAGGTCGTCCGTGAACGCCGAGAGGGTGGGGGCCAGGAAACCGGCGGATCCGTCCGGTGCTTGCACGGCCCACGGCCCTTCAAGCCTGGGTCACCTCGCGGAGCGCCTCCAGCGCTGCGGGGCCGCCGCCGTTCAACACGTCGGAGAGACCCCCCGCGGCGGCAGGCAGCCCCAGCTTGCACGGGCCGCACTGGCCCGCGGTCTCGGCGGCCAGCCAGTTCGCGATCCTCAGCGACTCACCGATAGGGCAGGTCTCCGGCCCGTTCGGCAGGATGGCGCCGGCACCGAGAGCGCCGCCCGCCGCGGCCAGAGAGGCTCTGGAGACCATGGCGTCGTGTGAGTGGCGGCCGCGCCGATCCAGTTGCCGTGGTAGCCACCGGTGAGCACACCCTGGGGCAGCGGGGGGCGTCGGCCAATTGAAGGACGTAGCGCAGGGGAACTCCGGTGGGTACCTCGATCACCATCGGGCGCGCCACGGCTCCGGAGACCGTGAGCAGGACCGTTCCGGGTTCGTCGGGCAGGCCGGCGTGCACCAGCGCCGCGACGGTCAGCCCGCCCTGTACCGGGCGGCTCGTCCCTGGGCTCGGACTCATGAAGGGGAAGGTACGGATCCTGCGATGAGGCTTTATGGGGGCGACTCCGAATGGCTCGGCAGTGCGGTCCCGTTGCCGCATGCCAGGTCGCCGTCTACCGGCCGGTACGAGGTTTGAACTGTTGCCCCGATAGGGGGCAGTACGCGGAGTGACCTCCGGAGTGTGTGGGTCATGTGGAAGGTTCGCGCCGCTGGTGGGCCTTCCGGTCGAGTCGGTGGCGGCTCCGTGCGGCTCCCGGGCCGCCTACGTGCCGGGCCGGGCGCCGGGCCTGTGCGGTACCCTGACGCCATGCGTGCCGTACGCCTTCTGCTTAGCGAGCCGCGCTGATCATTTCCGACCGGTGAGATTGCCTGGTCGGACTCGGCGCGGCGTCCCCTCCTGTGCGAGGGGATTTTTCGTTTCCGTAGACGTGTGTCCGTAGACGTGGGCGCCGGCAGATGACGATCGATGGAGCTTTGAGGATCATGAGCGAGACGAATTCCGCGGTCGAGGTGGCCGCGCCGCACCGCTATACGGCTGCGATGGCCGCCGACATCGAGGCACGCTGGCAGGACTTCTGGGACGCCGAGGGGACGTACGAGGCACCCAACCCGACCGGTGACCTGGCGGGTGATCCGGAGCTGGCCGCCAAGCCCAAGAAGTTCATCATGGACATGTTCCCTTACCCCTCGGGGTCGGGGCTGCATGTCGGTCACCCGCTGGGCTACATCGCCACGGACGTCTACGCCCGTCACCAGCGGATGACCGGCCACAACGTCCTGCACACCCTGGGTTTCGACGCCTTCGGCCTGCCGGCCGAGCAGTACGCCGTGCAGACGGGCACGCACCCGCGGGCCTCCACCGAGGCCAACATGGAGAACATGAAGGTCCAGCTGCGCAGGCTGGGCCTGGGGCACGACAAGCGCCGTTCCTTCGCGACGATCGACCCGGACTACTACAGGTGGACCCAGTGGATCTTCCTGCAGATCTTCAACTCCTGGTACGACGCCGAGGCCGACCGGGCCCGCCCGATCGCCGAACTGGTCGCGCAGTTCGAGAGCGGTGAGCGCCCGGTCCCCGGCGGCGGCCGTTGGGACACACTGAGCGTCGCCGACCGCGCCGACATCCTGGGACAGTTCCGCCTGGCGTACGCCTCGGACGCCCCTGTGAACTGGTCGCCCGGACTGGGCACCGTGCTGGCCAACGAAGAGGTGACGGCCGACGGCCGCTCCGAGCGCGGCAACTTCCCGGTCTTCAAGGCCAAGCTGCGTCAGTGGAACATGCGCATCACCGCCTACGCGGACCGGCTGCTGAACGACCTGGACGGCCTGGACTGGCCTGAGGCCATCAAGCTGCAGCAACGCAACTGGATCGGCCGTTCCGAGGGTGCGCGCGTCGACTTCCCCGTCGACGGAGCGGGAGACATCACCGTCTTCACCACCCGTCAGGACACGCTGTTCGGCGCGACCTACATGGTGCTGGCGCCCGAGCACGAGCTGGTCGAGCGGATCATCCCCGCCGCCTGGCCCGAAGGCACTCACCCGGTCTGGACCGGCGGCCACGCGAACCCGGCCGAGGCCGTCACCGCGTACCGCAAGCAGGCCGCGGCCAAGTCCGATGTGGAACGCCAGGCGGAGGCCAAGGACAAGACCGGTGTCTTCACCGGGGCCTACGCGACCAACCCGGTCAACGGCGAGATGGTTCCCGTCTTCATCGCCGACTACGTCCTGATGGGCTACGGTACCGGCGCGATCATGGCCGTACCGGCGCACGACGCGCGCGACTTCGCCTTCGCGCGCGCCTTCGAGCTGCCGATGCGCTGCGTCGTCGAGCCGTCGGACGGCCGTGGCCTGGACACCTCGGCGTGGGAGGACGCGTTCGCCTCGTACGAGGCGAAGCTGGTCAACTCCGTCAATGAGGAGGTCTCGCTGGACGGCCTGGGCGTCGTCGATGCCAAGGCGAAGATCACCGAGTGGCTGAAGGCGCGCGGGGCCGGCGAGGGCACCGTCAACTTCCGGCTGCGTGACTGGCTGTTCAGCCGTCAGCGCTACTGGGGAGAGCCCTTCCCGATCGTGTACGACGAGGAGGGCATCGCCCACCCGCTGCCCGAGTCGATGCTGCCGCTGGAGCTGCCCGAGGTCGAGGACTACTCACCGCGCACCTTCGACCCGGAGGACGCCGACACTCAGCCCGAGACCCCTCTGTCCCGGAACGCCGACTGGGTCAACGTCACCCTGGACCTGGGCGACGGCGCCGGTCCGCGAAAGTACCGCCGCGAGACCAACACCATGCCGAACTGGGCGGGTTCCTGCTGGTACGAGCTGCGCTACCTGGACCCGGACAACGACCAGCGGCTGGTCGACCCGGCGATCGAGCAGTACTGGATGGGGCCGCGCGAGGGGCAGCCGACCGGTGGCGTCGACCTGTACGTCGGTGGCGCCGAGCACGCCGTGCTGCACCTGCTGTACGCGCGCTTCTGGTCGAAGGTGCTGCACGACCTGGGGCACATCTCGTCCGTCGAGCCGTTCCACAAGCTGTACAACCAGGGCATGATCCAGGCCTTCGTCTACCGCGACAGCCGCGGTATCGCGGTCCCTGCCGCCGAGGTCGAGGAGCGCGACGGGGCGTACTACCACGCCGGCGAGAAGGTCAGCCGTGTCCTGGGCAAGATGGGCAAATCCCTGAAGAACGCCGTGACGCCGGACGAGATCTTCGGTGAGTACGGTGCGGACACCCTGCGGCTGTACGAGATGGCGATGGGGCCGCTGGACGTCTCGCGTCCGTGGGACACCAGGGCCGTCGTCGGCCAGTACCGGCTGCTGCAGCGGCTGTGGCGCAACGTCGTCGACGAGGAGACCGGTGAGGTCACCGTCGTGGACACGGAGCCCGGCGAGGACACGCTGAGGGCGCTGCACAAGGCCATCGACGGTGTCGGCCAGGACATGGCGGGGATGCGGTTCAACACCGCCATCGCCAAGGTCACCGAGCTGAACAACCACCTGACGAAGGCGGGCGGGCCGCTGTCGCGGTCGGTCGCCGAGCGGCTGGTGCTGCTGATCGCACCGCTGGCGCCGCACGTGGCGGAGGAGCTGTGGCGCCGGCTGGGTCACACCGAGTCCGTCGTACACCAGGACTTCCCGGTCGCGGACCCGGCGTACGTCGTGGACGAGACCGTGACCTGCGTGGTGCAGGTCAAGGGCAAGGTCAGGGCGCGCCTGGAGATCTCCCCGTCGATCTCGGACGAGGAGCTGGAGGCGCTGGCCCTGGCCGACGAGAACGTCGTCGCCGCACTGGGCGGGGCCGGGATCCGCAAGGTGATCGTGCGGGCGCCGAAGCTGGTCAACATCGTCCCCGCGTAACGGGGGGCCGTCCGTGGGAGAGCGGGCCAGGGCTTTCCCCTACGGGCAGGTTGGGGGTTCCGGTGGAACCCTCGGCCTGCCCGTTCCGTTTACGGTAGAAGGGCGACCGCACTCCGGCAGTCGATCCGACAACCCGAGGGGCGTTCATGGAATCCGTGATTCTGATCCTGACGCTGCTGTTCGTGGCGTTCATGGCGCTCGGGGTGTACGCCGGTGTGAAGGCGGTGCGCGCGGCCAAGCGCGGTGTGGACCGGACGATCACGCAGGCGCGCCGCTCCGTCGAGGACACCGCCCTGCGGGCCAAGAGCTACGGTCAGCCGGGCGTGGCGGGTGAGCTCGCGCAGCTGAGGCTCACGCTTCGTACGTCGATGCGGGCCACCCAGGACGCGCTGAACGCCGGGGCGACGGAGGACGCTTCCCTTTCGGAGTCGCTGGGGCTCTTCCAGCGCCTCAGCGCGCACGGACGCGAGCTCGACAACGACCTCAAGCGGTTGGAGCGTGAGCCGGACCGGGCGACGGTCGCCTCGCTGCTGCCGGAGCTGAAGGAGCGCACGGAGCGCATCACACACTCGGCGGAATCGCTGCGCTGGGCGGCGCGTGACCGGGCCAGGCAGTTCGCCGACGACGATCTGGCCGCGCTCAACGCGCAGATCGACCTGGAGGCCGGGGCGCTGCGTCACTGGACGACGGAGGAACCGGCGGCACAGGGCGATACGGCCGGGCACAGCTGGAGCGGGCCCGCCGACGAGGAGGCGCCCCCGCCCCCGTCGCTCGATCCCGCGGACCCGCGGCCGCGCACGGGTTACCCGTGGCAGAAGTCCGCCAGGCCGGAGACCACGAACTGACGGGTGTCAGCCGGGGAGCCGGAGACGCGGTCCGCCGTCGGGGCGGCGGGTGACTGCGCGTCCTGAACGTCTTCAGAAGGTCCGAGGGCCGTCAGGGATGGATACCGGACGGACCGGGAATGATCAGCAGGGTGGTCCCGGGCTGCCGTGCCCCCGCCCCGGAAGGTAATCTCCGGCTCATGTCCCGCCATGTCGCGATCGTCACCGATTCAACGGCCTACCTGCCGCCCCAGACGATGGAACGGCACGGCATCACCGCGGTGCCGCTGACCGTCGTCCTGGGTGATCAGGCCCTGGAGGAGGGCACGGAGATCTCGGCCCGGTCGTTGGCGCTGGCCCTGCAGAAGCGCAGCTCCGTCACCACGTCACGGCCCAGCCCTGAAGTCTTCTCCGCCGCGTACCGAGCCGCGGCCGGGGCGGGGGCCTCGGGCATCGTCTCCCTCCATCTGTCGGCCGAGTTCTCCGGCACGTACGACGCCGCTGTGGTCGCCGCGCAGGACGCACCCGTGCCGGTGCGCGTGGTCGACACCGGCATGGTCGCCATGGCTCTGGGATTCAGCGCGCTCGCCGCGGCCGAGGCCGCCGAGGCGGGTGGCGGGCTGGACGAGGCGGTCGAAGCGGCCGAGAAGCGGGCGGCGGGCACCTCGGCGTTCTTCTACGTCGACACGCTGGACTACCTGCGCCGGGGCGGGCGCATCGGTGCCGCCCAGGCGTTGCTGGGGTCGGCGCTGGCCGTCAAACCACTCCTTCAACTCGACGGCGGACGCATCGAGATGCTGGAGAAGGTGCGGACGGCATCCAAGGCGATCGCACGACTCGAGGAGATCGTGGCCGCCCGGGCGGGCACCGGAGCCGTGGACATCGCCGTCCATCACCTGGCCGCTCCGGAGGGGGCCGAGCGGCTGGCGGAGCGGTTGCGGGGGAGGGTCCCGGGTCTGGTGGACCTGCATGTGAGCGAAGTGGGTGCGGTGATCGGAGCTCACACGGGGCCGGGACTGCTGGGAGCGGTGGTCGCACCGCGCTGAATTCCACCCCTGCGGGTGATGCGGTTATCCACAACTGGTCAGTTATCCACCATAATTGGGGCGGCTCGGCAGATTTCCTCGGAAGTGTCTAGCGTCGTGAGGCATGACCTTCCGTTCACTTCTCGCAGCCGGCGGTGCCATCGACCGGGGGAGCCACACCGGCGGTGCCACGAATCCGCCTAGGAATCCGCCCATGGTTCCGCCCACGGACGTGCCCACGAACGTGCCCACGAACGTGCCCACGCGGCGGCACACGGATCTGCCCGCGCACGCGGCCATGGACCCGCCCACGCACCCGTCCGGGCATGGGGCCGGACACCGTGCCACACGCCGTGCGTCCCACGGGCCAGGCCCGGCAGGGCGTATCCGGCACAGGCCCGGTGTCCGCCCCGGTGGAGCGGCCGGCACCTCGCCGGGCGCCGCGTCCGGCGCGAGGCACGGGCACCGGCGGCGCACCGTGCGTGGGTCGGACGCCGAGACCGCGGCGGCTTCCCGGCTCCGCGCCGACGCGCTCATGGCCGCAGACCGGTCGGCGACTGCGCCCCGGCCGGTTCCCGGTTCCGCTCCAGCGCCTGCCGCCGACGCGACGGCGGGTACGGTCGCGGCGCGTCCGGCAACGGCGCTGTCCGGCGGGGCCGGAAGTGCCCGCGCCGCACCCTCCTGGGCCGTTGCCGCGCCGCCGCCCACGACGCCCGACGTGAGCTCCGCGGTGGCCTCCCCGACGGGACCGCCACCTCTGCCGCATCGAGGAGTACGTGGCGGATCCGCCGTGCGAACGCCGTGGTGGCGAGAGGCGGGGCCCGCTCTGCGGGACCGGCTACCCCTGTGGGTGCAGCTGCGATGCGGCCTGGAGCCACGCGCGCTCGCCGCGCTCGCCGTTGTCCTGGTCGGCGCCGCGGTGTTCGCGACGGCACACTTCTGGTCGGCCCGCCCTGAGTCCGTACGCGCTCCCGACCGGGTCGAGGAGGCCGCCGCGGTCCAGACGGGCGGGCCGGGGTCGCCGAACGCGCAGCCACCGGGCCTCACACCCGGTCCGGACGCGGGAGCGCGGACAGGTGCCGCACCCGGCGGGCAGATCGTCGTCGATGTGAGCGGGAAGGTGCGCCGGCCCGGGATCCAGCGCCTTCCGGCCGGCTCCCGCGTCGCGGACGCCCTGCGCGCCGCAGGAGGTGTCCGTGAAGGCACCGACATCACCGCGCTCAACCGGGCGCGCGTACTGACGGACGGCGAACAGGTGGCGGTGGGACTACCCGGTGCGACGCCCCCTGCGGGCGGAGAGGTGGCAGGTGGCGGGGCGGCGGGACAGGCCGGTCCGGCGGTGCCGGTGAGCCTCGGCACGGCAACCGTCGAGCAGCTCGAAACCCTGCCGGGAGTCGGACCGGTGCTCGCCCAGCACATCGTCGACTACCGCACCGAACACGGTGGTTACCGCTCCGTCGACGAGCTGCGTGAGGTCAACGGCATCGGGGACCGCCGCTTCGCGGACCTCCGGCCGCTGGTCAGGCCATGACCGGACCTGACGTCCACACGGATTCGGGCAGGCGGCTGGGGGCTGCCGACCCGCGCCAGGAGGCTCCGGCCGATCTGCGGCTGGTCCCTCCCGCGCTGGCGGCCTGGGCGGCCTCCGTCCTGGCGCTGGGGGCGCCGGGCCGGTGGGTAGCGGCCGGGGCGGTTCTCTGTGCGTGCGCGGGTCTGTGCCTCATCGCCGTACCCCGGATCGTGGCGCGCGCAGGAGCCCGGGGCGCGACGGCTCCGGCAGGCTCGGCAGATCCAGGGCCGGGGAGGCAGCCCCGGCGTGCCGGGACGCGGATCACGGCCGTGGCCGGAGCGCTGCTCTGCGCGGCGGCCGGTGCGGCGGCGGCCGGGCTCCACGGCGCGGATTCCCGCAGTGGGCCCGTCCCAGGACTGGCCGAGTCGTATGCGTGGGTCGTGGTGGAGGTGACCGTCACCTCCGACCCGCGGAGGACCCGGCCGCGGGTTCAGGGGGATCACAGCACGCCCGTCTCCCTGCTGCTGGACGCCGAGATCGACCGGCTGACCGCTCCCGACGGCACGGTCACCAGGCTCCGCACCCCCGTCCTCGTCATGGTCGCCCCGGGGGACGAGGCGGCGCGGTGGCAGCGGCTGCTGCCCTCGACGGGCCTCCGCGTCAGTGGGAGGCTCGCTCCACCGCGTCACGAGGGAGAGCGCATCGCCGCCGTCCTCGGCACGGACGCGGACGACCCACCGCGGATCACCACCGAGCCCACCCTTCTCCAACGTACGGCGGGGCAGCTGCGGTCCGGCCTGCGCGAGGCCACCGACGGGCTCGACGCCGATGCGCGGGCCCTCCTGCCGGGGCTGGTCGTCGGCGACACCTCGCGGGTCCCGCCCGACCTGCACGACGCCTTCAAGGCCACCGACCTCACCCACCTGCTCGCCGTGTCCGGGGCCAACCTCTCGATCCTGCTCTTCCTCCTCATCGGCCCACCGGGAACGGCGTCGCGGAGCGAACGCCGGGGCCTGGCACCCCGGCTGGGCATCTCCCTGCGCATGACAGCCCTGACCGGTGGCGGGGTCGCGCTCGCCTTCGTGATCGTCTGCCGCCCCGAGCCGAGCGTCCTGCGCGCGGCTGCCTGCGGCCTGATCACGCTGCTCGCCATCGGGACGGGACGGCGTAGATCTCTGATTCCCGCACTGGCCACGGCCGTTCTGCTGCTGGTGCTGTACGACCCGTGGCTGGCCCGCAGTTATGGGTTCCTGCTGTCCGTGCTCGCCACCGGGGCGCTCCTCACCCTCGCTCCGAGGTGGAGCGACGCCCTCCAGCGGCACGGGGCCCCGGCACGGCTCGCGGAGGTGCTGGCCGCCGCGGGAGCAGCTCAGGCGGTCTGCGCACCCGTGGTCGTGGTCCTCGCTTCGCGGGTCAGCCTGGTGGCGATCCCCTGCAATCTGCTGGCCGAATTCGCGGTGGCGCCCGCGACGGTCCTGGGTTTCGCCGCGCTCGCCATAGCGCCCGCGTCCATGCCCGCCGCCGAAGTGCTGGCCGAGATCGCCGGCTGGCCGGTCGGGTGGATCGCCTCCGTGGCCCGCACCGGGGCCGCACTCCCAGGGGCGGAGGCCGACTGGCCGGGCGGCTGGCGCGGCGCGGCCCTCCTGGCCGTCCTGACAGCGCTGCTGGTGCTGTCGGCCCGACGCCTGGCCCGCCACCCCTGGGTCTGCTCCGCCGCCGCGCTCCTGCTGGTGCTCGCGGTGCTGAGACCGGTGCCGCTCACCCGGCTCATGACGGGGTGGCCGCCGCCGGGCTGGGCCTTCGCGCTGTGCGACGTGGGGCAGGGAGACGCCATGGTGCTCGCCGCCGGGGACGGCACGGGAGTGGTCGTGGACACCGGTCCTGAACCCCGTCTCGTGGACCGGTGTCTGCGCGACCTCGGCATCACCCGTGTGCCTCTGCTGCTGCTGACCCACTTCCACGCCGACCATGTGCGCGGTCTGCCCGGCGTGCTGAGGGGCCGCGAGGTCGGCGCGATCCAGACGACGAGCCTCGACGAACCGCCGGAACAGGCGGCCTTCGTGAAGAGAACGGCCGCGGCGGCGCATGTCCCCATGACCCGGGCCGTTCCGGGGGAGCGCCGCCGGACGGGGCAGCTCGACTGGCAGGTGCTCTGGCCCGCGGCCGGCGTACTGGGGGCGGCACCGGTCCACGTGACCGAGGAGCCGAACGATTCCAGCGTCACGCTCCTCGTCCGGTCGGGCGGCCTGACCCTGCTGCTCCTCGGGGACCTGGAACCCCCGGCTCAGCAGGGGGTGTTGCGCACCCACCCGGCGCTGCCCCGGGTGGATGTGCTGAAGGTCGCACACCACGGCTCCGGCCACCAGGACGCCGCGCTCCTGCGCAGCGCACACCCGAGGTTCGCCCTGATCAGCTGCGGCAGAGGCAATCCGTACGGCCATCCGGCGGCCCGTACGGTCGAAGCACTGGAGGCGACGGGGGCGAAGGTTCTGCGCACCGATATCCACGGTGCGATCGCGGTGACGGGTTCCGGCGCGGGGCTGCGCGCGGCGGGCCGGTCATGAACCCGAGGCACACCCGATGCCGGGCCCTGCTCCCGGGCCGGCCGTCCCTGTCGAGCACGGCCCCGCCGCCGGACGGGCCGCCGCTCCCGGACGGGCACCTGCTCCCGGACGGGCCCCTGCAGTCAGATCAGCCAGGTGCCGTCGAGCATCAGCTCGCGGCCGGCCAGCTCGTTCACCTCGCGCCACGCCTTGACGGTGTACGGAGTGATGCGCAGATACACCCATGTGTTACGTCCGCGGAGGTCCCAGCCGAGCTTCTCGGCGAAGGCGTCGCCCGATGCGGCGGAGAGGTCCGCCCACTCCACGATCTCCGCCGTTCCCTCGATCAGCACCACATCGCGGGTGTGCCCGAGAGTGAGCCTGGCCTGTCCGGTCGGAGTCACGTTCAGCGCCGTCGGATTGGTGCGCCGGGTGGCCAGCAGCAGCGTGCCCCGGTCCCACACGAACGACAGCGGCACCAGACACGGCACGCCGTCGGCGGAGGCCGTCGCCACCCATACGTCTGCGTCCTTCTCCAGACGATCAAGTGCGTCCTGTTTGCGCTGTTCCGGGCCGCGTGCCTGCTCTCGCTCCGTCATGGCCGACACGCTAGCCACGGGCAGCGGCCACCGCATCGGTCGGCAGTCCTAGGAGAGGTCCTAGGAACGGTCCTAGGACCAGATGCTCATGGCGCCGCCCGGCGTACCGCGACAGACTTCCGGCATGAACGAGGAACCGCGGCAGCAGGCCCCCGCGCCTGCCCCCGCCTGGGTGGACGCCTATCTGGAACGCATCGGTGCGACGCGCCCCTCCCGTGCCGGTGCCGGGGCGCTGTGCGAGCTGCAGCTCCGCCATCTGCTGACCGTGCCCTTCGAGAACCTCTCGATCCATCTGGCCCAGGACATCGTCCTGGAGGAGCAGAGACTCGTCGACAAGATCGTCAGGGACCGCCGGGGCGGCTTCTGTTACGAGCTCAACGGCGCCTTCGCCGCGCTGCTGCGCGAGCTGGGCTTCCGCGTCACCCTCCTCCAGGCACGGGTGTTCGGCGACGGCGGACGCCTCGGCATCCCGTACGACCACGTCGCGCTGCGCGTGGAGACGGACGACGGTACGGGCCCGTGGCTCGCCGACGTCGGGTTCGGCGACCACGCCCTGCACCCGCTCGAACTGGAGGCCCGCACCGAGCAGGACGATCCCTGCGGCAGGTTCCGCCTCAGGGAGGCACCGCAGGGGGACCTCGATCTGCTGCGCGACGGTTCGCGGCAGTTCCGCCTGGAGCTGCGGCCGCGCGTACTGGCGGACTTCCGGGCCGGGGCCTGGTACCACCGCACCTCGCCGGACTCCCACTTCGCCCGGTCGCTCATCTGCTCCCGGCGCACCGAAGACGGCCGGGTGACGCTCCGCGGCCGCACCCTGATCACGACCGTGCGGGGCGAGCGGCACGAGACGGAGCTGGACGACGACGCCGAGGTACTCGCCGCCTACCGCGACCACTTCGGTCTGGCACTCACCCGCCCGCCCACGGTGCGCCCCCGGGGCTGACCGCCGTGATCACTGCGGCACGCACGCACGTACGGGGCTCCGGGGCCCGGTCAATACGGACCTTCGGTACTACCTGCGTACAGCGGCGTACGGCTCGGTTCGCTGCGACGCGGATCGTCTCGTTCCCGAACCCGGTGGCGGGTGTTGAACAGGCGTTTGCCGCCCCGCACCACCCGTACCCGTCCGGCCTCCCGGTCTACGACTGCGGCGGCGTGCCGGGCTTCCAGGGCGGTGAGGCGACGCGACTTCTGAAACCACTCCCGCCTGGACCGGTAGCCACCGGCCGCACGCTTGGTGCCCCTCTGCCCGATCGGGAGGGACAGTCGGTGCCGCAGCGTCTTGATCCCCACGTCAAGGGTGCGGATCCGACCGCACGCAGCACGGTCTCGTCCTGGGGTGTGAGGTGCTTGAGCCGGTCCCGTACCGCCACCACCAAGGTCACCCATACGACACCAGAGCGCCTGTTCCCGCCCCTGCCCGCCCCGCCGCCACGCTCACTCCCAGGCACTACAACTCACTACTGCACACAAAAACGGCAGCAGCTCACAACCCCCTCTGAGCTGCAGCGTTTGCCTCGAACGTCGCAACGGTGATCGAATGTGTATTCGTCGGCGGGCCACTGTTCCGACAACGACGTCCGGCTGTCAGGGGCCCGAGGTGAGAACCGCCCCTGGGGAGTACGTGGACATGTTCGGCCGTTGGATAGGCAGCAGAGCGAAGTCCGGCACCGTGCAGAGCAACGCCCTCGCAGGGCTCCCGGTGCCGCAGAACGCCGGAATGCTGACCTGCCGGGTGCTGGACCCCGTCTCCGAGCCCGTACGGCAGGCCGATTTCGTCGTCACCGACAGCTCCGGCCGCAAGGTCGTCGGCGGAGAGACGGACCCCTTCGGCAACGTCGTCGCCACCGTTCCCACCGGTGACTACCGGCTGGGGGTCACGGCCGAGGGCTTCACTCCGTTCCACGGTCCGGTCACCGTGGCCCAGGGCGGCCACTCGAGCCTCGGCGACGTCTCCCTCCAGGTGGCCCAGCCCCCGCAGCTCCCCGACCCGGGGGACTGGGAGATCGAGCCTTCGCACACCCAGATCGGCTTCACCGCACGCCATATCGGCATGGCCCGCATCCACGGCAGGTTCAACACGTTCGCCGGTGCCGTGCGGATCGCCGACCGCATGGAGGACTCTGCCATGCACGTCATCATCGACGCCTCGTCGATCGACACGAACGTCCAGATGCGCGACGACCACCTGAGGTCCGGCGACTTCCTCGACGTCGAGCGCTACCCGACGCTCGAGTTCTACAGCGAGCGCTTCGTCCACCGCGGCGGCACCCGCTGGGGCGTCACCGGTGCGCTCACCCTGCACGGTGTGAGCCGCACCGTCACGCTGGACACCCAGTACCTCGGGCTGGGCAACGGCCTGGAGGGCGAGACCCGGGCAGCCTGCCGGGCCACCACCGAGCTGCACCGTGAGGACTTCACGCTCACATGGCAGACGATGCTGGCGCGTGGCATCGCCGTGGTCGGCCCGAGCATCAAGATCGAGATGGACATCCAGATCATCCCCAAGAGCTGACTTTCCGTACAGGCGCCCGGCCACACCGCCATGCGGCTCGGCGCCATGCGGCTACGGAGCCTCCAGCCACCCTTCGTGCTCCGCCGCGAACGCGTCGAGGGCCGCGGGGTCCAGCCGTGCGGCCGGGTCCTCCACCACCACCAGCCACTGGGCGTCCTCCGCGTCGTCCTCGCCCGCCAGGGCATCCCGCACCAACTGCGGCTCCTCGGTGACGCCGAACCGGTCGGACAGCTCCCCGGCGACCTCCTCGGCCGTGTCGCGGTCGGGCAGCACCAGCACATGTCTCACATCGCTCACCCGGTCATTCTCCGGTACGCCGGGGTGAGCGGTGCGCCGGGGCGGCTGCCCCGCGGCCTTGTCACAGGGGCGTGGGATGCTGGACCGCGATGGCCACCAGACGTAGTTCCACCGACGATCCGCTCGCCCCCGTCACGCTCGCCGTGGGCCAGGAAGACCTGCTCCTGGACCGCGCCGTGCAGCATGTGGTGGCGGCGGCCCGCGCCTCCGACGCCGACACGGACGTCCGCGACCTCACCTCGGACCAGTTGCAGCCCGGCACACTCGCGGAGCTCACGAGTCCCTCGCTCTTCGCCGAGCGCAAGGTGGTGATCGTGCGTAACGCGCATGACCTCTCCGCCGACACCGTCAAGGACGTCAAGGCGTATCTGGGTGCCCCCGCCGAGGAGATCACCCTCGTACTCCTGCACGCGGGCGGTGCCAAGGGCAAGGGGCTGCTGGACGCGGTGCGGAAGGCGGGGGCGCGTGAGGTGGCGTGCCCCAAGACCACCAAGCCGGCCGAGCGGCTGTCCTTCGTACGGTCGGAGTTCCGGGCGCTCGGGCGCTCGGCGACCCCGGAGGCCTGCCAGGCGCTGGTGGACTCCATCGGCAGTGATCTGCGGGAGCTGGCCAGCGCCGTCTCGCAGTTGACCGCGGATGTCGAGGGCACCATCGACGAAGCCGTCGTCGGCCGTTACTACACAGGCCGTGCGGAGGCGTCCTCCTTCACTGTCGCCGACCGTGCGGTCGAGGGCCGGGCGGCGGAAGCGCTGGAGGCGCTGCGGTGGTCACTGTCCACCGGTGTCGCCCCCGTCCTGATCACCAGCGCCCTCGCCCAGGGCGTCCGGGCGATCGGCAAGCTCTCCTCGGCCCGCGGTGGCCGGCCCGCGGACCTGGCCCGTGAGCTCGGTATGCCGCCCTGGAAGATCGACCGGGTCCGTCAGCAGATGCGTGGCTGGACACCGGACGGTGTGGCGGCGGCGCTGATCGCGGTGGCGGCGGCCGACGCGGGTGTGAAGGGCGGCGGGGACGACCCCGAGTACGCCCTGGAGAAAGCCGTGGTCGCCGTCGCCCGCGCGGCACGCTCCGGCGGCCGCTGAGCCCCCTCCGGGCCCCTGTGTCCGGACGAGCCAGGACCCCCTCTCCGGACGAGCCGGGACCCCTGTCCGGACGAGCGAAGGCCCCGGCCGTCGTCCTGGGGAGGACACGGCCGGGGCCTTCGACTCACGCTTGGTGCGCCGCACCCGCGTGGCGAACGCAGGTTCGGTGTGCGGCACGGGTGCCGGTCAGGAGCGGGAGAGAGGGCCCGCTGAGTCCTTTCCGGCGATCACATCAGTAGCTCAGCCCTGGAGGGCGGCAACCTTGACAGCCAGCGCCGACTTCTTGTTGGCGGCGGCGTTCTTGTGGATGACGCCCTTCGAGACAGCCTTGTCGAGCTGGCGGGAGGCGTCGCGGACGGCCACAGTGGCCTTCTCGACGTCACCGGCAGCGGCAGCCTCACGGGCCTTGCGGATCGAGGTCTTGAGCGAGGACTTGACGGCCTTGTTACGCAGGCGCGCCTTCTCGTTCGTCTTGTTCCGCTTGATCTGGGACTTGATGTTCGCCACGAAAGAGCCTTTTCAGGTTCGTTGGATCTTCTATGTGCGCCACGCCGCTTCTGAGGGCCACGAGGCACAGCTGCCCACGGTAGCAGTCACCCTCGGACCGGCCCAAACCGGTCCCGTCCCCTCAGGCGTGGGAGCATGGAGGCTACGTATCGATCCGTCCGACCCGACATCGACCCGAGACACGGCGTCCGACGTCTCAAGAATCAGGACCCTGCGTGCCCGCGACTCCTACCAACGTGCCCGAGCCGAGCCGTACCGACCCGGCGCTGATCCGCAACTTCTGCATCATCGCGCACATCGACCACGGCAAGTCGACTCTTGCCGACCGGATGCTTCAGCTGACGGGCGTGGTCGACCAGCGGCAGATGCGCGCCCAGTATCTCGACCGGATGGATATCGAGCGCGAGCGCGGCATCACCATCAAGTCCCAGGCGGTCCGTCTGCCGTGGGCGCCCAACGAGGGCGAGGACAAGGGCTCGACCCACATCCTCAACATGATCGACACCCCGGGCCACGTGGACTTCACCTACGAGGTCTCCCGCTCGCTGGCCGCGTGCGAGGGCACCGTCCTCCTGGTCGACGCTGCGCAGGGCATCGAGGCGCAGACGCTGGCCAACCTCTACCTGGCGATGGAGAACGACCTCACCATCATCCCGGTGCTCAACAAGATCGACCTGCCCGCCGCGCAGCCCGAGAAGTTCTCCGAGGAGCTGGCCAACCTCATCGGCTGCCAGCCGGAGGATGTGCTCAAGGTCTCCGCGAAGACCGGTATCGGCGTGGACGCGCTGCTCGACCGGGTCGTCCGGGACGTCCCGCCCCCGATCGGCAAGGCGGACGCCCCCGCCCGCGCGATGATCTTCGACTCGGTCTACGACGCGTACCGCGGCGTCGTCACCTATGTCAGGGTCGTCGACGGCCAGCTCAACAGGCGTGAGCGCATCCGGATGATGTCGACGGGCGCCACCCACGAGCTGCTGGAGATCGGTGTCTCCTCCCCGGAGATGACCCCGGCCGACGGCATCGGTGTGGGCGAGGTCGGCTACATCATCACCGGTGTGAAGGACGTCCGGCAGTCCAAGGTCGGTGACACCATCACCTCCCTGAACAAGGGGGCGACCGAGGCGCTGGGCGGCTACAAGGACCCCAAGCCGATGGTGTTCTCCGGGCTCTACCCCCTCGACGGCTCGGACTACCCGGACCTGCGCGAGGCCCTGGACAAGCTCCAGCTCAACGACGCCGCCCTGGTGTACGAGCCGGAGACCTCGGCCGCGCTCGGCTTCGGCTTCCGCGTCGGCTTCCTCGGCCTGCTGCACCTCGACGTGGTCCGTGAGCGCCTCGAGCGGGAATTCGGTCTGGAGCTCATCGCGACCGCCCCCAACGTGGTCTACCGCGTCGAGATGGAGGACGGCACGGAGCACACCGTCACCAACCCGAGCGAGTTCCCCGAGGGCAAGATCGACAAGGTGCACGAGCCGGTCGTCAGGGCCACGGTCCTGGCGCCCAGCGAGTTCATCGGCGCGATCATGGAGCTCTGCCAGAACCGGCGCGGCACCCTGCTCGGCATGGACTACCTCTCCGAGGACCGGGTGGAGATCCGCTACACCCTGCCGCTCGCCGAGATCGTCTTCGACTTCTTCGACCAGCTGAAGTCCAAGACCCGTGGTTACGCCTCGCTCGACTACGAGCCCACCGGCGAGCAGTCCGCCCAGCTCGTCAAGGTCGACATCCTGCTCCACGGCGACAAGGTCGACGCCTTCTCGGCGGTCACGCACAAGGACAAGGCGTACGCGTACGGCGTCCGGCTCGTCGCCAAGCTGCAGAAGCTCATCCCCCGGCAGAACTTCGAGGTGCCGATCCAGGCGGCCATCGGCTCCCGGGTCATCGCCCGTGAGACGGTCCGCGCCATCCGCAAGGACGTCCTCGCCAAGTGCTACGGCGGTGACATCTCCCGTAAGCGGAAGCTGCTGGAGAAGCAGAAGGAAGGCAAGAAGCGGATGAAGATGGTCGGCAACGTCGAGGTGCCGCAGGACGCGTTCATCACCGTCCTGTCGACCGACGAGTCGGCCGGCGAGAGCAAGGGCAAGAAGTAGCGCCCGCCCCGCCTCCGTACGGGACCACTCGGGAGTACGCCGTCGGGCGTACCCGGGAGTAGCCCAACGGGCCCCTGTGCCGCGGACGACCGCGGCACAGGGGCCCGGTTCGTTTTCAAGCGGCTGCCTGTTGCCCCTTACGCGACGGTCCCACTCGCTCTACTCTGATCACCACCCGTTAGTTACTCGCCAGTTAAACAAGCAGGTCGAGCGGGCACGAGAAGCAGGACATACAAGCAGCAGCACCCATAAGCCGGTCGTAGCAATGCCGCAGGCCCGGAGGACGTCGTGAGCGACACACAGACCTTGATCGATAGCCGACCGCCCTCCGTGGCGACTCTCTTCATCGACCGCGTGGCGGCCACCCCGGACGGGGAGGCTTACCGCTACCCGGTGCCGGCCGCCTCGGGGCAGGGACCGGACGACTGGAAGTCGCTCACCTGGGCGCAGGCGGCCGAGCGGGTCCACGCCGTCGCGGCCGGTCTGATCGCTCTGGGTGTCCGGCCGGAGGAGCGGGTCGCGCTCGCCTCCTCGACCCGCGTCGAGTGGATCCTCGTCGACCTCGGAGTGATGTGCGCCGGGGCGGCGACCACGACGATCTATCCCTCCACGAACACCGAGGAGTCCGCCTTCATCCTGGCCGACTCCGACAGCCGTGTCCTGATCGCCGAGGACGCCGCCCAGCTGGCGAAGGCCCGGGAGAACAGGGCGGACCTGCCCGAGCTGGCGCATGTCGTCGTCATCGACCCGGCCGGTGCCGAGCCCGCGGAGGGCGACCCGGAGGGCTGGCTCCTGACGCTGGCCGATCTGGAGGCCCGGGGCAACGAGTACCTGGTGAAGAATCCCGACGCGATCACCGACCGGGTCTCCGCCATCACCGCGGACCAGCTGGCGACGCTGATCTACACCTCCGGCACCACCGGCCGCCCCAAGGGCGTACGGCTGCCGCACGACAACTGGTCGTACATGGCCAAGGCCACCGTGGCCACCGGGATGATCAACTCGGACGACGTCCAGTACCTCTGGCTGCCGCTCGCGCACGTCTTCGGCAAGGTGCTCACCTCCGGCCAGATCGAGGTCGGTCACGTCACGGCGGTCGACGGACGCGTCGACAAGATCATCGAGAACCTCCCGGTGGTCCGCCCGACCTACATGGCGGCCGTACCCCGCATCTTCGAGAAGGTCTACAACGGGGTCGCAGCCAAGGCACGGGCCGGCGGCGGAGCCAAGTACAAGATCTTCCAGTGGGCCGCCGGTGTCGCCCGCGAGTACGCGAAGGTGTCGCAGGACAACTTCCGCCGCACCGGCAAGGCGTCCGTTCCCTTCGGCCTCGCCGCCAAGCACAAGACGGCCGACGCCCTCGTCTACGCGAAGATCCGCGAGGCCTTCGGCGGCCGGCTCCGCGCCTGCATCTCCGGATCCGCCGCCCTTGCCCCCGACATCGGCCTCTTCTTCGCCGGCGCCGGGATCCACATCCTGGAGGGCTACGGACTCACCGAGTCCAGCGCCGCCTCCTTCGTCAACCCCGGCGAGGCCTACCGCACCGGGACCGTGGGCAAGCCGCTCCCCGGCACCGAGGTCCGGATCGCGGACGACGGTGAGATCCTGCTGCGCGGACCCGGTCTGATGGAGGGCTACCACCGGCTGCCCGAGAAGACCGCCGAGGTCCTGGAGTCCGACGGCTGGTTCCACACCGGCGACATCGGCGAGCTCTCCCAGGACGGCTACCTGCGGATCACCGACCGCAAGAAGGACCTGATCAAGACGTCCGGCGGCAAGTACATCGCCCCGGCGGAGGTCGAGGGACAGTTCAAGGCGGTGTGCCCGTTCGTCTCCAACATCCTGGTGCACGGCGCGGACCGTAACTTCTGCACCGCCCTCATCTCCCTCGACGAGCCGACCATCCTCGGCTGGGCGGAGGAGAACGGGCTGGGCGGCAAGCCGTACGCCGACGTGGTGGCCTCCCCGCAGGCCGTGGAGCTCGTCGAGGGCTATGTGAAGCGGCTCAACGAGGGGCTGCAGCGCTGGCAGACCATCAAGCAGTTCCGGCTCCTGCCGCGCGACCTCGACATCGAGCACGGCGAGCTGACCCCCAGCCTCAAGCTGAAGCGGCCGGTCGTCGAGCGCGAGTACAAGGACCTCATCGACGAGATGTACGCGGGCTCCCGCGAGGCGTGACAGCGGAGGCGCGACAGCAGCGGCGCGACGGCAGAGGCGTGCAGGCAGAGGCGTAACAGCACAGGAGCACGTCGGAGCGGGGCCGGTGGGGCGCGGGAGCGTCCCACCGGCCCCGGCCCGTTTCTGTCCGGCTCCGGCCACTTCCGTCACTCGGCGCTTATGGGCACGCCCGGTCTGTCACCCTGTCGGGATACGTCAGCGGCGTTACGCGAGACCGTCAGGAGCCGCACCGTGGGTCCCATTCCCTTGCAGCGGGACATCGTTCAGCGTCCCGGCACCGTCCTGCCCGGTCAGGGCGTCGATCCCCGCCGGGTCGCGCGCACGAGCCTGCCCGGAATCCCGCAGGCCTCGGCCGCGGCCCGCAGGTTCGTCCGGGCGGCGCTCGCCGAATGGGCCGGGCTGGGCCTGCCCTCGACCGGTGAGTTCGGCGAACGGCTCACCGACGACGCGCTGACCGTGGCCAGCGAGCTGGTCACCAACGCGGTCGTGCACGCCGGTACGACGGTCGAGCTGCTCCTCGGACTGGAGGACTCGGCGGGGCCCGAGCCGGCCGCGCTGGTCCTGGAGATCACCGACCACCATCCCGCCAGGTCGGTGCGCGACGACCGGGCCGAGCGGCCCGACCCCGCCGAGTACGGCCGGGGGCTGCAGCTCGTCGCGACCCTCGCCGAATCCTGGGGTATCACCTACCGCACCGGCCTCAAGACCGTCTGGGCCCGCCTCCCCGGCGACGACCGCTACGGACTGCCCGACACCCCTGCCGCCGGCGGCAGCGCCCAGGGCTCCGGCCCGCGCACCGGCAGGATCATCGCCCCCACGGCCGGGCACGCCGCGCGCGACGACGTGGGCTGGGGCGGGCGCGGTGGGCTCTCCTTCCTCGCCGAGGCCTCCGGCCTCCTCGCGGGCCAGCTCGACGAGGACCTGGTGGCATCGACAGCCGGCGGGCTCCTGGTGCCGCGGCTCGCCGACTGGTGCGCGATATGGCTGGAGAGCGAGGGCGGTGGCCCGGGGGCCGCCCCCAGGCTCGCCGGGATCTGGCACAGGGACGAGGCGCGGGCCGAGCTGCTGCGCCCCGCACTGGAGAAGGAGCCGCTCCGCCTCCCCGGGAGCGTCGGCACCGGCCCCGTACCGATGCCCTGGCCGGGATGCGCGACGGCGGGGTACGGGAAGGCCACAGGTGCCGCGCTCGCCCACCGCATCATCTCGGGCGGGCGCACGCTCGGCGCGGTCCTGGTGGGCCGCGAGGGCGCCGACCACATCCCCGACGACGCCGCGGCCCTCCTCGCGGACTTCGTGCGCCGGCTGGGCCTCGCCGTCGGCGCCGCCCGCGCCTACACCCGCCAGGCCACCATCAGCCGCATCCTCCAGCGCGGCCTGCTGCCGAGCAAGGTGGCCGAGATACCCGGGGTCACCAGCGCGCTGGTGTACGAGCCGGGGGACGACGGTGTCGTCGGCGGCGACTTCTACGACCTCTTCCCGTGCCCCGGCGGCCGCTGGTGCTTCGTGCTCGGAGACGTCCAGGGCAGCGGCCCCGAGGCCGCCGTGGTCACCGGCCTGGCCCGGCCCTGGCTGCGCCTGCTGTCCCGGGAAGGCTTCAGCGTCGGCGAGGTCCTCGACCGGCTCAACCGGCTCCTCCTGGACGACGCGATGGAAGCGGCCGAGGCCGCCGCCCTGATGGTCGCGGCGGCGGGCGGCCAGCAGATCCAGGGCGGCGAGCAGGCCCAGGACGGCTCCCAGTCCCGTTTCCTCTCCCTGCTGTACGGCGACCTCGTGCCGCTCCCGGACGGCGGGGTGCGTTGCACGGTGGCCAGCGCCGGCCACCCGCTCCCGCTGCTGCTGCGCCCCGACGGCTCCGTGAGCCCGGCCGCCGAGCCGCAGGTCCTGCTCGGCATCGTCGAGGACGTGGCGTACGAGAGCCAGAGCTTCGAGCTGATGCCCGGCGACAGCCTGCTCTGTGTCACCGACGGGGTCACGGAGCGGCGCTCGGGGCGGCTGATGTTCGACGACGGCGACGGCCTCGCACGGGTCCTGGCCGGCTGCGCGGGGCTTCCGGCCGCCGGGATGGCCGACCGGATCAAGCAGGCCGTCCACGACTTCGCCGAGCGCCCGCCCGACGACGACCTGGCGCTGCTCGTCCTGCAGGTCGACGGATACGCCGATGTGCGGGGCAGCTCCGCCGGCGAGTGACAATGGACGGTATGCCTTCCGTACTGCCCGATGGTGAGCCCGTGCCCGACGACGGGGCACTGCCCCGCCATGCCCTGGAAGGCGCCGCCGAACGGCCGCTCGGCTTCTACCTGCACGTGCCCTACTGCGCCACCCGCTGCGGCTACTGCGACTTCAACACGTACACCGCGACCGAGCTGCGGGGCTCCGGCGGCGCCCTGGCCTCCCGGGACAACTACGCGGCCCACCTTGTCGAGGAGGTCCGCCAGGCCCGCAAGGTGCTCGGCGACGACCCCCGCCCCGTCCGCACGGTCTTCGTCGGCGGCGGTACGCCCACCCTGCTGCCCGCCGCCGACCTCGTCCGGATGCTCGCGGCGATCCGTGAGGAGTTCGGGCTCGCGGAGGACGCCGAGATCACCACGGAGGCCAACCCGGAGTCCGTCGACCCGTCCTATCTGACGGCGCTGCGGGAGGGCGGCTTCAACCGTGTCTCCTTCGGCATGCAGAGCGCGCGGCAGCACGTCCTGAAGATCCTGGACCGCACCCATACGCCCGGCCGGCCCGAGGCATGTGTCGCCGAGGCCCGTGAGGCCGGCTTCGACCACGTCAACCTCGACCTGATCTACGGGACCCCCGGTGAGTCCGACGACGACTGGCGTGCCTCCCTCGACGCGGCGATCGGTGCCGGACCCGACCATGTGTCGGCGTACGCGCTGATCGTCGAGGAGGGGACGCAACTCGCCCGGCGTATCCGCCGCGGCGAGGTCCCGATGACGGACGACGACGTCCACGCCGACCGCTATCTGATCGCCGACGAGGCGATGGCGGCGGCGGGCTTCTCCTGGTACGAGGTGTCGAACTGGTCCCGTACGCCCGAGGGCCGCTGCCTGCACAACGAGCTGTACTGGCGCGGAGCCGACTGGTGGGGCGCCGGACCCGGAGCCCACAGCCACGTCGGCGGGGTGCGCTGGTGGAACGTCAAGCACCCAGGGGCCTACGCGCAGGCCCTGTCCGAGGGCCGCTCGCCCGGGGCCGGCCGAGAGGTGCTCGGCGACGAGGACCGGCGGGTCGAGCGCATCCTGCTGGAGCTGAGGCTCGTCGAGGGCTGCCCGCTGTCGCTGCTCGCCCCCGCCGGCCTCGCGGCCGCGGGCCGCGCGGTGAAGGACGGGCTGCTGGAGCCCGGACCGCACGGCGAGGGCCGCGCGGTCCTCACACTGCGCGGGCGGCTGCTGGCCGACGCCGTGGTGCGGGACCTGGTCGACTGAGAACCGGCCGGGCCTACGACACCGGACAGTCCGCGCGGGTGAGCGGTGCCCGGTCACCCGCGGCCCGGCCGCACACGACGCGGCTCCGCGCGTCCGGCCCCGGACGGGTGACCTCGACGATGTTCAGGCCGTGCACCTTCTGGTCGGCGTACGGAATCGTCCCCCGGAAGGTGATGGTCCCGGTCGGCATGTCGTGCAGGGCCACCGAGTAGAGCGTCGCCCAGGTCTCCGCCGCGCTCTGCGGATTGTCGCTGCGCGTCGCGGCGGCGTAGAGGGCGGCCGTCGCCTGGTAGGAGATGACGGTCTGCCCGCTGGCGAAGAGCATGTCCTCGTACGGGCGCTCCTTCGGCAGCGCGGCGAGCTCCTGCCCCTCGGGAAGCAGCGACTGCAGGGCCTTGCGGGAGTCCTCGTAGAACGCCCGGCCGGCGCCCTGGCTCATGGGTGCGAGCGCGCCGTAGTAGAGCGTCACCTTGTCCGCGAGCTTCGTCGAGTCGTCGAAGCGCGCTTTGGTGAGGTCGTCGCCGGTGAAGACCGTGATCGCCTTGTCCGAGCAGCCGGCCGTCTGGCCGAGGCCGGACATCAGCGTGTTGACGTCCTCGACCCGGCCCGCGAAGTACAGGGCGTCGGGCACGCGTTCCGCCCCGCAGATCAAGTGCAGGGGCGCGTCGAGATTCGCGGATCCGCCGTCCTTGGACAAGGAGTACTGGGTGTCGGAGGCCAGGCCGAAGCCGGACTCGTCCAGCATCTCCAGACCGACCCTGCGCTGCTCGGTGGTGTAGCGGTCCTTGTCCTCGTTGCCCACCTTCCTGGACAGGACGACAGCCTGCGGATCGGACAGCCCGTCCGCCAACTGGCCCGCGAGCAGCCCGAGGGCGTCCGCCTGCTCCTCGTCGGTCGCGGCGAGGCCGAAGTAGTTCGGGTACAGGCGGGCCAGGTCGCTGCCGGAGTTCGTGCTGTCCACCACGGGCAGTCCCGCGCGCTGGAGGAGCCCGGTGGCCTCGGCGCTCTCCGTGGTGTTGCGGCCGAGGCCCACCACGCCGACGACGGAGGAGTCCCGCCGGGCCACGTCGATGATCCTCCTGACCGCCGTCGTCTGCCGCAGCATGTCCTTGCCGCCGTTTGCCGTCAGGACCCGGAGCTTGACGGAACGATTCGCTGTGTCGTTGACGAACCGCTGGTGGAGGTAGACACCGGTCAGCTCCTCCAGGCCCTTGCGGGTGTCCTCCCGGTTCTTGTCGGTGCCGGTGAGCGGGCCCGCGTAGACGACGGTGACGTGCGGTTCGCCCGGCCCTATGGCAGCGTTCTGTTCCCTTATCGCCTGCTCGATCCGCTCGAAGGTGACGCCTTTGCCCACCCCGTTCAGCTGGAGGGTGTTGCCCTCGGCGAAGCGGACCTCGGGGACCGTCGCCACTCCGATGCACTCCTTGGCGCCTCCGGGGCCCTCCAGCCGGACCGAGTCCGTGCTGCGGCCGACCAGCGGGCCGTAGCAGTACGTCTCCTTCCAGTGCTGACTCCACAGGAAGGTTCCCAGCAGTGCGCAGACCAGCACGAGGGCGACGGTCCTCCCCGACATCACCCACCAGGCCCAGGTCCTGCGGACCCGGTGGGTGACGAGCTGGGCGTGGGCGTGCTCATGGGTCAGCTGGCCGGTGGAGAGCGGCAGCCGCAGCACCCAGGCCAGCGTCACCGCCGCGGCCGGGGCCTGGCCGACGCTCAGGTCCTCGACCCAGTTCTCGTACCGTGCGCGGGCTCCCGAGCTGGCGCCGCCGTTCGCGGGCGGCTCCGGAGGCAGCGGCGGGGTGTGCCGCATGATCCGGTCGGCGGGCAGGGAGGCCAGAAGCAGCAGCGGATCGACCTCGCTGCGCCGCGAGCGCACGTTGTTGATGGCGTTGATGAGCAGGATGCCGCCGTTGTCCTGGGTGGCCGTGGGCAGGAACACGACCGGCGGGACGGTGCGCTTGCTGCGCCGCCAGTCCAGGGCGTGTGCCCGGTAGCTGTCCAGCAGGTCCTCCAGCAGCGCCTGGACCCGCAGCTCCAGGTGGAACTGGCGCGCGTGCTCGTCGCCCGCGCCCGCGTCGGCCACCCGCTCCGCGACAGCGGCCGCCCGCGCCCGGATCACCCGCCACGAACCGCTGGGGGAGAAACGCGACCAGCCGTCGGAGGGATAGGCGGTGCTCGACGCGGCGAGTGACGACGTGGTCGCGAGCCATCGGCTGGCCGGGCGCAGCCACAGCAGCGGCGGCGCCGCCCTCGTCATCAGCCGCACCACTGTCAGGCCGAGCAGGGCCGCGGCGGCGACCAGAGTGGTCAGCACCCAGCCGATCTCGCCCAGCAGCACGCTGAGCACGGCGATGAAGACGGCCCCCAGAAAGGTCTCCGGACGGACGGAGGCGCGCAGCGAGTCCCACCAGGTGCCGCGCCCCGACCGCCTGGCCCGCCAGCGCAGGCTGCCCAGCTGTTCCAGGATCCCCTCGTCGCGCTCACGGGCGGAACCCCCGTCCGGCTCGGCGACGACCGTCGCGGTGGCCTGCTCGATGGCGTCGAGCAGCCGGGAACGGGGAAAGGCGAAGGGCTTGTACTGCGACGTGCCCCGGGTCTCCCAGGGGCGCTCGGTGAGGGTGCGGACCATGGAGAGTGCCGCCTCGTACGGGGTGGCACCGCGGCCTTCGAGCAGCTTCACCGGGACCCGGCGCAGCTGGTTCGCCCGGTGGACCTGATGGACGATCTGCTCGACCCTGCTGTCGATCTCCGGCCCGGCCGAGGCGTCCTCCGCCTGCGCCACCACCAACGGCATCACCGGCCGGTTGACCCGGTACTGGTCGATCAGCTGCTGTATCAGGTGGAAGACAGCGGAGGCCGCCTCGTTCTCCGCCCCGTCCCGCCACACTTCGCGCGTCATCAGCCCCCCGTGCCTTCCGCTGCGCCCGGCCCTGCCGTCATCTCTCAATAACGGATGGTGCGTGTGCGGCGCAGGCGTTCAAGGGGATCGGTACCGGATCCTCCTCAACGGCCCCGGGACATCACGCAGGAAGGGTGACGAAGTCGATCAATTCCTCGACTCGCCCCAGCAGTTGCGGTTCCAGGTCCTTGTACGAGCCGACCTTGGAAAGAATGTGCTGCCAGGCCGCACCCGTGTTCTCCGGCCAGCCCAGCGCACGGCACACGCCCGTCTTCCAGTCCTGGCCGCGCGGAACCACCGGCCACCCGGGGATGCCCACGGACGAGGGCTTCACGGCCTCCCACACGTCGATGTACGGATGCCCCACCACCAGCACGTGCGCGTCGGTGACCTGAGCGGCGATCCGGGACTCCTTGGAACCGGGCACCAGATGGTCGACCAGGACACCGAGCCGGGCGTCGGGGCCCGGCTCGAACTCCCGCACGATCGCCGGCAGGTCGTCGACACCCTCCAGGTACTCCACCACCACGCCCTCGATGCGCAGGTCGTCGCCCCAGACCCGCTCGACGAGCTCGGCGTCGTGCCGCCCCTCCACATAGATCCGGCCCGCCCGCGCGACCCGTGCCCGTGCCCCGGGGACCGCCACCGAGCCGGAGGCCGTACGCGAGGGGCGGGCGGGGCCGCCGGCCGACGGGCGTACCAGGGTGACCACCCTGCCCTCCAGCAGGAAGCCGCGCGGCTCCAACGGGAAGACCCGGTGCTTGCCGAAGCGGTCCTCCAGGGTGACCGTCGGCCCCTGGGCCGTCTTCTCGCACCGGATCACCGCCCCGCAGAAGCCGGAGACGGCCTCCTCGACGACCAGATCGGGCTCGGCGGGGACCTCAGGGGCGGGGGCGGACTTCTTCCACGGCGGAGTCAGGTCCGGCTGGTAGCTGCGCATGGCACGACGATAAACGGCTCCCCTTTCACGACACGCCGAAGCGGGCCACCAGTTGATCGCGCTGCGCCCGTACGAACGCCGCGTCCACCACCGCCCCGTGCCCCGGCACGTACAGCGCGTCCTCGCCGCCCAGCTCCAGCAGCCGGTCCAGCGCGGCCGGCCAGTGCGAGGGGACCGCGTCCCGGCCCGACTGCGGCTCCCCGGACTCCTCGACCAGATCGCCGCAGAGCACCACGACGGGTGAGCCCGGCACCAGCACCGCGAGATCGTGGCCGCTGTGACCGGGCCCCACATTGGCCAGCAGCACCTGGAACCCGCCGCCGAGATCGAGCGTCCACTCGCCGCTCACCTGGTGCCGCGGGGCCACCAGGGCGTCCGTGGCGGCTGTCGCGTCCGCCTCGCTCATCCCGTGCCGCACCGCGTCCGCGCGCAGCTCCTCCCCGCCCCGCCCCAGCAGCTCCGCCGTGCCGACCGCCCCGTACACCTCCGCCCCGGAGAAGGCGGCGGTGCCCAGCACATGGTCGAAGTGCGGATGGCTCAGTGCGATATGTGTCACCCTCCGGCCCAGCAGGGCCTCCGCCTGGGTGCGCAGCCCGACTCCCTCACGGAGCGTCGCACCCGTGTCGTAGAGGAGCACGGCGTCCGCCCCGGCCACCAGTGCGGCGGTCGCGTCCCAGACGGGAAGGCGCCGCCGTCCCGTACCGTTGCCCAACCGCTCCCAGCCGAACTCTTCCCAAGAGACGTCCATACGGCGACGCTATCGGCAACGACCTGCGCAGTCCCACGACGGCGTGGCCGGTCGCCCTTGCCCCGGGCCCACCCCGCCCCCGTACACTGACCGGGGGATTGCTGGCACTCGAACGCACAGAGTGCCAGGCAGACGCCGAAGAACCACAGCTGGAGGTGTGCGCGGTGCTCAGCGAACGCAGACTCGAAGTGCTGCGCGCCATCGTCCAGGACTATGTCGGCACCGAGGAGCCCGTCGGCTCCAAGGCGCTCACGGAGCGGCACAGCCTCGGGGTCTCCCCGGCGACTGTCCGCAACGACATGGCGGTGCTGGAGGACGAGGGCTTCATCGCCCAGCCGCACACGAGTGCGGGGCGTATTCCGACGGACAAGGGCTACCGTCTCTTCGTCGACAAGCTCGCGGGAGTCAAGCCCCTGTCGTCGCCGGAGCGCCGGGCCATTCAGAATTTCCTCGACGGCGCGGTCGACCTCGACGACGTCGTGGGCCGCACGGTCCGGCTGCTCGCGCAGCTGACCAGGCAGGTCGCCGTCGTGCAGTACCCCTCGCTGACCCGGTCGACGGTGCGGCACGTGGAGCTGCTGTCGCTGGCCCCGGCCCGGCTGATGCTCGTCCTGATCACGGACACGGGCCGGGTGGAACAGCGTATGATCGATTGTCCTGCACCCTTCGGTGACACCTCACTGGCAGATCTGCGGGCCCGGCTCAACAGCCGGGTCGTCGGACGACGCTTCGCGGACGTCCCGCAGCTGGTGCAGGACCTGCCGGAGTCCTTCGAGAACGAGGACCGGGGAACCGTGTCGACGGTGCTCTCCGTTCTCCTCGAGACTCTGGTCGAAGAGACGGAGGAGCGGCTGATCATCGGTGGCACCTCCAATCTCACCCGTTTCGGACACGACTTCCCTGTGATGATCCGGCCGGTGCTGGAGGCATTGGAGGAGCAGGTCGTGCTGCTGAAGCTGCTCGGTGAGGCAACGGACTCAGGCATGACCGTACGGATCGGGCACGAGAACGCCCACGAGGGACTCAACTCCACGTCCGTCGTCGCGGTCGGCTACGGTTCGGGCGACGAGGCAGTCGCCAAACTCGGCGTGGTCGGACCGACCCGCATGGACTACCCCGGAACGATGGGAGCGGTACGCGCAGTGGCACGTTACGTCGGACAGATCCTGGCGGATTCGTAAGTGGCCACGGACTACTACGCCGTACTAGGCGTGCGCCGCGACGCATCTCAGGACGAGATCAAGAAGGCATTCCGTCGGCTCGCACGCGAGCTGCACCCGGATGTCAACCCGGATCCGAAGACCCAGGAGCGGTTCAAGGAGATCAACGCCGCTTACGAGGTTCTGTCGGATCCGCAGAAGAAGCAGGTCTACGACCTCGGTGGCGACCCGCTGTCCCAGTCGGGCGGCGGCGGTGGCGCGGGAGGATTCGGAGCCGGCGGCTTCGGCAACTTCAGCGACATCATGGACGCGTTCTTCGGCAACGCCGCGCAGCGCGGGCCCCGTTCGCGGACCCGGCGAGGCCAGGACGCCATGATCAGGCTGGAGATCGACCTCAACGAGGCGGCCTTCGGCACGACCAAGGACATCCAGGTCGACACGGCGGTCGTCTGTACGACCTGCAGTGGCGAGGGCGCCGCACCCGGCACCTCCGCGCAGACCTGTGACATGTGCCGCGGCCGCGGCGAGGTCTCCCAGGTCACCAGGTCCTTCCTCGGCCAGGTCATGACCTCGCGGCCCTGCCCGCAGTGCCAGGGCTTCGGCACCGTCGTGCCGACCCCGTGCCCCGAGTGCGCCGGTGACGGCCGCATCCGCTCGCGGCGCACCCTGACCGTGAAGATCCCCGCCGGTGTCGACAACGGCACCAGGATCCAGCTCGCGGGCGAGGGTGAGGTCGGCCCCGGCGGCGGCCCCGCCGGAGACCTGTACGTCGAGATCCACGAGGTCTCGCACGCCGTGTTCCAGCGGCGCGGCGACGATCTGCACTGCACGGTCACCATCCCGATGACGGCCGCGGCGCTGGGAACCCAGGTGCCGCTGGAGACGCTCGACGGGCTGGAGGAAGTCGACATCAGGCCGGGCACCCAGTCCGGCCAGTCGGTGCCGCTCCACGGGCGCGGCATCACGCACCTGCGTGGTGGCGGGCGCGGCGACCTGATCGTGCACGTCGAGGTCATGACCCCGACGAAGATGGACCCCGAGCAGGAGCGCGTCCTGCGGGAGCTGGCCGTGCTGCGCGGCGAGGAGCGGCCCACCGGTCAGTTCCAGCCGGGGCAGCAGGGGCTCTTCTCCCGCCTGAAGGATGCCTTCAACGGCCGCTGAACCCTGTCACCGCAGCGCCCGCCGGTCCCGTACCGGCGGGCGCCGCTGTGTCCGCGGGGGTCCGGCGGGTGTGTGAAAGGGCTGATTCGGCACGATCCGCTGGACGTGGCACGATGCGGTCATGTCCTTGGCGCTGACCGATCTCTGCCGGTACCCGATCGTGCAGGCCCCGATGGCGGGAGGCGTCTCCCGGCCGGAGCTGGCCGCCGCCGTCGCCGGGGCCGGAGGGATCGGATTCCTCGCCGCCGGCTACAAGACGGCGGACGGGATGTACAACGAGGTCGAACAGCTCCGGAGGATGACCGGCGGACCCTTCGGCGTCAACCTCTTCACGCCGCAGCCGCTGGTCGCCGACGCGGGCTCCGTCGAGATCTACCGTGAACAGCTCGCCGGAGAGGCCTCCTGGTACGAGACCCCGCTCGGCGACCCGGACTCCAGCGGCGACGACGGTTACGAGGCCAAGGTCGCGATCCTGCTGGAGGATCCGGTCCCCGTCGTCTCCTTCACCTTCGGCTGCCCCACCCGCGAGGTCCTCGACGCGTTCGCCGCGGCCGGCACGTTCACCGTCGTCACGGTCACCTCGGCCCAGGAGGCGCGCAACGCCAAGTGGGCGGGCGCCGACGCAGTCTGCGTCCAGGGCATCGAGGCGGGCGGCCACCAGTCCACGCACCGGGACGACCCGCAGGGCGGCCTCACCGGCACCGGGCTGCTCGCCCTGATCGCCGAGGTCCGCGAGTCGGTGCGGCTTCCGGTCGTCGCGGCCGGCGGGCTGATGCGCGGCTCCCAGATCACGGCCGTCCTGGCGGCCGGGGCCGACGCCGCCCAGCTCGGTACGGCGTTCCTGGCGTGCCCGGAGTCGGGAGCGCACCCGCTGCACAAGCAGGCCCTGACCAACCCGCTGTTCGTGACCACGGCCCTGACCCGGGCCTTCTCGGGCCGCCCCGCGCGGGGGCTGGTCAACCGGTTCGTACGGGAGCACGGCCCGTACGCCCCCGCCGCCTACCCGCAGGTGCACCAGATGACCAGTGGGCTGCGCAAGGCCGCCGCCAGGACGGGGGACGCGCAGGGCATGGCCCTGTGGGCGGGCCAGGGCCACCGGATGGCACGCGAGCTGCCCGCCGGGGAGCTCGTGGGCCTGCTCGCCGCCGAAACGGAAGCCGCGCGTGCGGCAGTGAGTGTGAGGAGTGCCCAGTGACGGCACCGGTCTTCGTCGTCGAACAGCTGCCCGGCGGGCCGGAGTTCGTCCTGGACGGCCCCGAGGGGCGGCACGCCGTGTCCGTGAAGCGGCTGAACCCCGGGGAGGACGTCGTCCTGACCGACGGGCGGGGCCGCTGGGCGGAAGGCGTCGTACGGGCGGCCGAGGGCAAGGACCGGCTCGTGGTCACCGGTCTGGAGCCGGTGCGTGAGGAGCCCGCGCCGGCCGCCCACATCACCGTCGTCCAGGCGCTGCCGAAGGGCGACCGGGGCGAGCTCGCCGTGGAGACGATGACCGAGACGGGTGTCGACGCGATCGTGCCCTGGCAGGCCGCGCGCTGCGTCACCCGGTGGAAGGGCGACCGGGGGGTCAAATCCCTTGCCAAGTGGCGCACCACGGCGCGCGAGGCGGGCAAGCAGTCGCGCCGGGTGCGTTTCCCGGACGTCACGGACGTGCTCACCACGAAGCAGGCCGCCGCCCTGCTGGCCACCGCGGACCTCGCCGTCGTCCTGCACGAGGACCGCGACCACGACAGTGAGCCCCTGGCCACCGTCGCCCTGCCCGAAGCGGGCAAAATCATCCTTGTCGTCGGCCCCGAGGGCGGCGTCTCACCGGACGAACTGGCAGCGTTCGCGGCCGTCGGTGCCCGGACCTGCCGGCTCGGGCCGACCGTCCTGCGCACCTCCACGGCGGGTACGGCGGCGACGGCACTGCTGCTGGGCCGCACGGGCCGCTGGTCGTAGCCGAAGGCCCCCGCGGAAGGGTGGCCGGCGCCGGCTGTGCGGAGAGCGCGCGGCAGGGTCCTCACGGAGGACTCCGGCCAACTTCCGCCCCTGGAGCGGTGCCAGACCCCCGCGAGCCCGGCGTGGTCCGAACGAGAGGCCATAGGGTGATCTGTGTGACGCAGCCTTCCTACCTCCGGTATCCCCATGTCCAGGGCGACTTGATCGCCTTCACCGCCGAGGACGACGTCTGGCTGGCGCCGCTCGACGGCGGCCGAGCCTGGCGTGTGAGCGCCGACAACCGCCCTGTCACCCAGCCGCGGATCTCTCCCGACGGCACCCTCGTCGCCTGGACGTCCACCCGGGACGGGGCCCCCGAGGTACATATCGCGCCGTCCGACGGCGGCCCCTCCAGGCGGCTGACCCACTGGGGCGACGCGTGCACGTCCGTACGCGGCTGGACTCCCGACGGCGACGTGCTGGCGATCAGCACCCAGGGGCAGATGTCACTGCGGCGCAGTTGGGCCCGTGCCGTCCCGGTCGACGGCAGCCCCGCCCGGACCCTGCCGTACGGGCCGGTCGGCTCGCTCGCGTACGGACCCGGCGGGCGGATCCTGCTGCTCTCGGCCACGATGGGACGCGAGGCCGCCGCCTGGAAGCGCTACCGGGGCGGGACGGCCGGCAAGCTCTGGATCGCCGCGGCCGACCGGCCCGCGGACGGCGCCCCCGAGGAGTTCACCCGCGTCCACGCGGACCTCGACGGCAACCTCGAATGCCCGATGTGGGTCGGTGAGCGCATCGCCTTCCTCAGCGACCACGAGGGTGTCGGCGCGCTGTACTCCTCCCTGCCCGACGGCACGGGCCTGCGCCGCCACACCGGCATGGACGGCTTCTACGCCCGGCACGCCACCACCGACGGCACCCGGATCAGTTACGCCAGCGGCGGTGAGCTCTGGCTCCTGGACGGTCCGGAGAGCGACGGCCCCCGCCGTCTCGACATCCGGCTCGGCGGACAGCGCGCCGACCTGCAGCCGCACTCCGTGGACGCCGGCAGCCATCCGTACAGCGCGTCCCCGGACCGCACCGGCCGCGGCAGCGCGGTCGGGTCCCGCGGCGCCGTCCACTGGGTCACCCACCGAGAGGGCCCGGCCCGCGCGCTCGCAGCCGAACCCGGCGTACGGGCCAGGCTCCCGCACACCTTCCAGGCCGACGGCGGCCAGCACGTCGTCTGGGTCACCGACGCCGAGGGCGATGACGCGCTGGAGTGTGCGCCTGCCACCGGCACCGCGCCCGGCGCTGTGCCGCGCCGCCTCGCGGCAGGCCGGATCGGCCGGGTCCTGGATCTGGCCCCCGCCCCCGACGGCAGCCGCTTCGCCGTCGCCGCGCACGACGGGCGGGTGCTGATCGTCGAGCGGGAGAGCGGCGAGGTGCACGAGGTGGACCGCAGCGAGGACGGGGACGCGTCCGGACTCGTCTTCTCGCCCGACTCCGCCTGGCTCGCCTGGTCGCACCCCGGCCCCGAGCCGCTCAGCCAGCTCAGACTGGCCCACATCGCGGACCTGTCGGTCACCGAGGCCACCCCGTTGCGGTTCCGGGACTTCGCCCCCGCCTTCACCACCGACGGGAAGCACCTGGCCTTCCTCTCCGAGCGGGTCTTCGACCCGATCTACGACGCGCACGTCTTCGACATGGCGTTCGTCGGATCCTGCCGGCCCCACCTGCTGACACTCGCCGCCACCACGCCCTCACCGTTCGGTCCGCAGCTCCACGGCCGCCCGGTCGAGAAGGAGAAGGGCGGCGACGGCGAGGACAACCCCACCGCGCTCCCCATCACCCGTGTCGACCTCGACGGTCTCGCCGACCGGATCGTGCCGTTCCCCGTCGAGGCCGCCGGCTACTCCTCGCTCCGGGCCGCCAGGGACGGGCTGCTGTGGCTGCGCCACCCGGTGAACGGAGTGCTCGGTACCAGCGCCGCCACGCCCGGCGCCCGTAGCCCCGAACCCACTCTGGAGCGGTACGACCTGGAGAAGCTGCGCTGCGAGGAAGTCGCCTCCGGCATCAGCCGGTTCGCGGTCAGCGGCGACGGCAGGAGGCTGGTCCTGCACAGCCACGACACACTGCGGGTCGTACCCTCCGACAGCCGGGTGTCAGGTGAGTCCGACGGCGACGGCGAAACCCACGTCACCGTCGACCTCTCCCGTGTCCGCCGTACCCTCGACCCGGCCGCAGAATGGCGCCAGATGTACGACGAGGCCGGCCGCGTCATGCGGGACAACTTCTGGCGCCCCGACATGGGCGGCGTCGACTGGGACGGCGTCCTGGACCGCTACCGGCCGCTGCTGGACCGGGTCTCCACCCACGACGACCTGATGGACCTGCTCTGGGAGGTGCAGGGCGAACTCGGTACCTCCCACGCCTACGTGAGGCCGCCCGGTGGCCCGGGCGACGACTCCGCCCGGCAGGGACTGCTCGGCGCCGACCTCTCCCGCGCCGACGACGGGCGCTGGCGCGTCGACCGGATCCTGCCCTCGGAGACCTCCGACCCCGCGGCATGGTCCCCGCTCGCCGCGCCCGGCGTCGCCGTGCGCGCCGGCGACGCGATCCTGGCGGTCGACGGGCACCCCGTCGACACCCTCACCGGCCCCGCCCCCCTGCTCGCCGGCGCGGCCGGCAAGCCCGTCGAACTGACCGTCTCACCGGTCGACGGCGGCGAGCCCCGCCATGTCGTCGTCGTCCCCGTCGCCGATGAGGAGGCGCTGCGCTACCACGCGTGGGTCGCCGGCCGGCGTGCGTACGTGCACGAGCGGTCGGGCGGCCGCCTCGGCTACCTCCACGTCCCCGACATGGTCGGCTCGGGGTGGGCGCAGATCCACCGGGACCTGCGCACCGAGGTCGCCCGCGAAGGGCTGGTGGTGGACGTACGCGAGAACCGGGGCGGCCACACCTCGCAGCTGGTCGTCGAGAAGCTGGCCCGCCGCATCGTCGGCTGGGACCTGCCGCGCGGCATGCGGCCCTCCAGCTACCCCGGTGACGCGCCGCGCGGACCGGTCGTGGCCGTGGCGAACGAGTTCTCCGGCTCGGACGGCGACATCGTGAACGCGGCCATCAAGGCGCTCGGCATCGGCCCGGTGGTGGGCACGCGCACCTGGGGCGGTGTCGTGGGCATCGACAGCCGCTACCGCCTGGTCGACGGCACGCTGGTCACCCAGCCGAAGTACGCCTTCTGGCTGGAGGGATACGGCTGGGGCGTCGAGAACCACGGCGTCGACCCGGACGTCGAGGTCGTGATGGCCCCACAGGACCACGTGGCGGGGCGGGACCCGCAGGTGGACGAGGCGATCCGGATCGCGCTGGAGTCGCTGACGCGGACCCCGGCGAAGACGGCCCCGCGACTGCCGTCGGCGGACGGGGCGGAGTAGCGCGGCACGGGCGGGGGCGCGGGGCGGACTCGCGCCGCCGCCCCCCCGTTTGCCGTGTGGCCCCGAGCTGGCCGTCTTCCGTCGCGCGGCGCCCGTTAGGCTGCCCGTAACCGATCACCACGACCCAGGAGCGCCCCATGGCGGGAGAGCCGCAGACCGACTGCCTGTTCTGCAAGATCGTCACGGGTGACATCCCGGCGACCATCGTCCGGGAGAGCGACACGACCGTCGCCTTCCGCGACATAAACCCGCAGGCGCCCACCCACGTCCTGGTCATCCCCAAGGCGCACTACCCGGATGCCGCCTCGCTCGCCGCCGCTGACCCGGGGGCCGCCGCCGACGTGCTGCGCGAGGCGGGTCTGGTCGCCGCCGACGAGAAGATCACGGAGAGCGGCTACCGCATCGTCCTCAACACCGGTGCGGGCGCCGGGCAGACCGTCTTCCACGCGCACGCCCACGTCCTGGGCGGCCGTGGCATGCAGTGGCCCCCCGGTTAGACAGGCGCCACCACCCGTGTCCGTACGAGAGCTCGTGATCCTCGGCACCGCCAGCCAGGTGCCGACCCGTCACCGCAACCACAACGGCTACCTGCTGCGCTGGGACGGTGAGGGCATCCTCTTCGACCCGGGCGAGGGAACCCAGCGCCAGATGCTGCGGGCGGGCGTCGCCGCCCACGACATCGACCGGATCTGCGTCACGCACTTCCACGGCGACCACTCTCTGGGCCTCGCCGGTGTGATCCAGCGGATAAATCTCGACCAGGTCCCGCACCCCGTCACCGCGCACTACCCGGCGAGCGGGCAGCGCTTCTTCGACCGGCTGCGCTACGCGACCGCCTACCGCGAGTCCGTCGAGCTGACCGAGGCCCCGGTCGCCGCCGACGGCGTCCTCGCCACCACCGACGCCTACACCCTCGACAGCCACCGGCTCTCGCACCCGGTCGAGTCCTACGGCTACCGGCTCACCGAGCCCGACCGTCTGCGCATGCTGCCCGTGAAGCTGGCCGAGCACGGCATCGGCGGGCCCGACGTCGGACGGATCCAGCGGGACGGGGCCCTGCGCGGCACCCCGCTGGAAGAGGTCTCCGTGACCCGCCGCGGACAGCGGTTCGCGTTCGTCATGGACACCCGGCTCTGCGACGGCGCCTTCGCCCTCGCCGAGAGATGCGACATGCTGGTCATCGAGTCGACGTTCCTCGACGAGGACAGCCGGCTCGCCGCCGACCACGGTCACCTCACCGCCGGCCAGGCGGCCCGGATCGCGAAGGAGTCGGACGTACGGCACCTCGTGCTGACGCACTTCTCCCAGCGCTACACCGACCCCGACGTCTTCGAGCGCCAGGCCAGGGCAGCCGGCTTCGAAGGCGAACTCACCATCGGCCAGGACCTGATCAGGGTCCCGGTACCCACCCGCCACACGTAACGAGAACCCCGTGCACCTCCCCAAAGCCGAACTCCACCTCCACATCGAAGGAACCCTCGAACCCGAGCTGGCCTTCGCGCTCGCCGCGCGCAACGGCGTGGACCTGCCCCACGCGGACACCGAGGCGCTGCGCACCGCCTACCTCTTCGACGACCTGCAGAGCTTCCTCGACCTCTACTACGCCCTCATGGCGGTCCTGCGCACCGAGGACGACTTCGCCGAGCTGGCCGACGCCTACCTCGCCCGCGCCGCCGCCCAGGGCGTCAGGCACGCGGAGATCTTCTTCGACCCGCAGGCCCACACCGACCGCGGGGTCCCGATCGGCACCGTGATCGAGGGGCTCGGCAGGGCGCTGGACCGCAGCGAGGAGACCCATGGCATCTCCACCCAGCTGATCATGTGCTTCCTGCGCGACAGGTCCGCGGAATCGGCGCTGGAGACCCTGGAGGCCGCGAAGCCGTACCTGCACCGCGTCAGCGCCGTGGGCCTCGACTCGGCGGAGGTCGGGCATCCGCCCGCGAAGTTCCGCGAGGTGTACGCGGCCGCCACCGCCCTCGGCCTGCGCAAGGTCGCCCACGCCGGGGAGGAGGGCCCGCCGGAGTACATCCGGGAGGCCCTCGACGTCCTCGGCGTCGAACGGATCGACCACGGCCTGCGCTGCATGGAGGACCAGGAGCTGGTGGACCGGCTGGTCTCCGAGCGGATCCCGCTGACGCTCTGCCCGCTCTCCAACGTGAGGCTGCGCGCCATCGACGTCCTGGAGCAGCACCCGCTGCGGTCGATGATGGACGCGGGCCTGCTCTGCACGGTGAACTCCGACGACCCCGCCTACTTCGGCGGATACGTCGGAGACACCTTCCACGCCGTGCACGAGGCGCTCGGCCTCGACCGCGAGCAGTTGCGCACCCTGGCCCGCAACTCCTTCGAGGCGGCCTTCCTCGACCACGACGAGGAGCGCAGGGCGCGCTACCTCGCCGAGGTCGAGGCCTACGTGTTCGACTGACCGGAACCGCCGTCCGGTCCCGCCGTCCGGATCGCGCTCCGCACCAGCCGCCTGCGCCGCAGCGCGGGCACGCTGATCTCCGCGACCGCCTGTTCCGGCGCGCCCAGCCTGGGCACCGCGCCGGACAGGCTGTTGGTCGTGGCGGCGAGCAGGGCGGCAGGGGCACCGCCCCTGCGCCGTACGGAGCCGGGCACCAGGGGCCGGCCACCGGTGTGCAGAGCCACCGCGGTGACGGGGACCGCGACCAGGAGGGTGACGGCTCCCAGGACCAGCCCCATCACCGCGTAGCCCGCCTGCTCTGAGAGCACGCTGCCGAGGAGGGGGCCGCAGGCCGTACCGACGGAAGCCGCCGAACCCGCGAGGACCGCCCAGCGGCCGCGCACGTCCAGGGAGGCGGCCAGCCCGATCAGATACGACAGGACCACCGGGTAGAAGGTGTTCCACGTGATCTCACCGGTCGCGAAGGAGCCCAGGCCGTCGGCCGACGAGCTGAGCACGATGCTCCCCGCGATGATCACCGTTCCGAGGCCGATCGGCACCGCCCGCCCGAGCCGGGCTCCCAGCACGCCCGCGCCCATCACGCCGAGCAGTCCCGCTCCCAGCGCGGCGGCGAACACGGCGCCGATGGTCACCTCGGAGAGGCCCACCTGGACGGCGCCGATGCGGCTGCTCACACCCCACAGGGCGTTCTGCGCCATGGACCAGACGAGCATCCCGCCCGCCAGCACCAGACCCGAGCGCCGGTGCGGCAGCCGCCCCTGAACCGGCGTGGTCCCGCCCACCGGTGCGGAGCCGCCCAGCCGGGAGGTCGCGGGCCAGACGAGCAGCGCGACCAGCGCGATGGAGGCGAAGGGCAGCCGGTGGCCGCCGCCCAGGTGGGGGATCGTCAGATAGAGGGCTCCCGCCGTCGCCGAGACGCTGAGCAGCCCGAGCGAGGAGGTCCGGTGCGGATCGCGCTGCGCGGCGATGCCGGACGCCGCGACGGCGGTCGCCGTGCCGGAGCCGAAACCGCCGGCCACGACCCCCGCGATCACCAGTGGCACCGAGGTGGTCAGCGCCGCGCAGCCGTAGCCGAGCACGGCCAGCAGGAGTCCCGCGCGGGCCGGTCCACGCGGTCCGAATCTCTCGACGCGCCCCGCCAGAGCGAAGCCGGCCGAGGCGGAGCTGAGCAGGAGGGCGCTGCCGACCAGGCCGGCCTGGGCCGGGCTCAGGCCCAGGTAGGTGCTGAGGCAGCCGACGATGGTGGGGAGCAGATAGGCGGCGAGGTAACCGGCGGTGAACACGGCGACCAGGGGCCACGCGGCGTGGGGGCGCGAGGACATGGGCGTTCCTGAAGACATGCCAGAAGAGGCGGAAGAAGGCAGGGGGATGGAGCGGGGCAAGGCAGGGGAGGGCAAGGCAGAGGTGAGGCAGGGGAGGGTGGAGCTGGGTACGGCGAAGGAGGGTGAAGCGAGAAAACGCGGGAGAAGCGGCACTCTCGTCAACTGTCCCGAACGGTGCTCGCGGGGCAATTTGTATCAAGCGTGCCCAGGCGACGGACAGTCGGCTCGATGTGATCTGAGTCACATCCAGGTTTATGCGTGATGGAGCCGGGTAGCTGCGCAGGTTTATGCAGGTGAGGGTGGATTCGCGCGATGCGGCGCGGACCCTCCGGATGCCGGAGCGGATCCGGCACACTGGCCGCATCTCGCACAGTCCAGATCTGCCGCAGCCGGGGAGCGCACGGTGAGTACAGCTGATCCAGCCATCGACCCGCTGCTCGGGCTGCGCGCCCCGCAGGACCCGGCCTGTGACGTCTTCCTGACCGGCACGGTCTTCCTCGACATCATCTTCACCGGCCTGGACAGCGCACCGGTACGCGGTACGGAGTCCTGGGCCAGGGGGATGGGCTCCAGCCCCGGCGGTGTCGCCAACATGGCCACCGCCCTCGCCCGGCTCGGCCTGCACACCTCGCTTGCCGCCGCTTTCGGCGACGACCACTACGGCGAGTACTGCTGGGACGCCCTCGAACAGGGCGAGGACATCGATCTGTCCATGTCCCGCACGGTCCCCGGCTGGCACTCACCCGTCACCGTCTCCATGGCGTACGAGGGCGAGCGCACGATGGTCTCGCACGGCCATGAGGCACCGGCCCCCGCCGCCACCGTGACGCCCGGCCGCACCTTCCCCCGCTGCCCGCCCCGAGCCCGCGCCGCCGTCGCCTCGCTGACCCCCGGCCGCAGCGAGCCCTGGGTGGCCGGGGCCGCCCGGAGCGGCGCGATGGTCTTCGCCGACGTCGGCTGGGACGAGACCGGCCGCTGGGACCTGGACGCCCTTCCCGACCTCGGGCACTGCCTGGCCTTCCTCCCCAACGCCGAGGAGGCCATGCGCTACACCCGCACGGACTGCCCGCGCGCCGCCGCCCACGCCCTGGCCGAGCGGGTCCCCCTCGCCGTGGTGACCCTGGGGGCCGAGGGCGCGTACGCCGTGGACCGGGAGGCCGGGACCGCCGCCGAGGTGCCCGCCATCGAGGTCGAGGCCCTGGACCCAACCGGGGCGGGCGACGTCTTCGTCGCCGGGTTCGTCACCGGGACACTCGCCGCCTGGCCGCTCGCCGACCGCCTCGCCTTCGCAGGACTGACGGCCGCCCTGTCGGTCCAGGAGTTCGGCGGATCACTGTCCGCACCCGGATGGGCGGAGATCGCCGGCTGGTGGCAGCAGGTGCGCACCTGCGCCGATCAGGACCCTGCGGCACTGGAGCGCTACGCCTTCCTGGACGAGCTGCTGCCCGCCACGAGCAGGCCGTGGCCCCTGCGCCGTGCCGTCCCCACCATCGGCTTCCGCCAGTGAAGGGCTGATGATCACCGGGTAAAACCTCTCGGCGTTGTCGGTGGGGAGTCGTAGGCTGGTACTCCAGAGGCGGTCGAGCAGCGACTGCCCTGCAACGGGAGGTATGCGCAGGCCCGAGGGCCGGCCCATGACTCAGTCACCTACACAGCCGCAGGCGCGCGCCCAGATCAGCATCCCGGCCGCACACCCCATGGTGATGCTCCTGGGGTCGGGCGATTCGCTGTTGCGCGTCATCGAAACGGCGTTCCCGGCCGTCGACATCCATGTCCGGGGCAACGAGATCAGCGCGACTGGAAGCGCGGCGGACGTCGCTCTCATCCAGCGCCTGTTCGACGAGATGGTGCTGGTGCTCCGCACCGGGCTGCCGATGACGGAGGACGCTGTGGAACGCTCGATCGCCATGCTCAGGGCGAGCGGAAGCGGCGACGGGGACGGAGCCGAGACCCCCGCCGAGGTGCTCACCCAGAACATCCTCTCCAGCCGTGGCCGCACGATCCGCCCCAAGACGCTGAACCAGAAGCGGTACGTCGACGCGATCGACAAGCACACCATCGTCTTCGGCATCGGCCCAGCGGGCACCGGCAAGACCTATCTCGCCATGGCGAAGGCGGTCCAGGCCCTGCAGTCCAAGCAGGTCAGCCGGATCATCCTCACCAGGCCCGCCGTCGAGGCGGGGGAGCGGCTCGGCTTCCTGCCCGGCACGCTCTTCGACAAGATCGACCCGTATCTGCGCCCGCTCTACGACGCGCTGCACGACATGCTCGACCCCGACTCGATCCCCCGGCTGATGGCCGCGGGCACGATCGAGGTCGCGCCGCTCGCCTACATGCGTGGCCGGACCCTGAATGATGCTTTTATCATCCTGGACGAGGCGCAGAACACCAGCGCCGAGCAGATGAAGATGTTCCTCACCCGCCTCGGCTTCGACTCGAAGATCGTCGTCACCGGCGACGTCACCCAGGTGGACCTTCCGACCGGCACCAAGAGCGGACTGCGCCAGGTCCAGGAGATCCTGGAAGGTGTCGAGGACGTGCACTTCTCCCGGCTCACCTCCCAGGATGTCGTCCGGCACAAGCTCGTCGGCCGTATCGTCGACGCGTACGAGAAGTACGACAACGCAGAGGGCCGGAACGGCCGCAACGGGAAGTAGTCGCAGCGCACCATGTCGATCGACGTCAACAACGAGTCCGGAACCGAGGTCGACGAGCAGGCGATCCTCGACATCGCCCGCTACGCGCTCGCCCGGATGCGGATCCACCCGCTGTCCGAACTCTCGGTGATCGTGGTGGACACCGCCGCCATGGAGCAGCTCCACATCCAGTGGATGGACCTCCCCGGTCCGACGGACGTCATGTCCTTCCCGATGGACGAGCTCCGTCCCCCGGCCAAGGACGACGAGGAGCCCCCGCAGGGGCTCCTCGGTGACATCGTGCTCTGCCCGGAGGTCGCGAAGAAGCAGGGCGAGGACGCCGAGACGCAGCACTCGATGGATGAGGAGCTCCAGCTCCTCACCGTCCACGGGGTGCTGCACCTCCTCGGGTACGACCACGAGGAGCCGGACGAGAAGGCCGAGATGTTCGGCCTCCAGGCGGCGATCGTCGACGGCTGGCGCGGTGAGCGCGGGCTGACCGGCCCGTCCCCCGCCCCCACCGTCTCGTGAGCGTCCCTCTCGTCTCCGGCGCCGTCCTGCTGATCGTCGTCGGCTGGCTCGCGGCCTGCGCCGAGGCCGGCATCGCGCGCACGTCCAGCTTCCGGGCGGCGGAGGCCGTCCGGGCCGGGCGGCGCGGCAGCGCCAAGCTGGAGCAGGTCGCCGCCGACCCGACCCGCTATCTCAACGTGGCCCTGCTGGTGCGGGTCGCCTGCGAGATGTCGGCAGGGGTGCTCGTCACCTACGCCTGCCTCAAGGAGCTCCCGGAGACCTGGCAGGCGCTGGCCCTCGCCATGGGTGTGATGGTCCTCGTCAGCTACGTCGCCATCGGGGTCTCGCCGCGCACCATCGGCCGCCAGCACCCGCTGAACACGGCCACCGCCGCGGCGTACGTCCTGCTGCCGCTGGCCAGGGTCATGGGCCCGATCCCGCAGCTGCTGATCCTCATCGGCAACGCGCTGACCCCGGGCAAGGGCTTCCGCAAGGGCCCCTTCGCCAGCGAGGCCGAACTGCGTGCCATGGTCGACCTCGCCGAGCAGGAGTCGCTCATCGAGGACGAGGAGCGCCGCATGGTGCACTCGGTCTTCGAGCTCGGTGACACCCTCGTGCGCGAGGTCATGGTGCCCCGAACCGACCTGGTCTGCATCGAGCGGTACAAGACGGTCCGTCAGGCGCTGACCCTCGCGTTGCGCTCCGGCTTCTCGCGCATCCCGGTCACCGGGGAGAACGAGGACGACATCGTCGGGATCGTCTACCTCAAGGACCTGGTCCGTAAGACGCACATCAACCGGGAAGCGGAGGCGGATCTTGTCTCCACGGCGATGCGCCCCGCCGCGTTCGTCCCCGACACGAAGAACGCCGGCGACCTGCTGCGCGAGATGCAGCAGGACCGCAGCCACGTCGCCGTCGTCATCGACGAGTACGGCGGCACGGCCGGCATCGTCACCATCGAGGACATCCTCGAGGAGATCGTCGGCGAGATCACCGACGAGTACGACCGCGAACTCCCGCCGGTCCAGGAGCTGGAGAACGGCTGCTTCCGGGTGACCGCCCGGCTCGACATCGGTGACCTCGGGGAGCTGTTCGGCCTCGACGCGTACGACGACGAGGACGTGGAGACGGTCGGCGGTCTGCTGGCTAAGGCGCTCGGGCGGGTCCCGATCTCCGGAGCCTCCTCGATCGTCGACCTTCCCGACGGGCGCAAGCTCCGTCTCACCGCGGAGTCCCCGGCGGGCCGCAGGAACAAGATCGTCACGGTGCTGGTGGAACCGGAGGGAACGGAATCGGCATGACGCCCCAGGAGCTGCGCACGTTCTGCCTGGAGTTCAACGCGAGCGCGGAGGAGTTCCCCTTCGGGCCCGACGCCTCGGTCTTCAAGGTCCTGGGCAAGATGTTCGCCCTGAGCGCGCTGGACGCGCGGCCTCTGAAGATCAGCCTCAAGTGCGATCCGGACGACGCACTGCGGCTCCGCAAGGAGTACCCCGCCGTCGTCCCCGGCTGGCACCTGAACAAGCGGCACTGGAACACCGTGACGGTCTCCGAGCTCCCGGACAAGATGGTCCGGGAGCTCGTGGAGGACAGCTACGACCTGGTGGTGGCCGGGCTCCCCAAGGCGGAACGGCTGCGCCTGGACCGGCCGTAGGGGCCCGCGGGGCGTGCGCCGTCAGGCCCGCCGCAGACCGGCACCCACCGCCAGCCCTGTCGCGACCAGAATGACCGCCGCGATGGCCGCCACCAGCCGTACGCCCTCGAACAGTGAATCCTGCGTGGTCGACAGCACTCCCAGCAGCGGGATGCCGATCGTGATGCCCACCTGTTGTGTCGTGGTGACCAGACCCGTCGCCAGGCCCTGCTCCTCGTTCGGCACGCCGGAGGTCACCGTCAGTCCGTAGGCGATGATGGCGCCGAGGTGGAAGGCGCTCGCCAGCGACACTGCCACGGTGGCCAGCCAGACACCGGAGTCCTCGCCGAGGCCCAGCAGCGACCCGATGAACACGCCCTGGCCGATCAGGGACAGGACCAGTGTCCGGCGTGCGCCGATCCGGCCGACGATCCTCGGGGCGTACACCCCGGCAGCCACCGACGCCAAGCCCTGGACCCCGAAGACGAGCCCCGTCCCGAAGGCCGACAGGTGCAGCAGCTCCTGGAGGTAGAGCGTCAGGACGAAGACGATGGTGCTCATCATCGAGAACGTGGCCAGACCGCCCAGGTTGCCGAACGCGACCGTACGGCGCCGCAGCATCGGCAGGGAGACCAGCGGGGCCGCCGAGCGGGACTCGACGATCACGAACGCGGTGAGCAGGGCCACTCCCAGCACCAGGGTGATCTGCACGTCCGCGCCACCGAAGCCGCGCTCGGCGGCCGTCGACAGCGAGTAGATCAGCGCGAGCAGACCGCCGGTGACGGTGACGGCACCGGGCACGTCGAGCTTCGTCCGGTCCGGCGTACGCGACTCGCCCAGCACCTTCGGCGCCAGGACGAACACGATGACCGCCGCGCCGGCCAGCAGCCCCATCGTGGAGCGCCAGCCCAGCGTGTCGGTGAGCACACCGCCCGCCACCATCCCGACGGTGAAACCCATCGAGAGCAGCGTCCCGCTGATGCCCAGCGCCCGGTCCCGCAGCGGGCCTTCCGGGAACGTCGTGGTCAGGAGGGACATCCCGGTCGGCACGATCACGGCGGCCCCGAGCCCCTGGAGCGCCCGCCCGGCCAGGAAGGACGCCGGGTCCCAGGCCAGCGTCGCCAGCAGCGAGGACGCCCCGAAGACGGCGAGCCCGGTGAGGAACAGCCTGCGCCGGCCGTAGAGATCGGCGATCCGGCCGAAGAGCAGCAGGAAGCCGCCGGACGGCAGGGCGAACGCGGTGACGGCCCACTGGAGCCCGGACCGGCTCAGCCCCAGGTCCTCGCCGAGGACGGGCAGAGCCACATTCAGTACGGAGAAGTCGAGCGCCACCATGAACTGGGTGGCGCACAGCACGAAGAGCACCAGCCGGTCCCGCCCGGAGAGCGCGGGCGGCGCGGGGGCGAAGGGAGCGATGGCGGCGGCGGACACAGGAGTCGGGGTTTCGATCGGCATGCCCCACAGCCTGGATCCACCGGAATAACCGTGGGGAGCGGGCACTTATCCTGTTGGCCGCACCACCAGGCAGGTGCGCGACACGGACACCAGGGGGAGTACGTGGCTTCACCGGCCCAGAACAGCTCACCGGCCCGGAACAGCGCGGTCCGGACCGCCACGGTCCGGACCGGCACCGAAGACAAGTCCCACCGGCTCGGCGAGCTGCGTGAGTTCCTGATGAGCCGAAGGGCCAGGGTCACCCCGGCCGAGGCCGGCCTGCCGGACGGCGGGGCACGCCGGCGCACGCCCGGGCTGCGCCGCGAGGAGGTCGCCGTCCTCGCGGGCGTGGGCGTCTCCTGGTACCAGTGGCTGGAGCAGGGCCGCGACATCACCGTGTCACCGCAGGTCCTGGACGCCGTGGCCCGGGTCCTGCGCCTCAGCAGCGCGGAGCGCCGCCATCTGTACGCCCTGGCCGGGCTCAACCCGCCGGCGCCGGAGGTCGATCCGGCCAACCAGGACATGTGCGCGGGACTGAACCGGCTCATCGACGCCTGGATGCCCTTCCCGGCCCACATCATGGACCGCTACTGGAACACCGTGCTCTACAACGACGCGGCGTCGGCGGTGCTCGGCATGCGCCCCGGGATCGTGCAGAACTGCATGATCGCGTTCTTCACGGACCCCGTGTACCGGGCCAGGGCGACCCACTGGGACACCATCGCCGCCCAGGTCGTCGCCCAGTTCCGGGCCGCGTGCTCCGAGCACCCAGGGGACGAGGGGTTTCGGGCCGTGGTCGCCGAGGTGCGGGAGCTCAGCCCCGAATTCGCGGTGCTCTGGGACCGGCGTGACGTCGCCCCGGGCGGCCAGATCAGCAAGGAACTCGAACATCCGCTCGTCGGCACGCTGTATGTGGAGTCCACCCAGCTGCGGGTGCCCGCTCGCCCCGACCTGGTGGTCGTGCTCCACACGCCGCTCCCGGACACCGGCACGGAGGCCAAGCTCCAGTGGCTCGACTCGCCCGAGGGCCGGCGCGGCTCGATGTACCCCGTCCCGGGATGAAGCGGTCCCGTGGATGAAGCGACCCCGTCGACCGGCGGGCTCACGCCCCCTTCGTATGCTCAGCACATGACCGACAGCACAGACCTCGGCGCCGAGGACCGCAAGATCGTCACGCTGGCGCGCAGCGTCCGCGCCCGCAACGCAGTGCCGGAGGGCGCCGCCGTACGGGACGAGACAGGGCGTACGTACGCCGCCGGCACCGTGGCCCTGGAGTCGCTGAAGCTCAGCGCGCTGCAGACCGCCGTCGCGATGGCGGTGGCCAGCGGCGCCACATCTCTGGAGGCGGCGGCCGTGGTCTCCGACGCGGCGACCCCCTCGGACGCCGACCGGGCCGCCGTCCGTGACCTGGGCGGGCCCGGCACTCCCGTGCTGCTCGCGGGGCCCGACGGCACGCTCCGGTCCGTCACCGCCGCGGGCTGATCCGGGGCGGCGGCGCCCTGCTGTGCAACGGCGCCGCCGGGATCGGGGAGAATGGGCGCCATGAGCGCTCGACCGAACACAGAAGCTGCTGCGCAGCAGGCTGAGAACACCGCCCCCCACCGGGCCGGCTTCGCCTGCTTCGTGGGCCGCCCCAACGCGGGCAAGTCCACCCTCACGAACGCTCTGGTCGGTCAGAAGGTGGCGATCACCTCCAACCGCCCCCAGACCACCAGGCACACGGTACGGGGCATCGTGCACCGCGACGACGCCCAGCTGATCCTGGTGGACACGCCCGGCCTCCACAAGCCGCGCACGCTGCTCGGGGAGCGGCTGAACGACGTCGTGCGGACCACCTGGGCCGAGGTCGACGTCATCGGCTTCTGCCTGCCCGCCGACCAGAAGCTCGGCCCCGGCGACAAGTTCATCGTCAAGGAACTCGCCGGGATCAAGAAGACGCCGAAGATCGCGATCATCACCAAGACCGACCTGGTCGAGTCCAAGGCGCTCGCCGAGCAGCTCCTGGCCGTCTCCGCGCTGTCCGACGAGCTCGGCTTCGAGTGGGCGGAGATCATTCCGGTCTCGGCGGTGAAGGACCAGCAGGTGAGCCTGCTCGCCGACCTGATCGCCCCGCTGCTGCCGGAAAGCCCCCCGCTCTACCCGGAGGGCGACCTCACCGACGAGCCGGAGATGGTCATGGTCGCGGAACTCATCCGCGAGGCCGCGCTGGAGGGCGTACGGGACGAGCTGCCGCACTCCATCGCCGTCGTCGTCGAGGAGATGCTGCCCCGCGAGGACCGGCCGGCGGACAAGCCGCTGCTCGACATCCACGCGAACGTCTACATCGAGCGGCCCAGCCAGAAGGGCATCATCATCGGCCCGAAGGGGAAGCGGCTCAAGGACGTCGGCACCAAGTCACGCAAGCACATCGAGGCGCTGCTGGGCACGCCGGTCTTCCTGGACCTGCACGTGAAGGTCGCCAAGGACTGGCAGCGCGACCCCAAGCAGCTGCGCAAGCTCGGGTTCTGAGCCCGGCCCCCGGGCCCCGTCGGTGGGGCCCGGGACTACGCGCCTTCCTTCAGGACCCGGGAGATCAGCGTCCGCTGCGCCTCCGTCAGCCGTGGGTCGGCACAGTCGACGGTGTGGTCGCCGACCGTGATCCGGTAGCGGAAGCCGTCCGGCACTCCCGCGGACGGGCCGCCCCGGCCGGCGGCGAGCACCGACTCGGCCAGGGCCTCCCAGTCGGCGGCGTCGGGCCGTCCCGAGGTCTCGATCTCGCCGCGGCGTGCGATGCCGGCGAACCCGCCGGTCCGGCTCACCTGAATGCGCATGCGTACCGGCTCCTGCCTGACACCTGACCCCGATCGGACGGCCCCGCGTGTGTGTCTACCCGGTCACCGGGTCGGCACGCCCACCTCCGACCATGCCTTGAGCACCGCCTCACCCTCGTCGCCCTCGCCGAACCTGTGCTGCGCCGCCGCGACGGTCAGCTTGGCGAAGTCCGTGAAGGACGCGTCCTGGGCCAGCTCACCACCGGTCAGCACGTCGAACCAGATCCGGCCGGCCCGCTCCCAGGCGTTACCGCCGAGCGCCGTGGCCAGCAGATAGAAGGCCCGGTTGGGGATGCCGGAGTTGATGTGGACCCCGCCGTTGTCCTCGTCCGTGTCGACGTAGTCGTCCATCGACCCGGGCTGCGGGTCCTTGCCCAGGACATCGTCGTCGTACGCCGTGCCCGGTGCCTTCATCGAGCGCAGTGCCACGCCGCTGACGCGCGGGGCGAGCAGCCCCGAGCCGATCAGCCAGTCGCCCTGGTCGGCGCTCTGGCCCAGCGAGTACTGCTTGACCAGGGAGCCGAAGACGTCCGACACGGACTCGTTGAGCGCGCCCGACTGGCCCTCGTACGCCAGGTTGGCCGTGTACTGGGTGAGTCCGTGCGCCAGTTCGTGGGCGATCACGTCGATCGCGACGGTGAAGTCGAGGAAGATCTCGCCGTCGCCGTCCCCGAAGACCATCTGCTCGCCGTCGAAGAACGCGTTGTTGTACTTCTCGTCGTAGTGCACGGAGCCGATGAGGGGCAGCCCCTTGCCGTCGATCGAGCTGCGGCCGTACTCCGTGAGCAGGAGGTCGAAGGTGGCGCCGAGTCCCGCGTACGCACGGTTGACGCTGGCGTCCTGAGTCGCCTCGTCGCCCTCGTCACGGACCTTGACGCCCGGCAGGTCCGTGCCGTGCCGGCAGTCGTACAGGGTGCGATGGGGCTTGGTGGGGACCGGGGCGGAGGTGCGGGTGGTCTGGAGTGTCCGGGCGAGCGCGGTCACCCGCCGGTGGTTGCGCCGGGCCCCGTCGGCCTCCAGGGTGCGCCGTGCGGGATCGGCCAGGAGCGGGTCGTCCGCCTGGGAGAGCTTGTCGAGGACGTGGGGCGGCACGATGGTGCAGAAGACGGGCTGGAAGCCGTTGTTCGGTCGAAGCTGCATGCAAATGACTGTGGCACTCCGTCACCACGCTGTCACTGGTTGCGATCAGGATTGACGAAATAGAGTGATGTATCACTGTTCCGCCTCCATCGAAGGCCGATCCCGCATACTGATACGGACCGACGCACCAGGCGCCCCTCGGTTAGTGTTGCCGCATCATGCGTTTCGGGCTGCTCCTTCTTAGCTGCCGCGGCGAGGGCCTGTAGTCGTAGGCCGACTCCCTCCCCGCGGAGTTCGCTGCTGCAGCGACACAGTCGGCCGCCCTGCTGGACCTCAGAGGAGCCGTACGCCATGACCGCAGTGAATTCCCCCGCGCACACCGATGCCGTGATCGCCCCCGTCGGTGGTCCCACCCCGGTGACCAACGCGAAGCAGCTGCAGAAGCCTTCCGGGATGCCGGTCCACAAGTACCGCGGCTACGAGGCCGTGGACATCTCCGACCGCACCTGGCCGGACAACCGCATCACCGTGGCGCCCCGCTGGCTGTCCACGGATCTGCGTGACGGCAACCAGGCCCTGATCGACCCCATGTCGCCGGCCCGCAAGCGCGAGATGTTCGACCTGCTCGTACGCATGGGCTACAAGGAGATCGAGGTCGGCTTCCCGTCCTCCGGCGAGACCGACTTCGCTTTCGTGCGCTCCATCATCGAGGAGGGCGCGATCCCCGAGGACGTGACGATCTCCGTCCTGACGCAGGCCCGCGAGGAACTGATCGAGCGCACCGTCGAATCGCTGGTCGGCGCACGGCGCGCCACCGTCCACCTGTACAACGCGACCGCACCCACCTTCCGCCGCGTGGTCTTCCGCGGCTCGAAGGAAGAGGTCAAGCAGATCGCCGTGGACGGCACGCGGCTGGTCATGGAGTACGCGGACAAGATCCTGGGCGACGAGACGATCTTCGGCTACCAGTACAGCCCGGAGATCTTCACCGACACCGAGCTCGACTTCGCCCTGGAGGTCTGCGAGGCCGTCTGTGACGTCTGGCAGCCCGAGGAGGGCCGCGAGATCATCCTCAACCTGCCCGCCACCGTGGAACGGTCGACGCCCTCCACCCACGCGGACCGCTTCGAGTGGATGTCGCGCAACCTGACCCGCCGTGAGCACGTCTGCCTGTCGGTCCACCCGCACAACGACCGGGGAACCGCCGTCGCCGCCGCCGAACTGGCGATCATGGCGGGCGCCGACCGCATCGAGGGCTGCCTGTTCGGCCAGGGCGAGCGCACCGGCAACGTCGACCTGGTCACGCTGGGCATGAACCTCTTCTCGCAGGGCGTGGACCCGCAGATCGACTTCTCGCAGATCGACGAGATCCGCCGCACCAGCGAGTACTGCAACCAGATGGAGATCCACCCGCGCCACCCCTACGCGGGTGACCTGGTCTACACCGCCTTCTCCGGCTCCCACCAGGACGCCATCAAGAAGGGCTTCGACGCCATGGAGGCCGACGCCGCCTCCCAGGGGAAGACCGTCGACGACATCGAGTGGGCGGTGCCCTACCTGCCGATCGACCCGAAGGACGTCGGCCGCTCCTACGAGGCGGTCATCCGGGTCAACTCGCAGTCCGGCAAGGGCGGAATCGCCTACGTCCTGAAGAACGACCACAAGCTGGACCTGCCGCGCCGGATGCAGATCGAGTTCTCCAGGATCATTCAGGCCAAGACCGACGCCGAGGGCGGCGAGGTCACGCCGACCGCGATCTGGTCGTCCTTCCGGGACGAGTACCTGCCGAGCCCCGAGAACGCCTGGGGGCGTGTGCAGATCCGGTCGGGCCAGACGACGACCGGTTCCGACGGCCAGGACACGATCACCGTCGAGGCCACCGTCGACGGCTCGGACACCGTGCTGACCGGCACGGGCAACGGACCGATCTCCGCGTTCTTCACAGCGCTGCAGGCCATCGGCATCGACGCACGGCTGCTGGACTACACCGAGCACACGATGAGCGAGGGCGCGAGCGCGCAGGCCGCCTCCTACATCGAGTGCGCGATCGACGACAAGGTGCTGTGGGGTATCGGCATCGACGCCAACACCACGCGCGCGTCGCTGAAGGCGGTCGTCTCCGCGGTCAACCGCGCGGCCCGCTGACACCTTCCGGCAGCATTCCGGACATACAACTGATACGCCACCGAACTGCCCGGCCCGAGAACCCCGTTCACCTCCCGAAGGTGGGCGGGGTTCGGCCATATCCCGGTGTTTTGACCTCCGGGATACTGACGCGACATCACGCATGTGGCTAACATCACGTCCAACGCGGCAATGTTGCCGTGGCGTTACGGAGGTGTGCGACGTGCGGGCAGCCAAAGGGCAACGCGCCATAAAACTGCGTATCTACGGCATCCGCACCGTCTGGGACACGGTCGGCGACGGCGAGTTCTTCTGCCCCTCCTGCGGGGGCGACCGGAACTACCGCCGCCTCACAGGACGCCACCGCCTCACCGTCCTCGGGCTGCCGCTGCTGGCCCGGGGCAGCGCCGGCCCCGTCGTCGAATGCGCCGCCTGCGGGACACACTTCGCACCCGACACCCTCGACCACCCCACCACCACCCGCTTCTCGGCGATGCTGCGGGAGGCCGTGCACACCGTCACGCTCGCCGTGCTCGCCGCGGGCGGCACCACCTCCCGTACGGTCCTGGAGACCGCAGCGGCCACCGTCCGCGACGCGGGGCTCGACGACTGCTCCCAGGAGCAGCTCTTCACCATCGTCGAGGTGCTCGCCGCCGACACCGGGGACGGCACCGGCCCGGCGGCCGAGGCCTGCGGTGCCGCCCTCGCCATCGAGCTCCACGAGGTCCTGCGGCCGCTCGCCCCGCACCTGGCCGGGCCCGGCCGTGAGGCGCTCCTGCTGCGGGGCGCGAGGATCGCGCTGGCCGACGGCCCGTACAGCCAGGCGGAACGCGAGGCGCTGACCACGGTGGGCGGCGCGCTCCAGCTCCTCCCCGCCGACACGACGAAGCTGCTCGCTGCCGCCGCCCGTACGCCCTCGTAGAGCCTCCGTGGGCCCTCGCGGGCCCTCCGGGTGCCCCGGTGGGCGACAATGGGCGTATGAGCTTGTTCCGGGACGACGGCGTCGTGCTGCGCACGCAGAAGCTGGGCGAGGCCGACCGGATCATCACGATCCTGACCCGCGGCCACGGGCGGGTGCGCGCCGTGGCGCGCGGGGTGCGCCGCACCAAGTCCAAATTCGGGGCGCGGCTCGAACCCTTCTCCCATGTGGACGTGCAGTTCTTCGCACGCGGCAGCGAACTGATCGGCCGGAGCCTTCCCCTCTGCACCCAGAGCGAGACGATCGCTCCGTACGGCGGCGGAATCGTCTCCGACTACGCCCGCTACACCGCCGGCACCGCGATGCTGGAGACCGCCGAGCGGTTCACCGACCACGAGGGTGAGCCCGCGGTCCAGCAGTACCTGCTGCTCGTCGGCGGGCTGCGCACCCTGGCGCGCGCCGAACACGCGCCGAATCTCATCCTGGACGCGTTCCTCCTGCGCTCCCTGGCCGTCAACGGCTACGCCCCCAGCTTCGTCGACTGCGCCAAGTGCGGAATGCAGGGCCCGAACCGGTTCTTCTCGGTCGCGGCGGGCGGCGTCATATGCGGCGACTGCCGGGTGCCCGGCAGCGTCGTACCCTCGGCTGAGGCCGTCGAACTGCTGAGCGCGTTGCTCAGCGGTGACTGGGAGACGGCGGACGCGTCCGAGGCGCGTCATGTCAGGGAGGGGAGCGGGCTGGTGTCCGCATATCTGCACTGGCATCTGGAGCGCGGCCTGCGCTCGCTGCGGTACGTGGAGAAGTAGTGACACAGGGAGACGAGAGAAGCCCATGGCAGTACGCGGGATGCTCGGTGGCCGTAACCGGCGTGAGTACAAGGCCCCCGAGCCGCACCCCTCCGGCGCCACCCCGCCGAAGATCCCCGGCGAGATCGTGCCCAAGCACGTCGCCGTCGTGATGGACGGGAACGGACGCTGGGCCAAGGAGCGGGGCCTTCCACGCACCGAGGGCCACAAGGTCGGTGAGGGCGTCGTCATGGACGTCCTCAAGGGCTGCATCGAGATGGGCGTCAAGAACCTCTCGCTGTACGCCTTCTCCACGGAGAACTGGAAGCGCTCGCCGGACGAGGTGAAGTTCCTCATGAACTTCAACCGCGACGTCATCCGCCGGCGCCGCGACGAGATGGACGAGCTCGGCATCCGTATCCGCTGGGTCGGCCGCATGCCGAAGCTGTGGAAGTCCGTCGTCCAGGAGCTCCAGGTCGCCCAGGAGCAGACCAAGGACAACGACAAGATGACGCTGTACTTCTGCGTCAACTACGGCGGCCGGGCGGAGATCGCCGACGCGGCGCAGCGCATCGCCGAGGACGTCGCGGCCGGGAAGCTCGACCCCTCGAAGGTCAACGAGAAGACGTTCGCGAAGTACATCTACTACCCGGACATGCCGGACGTGGACCTCTTCGTGCGCCCCAGCGGGGAGCAGCGCACGTCCAACTACCTGATCTGGCAGAGCGCGTACGCCGAGATGGTCTTCCAGGACGTGCTGTGGCCGGACTTCGACCGCCGCGACCTGTGGAACGCCTGCCTGGAGTTCGCCCGGCGCGACCGGCGCTTCGGCGGCGCCGAGGAGATCACCAAGGGCTGAGGACGCGCGGAGGGGGCCCCGTCGCCGGGGCCCCCTCCGAGGCCGGTCGCCCTGAGCCCGTGATCAGCCCTTGGCGGCCGCGCAGTCCGAGCAGGTCCCGAAGATCTCCACCGTGTGGGCCACGTTCGCATAGCCGTGCTGCGCCGCGATGGTCTCGGCCCACTGCTCCACGGCGGGACCCTCCACCTCGACGGCCTTCCCGCAGACGCGGCAGACCAGATGGTGATGGTGGTCACCGGTCGAGCAGCGCCGGTAGACGGCCTCGCCGTCGGTCGTGCGCAGGACGTCGACCTCGCCCGCGTCGGCGAGGGACTGGAGCGTGCGGTAGACCGTGGTCAGTCCGACCGAGTCTCCCCTGTGCTTGAGCACGTCGTGCAGGTCCTGGGCACTGCGGAACTCGTCGACCTCGTCGAGCGCCGCCGCGACCGCCGCCCGCTGCCGGGTGGACCGGCCGCGTACCGGAGCCGCGTTCGTGCCACTGATCGGCGCCGTCGCCACAGCTGCCTCCTCGTGTCGCCCGTACGTATGTCGGGCCATTGTGCCAGCCCGTCCCGGCGGCACGGTCACACCCGAGCGTCGTCCTGCGCCGGGCGGGCCGCCGGTACCTCAAGGGTGCACCGGTCCTCCTCGCCGGCGCGGCCCCGGGCCCGCCTGCGGGCCAGCGGCGTGGCGAGCGCCGTCAGCACGATGAACGCGGCGATGGCCAGCAGCACGATCGTCGCGCCGGGCGGCACGTCCTGGTAGTACGAGGTCACGGTGCCGGCCAGGGTGACGGCCGTACCGATGACGACGGCCAGGACGAACGTCACCTTGAAGGACTTCGAGATCTGCTGCGCGGCGGCGACCGGCACCACCATCAGCGCGCTGACCAGCAGCAGGCCGACGACCCGCATCGCCACGGTGACGGTGACCGCGGCCACCACGGCGACCAGCAGGTTGAGCACACGCACCGGCAGTCCGGTGACCCGGGCGAACTCCTCGTCCTGGCTGACCGCGAACAGCTGCCGCCGCAGCCCCACGGTGACCAGCACCACGAAGGCGGCCAGCACGACGATCGCGGTGACGTCCTCCTCGGAGACCGTCGACAGGGAGCCGAACAGGAACGAGGTCAGGTTGGCGTTGGATCCGGTGTCCGAGAGGTTGATCAGCATCACACCGCCCGCCATGCCGCCGTAGAACAGCATGGCCAGGGCGATGTCGCCGCGGGTGCGTCCGTACCAGCGGATCAGTTCCATCACGACCGAGCCGGCCACGGCGACGAGCGTCGCCATCCAGACGGGGTTGGTGGAGAGCAGGAAGCCGAGGCCGACGCCGGTCATCGCGACGTGCCCGATGCCGTCGCCCATCAGGGCCTGGCGGCGCTGGACCAGATAGATGCCGATGGCGGGGGCGGTGATCCCGACCAGGACGGCCGCGATCAGGGCCCGCTGCATGAAGGGAGGGTTCAGGAATTCCAGCATGATCAGGTCAGCAGTCCCGTCCGGACGGGCTCGGAGGCCGCGTGGGGGTGTACGTGGTCGTGGCCGGGGAGGGCGTGCTGGCCCATGGCCTCCGGGGGCGGTCCGTCGTGGGTGACGCAGCCGTCGCGCAGGACGATCGCCCGGTCGATCAGGGGTTCCAGGGCGCCGAGCTCGTGCAGGACGAGCAGCACCGTCGCCCCGCCGGCGACCTGCTCGCGCAGCGTCGCGGCGAGGATCTCCTGGCTGGCCAGGTCGACGCCGGCCATCGGCTCGTCCATGATCAGCACCTCGGGCTCGGCGGCGAGCGCGCGGGCGATCAGGACCCGCTGGTGCTGGCCGCCGGAGAGGGCGTCCACGGAGTCCTTGGCGCGGTCGGCGAGGCCGACGAGCCCGATGGCGTGGTCCACGGCCGTCCGGTCGGCCTTGCCGAGCAGCCCGAACCTCGTACGTGACAGCCGCCCGGAGGCGACGACCTCGCGGATCGTGGCGGGCACGCCGCCCGCCGCCGTGGTGCGCTGCGGTACGTAACCGACGCGGGCCCACCGGCGGAAGCGGCGCAGGGGCGTGCCGAACAGCTCGACGGTCCCGCCGGTGAGCGGCACCTGGCCGATGACGGAGCGTACGGCGGTGGACTTGCCGGATCCGTTGGCGCCGAGCAGCGCCACGACCTCGCCGCTGCGGACGGTGAGGTCGACACCGCGCAGCACCGGGCGGGCGCCGAGCGTCGCCGTGGCTCCGCGCATGCTGATCACGGGTTCTGGCGTACTGGACTCAGGCACGATCGCCTCCGGTGCTGCGGCTGGGTCGGGGTGCTGCTCGGGTCACTTCGCGCCGAGGGCCTTCTGCAGCGCGGTCAGGTTGGACTGCATGACCTCGATGTAGTCAGCGCCGGCGGACTTGTCGGTAATTCCCTCGAGCGGGTCCAGGACGCCGGTCTTCAGTCCGAGGTCCTTCGCCAGGGTCTTGGCGGTCCTGTCACTGGCGAGCGTCTCGAAGAATACGGTGGTGGCCTTGTTCTCCTCGGCGACGTGGTGGATCTCGTCGATCCTGGCCGGGCTGGGCTCGGTCTCGGGGTCGAGGCCGGCGATGCCCTCCTGGGTGAGGCCGTAGCGCTCGGCGAGGTACCCGAAGGCGGAGTGCGTGGTGATGACGGTCTTCGTCGCGGTGTTCTTCAGCCCGGTCTCGTAGGCCTTGTCCAGCTTGTTCAGCTCGGCGACCAGCGTCGCGGTGTTCTTCCGGTAGTCCGCGGCGTTGTCGGGGTCCGCCTTCTCCAGGGACTTCCCGACGCCCTCGGCGACCTCGGCGTACTTCACCGGGTCCAGCCAGATGTGCGGGTCGAGGCCGGCCTCCTCGGTGTGCTCCTCACCCTCGTGCTCTCCGCCCTCCTCGGCGCCGTGGTCGTGTCCGTCGACCTCGGTGCCGTGGTTCTCGAGCGTGGTGAGGCCGGCCGCGTCCACCGTGTTCTTGACGCCGGCCTGTGCGACGGCGTCGTCGACGGCGGGCTGGACGTTCTTGAGATACAGGATGTAGTCGGCGTCACTCAGACCGCCGATCTGCTGGGGGGAGAGCTCCAGGTCGTGCGGCTCCACGCCGGGCTTCGTCAGCGAGGTGACGGAGACGTGCGACCCGCCGATCTCCTCGGCCAGGAACTGCATCGGGTAGAAGGACGCCACCACGTCCAGCTTGCCGTCGCTCCCGCCCTCGGCCGCGTCGGAGGAGGAGCAGGCGGAGAGCGCGGTGAGGCCGAGGGCGACTGCCCCGGCGACGGCGGCTGTGGGTATGAGGCGACGTACGTTCATGACAGTCATTTTCAACAAAAGTGGAAACGATTGTCAACAAGGCTGATGAGATGCCTGGATCTGAGCCCCGTGACCGCGATGGGCCCCACCGATTTGATCCTGGGGGTGCGCCCGCCGGTAATCTGGGCCATTCGCCGTTCCTCGCCGTCGTAATGAAGAGAGCACCGTGGCCGCCGACAAGATCGACACCATCGTCAGCCTGAGCAAGCGCCGTGGCTTCGTCTACCCCTGCAGTGAGATCTACGGTGGCCAGAAGGCCGCCTGGGACTACGGGCCACTGGGCGTCGAGCTGAAGGAGAACCTCAAGCGCCAGTGGTGGCGCTACATGGTCACCTCGCGCGAGGACGTGGTCGGTCTCGACTCGTCGGTCATCCTTGCCCCCGAGGTCTGGGTCGCGTCCGGTCACGTCGCCACGTTCTCCGACCCGCTCACCGAGTGCACCTCCTGTCACAAGCGCTACCGCGCGGACCACCTGGAGGAGGCGTACGAGGAGAAGCACGGCAAGCCTCCCGTGAACGGCCTGGCCGACCTCAACTGCCCCAACTGCGGCAACAAGGGCACCTTCACCGAGCCCAAGCAGTTCTCCGGCCTGCTCTCCACGCACCTCGGCCCGACCCAGGACTCCGGCTCGGTCGCCTACCTGCGCCCCGAGACCGCCCAGGGCATCTTCACCAACTTCGGGCAGGTGCAGCAGACCTCGCGCAAGAAGCCGCCGTTCGGCATCGCGCAGATGGGCAAGTCCTTCCGGAACGAGATCACTCCGGGCAACTTCATCTTCCGCACGCGCGAGTTCGAGCAGATGGAGATGGAGTTCTTCGTCAAGCCGGGCGAGGACGAGCAGTGGCAGGAGTACTGGATGGAGCAGCGCTGGAACTGGTACACCGGTCTCGGCCTGCGCGAGGAGAACATGCGGTGGTTCGAGCACCCCGCGGAGAAGCTCTCCCACTACTCCAAGCGCACCGCTGACATCGAGTACCGTTTCCGCTTCGGCGGCAGCGAGTGGGGCGAGCTCGAGGGCGTCGCCAACCGCACGGACTACGACCTCACGGCGCACTCCAAGGCGTCGGGCACGGACCTCTCCTACTTCGACCAGGAGAAGAGCGAGCGCTACACGCCGTACGTCATCGAGCCCGCGGCCGGTGTCGGTCGCTCGCTGCTGGCGTTCCTCCTCGACGCGTACAACGAGGACGAGGCCCCCAACGCCAAGGGCGTCATGGAGAAGCGCGCCGTGATGCGCCTCGACCCGCGCCTCGCGCCGGTCAAGGTCGCCGTCCTGCCGCTGTCCCGCAACCCGCAGCTGTCGCCGAAGGCCAAGGGCCTCGCCGCCGACCTGCGGCAGAACTGGAACATCGAGTTCGACGACGCGGGCGCCATCGGCCGCCGCTACCGCCGCCAGGACGAGATCGGCACGCCGTTCTGCGTCACCGTCGACTTCGACACCCTCGACGACAACGCGGTGACCGTGCGTGAGCGCGACACGATGAAGCAGGAGCGCGTCTCCCTGGACCAGATCCAGAGCTACCTCGGCTCCCGTCTCCTGGGCTGCTGACCGCGTCACTTCTTCACCACGAAGCCCCCGGTTCCGCCGCACGGAACCGGGGGCGTCGTGCACACTGGGCGCACTCGTCCACAGGGAGGCCAGGATGCCGTCCATGACCACGAGCAAGGTCAGCAGATGGGACCAGCACGGCCGTGAACACGTCGTCCACGTAAGGAAGTCGGGGATGCAGCGGCAACTGACCTGCGACACCTGCGGATGGCGCAAGGGGGCACAGTTCCTGCCCTGGCTCAAGGCCGAGGAGCACCTGGCCGAGGCCCACCAGGCCACGGTCGACCCGACCGCCTGAGCCGACGACGGGGTGTGGCCGGAAAAAACCGGATGAGGTGCCCCTCCGGCCGGGGTACCTTTTCGCTATGTCTTCGTTCTTCCAGATCTACGAGTGAGCGCGCGACGGGCCCGACCGCCCGTCGCCCATCGGATCGATACACGACACGTCATCCTCACTTCCTCAACTCAAGAACGGGAGAACGCCGTGGCCAAGAGCCGCAACAACCTCCTCGGCGTGGGCGGACAGCGCAAGAAGCTGTCCCGCGCCGAACAGCAGGGCGCGGGTCCCGCGCGCGACAACGACCGCAAGGTCGCCGAGGACAAGAAGCAGGAGCTGGTGCGCAAGATGCGTGAGCGCGCCGCCGGGTCCGCTCCGGCGCAGGACGCACCGGCCGAGAGCTGACCTCCTCGCAACACCCGTACGGCCCAACACCCGTACGACGCAACACCCGTACGACCACGGGCCCGGATCACCTCGGTGATCCGGGCCCGTGTCCGTCCGCCCTCACCTCACCTCACCGTGCGGGGCAGCCGCAGGCTCAGCAGGGTCGTCAGCACGACGGCCGCCAGCTGCACCAGCAGCGTCACGATCAGGGCGTCCCTCATCCCCGAGCTCGATGCCAGGGAGAGGAACAGCGTCCCGAGCGTGGCGACCCCGAGTGCCAGGGCGGCCTGCTGGGTGGTGGTCATCACGCCACCGCCCACCCCCGCCCGCTCGGACGGCACGTCGGACAGCACGATCCGGATGAGGACGGGGAGTTGCAGCCCCTGCCCCAGTCCCGAGATCGCCATGCCCGGCAGCAGACCCAGCAGCCCGAGAGCCGGCCAGGAGCTCCAGACGGTCAGGGCCAGTACCGTGACGCCCACCCCCTGGATCAGTCCGCCGGCCGTCACGACCCGGCTGCCGAAGCGCCGTACGAGCCGGGGGCCGGCCAGCGATGCCGCGAAGAAGGCGATGGCCATCGGCGCGAGCGACAGCCCCGCCGCGGCCGGACCCATCCGCAGCCCCTGCTGGAGGGCCACCGCGATCACGAACATGAAGCCCCCGAAGCCGATCGAGAACGGCACCACCAGGACCAGACCGCGCCGCAGCGACTTCAGCCGCAGCAGGCTCGGCGGCACGAGCGGTGTCCGCCCCTGCGCGTCTGCCCGCCGCTCCACCCGGTAGAAGGCGGCCGCAGCGAACGGGAACAGGCCCAGGGACACCCAGGTCCACAGCGGCCAGCCCGCGGCCCGGCCCTCCGTCAGCGGAGCCAGCAGTGTCACCAGGGAGGCGGCCAGCAGGAGCGTTCCCGGTACGTCGACGGGAGCGGGCCGGTCCGAGCGGGTCTCGGGCATCGAACGGGCGGCCAGGATCAGCCCGGCGACCACCACCGGGACGTTGACCAGGAACACCGAGCGCCAGCCGGCGCTCTCACCGAACACCGAGGACAGCGGGGCCGCGGAGACCAGGACGCCGCCGAGGATCTGGCCGGCGACCATGGAGAGCCCGGCGGTCGCCCCGTACAGGCTCATGGCCCGCGCCCTGCGGTGTCCGGCCGTGGACGACTGGATGGTGGCGAGCACCTGCGGCAGCATCAGGGCCGCGGCGGCGCCCTGCGCCACCCGCGCCCCGACGAGGGTCCAGGCGTCCGGGGCCAGTCCGCAGGCGAGAGAGGTGAGACCGAAGGCGGCCATCCCGATGAGGAAGAGCCTGCGCCGTCCGGCCATGTCGCCGAGCCGCCCGCCGAGGACGAGCAGCACGGCGTAGGAGAGGCCGTAGCCCGCGACGACCAGCTCCAGCAGAGCGGGTCCCGCGGCCAGGTCGTGGTCGATGGTGGGCAGGGCGACGTTGACGATGAAGAAGTCGATGAGCGGGAGCGCCGCGCCCAGCAGCACGGTGAACAGCCCGAGCCCGCCGAGCACCGGCGCGGGGTGGTCGTACCGTGCCATCGGGGTGCGGGCAGCGGATGCGTTCGTCAGTACAGATGATTCACTCACGACACCGACAATGAACCGGTACTCAGCCTGGTACCAGAGTCTCCTTATCCTGGTACACGGAGCACCTGGCAATACGCCCGGGCATTCGGCACCCTGGGAGCATGACGACCGTGGCGACCGAGGTACCCGAGACCGACATCCGGCGGCACGAGCTGGCCGGGTTCCTCCGCAGCCGCCGTGAGCGGATCACTCCCGAGCAGGTCGGCCTGCCCCGTGGCCGCCGCCGTCGTACCCCAGGTCTGCGCCGAGAGGAGGTCGCACAGCTCTCGGCCGTCGGCGTCACCTGGTACACATGGCTGGAGCAGGCGCGCGACATCCAGGTCTCCCCGCAGGTCCTCGACTCCCTGGCCCGCGCCCTGCTGCTCGACCGCAGCGAACGCACCCACCTCTTCGCCCTCGCCGGGGCCGTCGACCCCGCGCCGGGGTCGGACTGCGCCGGCGTCACCCCGGCCTTCCAGGAGATGCTCACGCGCCTGGAGCCCTTCCCGGCCTGCATCCAGAACAGCCGGTACGACATCCTCGCCTACAACCGCACCTACGGCCGGCTGCTCTGCGATCTGGACGCCGTCGCCCCCGAGGACCGCAACTGCATGCTGCTCGCCTACATCAACGAGGACTGGCGCGCCTCCGTCGTCGATCTGCCCGCCATGCACCGGGTGATGGCCGCCAAGTTCCGCGCCGCGATGGCGGAGCACCTGGCCGAGCCCGCATGGAAGGCACTGCTGCGGCGGCTGGAGGCCGCCTCGCCGGAATTCGGGGAGATCTGGGCCCGGCACGAGGTCGTCGGACCTTCGAACCGCACCAAGATCTTCCGTAACGCCCGGGTGGGGCTGCTCAGGCTCGACCACACCGACCTGTGGCTCGGCCCCTCGGCGGGCCCACGCATGGTGACGTACGTCCCCTCGGACGAGCAGTCGCGGCTGGGGGTGGAGCGGCTGATGGAGACGATCCTCGCGGAGCCGTACGGGGAGACGGTCGCCGAGCCGCACGCGGAGCCCCTCGTCGAGACGCGCACGGCGGCCCTCACCGGGTCCGTCTCCGAGGGCTGAGCGGGCGGGCATCCGCGCCGCCGCCCGCGTACGGGACAATGGGGCCATGACCACGCTCGCCCCCGCCCTCCCGCTGCTCCGGATCGGCCCGCACACGGTGCGGCCGCCGGTCGTGCTCGCGCCCATGGCCGGTATCACCAACGCGCCCTTCCGCACCCTGTGCCGTGAGTTCTCCGGCGGCAAGGGGCTGTTCGTCAGCGAGATGATCACCACGCGGGCGCTGGTCGAGCGCAACGAGAAGACCATGCAGCTGATCCACTTCGACGCGAGCGAGACCCCGCGCTCGATCCAGCTGTACGGGGTGGACCCGGTCACCGTCGGCAAGGCGGTCCGCATGATCGTCGACGAGGACCTCGCCGACCACATCGACCTGAACTTCGGCTGCCCCGTCCCCAAGGTCACCCGCAAGGGCGGCGGTTCCGCGCTCCCGTACAAGCGGCCCCTCCTCCGCGCGATCCTCCGCGAGGCGGTGGCCGAGGCGGGCGATCTTCCGGTCACCATCAAGATGCGCAAGGGCATCGACGACGACCACACCACCTACCTCGACGCGGGCCGCATCGCCGTCGAGGAGGGCATCACGGCCGTGGCCCTGCACGGCAGGACCACCGCCCAGCACTACGGCGGCACGGCCGACTGGGACGCCATCGCGCGCCTCAAGGAGCACGTCCCCGAGATCCCCGTCCTCGGCAACGGCGACATCTGGAGCGCGGACGACGCCCTGCGGATGATGCGTGAGACGGGCTGCGACGGTGTCGTCGTCGGCCGTGGCTGCCTGGGTCGCCCCTGGCTCTTCGGCGACCTCGTCAGCGCCTTCGAGGGCACGGGGACGAGGCAGGCGCCCGCCCTGCGTCAGGTCGCGGACGTCATGCTGCGCCACGCGACGCTGCTGGGGGAGTGGATCGGCGACGAGAGCCGGGGTGTGATCGACTTCCGCAAGCATGTGGCGTGGTACCTCAAGGGCTTCGCGGTCGGCTCGGACATGCGCAGGAGGCTCGCGGTCACCTCGTCACTGGACGAGCTGGGCGGACAGCTCCAGGAGCTCGACCTGGACCAGCCCTGGCCGGACGGCGCGGACGGCCCCCGTGGGCGTACCTCCGGCAACAACCGGGTGGCGCTGCCGGACGGCTGGCTCAAGGACCCGTACGACTGCGCGGGCGTGGGCGCCGAGGCGGAGCTGGACACCTCGGGCGGCTGAGCAGCCCCCGGACACAGGGCACCGAGTGCCCCAGGAGAGGCCCGCTCACATGAGCGGGCTTTTCTGCTCGAACACGGTGCGTTCACTGCGATTTCGCGGCAGACGTGTGGGCCTGCTCTCCTTTGGTGGACTCTTGCTCACCCTCTGTTAATCATGCGTAGCTCTGGGGTTACCGATGATCGACTTGCGGGCGTCCGGATGGTGACATCTGAGCGCGGGTACGAGCGTGATTCTCGCCACCTCTGAGGGGTGATCGGCTCAGATGAGCGTTCTTTGGGAGGCTGTACTTCTCAAATGGCGGCACTGGGTGCCAGGCCGGGTTGCTTTGATCGATCAAAGCGGCCCCTACTCTGTGTCAGATTTACGCCCGCAAGTGCGCACCCTTCGTGATGATTGCTTCAAGAGGTGAACGATCCTCCCTTCCGGTGTGTGCCGGTGCGTTACTTTCGATCTGCTGGCGGACGGGTGGTTGAGCCCTCATGACGCGCAAGTGGCCGTACCCAGACACCTTCGATCTGGGTATGTTCCTCGCCGTCAGGGCAGCCACCGCGTCCTCGAGGAGCCGAGACCCGTGTCGGAACACAAAGACCTCCAGAAGTTCGTCTACGACTTCACCGAGGGCAACAAGGATCTGAAGGATCTCCTGGGCGGCAAGGGCGCCAACCTCGCCGAGATGACCAACCTCGGGCTGCCCGTCCCTCCGGGCTTCACCATCACCACCGAGGCCTGCAAGGTCTACCTCGACAGCGGTGACGAGCCGGCCGAGCTGCGCGACGAGGTCGGGGCGCACCTCGCGGCGCTCGAGAAGCGGATGGGCAAGACCCTCGGCCAGGCCGACGACCCACTGCTGGTCTCCGTCCGTTCCGGCGCCAAGTTCTCGATGCCCGGCATGATGGACACGGTCCTCAACATCGGTCTCTCGGACGCCTCGGTCGTCGGACTCACCGCCCAGGCCGGAGACGAGCGCTTCGCCTGGGACTCGTACCGCCGCCTGATCCAGATGTTCGGCAAGACGGTGCTCGGCGTCGACGGGGACCTCTTCGAGGAGGCGCTGGAGGCCGCCAAGGAGGCCAAGGGCGTCACCGTCGACGTGGACCTGGACGCGGCCGACCTGAAGAAGCTGGTCAAGCAGTTCAAGAAGATCGTCACCAGGGACGCGGGACGGGACTTCCCGCAGGACCCGCGTGAGCAGATGGACCTGGCCATAAAGGCGGTCTTCGACTCGTGGAACACCGACCGGGCGAAGCTCTACCGCCGCCAGGAGCGCATCCCCGGCGACCTCGGCACGGCCGTCAACGTCTGCTCGATGGTCTTCGGCAACCTCGGCCCCGACTCCGGTACGGGCGTCGCCTTCACCCGTGACCCGGCCAGCGGCCACCAGGGCGTCTACGGCGACTACCTCCAGAACGCCCAGGGCGAGGACGTCGTCGCGGGCATCCGCAACACGGTGGCTCTCGCCGAGCTGGAGTCGATCGACAAGGCGTCGTACGACCAGCTGATGAAGATCATGGAGACGCTGGAGACCCACTACAAGGACCTCTGCGACATCGAGTTCACCATCGAGCGCGGTCAGCTCTGGATGCTCCAGACACGGGTCGGCAAGCGCACCGCCGGTGCCGCCTTCCGGATCGCCACCCAGCTCGTCGACCAGGGGCTCATCGACGAGGCCGAGGCGCTGCAGCGGGTCAACGGCGCCCAGCTGGCGCAGCTGATGTTCCCGCGCTTCGACGACGCGGCCACGACCGTCCTGCTGGGGCGCGGGATCGCCGCGTCGCCGGGCGCGGCCGTCGGCAAGGCCGTCTTCGACTCGTACACCGCCGTCAAGTGGTCGCGGTCGGGGGAGAAGGTCATCCTGATCCGCCGGGAGACCAACCCCGACGACCTCGACGGCATGATCGCCGCCGAGGGCATCCTGACCTCGCGCGGCGGCAAGACCTCGCACGCAGCCGTCGTCGCGCGAGGCATGGGCAAGACCTGTGTCTGTGGCGCCGAGGAGATCGAGGTCGACACCAAGCGCCGCCGGCTCACGGTCGGGGACACGGTCGTCGAGGAGGGTGACCTCGTCTCCGTCGACGGCTCCACCGGCAAGGTGTACCTCGGCGAGGTACCGGTCGTGCCGTCCCCGGTCGTCGAGTACTTCGAGGGCCGCATGCACGCGGGCGCCGACGACGCCGACGAGCTCGTCGCCGCCGTGCACCGGATCATGGCGTACGCCGACCGGGTACGCCGGCTGCGGGTACGGGCGAACGCGGACAACGCCGAGGACGCCTCGCGGGCCCGTCGCTTCGGGGCCCAGGGCATCGGTCTGTGCCGCACCGAGCACATGTTCCTCGGCGAGCGCCGGGAGATGGTCGAGAAGCTGATCCTCGCGGACACCGACGACGAGCGTGAGGCCGCGCTGGCCGCGCTGCTGCCGCTCCAGAAGGCCGACTTCATCGAGCTGTTCGAGTCGATGGACGGGCTGCCCGTCACCGTACGGCTGCTCGATCCGCCGCTCCACGAGTTCCTGCCCGACATCACGGAGCTCTCCGTGCGGGTCGCGCTCGCCGAGTCCCGCAAGGACGCCAACGAGAACGACCTGCGCCTCCTCCAGGCCGTGCACAAGCTGCACGAGCAGAACCCGATGCTCGGCCTGCGCGGGGTGCGTCTCGGTCTGGTCATCCCCGGTCTGTTCGCGATGCAGGTCCGTGCGATCGCGGAGGCGGCGGCGGAGCGCAAGAACGCCAAGGGCGACCCCCGTGCCGAGATCATGATTCCCCTCGTCGGCACGGTCCAGGAGCTGGAGATCGTCCGCGACGAGGCCGACGGTGTCATCGCGGAGGTCGAGGCGGCCACCGGTACGGAGCTGAAGCTGAGCATCGGCACGATGATCGAGCTGCCCCGCGCCGCGCTGACCGCCGGTCAGATCGCCGAGGCCGCCGAGTTCTTCTCCTTCGGCACGAACGACCTCACCCAGACCGTGTGGGGCTTCTCCCGCGACGACGTGGAGGCCTCGTTCTTCACGGCGTACCTGGAGAAGGGCATCTTCGGGGTGTCGCCGTTCGAGACGATCGACAAGGACGGAGTCGGCGCCCTCGTGCGCAGCGCCGTGGAAGCCGGCCGGGCCACCCGCCCGGACCTCAAGCTCGGCATCTGCGGTGAGCACGGCGGGGACCCGGAGTCGGTGCACTTCTTCCACGAGGTGGGCCTGGACTACGTCTCCTGCTCGCCCTTCCGCATTCCGGTCGCCCGGCTGGAAGCGGGCAGGGCCGCCGCCGGACCGCGGGGCAGCGACAGCCGCTGATCCCTGGCCGCCGGGTGACCTCAGGACCCCGGCGGCCTGCCCCACCACGACTCCGGAAACCGCCGGCGGATCACAGAGACCCTCATCGGTCCTCCGGCGGAAACCGGATTTCCCGGAAGCGGCGGCACCCTGTGCGGGGGTGCCGCCGCTTCGTCAGCCGCCGCTTCGTCAATTGAACGGCGAACCATTCGAAGTAGTTGGCTTTTCACCGTTCGGTGCGCAAATCAGAGACGTACGGCCCGGGTGCGGTCCGGGGATCCCCACCCCCGGACCGCACCCGCTTACCCCTGCCGGGTGCGGAGCCGCACCGTCGCTCACCGCCGCCGAACAGGCGAAGCCCCCCACGGCCCTCACCCGCTCATTCGGTGACGCCGGATGCGCACCCGACGTCGTACAGCTTTTCGGTTGACGGGGATACGGGCGAGACATTTCAACTGTGGCCGAAACCCCGTGGTGACCTCCTGTGACGCTGTGCATACGCTTCGGTGGGGGCAATTGCGGGTGCAACAGGTGGGGGATCAGTGCTGCGTATCCATATGTCCGGGGCGGACCTTTCGCGCGTGCGGATGGCCACGAGACCGGACGCGATGTGGGAGACCATTCTCAGTCTTCACCGGTTGAGAGACCGGCGGGGTTCCACGGTGTTCGGGAAATGGCGGAGGGAATCCCGCGCCCGGTTGAATGGCGAAGTACGTCTGCTGTCCGCGGTCGTTCCGCCCCGCGGCTATTTCCCCGACTTCCTGACGCCTTCCGGGGGAGGCGCCGAGCCGTTCGGGCTCGATGCCGGAATGGAGGCCCTGCGTGACACACCCGAGGACCGTATCCGGCAGGAAATCGGGCTGCTGGCGGGGAGCGCCACCCGCGCACGGCGGTCGTCCGGCGCCCTGCCGGAGACGCTCGCCGAGGGGCGTACGGAGCCGCTGGGGCGGCTCATCCCGGCCCTGCGCGCCTACCACCGCGCCGCGGTCGAGCCGTACTGGCCGCACATCAGGGCGAGCGTCGAGGCCGACCGGGCCGTCCGGGGCCGTGCCCTGCTGGACGGCGGCGCGGACGAGCTCCTGGCCACCCTGCCGCCGATGATCCGCTGGCGGGCCCCCGTGCTGGAGGCGGACTACCCCGTCGACCGTGAACTGCGCCTCGACGGGCGAGGTCTGCTCCTCCAGCCGTCGTACTTCTGCCGGGGCACCCCCGTCGTCTACCGCGACCCGGACCTGCCGCCGGTCCTCGTCTACCCGGTCACCCACCCCGGTGCCCCGGCCTCCGCCGAGCCCGGCCCCTGGCTCGGCAGGCTCGTGGGCCACACCCGCTCAGTGGTCCTGCGGTCCATAGGCAACGGCTGCACGACGAGCGAGCTGGCCCGCAGGACCGGGGTGTCCCTGGCCTCGGCGAGCCAGCACGCCTGTGTGCTCCGCGAGGCCGGCCTCGTCCGCACCCTGCGCCACGGCAGCTCGGTCCTGCACACCCTCACCCCGCTGGGCGCCGCGCTGCTCAGGGGCGGAGCCCCGGTCGCCGTGTCCTGAGGAGCCGCCGGCGTACGGGCGATGAGTTCTGCGCGCCGCCCCGGTCTACCTCTTGCAAGCGCTCGTACGGAGCGCGCGGGAGCACCGCAGAGTGCCGGACGGAAGAGTGGAACATCATGCCCCAGCCACAGATGATCTTCGTGAACCTGCCGGTCAAGGACCTCGAGACGACGAAGAACTTCTTCTCGAAGCTCGGCTTCGGCTTCAACCCGCAGTTCAGCGACGAGACGACGGCCTGTCTGGTCATCAGCGACACGATCTTCGCCATGCTCATCACCGAGCCGCGCTTCAAGGACTTCACCAAGAAGGAGATCGCCGACGCCTCGAAGACGACCGAGGTCCTTCTCGCCCTGAGCGCGGAGAGCCGCGAGAAGGTCGACGAGATGGCCGACGCCGCGCTCGCCGCGGGAGGCTCGCCCGCCAACGAGGCCCAGGACATGGGCTTCATGTACGGCCGTTCCTTCCAGGACCCCGACCACCACATCTGGGAGGTCGTCTGGATGGACCCGGCCGCGGTCGAGGGCGGGGCCTGACAGCCGGCAGGGCGGTGCGCCGCGGCGCGGATGCCGCGGCCCACCGCCGCACGGCCCGGGATCAGTCCCCGCGGACCGGGAAGACCGGCACGGTGACGTCGTCGTCGTCCAGGCAGGCGCCCGTCTCCAGGTCGAAGCGCTGCTTCAGCAGCGGCGACGCCACGAACGGCCGTCCCCCGGCGGAGCCGACCAGGCCCCGGGAGAGGACGTACGCACCGGTGAACGGGTCACGGTTGTCGATCGCGTACGCGCGCCCCGCCCGGTCCACGAACAGCGCGACCTGCCGGCCGTCCGGGAGGAGCGCCGCCACACCGCGCCCCGGGGTCAGCAGCTCGCGGTCGCAGACCGTGAGCCAGCCGTCCCCGTCCGCGAGCTGGATCGTCCGGGTGTCCTGCGCCGTTTCCATCGTCCGGGTCGTCATCAGGAGGGAGTCCCTTCAAGAGTGCGGATGGCAAGCACGGGCCCGGCGAGGATGTCCAGGTCGGGCTTGACCTGGTCGCGCTCGGGGACGAACTTGACCGAGGGGTCGGGTGCGTCGGGGGCGTTGACGAAGGTGACGAAGCGGCGCAGCCTCTCCGGGTCGTTGATGGTCTCGGCCCACTCGTCGCGGTAGCCGCGGACGTGGTCGGCCATCAGTCGCTCCAGCTCGTCGCAGAGGCCCAGCGAGTCGTGGACGACGACGTCCCGTACGTGGTCCAGGCCGCCCTCGATCCGGTCCAGCCAGGTCGAGGTGCGCTCCAGGCGGTCCGCCGTACGGATGTAGAACATCAGGAACCGGTCGATGAGACGGACCAGTTCGGCGTCGGAGAGGTCCTGGGCGAGCAGGTCCGCGTGGCGCGGGGTGGCGCCGCCGTTGCCGCCGACGTAGAGGTTCCAGCCCTGCGCAGTGGCGATGATCCCGAAGTCCTTGCCGCGGGCCTCCGCGCACTCCCGGGCGCAGCCCGAGACCGCCGACTTCAGCTTGTGCGGGGAACGCAGCCCCCGGTAGCGCAGCTCCAGGTCGATGGCCATCCTGACCGAGTCCTGCACCCCGTAGCGGCACCAGGTCTGCCCCACGCAGGACTTCACCGTGCGCAGCGACTTCCCGTACGCGTGCCCCGACTCGAAGCCCGCGTCCACCAGGCGCGTCCAGATCAGCGGCAGCTGGTCGACGCGGGCGCCGAACAGGTCGATCCGCTGACCGCCGGTGATCTTCGTGTAGAGGCCGAAGTCGCGGGCCACCTCGCCGATCACGATCAGCTTCTCCGGGGTGATCTCACCACCGGGGATGCGCGGCACGATGGAGTACGAGCCGTTGCGCTGGAGGTTGGCCAGGAAGTGGTCGTTGGTGTCCTGAAGGGCAGCCTGCTCACCGTCCAGGACGTAGCCGCTCGCGCCGACCGTGGGGGCCAGCGAGGCGATGACCGAGCCGATCGTGGGCTTGCAGACCTCGCAGCCGTCGCCGCCCCGGGCCTCCGCGCGGCCGTGCGAGTCGAGGAGCTCGGCGTACGTCGTGACGCCCAGGGTGCGGACGATCTCGTACAGCTCGCTGCGGGTGTACGCGAAGCAGTCGCACAGCCCCTGGTCCTCGGGCTGCGGCAGCAGCTGCCCGATGACCTTGACGCAACTCCCGCAGCCCGTGCCCGCCTTGGTGCACTTCTTCACCTCGGGCAGCGTGGTGTGCTCGCAGATCGCGCCCTTGGTGACGTTGTGGCAGGAGCAGATCACGGCCTCGTCGGGCAGCGAGGACGGGCCGAGGGTGACCGGGCCGCCCGCACCGGCCGGCAGCACCAGCTGCTCCGGGGCGACGGGGAGCACCGTGCCGGTCATCGGCCGCAGCGTGCCGTACTGGTCGGCGTCACCGACCAGGACACCGCCGAGCAGCGTGCCGTCCTGGCCGATCACCAGCTTCTTGTAGACACCCGAGCGGGAGTCCGAGTACACGACGTCGAGGCAGCCCTCGGCCGCGCCGTGCGCGTCACCGAAGGAGGCGACGTCCACACCGAGCAGCTTCAGCTTCGTCGAGAGGTCGGCGCCGGTGAAGGAGGCGGTGTTGCCCGCTATCACCTCGGCTACCGCCAGGGCCATCTCGTAACCCGGCGCCACCAGCCCGTATACCCGGCCGTCGGAGGCCAGCGCGCACTCGCCGATCGCGAACACGTCGCTGTCGGAGGTGCGGCACTCCTGGTCGACGATGATGCCGCCGCGCGGGCCGACCGCCAGACCGCAGTCGCGGGCCAGCTGGTCCCTGGGGCGTACGCCGGCGGAGAAGACGACGAGATCGGTCTCCAGCGAGGAGCCGTCCGACAGCGCCATGCCGTCGACCCTGCCGTCCTCGCCCGCGGTCACCTCCTGGGTGCCGACACCCGTGTGGACGGAGAGGCCCATGTTCTCGATGGTGCGCAGCAGCGCGGCGCCGCCGCCGTCGTCGACCTGGACCGGCATCAGCCGGGGCGCGAACTCCACGACGTGCGTGTTCAGTCCGAGGCCCTTCAGGGCGCCCGCGGCCTCCAGACCGAGGAGCCCGCCGCCGACGACCGCACCGGTCTTCGCGGTCTTCGCGTACTCCTCGATCGCGAGGAGGTCCTCGATGGTGCGGTAGACGAAGCAGCCCTCGGCGTCCTTGCCGGGAACGGGCGGAACGAAGGGGTACGAGCCGGTGGCCAGCACCAGCGTGTCGTAGGAGAAGATCTCCCCGGAGCGCGCGGTGACGGTGCGCGCCTCACGGTCGACGCTCTCCGCCGGGTCACCGACGCGCAGCTCGATGCCGTGGCGCTCCATGAAGTCCGGCTCGACGAGCGAGAGGTCCTCCGGCGTCCTCCCGGAGAAGTACGAGGTCAGCTGCACCCGGTCGTAGGCGGGGCGGGGCTCCTCGCAGAGGACGACGACTCTGGCGGTGCCCATGGCGGCGGTCAGGCCGCGGTCGGCGAGCGCTTCCAGGAACCGCTGTCCGACCATGCCGTGCCCGACGACCACGATCGTCGGCACGCCTGAGGTGGGGGCGGTCGGGGGAGTGGACACCGGCATCAGGAGCCTCCGTCGTTGGTGAGCAGGTGGAGCAGGGACATGTCGGCGGGGAGGGCGTCGTCGTCCTGCCAGGTCCGGGCGAGGGTGCCGACGGCGGCGAGATCGCCGAAGAGCACCCCGCCGGCCAGCCGGTCGCCCCGGACGACGACCGTGCGGTACGCGCCCCGGGTGGCGTCGGCCAGCCGGATCACGTCGTCGCCGGGCATCGGGCGGGAGTCGCCGAAGGCGGCCAGGTCGAGTCCGCCGGAGGCCCCCGCGGCGACGGGCGCGGCGGCGGGGGAGCGCAGGGTGAGCCTGGTCAGTGCCCGGGTGCCCCCGTAGCGGGCGGGGCGTCCGGCCAGCACCTCGGCCAGCACGTCGGCCTGTTCGAGCGCGGCGCCCGCCAGGCCGTAGACCGTCCCGGCGTGTTCGGCGCAGTCGCCGACGGCATGGATGTACGGGTCCGAGGTACGCAGCTCGTCGTCCACGACGATGCCCTTGCGGACCTCCAGGCCGGCCGCCTGCGCCAGACCCGCCCTGGGGCGGACCCCGCAGGCCAGCACCGTGATCTCGGCCTCCAGCTCGTAGCCGTCGGCCAGTTCCACGGCCCGCACCGCCGGGGTGTCCCCGTCGGTGCAGCGCAGCCCGCGCACCCGGCACTCGGTGTGCACCTCGACCCCGAGGGCCTCCAGGTGACGGCGCAGCATCCCGGACGCCTCGGCGTCCAGCTGCCGCTCCATGAGGTGCTCGCCCTGCTGGGCCAGCACCACCTGGGCGCCGCACTCGGCCAGGGCGCGGGCGGCGGAGACCCCGAGGAGTCCGCCGCCGATGACGACGGCGCGCACACCGGGGCGCACAGCGGCGCGCAGTGCCAGACAGTCGTCGAGGGTACGGAAGGGATGCACCCCGTCCGGCAGCGTGTGGCCCAGGCCCCGCAGCGGTGGCAGCACCGGGTTGGAGCCGGTCGCCAGCACCAGGTGCTCGTAGCCGATGACACCGCCGTCGTCGCAGAGCACCCGCCGCTCCGCCCGGTCGATTCGCACGGCACGCACCCCGCGCCGCACGTCGGCGGCCGGCAGCGCGATCACGTCCGGCTCGTACCGGCCGGCGAGCACCTCGGCCAGCAGCACCCTGTTGTACGGCGCGTGCGACTCCTCGCCGATGACGGTGACACCGGGGACCCGGGCGGCGAGCCGCGCACCCGCCATCCCGGCGCCGATCACCACCACCCGTGCCGCGTTCTCCGTCTGTGTCCTCATGCCAATGAGAGTGCGCGGCGGGTGTTACCCGACCGCATCCCTCCTGTTTCCCGGGAGGAACCTTGCGCTCAGCGCGTCGTCACGCTCTCTGTGAGGGCGATGGAACCGGTTGGACGGTGTACCCACCACCTGCTTAGGGTCACGGTCATGCCCGAGATAACGCTGACCACCCTCGTCCTGCTCTGTCTGGCCGCCGCGGCGGCCGGCTGGATCGACGCGGTGGTGGGAGGCGGCGGGCTCCTCCTCCTGCCCGCCCTGCTGCTGGGGCTCCCGCACGTCCCGGCCGCGCACATCCTCGGCACCAACAAGGCCGTCGCCATCGTCGGCACCTCGGGTGCCGCCGTGACCTACGTACGAAGAGCGCCGGTGCGGGTGGGGACCGCCGTGCGGATCGGGCTCATGGCGCTGGTGGGATCGATGACCGGAGCCTTCTTCGCCGCGGGCATCAGCAGCGACCTCCTGCGCCCGGTGATCATGGTGGTGCTGCTCGCCGTGGCGGCCTTCGTGATGCTGCGGCCGTCCTTCGGCACGGCGGCGGCAGGCGACGGGACGGGCAAGAAGGTCACCCGGGCCCGCACGGTCACCGCGATCGTGCTGGTCGGCGGGGGTATCGGCTTCTACGACGGGCTGTTCGGCCCCGGGACGGGCACGTTTCTCGTGCTGGCACTGACCGCCGTGCTCCACCTCGACCTGGTCACCGCCTCCGCCACCGCCAAGATCGTGAACGTCTGCACCAACGCCGGCGCGCTGGCGATGTTCGCCTACCAGGGCACCGTCCTGTGGCAGCTGGCCGCGCTCATGGCCGTATTCAATCTGGCGGGCGGGATGTTCGGGGCGCGGATGGCTCTCCGGAAGGGCAGCGACTTCGTCCGAGGGGTCCTGCTCGTCGTGGTGTTCTCGCTGGTCGCCAAGCTCGGCTTCGACCAGTGGACGGCCTGAACAGCGTCAGCGCACCTCGGTGAGGTGGGCGTACGCCACCACGTTGCCCTGGTAGCCCGTCTCGCGGGTGAAGCCGCCGCCGCAGGTGATCAGCCGCAGCGAGGCGTGCGGAGTGGCGCCGTAGACACGCTTGTCCGGGAACTCGTCGTTCTCGTACACCTCGACCGCGTCGACAGAGAAGACGGCGGTGCGGCCGTCGCCGCGGTCGATCTCGACCCCGGCGCCCTTCTTCACGGACCCGAGCGCGTAGAACACGGACGGCCCCTCCGCGTTGTCGACATGACCGGCCACTATCGCAGTGCCCCTGGCGCCCGGGGGCGTCCCGCCCTCGAACCAGCCCGCGAGGTTGCGGTTCCCGGCGGGCGGTGCGTCGAGGCTGCCGTCGGCCGCCAGTCCGAGACCCGTCATGGGCGCGTCCACGCCGATGCCGGGGATGCGGATCCTGACCGGTTCGGAGGGGCGCAGCGGTTCGGCGACCCGGGTGCCGGCCCGAAGCTCGGGGCCCGCCGCGAAGGCCTCGGCGGTGGACGGCTGGGGGGCGACGGTCCGGATGACCGCGCCGTTGTGGACCAGCCATATGCCGCACAGCGCGGCGACGCCCACCAGCCAGGCCCTCGCTCTCAGCGCCTTCCTGTCCACGTGTCGTCCTTCGCCGGCCGACCTCAGCGACGTGCGCCGTCGGCGCGGCGGTGTCGCATGAGCAGGAGACCGCTGACGGCCGCCGCTCCGACGAGACCGGCGCCCGCGGCGAGCTGGGCGGTGTCGGGGGCGGCGCTGCCGCCGACACCCGTCCCGACGTGCCCGGAAGGCCGGCTGGGGCTGGGGGAGGTCGTGGGCCTGTGCCCCGGGGGCACGGGTGGTTTCGCGGATCCGGGTTCGGTCGCGTGCGGCGGCACGGGGCCGGGTCGGGTCCCCGGGTCCGTGCCGGGCGCGGTCCCCGCGCCGGTCCCGGGCTGCTGGAGCGTTCCGGCCTCTTCGCCGGCCTCGTCCCCGGTCCCGGCCCCGCCGTCCTCCTCCGTCGTCCCCGGCCAGGAGGACCCCGGGACCGCTGCGGGATCCTCGGCCGTCTCCAGGTCTCCGGCCGGGTCGGGGGCGTCGGCCGGCCCCGGATCCCCGGGCTCCGGGCTGTCGAGCGTTCCCAGGTCCCCGGCCGCCGTCCCGCCGCTGTCGCAGAAGGCCGCCGCGTCCGTGTCCTCGGGCTCGCATTCCGCCGAGCCTGGTGCGGCCGTTGCGGCGGCGAGCTCCGGTCTGCCGAGGCTGTCCGCGTGGGCGGACGGGATGGCGAGGCCGAGCGCGGCGGCGGTGAGGGCCGCGGCGGCGGTACCGGTCACGAGGCGGGCGGGGCTGCGCATGGGAATCCTCCGGGCAGACGGATGTGTCCTGCCTTCGAGGTAACGGGCCCCGCCCCTGCGCCGCATGCTGACGCATGGTCAGTTATCACCCGTACGGACCCGGGGGTGCGCCTGTATGTCCGGCCCGGCGCAGGTCGCGGCGGTGGTGGAGGCCGCGCCCCCGTCGGGTGCCGATCGGGTGAGTCCACCCTCCAGGCAAGTGTGACGTAGGTCACAAGAATGGGTTCCCGTCGGCCGGGAACACGGTCTTTACCCCCCCACGGGACGGCAGCCCCCCGTCGGCCCCACGGCAGCCGCCCTCACCGGCCCATCCCCCCCTGGGACCGGTGAGGGCGGTGGCCTGTCTCCGCGGCTCAGGCTCTCCGAGGGCCGCTCCCGTCCGTCGCGGACCAATCGATGTCCGGCGGGCGCACGCGGGCGCACCGCGGCTGTCCTCTGCCGTCGGTCAGACGCAGGCGCGCGGTGAGGTGCCCCGTCCGGGAGGCGGCCTCCAGGACCTCCGGGTCGATGTCACTCATCATCAGTTTGGCCCGGCGGAACATGGTGAAGACGCCGGAGCCGTCCACCGTGCCCCAGGACAGATAGACGAAGCGCCCCCCGAGCCGGTTCTGGATGTACGGCCCAGAGACCTCGACGCCCTCCACGGTGGGCACGGCGGTGCAGTCCAGGGTCCAGGAGGCGCGCGCCGCGTCACCGGGATGCAGGCCGAGCAGCTCGCCGGGGCGGTCCTTGCACTGCACGCCGACGTGGATGTTGTCGAAACCGGCGAAGTCGGTGTCGGGACCACAGGTGCGGCCCGGGAGGTCCGATGCTTCGATATGGATCTGCATGCCCCCATGGTCCCGCATGCCGAGAAGCTCAGACGGTTCCGCGCGGGGCGTCCTCGTAGACCCGGCCGAGCAGCTTCATCAAGCCCTCGTCGACGTCGAAGGGCCGGTCGTCGATCCGGTGGACCGGTGCGATGCCCTGCGAGTTGGTGACGAACGCCGCCCGGTACGCGCCCAGCCCGTCCAGCGTCACACCGCGCCGTACCGAGGGCCGGTCCGTCCGCGCGAGTCCGCTCTCCAGCAGCGCCATGGTGATGCCCGTCAGTGCCGGGGCGTCCGGCCAGACGACCGAAGCGCCGTCCCAGAAGCCGATGTTGGTGATCGACCCTTCGGTCACCATGCCGCCGGGCGAGGTCAGCAGCGCCTCGTCGAAGCCCGCTCGCCGGGCCTGCTGTCCGTAATGGATCTGGCAGAACTCGCCGGGGCGCTTGATGTGCGGCAGGGAGCGCGCGAAGGGGACCGACATCAGGCTCTGCGGTGCGCCGTCCGCACGGGCCGGCTCCCGTACCGTCACCATCGTCACCGTCTCCGTGGTGCCCGGCGGCAGGAACCCGTGCACCCGGACCGACGCGTCACGCACCCCGGCGCCGTCGAGCGCGTGCCCGATCAGTCCGCGTACGAGCCCGCCGTCCAGTGGCAGTCCGAACAGCTCCCGGTTCGCGGAGTCCAGCCGGTCCAGATGCAGGTCGAGGCCGCGCACCGTGCGGTCCCTGACCTGCATCGCGGTGAAGTGGCCGTAGCCGGCGAAGGCCGGGATCCGCAGATCCTCCGCGGTTGCGGGGCGGCCGTCGAACTCGATGTAGAGGTCCGGTATCGAAGTCGTCATGACCTCCAGCGTAGATCTCGCGATGCGGCACTTGACCTCAATCATGGTTGAGGTGTGAGTCTGCGGTACATGGACTTCAACACAGCTGTTCCCGATCCGTCCGACGCCCCGCTGAAGGTGGCCGTCATCCTCGGCAGCAACCGCGAGGGCCGCTTCGGCCCCGTCGTCGCCGAATGGTTCCTCGGGCGGGCGGCCGGCCACCCGGACATCGAGACCGAGCTGATCGATGTCGCCGAGACCGAGCCGCCTGCCACCGGGGCCGCCGAGGTGGCCCCGCTGCTGGCACAGGCGGACGCCTTCGTCGTGCTGACCCCCGAGTACAACCACTCCTACCCGGCCCCGCTGAAGAACCTCATCGACCGGCACTTCGCCGAATGGCAGGCCAAGCCCGTCGCGTTCGTGTCGTACGGCGGAATCTCCGGCGGGCTGCGGGCCGTCGAACACCTGCGCCAGGTCTTCGCCGAACTGCATGCCGTCTCCATCCGCGACACCGTGTCCTTGCACAACGCGGGTGCGCTCTTCGACGACCGGGGTGTGCCCAAGGACCCGGACCAGACCGACGGGGCGGCCAAGAAGATGCTCGACCAGCTGGTCTGGTGGGGCCATGCGCTGCGCGAGGCCAGGACCCGGCACCCGTACGGCGGCTGACGCGGCGAAGCCCGACAATCGAGGGGCCGCACGGACGCCGAGAACGAGGAGACCAGGATGACCGAGCCCGCATGGCTGACCGTGATGACCACGACGGACAGCGAGGAGAAGGCCCGCACCCTGGCCCGGGGCGCGGTGGAGGCACGACTCGCCGCCTGCGCCCAGATCTCGGCGCCCGTCACCTCCGTCTACCGATGGCAGGACGCCGTCGAGACAGCCGAGGAGTGGCAGGTGCTGTTCAAGACGACGGCCGGGCGCTACGACGAGCTGGAGGCCCATCTCGTCGCGGCGCACGACTACGCGACGCCCGAGATCATCGCGACGCCCGTCGTGCGCGGCAGCGACCGCTACCTGGCCTGGGTGTCGGCGGAGACGGCGCCCGTCGCGACGCTGTGACAGACGTCCGGCTGTTCCGGCTCCGGCTCAGCCGGCGGCTTCCACCCGCACGGCGCACACCTTGAACTCCGGCATCCGCGACACCGGGTCCAGCGCCGGGTTCGTCAGGGAGTTGGCCCGGCCCTCGCCCGGCCAGTGGAACGGCATGAACACGGTGTCCTGCCGGATCGCCACGGTGATCCGCGCCGGTGCCACCGCACGCCCCCGCCGCGAGGTGACCGCGACCTCCTCGCCCTCGGCCACCCCGATCCGCTCGGCGAGCCGGGGATGCAGCTCCACGAACGGGCCGGGCGCGGCGGCGTTCAGCTCGGCCACCCGGCGGGTCTGCGCCCCCGACTGGTACTGGGACACGACCCGCCCGGTGGTCAGCACCACCGGGTACTCGGCGTCCGTCTCCTCCGCAGCGGCCCGGTGCGTGACAGGGACGAACCGGGCGCGGCCGTCGTCCGTCGCGAACCGCTCCAGGAACAGCCGCGGCGTCCCGGCGTGCTGCTCGTCCGGGCAGGGCCAGAAGACCCCGTCCTCCGCCGCGATCCGGGCGTAGGTGATTCCCGCGTAGTCGGCCGGACCGCCCGCCGACGCCCGGCGCAGCTCCTCGAAGACCTCCTCCGGATCGGCCGGGAATCCCTTACCGTGCCCCAGGGCCCCGGCCAGCGCGTGAAGCACCTCCAGGTCGCTGCGCACCCCCTCCGGCGGGGTGACCGCACGCTGTCGCAGCAGCACCCGCCCCTCCAGGCTGGTCGTCGTCCCGCTCTCCTCCGCCCACTGCGTCACCGGCAGCACCACATCGGCCAGCGCCGCCGTCTCCGAGAGCACCACATCGGCGACCGCCAGGAAGTCCAGCGACTTGAGCCGCTCCTCGATGTGCCCGGCGTTCGGTGCCGACACGACCGGGTTGGACCCCATGACCAGCAACGACCGCACATCCTGCCCCAGCGCGTCCAGCAGCTCGTACGCACTGCGCCCAGGACCCGGCAGCGTGTCGGGGTCGACGCCCCACACCCGCGCCACATGGCGGCGCGCCGCCGGGTCCGTGAGCTTGCGGTAACCAGGCAGCTGGTCGGCCTTCTGGCCGTGCTCCCGGCCGCCCTGACCGTTGCCCTGCCCGGTCAGGCAGCCGTAGCCGGACAGCGGACGGCCCGCCCGGCCGGTGGCCAGACAGAAGTTGATCCACGCCCCCACGGTGTCCGTGCCCTTGGACTGCTGCTCGGGCCCCCGCGCGGTCAGCACCATCCCGCTCTCCGCCCCGCAGAACATCTCCACGGCCTCGCGCAGCTGCGGCACCGGCACCCCGGTGAGGCGCTCCACCAGTTCCGGCCAGTGCGCCATCGCACCCGCCCTGGCCTCGTCCCAGCCGTTCGTCCGGGTGCGGACGAACTCCTCGTCCACCCGTCCCTCCGCCACGACCAGATGCAGCATGCCGAGCGCGAGGGCGAGGTCGGTGCCCGGCCGGGGTGCCAGGTGCAGATCGGCCTGCTCGGCGGTCCTGGTCCGGCGCGGGTCGATGACGATCAGCCGGCCGCCGTTCTCCCGCAGCTCGGTCAGATAGCGCAGCGCGGGCGGCATCGTCTCCGCGAGGTTCGAGCCGACCAGGATCACGCACCCGGTCCGCGGGATGTCCTCCAGCGGGAACGGCAGCCCACGGTCGAGGCCGAAGGCCCGCTGGTGCGCGGCTGCCGCCGACGACATGCAGAAACGGCCGTTGTAGTCGATCTGCGAGGTGCCGAGCACCACCCGGGCGAACTTCCCGAGGGCGTACGCCTTCTCGTTGGTGAGCCCGCCCCCGCCGAACACCCCCACGGCGTCGGCGCCATGCTCCGCCCGGGTCCCGCGCAGCCCGTCCGCGATCCTCTCCAGCGCCTCGTCCCAGCTCGCCGGCGCCAGCTCACCGCCCTCGTCGCGCACGAGGGGCCCCGCCAGCCGCACCCCCGCGGCGAGCAGGGCGGGAGCCGTGCGCCCCTTGCCGCACAGCGCTCCCCGGTTGACGGGGAACTCCGTACGCTCCACGACCTCGACCACCCCGCCGTCGGTGACCGGTCGCAGCTTCATCCCGCACTGGAGCGCGCAGTACGGGCAGTGGGTGGACGTCTCGGTGGCCATACCCCCAGCGTGCGAGGCCGGTATTACGAGTACCGGTGCGTCCGGTTACGCCCCCGGTACGCCCGCCTCAGCCCGCCCCGCCCGGCGCCGTGAGGTCACCCGCCAGAGCCTCCGTCACCCCTGGCTCCCGCGGGCCCAGGAAGTGCGGATCCGGCTCGAACACGGCGTCGATGAGCGCCTTTCCCGCCGCGAACACCTCCCGTGTCCCGCCGTAGTACCAGGTCACATCGTGTACGTCGTCGACGGCCACCCCGTACGCGTCGATCCCGGCCGAGCGGCACAGGGCGATCGCCCGCCGTATGTGGAAGCCCTGGCTCACCAGGACGGCCCGGTCGACCCCGAATATCCTCTTGGCCCGGACACAGGAGTCCCAGGTGTCGAAACCCGCGTAGTCGCTGACGATCCGGCCGTCCGGCACCCCGCGACCGGCGAGGTACGTGCGCATGGCGTCCGGCTCGTCGTACTCCACGCGGCTGTTGTCCCCGGTGACCAGCACGACCCGGACCTTGCCCGTCCTGTACAGCTCGGCGGCGGCGTCGAGCCGGTGCGCGAGATACGGCGACGGACGGCCCTCCCACAGCCCCGCCCCGAACACCACGGCGACCTCCCGCGCCGGGGCGTCGGCCGTCGTCCGAACCCGGGCGTCGGCCGTGGTGTGCAGCCAGGTCGCGGGCGCCAGCGCCACCGCGCAGACGACCATCAGCGCCTGCACCAGCCGCCGCTGCCCCCGCCGTGTCCTCGGCAGCCGTGGCCGCGCGGCGGCGAGCCCTCGCAGGGCCCCGCGCCCCGCCGCACGGAGCCCTCCCGGTGTCCTCAGCCGCATGCCCGCGCCCCCCGCGCTCGTACCGGATCCCTCAAGGGGAAGGACGAGCGACGAGGGCGAAAGGTTCGCGGCCGATCCTTGATTCACACTCCGGTGTGAACACGCGCTGACACCCAGGGCCCCCGCCCTGTGAGGCAGAGGCAAACACCCGTCACCGGTGCGAAACGGCACGGCAACGTCCGCCCGGCACCATCGGTCCATGACGGAGCCGGCATCGGAACACCCCCGTGAGTCCCTGCCCCTCGACAGCACGGCGCAACTTCTGACCCGCATCACCTCCCAGCTCGGAACCCAGCTCAGCCTCGTCTCCCTGAACGGAACCCGCAGGCCCATGTACCGCATCCGGAGATCCGCCCCCACCCTGGTCGCCGTCGCACACGGCAGCCGGGACCCGCAGGCCCTGCGCACCGTCCTGGAGCTCCTGGACCGGGTACGGGAGCTCCGGCCCGGCCTCGACGTCAGGCTCGGCCACATCGAGCTGAACGAGCCCCTGCTGCCGGACACACTGGACGGCATCGGGCGGGGCGACGCCGTGCTCGTACCGCTGCTGCTCGGCCGTGGCCACCACGTCCGGCACGACCTGCCCCTCGCCGCGGCGGCCGCCGGCCACCTCCGGACCCGTGTGGCGGCCCCCCTGGGACCGCACCCGCTGCTCGTCGAGACCCTGTACGAGCGTCTCCTGGAGGCCGGCTGGCGGGACGAGGACGGTAAGGACCGCGCCGCCGCCGTCGTGCTCGCCGCCGCCGGGTCGCGCGACCCCGACTCCGACGTCGACGCGCGCCGTACCGCCGCCATGCTCAGCGACCGCCTCGGCGGGGTGCCCGTCGTGCCCGCGTACGCCTCGGCGGCGACCCCCGACGTACCCACCGCACTGCGCGCACTCGCCGACCGCGGCCGCCGGCGCGTGGCACTCGCGTCGTACTTCACTGCCCCCGGCCGTTTCGCGACCGTCTCGGCCGCCGCCGCCCCGGGCATCGCCGCCGCACCGCTCGGCGCGCACCCCGCGATGGCACGCCTCCTGCTCCACCGCTACGACCAGGCCCTGACCGGCACCGCGCCCGCCCACGCACCCCTGGCGCCCCCGCGGCTCCTCGCCACCGCCTGACCCTCCCTGTCAGCCCGTCCGTCTAATCTCGGGAACATGGACGGTACGCACGACCCCAGGCACACGCCCTACGGCGCCGCTGACACCGAGCGGTGGGACACCGAGCCCGACAAACGGCCCGGACGTACGGCCTTCCAGCGCGACCGCGCCCGGGTGCTCCACTCCGCCGCCCTGCGCAGGCTCGCCGGCAAGACCCAGGTCGTCACGCCGGGCACCCGCGGCCTGGCCTGGGACGCCAGCCCCCGTACCCGGCTCACCCACTCCCTGGAGTGTGCCCAGGTCGGCCGGGAGCTCGGTGACGCGCTCGGCTGCGACCCCGATCTCGTCGAGACGGCCTGTCTCTCCCACGACATGGGCCACCCGCCCTTCGGCCACAACGGCGAACAGGCGCTCAACGACTTCGCGTCGGACTGCGGCGGCTTCGAGGGCAACGCCCAGTCGCTGCGCCTGCTGACCCGCCTCGAACCCAAGCGCTTCGTCCGCGACCCCCGCAGCGGGGAGCTCGTCAGCGTCGGACTCAACCTGACCCGGGCCGCCCTGGACGCCGCCACGAAGTACCCCTGGCCCCGGGGCGCGCACCCCACCGACCCCGGCTCACCGAAATTCGGGGTGTACGAGGACGACCTGCCGGTCTTCGCCTGGGTTCGCGAGGGCGCCCCGCAGGACGGCAGATGCTTCGAGGCCCAGGTCATGGACTGGTCCGACGACGTCGCCTACTCGGTGCACGACTTTGAGGACGGACTGCACGCAGGACACATCGACGCCGGCTGCCTCTTCTCCGAGCCGGAGCGCGAGGAGATCTGGGGTGTGGCCATCGGACGGTACGTCCCGGCGGACACCGCCCCCCAGGAGCTCGCCGACGCCCTCGACCGGCTCACCGCCCAGGAGTGGTGGCCGCGAGGCTACGACGGCACCGCGGTCGCCCAGGCCCGGCTGAAGAACACCACGAGCCAGCTCATCGGCAGGTTCTGCCTCGCCGCCGAGGCCGCGACCCACGCCGCGTACGGGCCGGGACGGCTCGGGAGATACGGCGCCGAGCTGATCGTCCCGCGTGAGGTGCGCAACGAGTGCGCCGTGCTCAAGGCCGTCGCGGACCGTTACGTCATGCAGCGGGCCGAGCAGGAGGTCATCCGCGCAGACCAGCGGATCGTCATCGCCGAGCTCGCCGCCGCGCTCACCGCCCGCGCGCCCGAAGGGCTCGAGCCGCAGTTCCGGGCCCTGCACGCGGCGGCCCCCGACGACCGGGCCCGCAAGAGGGTCCTCGTCGACCAGATCGCCGCACTGACGGACGCATCCGCGCGGTCCCTCCACGGGAGTCTCACAGGCGTTGGGCAGACTGGACCATGACCGGGCCACATGCCGGCGGCGGTGACCCGGCCGGGGTACACCCTCTTTCGCCATCACGCTGCGTGCGGGACGCTCGCAGGTGGCGGCGCCGCGCAGCACAGTACCGAGGAGGCATCAAGTGGTCGACGCACATCGGACGTTCGTCATCATCGGCGGAGGGCTGGCAGGAGCGAAGGCGGCCGAGACACTCCGGGCGGAGGGCTTCAGCGGCCGGGTGATCCTCATCGGCGACGAGCGCGACCATCCGTACGAGCGGCCTCCCCTGTCCAAGGGATACCTGCTGGGCAAGGAGGAGCGGGACTCCGTCTTCGTCCACGGGACCGCCTGGTACGCGGGCGCCGACATCGAGCTCCACCTCGGCCAGGTCGTCACCTCCATCGACCGGTCCGGCCGGTCCGTGCAGCTCGGCGACAACACGGTCGTCCACTACGACAAGCTGCTGCTCGCCACCGGCGCCGAGCCCCGCCGTCTCGACATCCCGGGCACCGGCCTGGTCGGCGTGCACCACCTGCGCCGCATCGCCCACTCCGACCGGCTGCGCAACGTCCTCGCCGCCCTCGGCCGTGACAACGGCCACCTGGTGATCGCCGGATCCGGCTGGATCGGCCTCGAGATCGCCGCGGCGGCCCGGGGGTACGGCGCCGAGGTCACCGTCGTCGCCCCCTCGCCGACCCCGCTGCACCACGTCGTCGGCCCGGAGGTCGGCCAGATCTTCACCGATCTGCACGCCGAGCACGGGGTCCGTTTCCACTTCGGCGCCCGCCTCACCGAGATCACCGGAGAGGACGGCCTGGTCCTCGCCGCCCGCACCGACGACGGCGAGGAGCACCCCGCCCACGACGTGCTCGCCGCGATCGGCGCGGCGCCGCGCACCTCGCTCGCCGAGGCCGCCGGGCTCGACATGGCGGGCCGGTCCGAGGGCGGCGGTGTCGTCGTCGACGCCTCCCTGCGCACCTCCGACCCGCACATCTACGCCGCCGGGGACATCGCGTCCGTGGACCATCCGCTCTTCGGGGGCCGGCTGCGCGTGGAGCACTGGGCGAACGCCCTGAACAGCGGCCCGGCCGCAGCGAAGGCCATGCTCGGCCAGGACGTGTCGTACGACCGGGTGCCGTACTTCTTCTCCGACCAGTACGACCTCGGTCTCGAGTACTCCGGCTGGGCGCCGCCCGGCTCGTACGACCAGGTCGTCATCCGGGGCGACGCCGGCAAGCGCGAGTTCATCGCCTTCTGGCTGAAGGACCGCCGGGTCCTCGCCGGGATGAACGTCAATGTGTGGGACGTCACCGAGAGCATCCAGAAGCTGATCAGGGCCGCCCGGCCGGTCGACCCGGACACCCTGGGCGACCCCTCGGTGCCCCTGGACTCCCTGCTCTGACCGGTGGCCCGGCCGTCCGGGGCCGGCCGGCGCCCGGGGGGGGCCCCCCGCTGCCGGCCGGTCCCGGACGACCGGCCCCACCCGTAGACTTCACGCGTGGCAGGCAGGATCAATGACGACGACGTGAAGGCGGTCCGGGACGCGGTCCCGATCGACGCCGTCGTGTCCGAATACCTTCAACTGCGCAACGCGGGCGGCGGAAACCTCAAGGGGCTCTGCCCCTTCCACGACGAGAAGTCCCCCTCCTTCCAGGTGAGCCCGGGCAAGGGCCTGTTCCACTGCTTCGGCTGCCAGGAGGGCGGCGACACGATCGCCTTCGTGATGAAGATCGATCACCTCACCTTCTCCGAGACGGTCGAGCGCCTCGCCGGTCAGGCCGGCATCACCCTGCGGTACGAGGAGGGCGGCTACAACCCCTCCCACCAGCGCGGAGAGCGCATCCGCCTGGTCGAGGCCCACAAGATCGCCGCCGATTTCTACCGAGAGCAGCTGAACGGACCGGAGGCGGAGGTCGGCCGGGCGTTCCTCGCCGCACGCGGCTTCGACCAGGACGCGGCGGCCCACTTCGGTGTCGGCTACAGCCCCGCGGGCTGGGACCACCTCACCCGCTATCTGCGTGGCAAGGGCTTCAGCGACAAGGAGATCATCAGCTCCGGCCTCTCCCAGGACGGCCGCCGCGGCCCCATCGACCGCTTCCGCGGCCGGCTGATGTGGCCGATCAGCGACACCTCCGGCGAGATCGTCGGCTTCGGCGCGCGCAAGCTCCGCGACGACGACAACGGCCCGAAGTACCTCAACACCCCCGAGACCTCGATCTACAAGAAGTCCCAGGTGCTGTACGGCATCGACCTGGCCAAGAAGGACATCGCGAAGTCCAGCCGGGCCGTCGTGGTCGAGGGCTACACCGACGTGATGGCCTGCCACCTCGCGGGGATCACCACGGCCATCGCCACCTGCGGGACGGCGTTCGGCGGCGACCACATCAAGATCCTCCGACGGCTCCTGATGGACAACGGCAGCGCCCGGGTCATCTTCACCTTCGACGGTGACGCGGCAGGCCAGAAGGCAGCCCTGCGCGCCTTCGAGGACGACCAGAAGTTCGCCGCCGAGACGTACATCGCGATCGCCCCGGACAACATGGACCCGTGCGACCTGCGGCTCGCCAAGGGTGACGACGCCGTCCGCGACCTGGTCGAGCCCCGCACCCCGCTCTTCGAGTTCGCTCTCCGCCAGATCGTCGGCCGGTACGACCTGGAGACCCCGGCCGGCCGCGCCGCCGCCCTGGACGAGGCGGCGCCCGTCGTCGCCAAGATCAAGACGAGCAGCGTGCAGCGAGAGGTGGCCGTCCAGCTCGCGGGCTTCGTGGGCATCCTCGACCAGGAATTCGTCGTACACCGGGTCAACCAGCTCGCCCAGTGGGCCCGAGGGCGGGGGGACAAGCGAGGGCCCGCGCGGGCCCCCGCGGGCACCGGCGCGCAGCACCAGAGCCAGGCACCCGTCGTCCCGTCCGGCCCCGCGCTCAATCTCCGCAGCCCCGCCCACCGCACGGAGCGCGAGCTCCTCAAGCTCGCTCTGCAGAGGCCCGCCCTGGTCTCCCCGGCTTTCGACGCCTACGGCATCGACGAGTTCACCGCCCCGCCGTACGCCGCGGTGCGCCAGTGCATCGCGGAGGCGGGCGGCGCGGAGCTGGGTGTCGCCGAGACCCGCGAGTACCTCGTCCAGGTGCTCGACGCGACCCCCAACGACTCGGTGCGCAAGCTCGTCACCGAGCTCGCGGTCGAGGTCTTCCACGGCAAGTCCATCGACGAGTCGTACGCGGGCCATCACCTGGTCAAGGTCCGGCTGCGCGCCGTCGACCGCAGGATCGACGACGTCCAGGGCAGTCTCGCCCGCCTCGGCAGCAATGTCGCCCCTGACCATCTGGCCGCCGCGCAGAACGAGGTGTGGGTCCTCCAGCAGTACGCCCAGTCGCTGCGGAGCCACGGCGCCGACGCCCTCTGACCCGGGTCGGCGCCCGAGGGCGTCCCGTGGTTGCCCTCCGGACACAAAAAGTCACCGCACGCCCCTCGTGGCAGCGATGTGTCGTACCCCACACTGGGTGGCGGTTCCTGAGTCGTCGGAGCGCGGCCGGTCCGCCCAGGGCGGACCTCCACCCCCGCGGTCCGGCAGCGATCACCTGGAGGTCGCCCCCGTGCAGACCCGGACCGTGCCGCCCACGACCGAGCATGTCCCGGCGATTCCCGCGCAGAACCGGGTCACACGTCACCCGGAGACGGCGGGCACGCCCGAACCGGTGCTGGAGGAACCGGTGGAGCCTCCCGAGCCATCCGCGCCGCGGAGCCGCCCGGAGGCCGGCGGCCCGACATCCGACCTCTTCCGCCAGTACTTGCGCGAGATCGGGCGGATACCGCTGCTCAGCGCCGCCGAGGAGGTCGACCTCGCCCGCCGCGTCGAGGCGGGACTCTTCGCCGAGGAACGGCTCGCCTCCACCGCCGACCCCGACTCCCGGCTCGCCCTCGACCTGGACCGGCTCGTGGTCATGGGGCGGATGGCGAAACGCCGGCTCATCGAGGCCAACCTCCGCCTCGTGGTCTCCGTGGCCAAGCGTTACGTGGGCCGGGGCCTGACCATGCTCGACCTGGTGCAGGAGGGGAACCTCGGACTGATCAGGGCGGTCGAGAAGTTCGACTACGCACGGGGCTACAAGTTCTCGACGTACGCGACCTGGTGGATCCGCCAGGCCATGTCCCGTGCGCTGGCCGACCAGGCCAGGACCATAAGGGTCCCGGTGCATGTCGTCGAGCTGATCAACCGGGTCGTACGCGTCCAGCGCCGCATGCTCCAGGAGCGCGGCTACGAGCCCACCGCCGAAGAGGTCGCGGCCCAGCTCGACCTGACGCCCGAGCGCGTCGTCGAGGTCCGGCGCCTCGCCCAGGAGCCCGTGTCCCTGCACGCACCCGTCGGTGAGGAGGACGACGTCGCCTTCGGTGACCTCATCGAGGACGGCGACGCCGCCTCACCCGTGGAGACCGCGGCCTTCCTCCTGCTGCGCGAACACCTGGAGGTGGTGCTCTCCACCCTCGGGGAGCGGGAGAGGAAGGTCGTCCAGCTCCGCTACGGGCTGGATGACGGGCGGCCCCGCACGCTCGAGGAGATCGGAAGGATCTTCGGCGTGACACGCGAACGCATCCGCCAGATCGAGTCCAAGACGCTCGACAAGCTGCGGGACCACGCCTTCGCCGACCAGCTCCGCGGCTATCTGGACTGAGCAGCGGGCGCGGCGGCTCGCCGGACTCCCTACGAGCCGCCGCCCTTCCGCTTCTCCGCCGCCGCGCCCAGCAGGGCGCCGACCGATACGCCCAGGGCCATCCCGACGCCGACGCCCAGCGCCAGATCGCCGGTCAGCGCACCGAACGCCGCGCCGAGACCCGCACCCACGCCGATGCCGAGCGCGACACCCGTCCCGCGACCGGCGCCGGCCCTCCAGCCCTCCTCGTGCTCTGCCATCCCCGCCCCCCGTTTCCACTCGCACCGCTGCCGGACGGAACCGTCAGTCGACCTCGGCCAGCGCCTCCGCGAACTGCGCGGCGTACAGGCGGGCGTACGCCCCCTCGGCCGCCAGCAGCCCGTCGTGCGTGCCCTGTTCGACGATCGAGCCGTTCTCCATCACCAGGATCACATCCGCGTCCCGGATCGTGGAGAGCCGGTGAGCGATCACGAAGCTCGTACGGCCGTGGGCCAGCCGCGCCATCGCCTTCTGGATCAGCACCTCGGTACGGGTGTCCACCGAGCTGGTGGCCTCGTCGAGCACCAGGATCACCGGGTCGGACAGGAACGCCCGCGCGATGGTGATCAGCTGCTTCTCGCCCGCGCTGACCCCGGACCCCTCGTCGTCGATCACAGTGTCGTAACCGTCGGGCAGCGTACGGACGAAACGGTCGGCGTGGGCCGCCCGCGCGGCCTCCTCGATCTCCTCCCGGGTGACCTCGCGCGAGGCGCCGTAGGCGATGTTCTCCGCGATCGTGCCGCCGAACAGCCAGGTGTCCTGGAGCACCATGCCTATGCCCGAACGGAGTTCGTCGCGCGACATCTTCGCCGCGTCGACTCCGTCGAGGGTGATCCGGCCGCCCGTCACCTCGTAGAACCGCATCAGCAGGTTGACCAGCGTCGTCTTGCCGGCGCCGGTCGGTCCGACGATCGCGACCGTGTGACCGGGCTCCACGCTCAGCGAGAGATCCTCGATGAGCGGCTTCTCCGGGGCGTACCGGAAGGACACGTTCTCCAGCGAGACGCTGCCGCGCAGCTCCTTCGGGCGCTCCGCCGGATCCGGGTCGGGCGCCTGCTCCTCGGCGTCCAGCAGGCCGAAGACCCGCTCCGCGGACGCGATGCCCGACTGCACCAGGTTCGCCATCGACGCGACCTGCGTCAGCGGCATCGAGAACTGCCGTGAGTACTGGATGAACGCCTGCACGTCACCGATCGACAGGGCGCCCGACGCGACCCGCAGCCCTCCGACGACCGCGACCAGCACATAGTTCAGGTTCGACACGAACATCATCAGCGGCTGCATGATCCCGCTGTTGAACTGGGCCTTGAAGCCCGCCTCGTACAGTGCGTCGTTCTGCTCGGCGAAGTCCTTGGCGGACTCCTCCTGCCGTCCGAACACCTTCACCAGGTTGTGGCCGGTGTACATCTCCTCGATGTGGGCGTTGAGCTTGCCCGTCACCTTCCACTGCGCCACGAAGTGCGGCTGCGAGCGCTTGCCTACCCGCGCCGCGACGAACACCGACAGCGGGATCGTCACCAGCGCGACCAGGGCGAGCAGCGGTGAGATCCAGAACATCATGATCAGCACACCGACGATGGTCAGCACGGAGTTGATGAGCTGGCCCATCGTCTGCTGCATCGTCTGCGAGATGTTGTCGATGTCGTTCGTCGCCCGGCTCAGCACCTCACCGCGCTGCTGCCGGTCGAAATAGGAGAGCGGGAGCCGCGCCAGCTTGGTCTGCAGGTCCTCGCGCAGCTGGAAGACGACCCGGTTGATCACCCGGATCGACAGCCGGCTCGAGACCAGCATCAGCAGCCCCGCGCCGACGTACACGACCAGTGCCGCCAGCAGGACCTGGCCCACCGCACCGAAGTCGATTCCCTCGCCGGGCGTGAAGTCCACCCCGCCCAGCATGTCGGCGAGCCCGCCGTTGCCCTGCTCGCGCAGGCCGTCCACGGCCTGCTCCTTCGTCGTGCCGTCCGGCATCTGCCGTCCGACGACACCCGCGAAGATCAGGTCCGTGGCCCCGCCCAGGATCTTGGGCCCCACCACGGAGAACGCCACGCTCAGCGTTCCGGCGCCGAGCATCAGATACAGCGAGGACTTCTCCTTGCTGAACCGTCTCAGGAGCCGCTTCCCGGACCCCTTGAAGTCCATGGACCGCTCGGTGGGTCCGGCCATCATCCGTCCGCCCGGTCCTGCCATCAGGCGGCCTCCGCTTCCGTCAGCTGGGAGAGCACGATCTCCCGGTAGGTTTCATTGCCGTCCATCAGCTCGTGATGGCTGCCGGACCCGACGACCCGGCCCTCGTCCAGCACCAGGATGCGGTCGGCGTCACGGATGGTGGACACCCGCTGCGCGACGATCACCACGGTCGCCTCCGCCGTCTCGCGGGACAGCGCACCGCGCAGCGCGGCGTCCGTCGCGTAGTCCAGGGCCGAGAACGAGTCGTCGAAGAGATAGATCTCCGGCTGCTGCACCAGCGTCCGCGCGATCGCGAGCCGCTGCCGCTGGCCACCGGAGACATTGGTGCCGCCCTGAGCGATCGGCGCGTCGAGCCCGTGTTCCAGCTGCTCCACGAAGTCCTTCGCCTGCGCCACCTCCAGCGCGTGCCACAGCTCCTCGTCGGTCGCGTCCGGATTGCCGTAGCGCAGATTCGTCGCCACCGTCCCCGAGAACAGGTAGGGCTTCTGCGGGACCAGGCTCACGGTCTTCGCCAGCAGGACCGGATCCAGCGTCCGTACGTCCGTACCGTCGACGAGCACATCGCCGTCCGTCGCGTCGAACAGCCGCGGTACGAGCCCGAGCAGCGTGGACTTCCCGCTGCCCGTCGACCCGATGATCGCGGTCGTCTCCCCGGGCCTCGCCACGAGATCGACCGAGCGCAGCACCGGCTCCTCGGCGCCCGGGAAGCGGAACTCCGCGCCCCGTATCTCCAGATGGCCGTGCTTGAGCAGCTTGGTGACCGGCGCGGTGGGCGGCACCACGCTCGACTCCGTCTCCAGCACCTCCTGGATGCGCTCGGCGCAGACCTCGGCGCGCGGCACCATGATGAACATGAAGGTGGCCATCATCACCGACATGACGATCTGCATCAGATACGCCAGGAACGCGGTCAGCGCCCCGATCTGCATCCCGCCGCTGTCGATGCGGTGCGCCCCGAACCAGACCACGGCGATCGACGACAGGTTCACCACGGTCATCACCGTCGGGAACATGAGGGCCATCAGCCGCCCCGTCGACACCGCGACGTCCGTCAGCTCCGTGTTGGCGCCGCGGAAGCGTTTTTCCTCGTAGTCGTCACGGATGAAGGCGCGGATGACGCGGTTGCCGGTGATCTGCTCGCGCAGCACGCGGTTCACCGTGTCCAGCCGCACCTGCATCGTGCGGAACAGGGGACGCATCCTCCGCACGATGAGACTCACCGAGATGCCGAGCACCGGCAGCACGGCCAGCAGCACCGCCGACAGCGGGACATCCTGGCCGAGCGCCATGATGACGCCGCCGACACACATGATGGGCGCCGACACCATCAGCGTGAACGCCATCAGGACGAGCATCTGGACCTGCTGCACGTCGTTGGTCGTACGGGTGATCAGCGAAGGAGCCCCGAACCGCCCCACCTCACGGGCGGAGAACGACTGCACCCGGTCGAATATCGACGCCCGCACGTCGCGCCCCAGGGCGGAGGCCGTCCGGGCGCCGTAGTAGACGGCCCCGATGTTGCAGACGATCTGGATGACGCTGACGGCGATCATCACGCCGCCGAATTCCAGGATGTAACCCGTGTCGCCCGTCACGACACCGTTGTCAATGATGTCGGCGTTGAGACTGGGCAGATAGAGGCTTGCGCAGGTCTGCAGGAGCTGGAGCAGCACCAACAGCACGATCGGACGTCTGTACGGACCCAGATAGGTCCGCAGGAGTTTTATGAGCACGCGAGTCTCTCGGAGTCGGCGAAGTGCAGAGGCCGGTCCATACTCCGGCACCCCGGACCCCGACTGCCAACGCTTTTATCCAAGTCCCGGTCAAATTCCGGGACGGCGCTCCTCAGACGGTTCCGCCGAACGCACCGGGGTGGATCTGGTCCCGGGTCGCCCCGTACTGCTGGCGTACCGCACGGCCCACGGCGAGCTCCTCACCCGGCTCCAGCACCTGCGCCGCCGCACCTTGCCAGGCCGGCGGAGTACGCGGGTCGAGCGTCCCCTGCGAGACCCCGAGAGCCCACGCCGCCTGCCGGGCTGCGCCCAGCGCCGCGTACTCGGCGGGCTGCGGCACGACGGCCTGGGTGCCGAGCACGGCGGGCGCCAGCGCCTGTACGGCGGGGAGTTCGGCGGCGGCGCCCAGCAGGAACACCCGCCGCACCTCCACACCCCTGTCCCGCAGCACGTCCAGGGCGTCGGCCAGCGAGCAGAGCATCCCCTCGAAGGCGGCCCGCGCCAGGTGTTCGGGCTTCATCGACTCGCGCCGCAGCCCGCTCAGTGTTCCCGCGGTGTGCGGCAGGTCCGGGGTGCGCTCACCCTCCAGATAGGGGAGCAGGACGAGTCCCGAGGCGCCGGGCGTCGACTTCAGCGCCAGCGCGGACAGCTCGTCGAGACTGTCCAGGCCCAGCATCTCGGCGGTGCCGCGCAGCGCGCGCACCGCGTTCGACGTGTGGACCACAGGCAGATGCATCCCCGTCGCGTCGGCGAAGGAGGTGATCATCCCCGTGGGGTCGGCCAGCGCCTCGTGGTGCACGGCCATCACCGATCCCGAGGCCCCCAGCGACACGACGGCGTCCCCGACGGCGACACCCAGCCCGAAGGCGGCGGCCATGGTCTCGCCGGTGCCCGCCGAGATCAGCAGCCCCTCCGGAGTCGTCCCGGCGGCGTCGGCCGGGCCGAGGACCTCGGGCAGCACGGCCTGATGGCCGAGCGCGAGCTCCACGAGATCGGGTCGGTAGGACTCGGAGCCGGCCGACCAGTAACCGGTGCCGGACGCGGCGCCGCGGTCAGTCGTCCGGCGCGCGGGCCGGCCGAGGAGCTGCCACACCAGCCAGTCGTGCGGCTGCAGGACGGCGGCGACGCGCTGGGCGTTCTCCGGCTCCGCCCGCACCAGCCAGCGCAGTTTCGCCACGGGCTGCGCGGCCTGAGGCACGGCACCCACGGCCTCGGCCCAGGGCTGCCGCCCTCCGAGCCCGTCGACCAGATCGGCCGCGGCGGCCTGCGCGCGCCGGTCGTTTCCGAGCAGCGCCGGCCGTACGAGATTGCCCTGGCGGTCGAGCGGCACCAGACCGTGCTGCTGCGCGGAGACACCGATGGCCTGCACGCCTTCGAGCAGCCCTCCGGAGGCCGCCTCACCGAGTGAGAGCAGCCACGCCTGCGGATCCACCTCGGAGGCCTTGGCCTCGATGGGATGCGCGGCGTACCCCTGCCGCAGCACCGCACCGGTGTCCGTGTCGCAGACGACGATGTGCGTGAAGGCGGATGAACTGTCCAAGCCGGCCACTATGCCCATGGACACGATTCTGCCGCACTGCCGGACTGTTCCGTACCGGGCGGTGCCCGGTACGGAACGGGACTCAGGTGTTCGTCGTGCCCCAGTCGTCGCTGCCGGCGTGGCCGTTGCGCTCCCGCAGCGAGCGCACCCGGTCGGAGACGGACACGGGGACCTTGTCCCCGACCTTCTCGCTCACCGAGTGGTAGGCCTTGCCGGCGAAGTCCCGGCCGCCGTGCGCGGCGGACTCCGCCGCGTTCCGTACGGCGGGGTTCTCGGCCAGCGTCTGCGCGGCCTTCTTCAGCTGCTCGTAACGCTCGCGCCCGGCTCGCGTGCCGAGCACGTAACCGAGCGCCACTCCGGCGATGAACGTGAGCCGGTACCGCATGGCTGCCACCCTTCCTTCGCTCCGTCTTCGCTCCGTGCGACGTGTGCTGCCCGCCTACCCGCACACACCGAGATCACCCCGGGAGATACCGATTGGCGGAGCACCCCCCTGCTTGCGCTAATGTATGTGTCGCAGCGAACGCGCGCCGCTCGGCAGCCGCCAGGCAGGTACGATTCGAGGCAACGCAGCAATCCCCTGTAGCTCAATTGGCAGAGCAGCCGGCTGTTAACCGGCAGGTTACTGGTTCGAGTCCAGTCGGGGGAGCGCGATCCCCTGTAGCTCAATTGGCAGAGCATTCGGCTGTTAACCGGAGGGTTACTGGTTCGAGTCCAGTCGGGGGAGCGGTACGGAAGAGGGCCCTTCGGGGTCCTTTTTCGCGTGCCCGCACGGACCGGTCCGTGACTCTTTCGGGGGGATTCCGCACCGCCCGGAACCGGGCAGCACGCAGCGAAGTCTTCATGGTCATGCGAAGCCGACCATCCGGAGCAGGAGATCGTATGACCGGCTATGCTGCGGCAGAAGGCGCGCACACTTGTACGCGCCACGCCGAGACGGGGCGGTAGCTCAGCCGGTTAGAGCAGCGGACTCATAATCCGTCGGCCGTGGGTTCGAGTCCCACCCGCCCCACTCCAGCAGAAACGTCGTGACCTGCAGAAACGCCCGTTTGGGCGCGCGTCGGGCAAGCGGAGTACCGCACGGGTACCGCACCGAGGCCTCGTACGCTTGTCTCCATGGCCTACATCAAGACGAAAAAGCTGAGCTCCGGAGGGGCCTCCCACACCGTTTACTGGCGGGCCGGCGGCGGTCGCACCGACCCGTGGTGCAACGAGACCTTTGAGGATCTCGACCCGGCGGAACGGTTCCGGGACTTGGTGAACGGTCACGGACAGCAATGGCCCCCGGGGTGGATCAAAGGCAGGGGCTTCGTCAAGCCTGACGAGCCCCCGGTGCCTGACGCTGAGATGTTCGCGATGTACGCACACGTCTACGTTGGGCTACTCACCGACATATCGGATCACACACGCACGAACTACACCAGATTCATCGATAACCATCTGATTCCCTGGTTCGGAGACCTGTCGGTTTCCGACAGAGGCCCGCGGTTCACACGCGCCCACATCAGTCAGTGGATCCTCGACCTCCAGGGCGGCAAGCCTGGCCCGCTGCATCCTGCGGGAACCAAGCGTCGGCCGTACGCCGCCAAGACGATCGCGAACCTGCACGGCCTGCTGTTCAGCATTCTCCAGTCGGCCGTGACCGCCGATCCGGCGCTGCGTGACTCGAACCCCTGCGCGCACACCCGGCTCCCCAAGGGGAACGACACCGAGGACGACGAGGTGTTCCTCGAACCCGATGAGTACGCAGTTCTTCGGCAGCACGTCCGGGCGGACGCCGTGGACATTGTCGATGCCCTGGTGAGCACAGGGCTCCGGTGGGGCGAGATAACGGCGCTTCAGCCCCGGGACTTCACACTGGTGGGCAAAAGGCCCACGCTCCGCGTGCAGCGGGCCTGGAAGAGACGCGGCGAGGGCGGGACGTTCCTCGGCGCCCCCAAGACGAAGAAGTCACGTCGCACCCTCGTGCTGACGCCGGAGCAGGTGGAGTTGTTCCAGCGCCGTTGTCTGGGGAAGAAGCCGACCGACCTGATCTTCACGGCCCCCGAAGGGGGAGCCTGGCACTCAGGTGTGTTCCATGCGCACCGCTGGAAGCCTGCCCTGGACGCGGCCAACTCGGCTGGCCTCACCAAGAGGCCGCGCATCCACGACCTTCGCCACACGCACGCGTCCTGGCTCATCGCCGGCAAGGTCCCGCTGCCGGTGATCCAGGCTCGGCTCGGCCATGAGTCGATCACGACGACCGTCGACCGGTATGGACACCTGCTGGAGGCCTCGGACGACGAAGTCGTAGCCGCCGTCGAGTGGGCGATGCGCGCCAAGATTCCGGACGGCATGACCAAGGCGGCTTAGTACTCCAGCCGCCCGCCGAAACCCGCAGGTCAGACAGTGAGCCCTTTTCAACCTCATGTTGAAGCGTGGTGAAGGACGAGAACGGCTTTCACGATGTCGGTGATCCGGTTGGTGCTGCAGCGGAGCTTGCGGAGCAGGCGCCAGCCTTTGAGGATGGCCATGGCCTGCTCACCGAGGCAGCGGATCTTGGCGTGACTGCTGTTGTGCTGGCGCTTCCATCGCTTGAGCCGACGACCTCGGAACGGCACGCGGGCCGTTCGGCCGGCGCCCTGGTAAGCCTTGTGCACCCAGCACTTCACGCCTGCCTCGGCGAGCGCGTCGATGATGCCGTGGGTGCGGGCTGCGGTCAGGTCGTGAGTTGATCCGGGCAGTGCGGGTGAGGCCCACAAGAGCCGTTCGTCCGGTCGATCGGCAGCAGGGTGCCGCCCAGGATCACGGCTTCATCCGGATCGTCTTCATCGTCTCGGCCAGGGGTGGGACGAAGGCGGCCAGTCCGTCGACGGCCTCGCGTATGTAGCGGAAGGCGGTCGCGATCCCTATGCCAGACCCCGCGGCGAGCTGGGCATAGGTGTCACCACACCGTAGGTGGGCGGGTGCGAGCAGGGCCTGACGCCCTGATGTCAGTCGTCGCCACCGCGTACCGATCTCCTGCCGCCGACAGGTGAGTTGTCCGGCCAGAAACCGCAGGGTGCGACTGGACAGGTCGATGGACGACGGGTAGGCAAGCACGCGAGGCTCCTGGCAGCACGGTGGATCTGCGGAGCTGTGTGTCGCAACGAGAGTGACCATGACTACGCCTACTGCGGTGACAGCAAAGCCGCAGGCCGCTACGGCAGCCTGCTTCCAGGAGGGTTCGGACTTGACGGGGCTGGCTTCGGCTTGAGTGGCCTCCAGCTACAGGATCGGAGGCCTCGGACCGAGAGATGTCGGTTGTTGCGGGACAGCCCTTAGCACTTTAGTCAGGCGCTCTTCGAATGAGTTCCCTTCGACGCGTCGCTTCTCTGGGCCGACGAATTGCCGCCACCGCGAAGGATGCCTTGGTGTGCCGGCGACCATCCAGATCTTCGAATGGCCACGGGTGTTCACTTGCGTTCGCACCCATGCGGCCTGCTCCTTAAGAAGCTTTCCCACGACGCCGGTGATCCTCCCGGTGCCCCAAGCGAACAGAATCTCGTCAGCCCCTTCAATCGCCTCGGAAAGCTGCTGACGGGACCTATCAAGATCCGGCCCGGTCACGACGAGGCTGGCCAGGTGTGTCTGGTCCTTGGATTGGAGATCGATCAGATTGGCCAGTCTCAGCTCGGTGCAGCCAGTTAGCGGTAGTGCGGAGAGGAGATTGCGGTGCGAGATCGTATCCACTGCCGGACGCAGAGGCGGGTTTAGCAGGATCGCACACAGTATCCGCTTGTCAGCTCCAGAAATAGCGACCCGGGTAGTCATGGCACCCCTATCGGCAGGTTTCGAGTTCGGTAGACGGTCGTGACGGTATGCGCTCTCGGGGGACCTGCGTTTGGCTAGCTCGTTGGTTCATGCTTGCTGGAAGGGTATCGAGGGTGGAGTGAGCGGTGGCCGAAGGGTTCGAGGTGACGCACACCGTGATTGAGGGGGTAGGCCCGCTGGTCACGAGACTCGTCCAACGTTGAAGTGGACGCGGGCCGACGAGTGCCCATCGACCCCTGAGGGGCGATGTTCGTGGTCGTAGTACACCGATCCACAGCGGCCTGCACTTGGTCCTCCGAAGCGATCCGGCCTGGACTCGGTCCGCCGAGCCGAAGCGCTGTTCCGCCGATGGGGGAACCTGTCGGAGTAGGGGCAAGCCACGAACGATTCAGAGGGTCAAGTCCCGGCGAAGTCGACGCCTTGGGTCTCCGACCCGGCTGTCACCAATGTGCACCGTCGTGATCCGGGCGATGGAGTCCGCGTAGAAGTGGAGGTGGATCTCTTCGCCCTCTCCTCTTCCTCGATGGCGAACATTCGTTGCCGAGCACGTGCCGACGGGCCGTACGAGGGTCAGGGGTTGGGTTCGCCGCTGTGGCCGAGGACAAGCGCGGCTTTCACGGTGTCCAGATGCTCTGGACACGAGAAATAGGCCCTGCGCTTGCGGAACAAACCCCTCGACTTCGAGACGCGATGGGTAGCCCATTCGGTGGTGCTGAAATGGGCTGTCTCTGACGGCCGGTAGGCACAACCTTGGATGTCACAGCCCGGAGGAACCATCCGCGAAGGGTCGATGAGGTACAGCGCGTTCTGGTGCGCCTCACGCGTAGTCATGCCTATCTCACGGCGCTGGGCGGGGGTGATGTAGGCGATCTTCTGGGTGACGACGAGCCTGCCGTGTATGAGCTCTTGATGCTGTGACATGAGCGGACTCTAGCCACGGAGCGGGCTGTTGCGGTACGGAACTCGGCCGCACGTCACCAGAGGCTGAGGGGGCGGCCTGCGGAGACCGCCTCCTGGATGCGAGCGGCGATTGCCTCTGCGGATTCCCCGCCCTCCAGGCCGGCCCGGATGGCGGCACCAATGGCACGGGAGCGTCCGGCCGGGCCGCGGAGGTCGGCGAGGGGACTTCCCGGGTCTCTGCGCCGGGCCAGCCATTCGGCTCGGTTCTCCGCCGCCGTGCCCATCCGCAGGTGAGTCGGCTGCTGGCAGGAGTGGTTGTCACAGGTGTGGCAGACGGTCGGGCTGTCGGTTCCCCAGCCGAGTCGAGGTATGACACCGTGCGCGAGCTGGTACCCGTAGAGGTGGCCCGGCACCGTGCCGCGTCGCGTCCTGCCCGGCCGCGACGCCGCCCTGAAGCTGGCATGGCCGGTGCTGGAGATCGCGCCGAAGAAGAACCAGCAGTCCTCGGTTGACGAGGTTCGGTAGACCTTTGCCCAGTACCGGGCTTGAACGGACTCGTTCGCCAGCCAGACCGACCACTCAACAGCCGGTATGCGAACGGGCGTTGGCTCACCTATGAGGGCAAGTTGCTCATCAACGTGAACGGGCCCGGACTCGTTCACCGCCGCGAGCGGGAAGAGTCCGGGCCTGAGGTCGTTCTCAGGCGGCATCAGCCCGGCTATCGTCCGCAGTGGCGGCCGGGGCCGGGATGCCCGAGGTCGAGGAAGCCGCATCCGCCCGAGGCTTACGGGCCCGGGTGGGACGGGGGCGCTCGGCGCGGGCCCGCAGCGATTCGATGATCTCCTTCGCGCGAGCGGCGGTAACAGGCTTCGCCTCGCGCTCCAGTTCCTCCGCCGGCACACCAAGAAGCTCCGAGACCAACTCGGCGTCGTTGTCGAACAGCCGTAGGACTACAGCGGCAGCTTCCCGCGCGGTGACGTCGGCCTCCTCCTTCGCCTTGGCCGCCTTCACCGCGGCCTCACGCGCGGTCAACGCGTTTGTGGCGGCCATCTCCCGCGTCTTCGCCTTCAGCGCTTCAGCAGCGCGAACCCGCCGCCGCAGCTCCGCCGCGCTCACCGGTCCTGCCGAAGTGGTGCTCACCCGTGCCCCCAGTTCTGTTCGAAATCACTGCTTATCCCGCGCACCGTAGGCACAGGTCCGCGGACATCTCGAACCACGGGTTCGTTGGGTGCCGGCGGGGACGGACAGGCTGCCTCCGGCGGGTCCTCCTCGGAGGGGGTGGGGGCTGGTTGGTCGGGTGCGGGAGCGTTGTGGTGCGGGTGGTGAAGGCGGGGTTCCCTCCTCGGCCGGACACCCCAAGGGGCGTATCAGGAACCCGGGCGCGGCGTCCAGGCCAAGCCGCTACGCGGTCGCTACGCGAGCCAGGACACCGCGCCCGGAACCCTGATACGGCGGAGCTGTCCGACCGAGGAGGGAACCCCGCCCAGGCCCGTGGTGGCCGAGCCCGGCCGAGCGGGTGCGGGGAGGTGGGGCGAAAAAGGTCAGGTCAGGGCCCATGTTCAGGTTGACCCGACCCCTAGAACATGGTTTAATTAGTTATGTCAGAAGGGGAGGGCAACCCCCGACCGGCACGCGGCAGGCCGACCGGCCGCCGACAACCTCTCTCACCAGGAGAACGAACGTGAGCACCACGAAGGCCCCCGGAAAGCTCGACACCATCCGCGCTCTGCTCGCCACGGCGGAGGACCCCCGTGCGCCGGAGTCGGAGGCGGAGTTGGCCCGGAGGCGGGCGTTCGAGATGATGGCGAAGTACGGCGTCGAAGAGGCCATGCTGAGCGACGGGCAGCCGTCGCGGGACGCGCTCACCGCGAAGTACGTCGACCTCCCCAACCCGTGGGCCATGTCCCGCGTCCGGCTGATCTGCTTCATCGCTCAGAGCGTCGGGTGCAAGGCCGTGCACATGGGTGTGCGGGGCAAGGTGCGCCGCGTTCACATCGTCGGCCATGAGTCCGACATCCAGCGCGCGGAAGTCCTGTACGCCTCCCTTCTGATTCAGATGCTCGGCGGGCTCAGCGCGCAGGTTGTCCCGTACGGCGTCCGCAGTGCACGAGCCTGGCGCAACTCGTGGACCATCGGGTTCATCGAGCGCGTCATAGAACGGCTCAAGGCGATCGAGCAGGCCGCCCGCGCCGCCGCCAGCGGGGAAACGTCGGCCACGGGCCGCAGCGGTGAACTCGTACTGGCCGACCGCGACGCGATGGTGGAAGCCGCCTACCGCGAGGAGTACCCGCACGTTAGGACTTCGCGCGGCTCGTACAGCGGCAGCGGATACGGCGACGGAGCCGCCGCAGGCAACCGCGCCGACATCGGAGGCACCCGCCGCATCGGTGCCCAGACCGCCGGAGCGCTCGCGGCCTGACCTCCCGTCCCGGCCGGGGCGGCAGCCCGCCGCCCCGGCCCCCGCTCGAAGCGCCGAGGAGCCATGCATGTACATGGAATGGGCCCGATTCCACAAGACCGACGAGAACGGCCGCCACTACTTCCAGACCTACAGCTTCCCCTACACGTGGGCCGCCGCGACGCCGAAGGAGCCCGGCACCGGCCGAATCAGCGAAGCCGCCGCCCTTGCCTACTCGATCATCTCCGTGGCCGGGTGGCAGTGGCAGACGCCGTGTCAGTGCGTCGAGTGCACCATCACGGCCAAGTCTGCCCAGCACGTCACCACTTGACCGCCATCAACCACCGCCAGGAGGACACGATGCCGTCCCGGAAGCCGCACGCCACCCCTGCCCGCATCCTCACCGCCGCCGCCGACCACATCGAGCGGGTAGGGCTCTACCAGGGTGACCACCTCTGGCAGCCCGGCCGGATGGGCGACACCGCCCCGTGCACGGTGCTGCACGCGTGGGAACGCGGCGTGCGCTCCGTCCGGCCCCGCTGGTCCGTGCGCGGTGAACCGTGGGACATCTTCCAGCGCGCTCTGTTCGACTCCCTTGTGGTGCTGAGCAACTACGTCAACGGTCGTCCCGTGTCCGGCGTTCGGTGGCGAAAGCTGCGGCTCACGGAGGACGCCTACCGGCGCACCCTGTTGTGGTGCTGGGGGGATGAGCCCGAGCGGACCACCGTCGAGGCCGCCGCGATGATCCGCGCCGCCGCAGCGCTGTACCCGAGTGACGGCGATCACAGCACCCTTGGTTGCCCCACCCTCAAGAACATGGTTTAATTAATGGTGTCGGAAGGGGGAGGGCAACCCCCCGACCGACACCGTCACCGGGCCGAGCGGCCCGAAGAACTCTCACCAGAAAGAGAAAGACCGATGACGAACACCCAGACCCAGGCCGGCGTCCAGACCACCCCTGCCCCGTGGCCGACCCTCACGGTCGCCGAACTCGCCGCGCACCCCGGCAACGTCCGCGAGATCGAGGCCCCGGCCGATCTGCTGGCCGGCGTGAAGGACAACGGCGTTGTGGAGCCGCTGTACGTCGTGCGGACCCACGGCGACGTGCCACAGGTCATCGACGGGTTCCAGCGGCTGGCCGCCGCCGTCGCCGCAGGTCTGGAGACCGTTCCGGTCACCCCGCGCCCCGTGATCCGGATCGACGCGCTCACCCCGCACCCGAAGAACGCCCGCGAAGACCTGGACATCAGCGCGCCGTTCGTGGAATCGCTCCGCGCCGAGGGGTGCCGCATCCCCGTCAAGATCCAGCGGCGCGACGGCGGAGTCCTCCAGGTCAACGACGGAAACCGCCGCTACCACGCCGCGACGGACGCGGGTCTTACCCACCTCCCGTACGAGTGGGAGGACGACGACCGCGACGCGGCCGGACAGTTCCTCGACATGATCACGACCGCCCAGCACCGCAAGGGCTTGACCACGTCCGAGATGAACCAGGCGATGTTCAGCGCAGCCGAGGCGGGCGCGCAGGTCGGCCGCATCGCCAAGGCCGCAGGCGTGCGGCAGAAAGACGTCAAGACGCTGGTCAAGGTCCGGTCCGACGAGAAGCTGTCGGCCGCCGTCAGCGGCGCGAGCAGCTATGAGTGGACGTTCGAGCACCTGGCCGCGCTCTCGGAGTTCGCCGACGACGCCGAAGCGCTCGCCTCGATCACCGAGGCCGCCGCCGACGACGACGCCGACGCCGACGAGGGAGACGTTGACTGGGCCATCGCCGTCGAGCGGACCAAGCGGGACAAGCGGACCAAGGCCGAGGCCCACCGCGCGGAGCTGGAGGGGGCCGGGCAGAAGATCCGGGACGCCGAGGAGCTGTCCGAGCGCGCCATGCCCGTATGGCGACTGCGCGGCATCAGCACCGAGGAGCACGCCGACTGCAAGGGGCTGGTGTGGGTGTTCGACGACCGGCGGGCAGACCGGTACGAGCCCTACTGCTCCGCCCCCGGCCTGTACGGGCACACGGTGCCCGAGGGCAGCAGCAGCGGCAGCGGCGGCGGCACGAAGACCGCCGCCGAGGTAGAGGCCGAGCGCGCCGCCCGCGCCGCCGTCAAGAAGGGGAACATCGACTGGGACGCGGCCGAGGCCCTGCGCCGGAAGTGGATCACCGACCTGATCAAGCGGCGCAACCTCCCGAAGGCCACGACCAACACCCTGATCGGGCACGTTACCAACGCACTGCTGAACGGAAGTTGGGGGATCTGTGACGACCTGAACAAGGAACCGACGACGGAGATCCTGGCCGCCTTCCTGGGGCTGAGCACCGAGCAGGCCAAGGACCGGGGCAGCTTCGCCGGGCACGTCGCCAAGGACTCCCGCAGGGCCCCGCAACTTCAGTTCGCCGCCATCGCCGCCGTACGGGAGAAGTGCGCGAACCGGTCCGCGTGGAGGACGGACAGTCAGCGCGCCCCGTGGACGCGGACGCCCACCGGCCGCTGGTTCCAGGTGCTCGCGTCCCTCGGATACCCGCTCACGCCCATTGAGCAGTCGGTCATGGACGACGAGCCGTACGACCCGTCGAAGAAGAAGCCTCGCGCGATCACGTCGGGCAACGAGCCGGAGATGGAGCAGGAGCCCGGCACCGACGAGGAGGAGGGCGAGCCGGACGCCGAGGAGGCCGACGACCCGGCCAGCGACGACGAAGCCGCCGCCTAACCACCTCAGCCGCCCGACGCCGGGGGCGGGAATCCTCTCGCCCCCGGCCACCCCAGGAGCCCCACAGTGACCCGTACAGCTCTGTTCGAGACCCACGCCGACGACCACGGTTGCGGATGCGTCCCCGCCCCCGCCGAGCCCGACCCCGGCACCACCGCCGACATCATGCAGGCCCGCGCCATCGCGGCCGGACTCGCAGAGTTCGGCATCGGGCCCCGCCGCTGGTCCGCCGCCTACGACCACCAGGCCGCAGCCGTCATCCTGCGCGTGGACACCCCGCGCGGACTGTACGCGCTCGCCATCCCGGCCCCCGGCGCAGCGTTCCCCGTCCACCACCGGGGCGAGCGCATCGGAGCACTGGACTGCCGCCGCACGTACGGCACCGCCGACAGCTACACCGCCGCCCTGTTCGCCGCGTTCCTCCGCGACCGAGCCGCACTCGACATCCCCGGCCGGGATGCTTGCCCCACACCCCAGAACATGGTTTAATTAACGGTGTCGGAGGGGGAGGGCAACCCCTCTCCGACACGACGGGCCGCCAGTCGGCCCGACCCCGGCCGTACGCGGAGGGCAACCCGCCCGGCCGGGCCCGCGATTCCTCTCTCACCAGCAGGAGCACTCACGATGACCAGCGCAGCCATGCGGTTTTCCATCCCCGCCACGGCCCAGTCCCGCGTCCGTCAGCTTGTCGAGGCCACCAACGCCCGCGCCGCCGTCCACCACCTCACCGCGTACACGCTCGACATCTCCACGCCCTTCCTGGCCGACTACCACGACATCGACGGCCGCCTGATCGGTAAGCGCCCCACCGTCACCGTGAAGATCTCCGGCGACATCCCCCGTCACCACGGCTGGACCGTCATCGCCCGCCTGGACCATGACGAGGAGGGCGAGACGATCACCAGCCTGTTCCCCGGTCTGCCCGAGGAGGATGCCGAGGCCGCCCGCCAGTACCGCGCCATCGAGAACTTCTGCCACGGGTGCGCCGTCGCCCGCCACCGCACCGCCACCTACCTTGCTCGCCACGAGAACGGCGAGATGCGGCAGTTGGGCACCACATGCGTCGAGCCGTACACAGGTCTGCCGATCAAGGGCCTTGAAGCCCTGTGGAGGTTCGGCACGCTGAAGGACTCCGATTGGGACGGCGAAGAGGGAGGCATCCCGGCCGATCTCCGGGTCCCGGCGATCGAGGTCCTGCGGGTCACCGCCGCCATCGTGAAGACCGAAGGCAGGTTCTACAGCCGGTCCGAGCAGTGGAAGAACACCCAGCCGACCGCCGACGGCGTCGAAGCGTACTTCTTCGACCGCAAGGCCCCGATGGACTGGCGGGCCGCCATCGACGCCGACCCCGACGCGCCGACCGCCGCCGCCGCCGTCCGGGCATGGGCCGTCCAGGGATACGGCAGCCTCTCCGACTACCGCCACAAGGTGGGCCAGCTCGCCAAGGGTGAGACCGTCGACCCGCGCCACCTGCCGACGCTCGTGTCCGCCATCGCCGGTTGGTACCGCGACCAGGAGAAGGAAGCCACCGAGCGGGCCGCCCAGAACTCGAAGCCGCAGGGCACGGTGGGCGAGCGGATCACCACCGCCGCCACCGTCACCACCGTGATCGAGCTTGAGGGCCGGACGTACGGCTACCAGACCCAGCGCCGCCGACTGGTGAAGTTCATGGACCCGAGCGGCAACGTGTTTGTCTGGTTCAGCTCCGCCGCCGACGTCCCCGACCAGGGCGACGAGGTCGAGCTGACCGGCACGGTCAAGGACCACAGCATCTACGGCGAGACCGCACAGACCGTGCTCACCCGGTGCCGCGTCGCGGCACGCGAACCCGTCGCCGCGTAGCAGCAGCCCCGGCCGGGCGGGAGCCACCGCCCGGCCGGACCCCGGCCGCCGGGCCGTGGGGGGGGGGGGGGGGGGGGGCCCCCCCCCCCCCCCCCCCCCCCCCCCCCCGGCGGCCCCCCCCCCCCCCGGGGGGCCCCCCCCCCGGGCGGCCCCCCCCCCCCCGGCCGGGGGGGGGGGGGGGGCCCCCCCCCCCCCCCCACGCTCCGCCCCCCGCCGTCCGGGCCCGCCCGCGTCGGCGGCCGGCCCCGCTCACCGGCCCCCGTACGAAGGGCGTCCCTCCGGGACGGCTCAGCCTGGCCCGGCTCGCAGCCGGCCGGAGCGTCCGGGCCGCGGGCGGCCCTCCCGCCCCGTCCGGACGCCGGGCCGAAGGACGTGCCTTTCGGCACGACGGCACTGTCCGTCGCGCTCCGCGCGACCACGGGCGGCATCCGTAGAAGGAGGCCACGGCACGCGGCCGACTCCCCCTGAGACTCCCGAGAAACACCCGATGTCCGAGAATTCTTGCGCCGTCCGTCCCCAGGCCGTCACAGCGGGAGACCCGTCTCCACAGACGTGCATCCAGGTCGTCAGGCAGGCCGCGATCCTCGCAGATCAGCGGAAGCCGGGTTGTCGGCGCAGCGTCATCCACCAGGGCCAAGTTGACCGTTCCCTTCCGTGCCCCTTTGCGCTTCGACTGTGGCACCGGCTTCTGAGGGCATCGGTGGTTCCGGTTCTGCGCTACCGCTATCGGTAAGTTCATGAACCGTCGAACGCAGTCTTCGCCATGCGCTGATCAGCTCAGGGAGCTGGCGCAGGAACCCGACAGTCAAATTCAAGAAGAGTGCCAAGAACCCGAAAAAGCTCAGAATGAAAAGCGTGACCTGATCCCAGTCCATCGTTTATCTCCCCGCTGTTCTCGATGTTCCCTCCACTCTGTAGCTACGGCGATGTTGCTGGCACGGAAGCTGTACCAAAGTGGCAAAAGCTGACGAGGATAGACACGGCGATAGAGTGCGGCCTGACGGAAGTTGACGCCTCTACTGAGGTCAGGGCAACATGCTTCCTGACGCAATCTGACGGGGGATGTAGATGGCCGTACCTATGCCGAGTCGAGCAACCGTGGAGTCGGGGGCTCACCGGGAACTGCTGGTATCGCTGCACGACCTGTACCGAAAAGCCGGACAGCCGGGGGTCCGTCGGATCAGCCAAGCCGTCAGGGAATCAGACCTGTCCGATGTGGTCTCGCATGAGACTGTCAGCAGCATGCTCAAAGGAACTTCGTTTCCACGCTGGAGCAAGCTGGAAGCAGTCGTTCGTATGCTGGGAAGGTGGTCGGTCACCCAACCCGACGAGCAGGCGCTCGTGCTGCGATTTCACGGACTGTGGGACGCTGCCAATAATCCTGCGTTGTCTCAAGCGGTCGAAGGAGATCAACCAAAGGCTTCAGTATCAGCGCCCTCGGTCGAGAAGAGCGGCGATGGGCGAATGGAAAAGCATCTTGCGAGTCTGCGAGGGGAAGAAGGAGAAGGAACGGTTGTCCTGAACGGCTTGGACTCCGATTATGACGGTGAACTCTTTCATGTTCAACACATAGCAGGGCGCACGATAATTCGACTCAACACGGCTCACCCAGTGATGGGGGAGCTATTTTCGATACCGGAGGATCTAGAATCTCTCCCGCAAGCCGACCTTGCAGTAATGCTGGATTCGGTAAGGGATTCGCTGAGTATTCTCTTCATGTCTTGGGGGGTTGCTCATAGTCGCGCTGGTGCGCAATCGGTCGAGTTCGTGGATGCGTTCCACAAAGAGTGGTCTCGCATTTCCTATCACCTCTTTGGGGAGAAGCAGAAAAATCGTTTGTCGTTGTAAGAGGCTTACTCTTACTCGACCATGGAGTCCGCCTTGCCGTGACTGCTGTGCCGGCCAGTGCGAAGGGCTGCCTCCGGCGGGTCCTCCTCGGAGGGGGTGGGGGCTGGTTGGTCGGGTGCGGGAGCGTTGTGGTGCGGGTGGTGAAGGCGGGGTTCCCTCCTCGGCCGGACACCCCAAGGGGCGTATCAGGAACCCGGGCGCGGCGTCCAGGCCAAGCCGCTACGCGGTCGCTACGCGAGCCAGGACACCGCGCCCGGAACCCTGATACGGCGGAGCTGTCCGACCGAGGAGGGAACCCCGCCCAGGCCCGTGGTGGCCGAGCCCGGCCGAGCGGGTGCGGGGAGGTGGGGCAAAAAAGGGCAGGTCAGGGCCCATGTTCAGGTTGACCCGACCCCTAGAACGTGGTTTAATTAGTTATGTCGGAAGGGGAGGGCAACCCCCGACCGGCACACGGCAGGCCGACCGGCCGCCGACAACCTCTCTCGCCAGGAGAACGAACGATGAACACGCCTCTCACCGTCGCGGAGCTGGCCCACCCGATCGCTCTCGAACTCGGCGGGAACTGGCGACCGCAGCCCGCCCGCCACGGCGTCCAGGAGCTGGACCACGCCGCCACCTTCACCCACCTGGACGGCCGACAGCTTCACCTCTCCGAGCGGTTTGATGACCCCGGCCACCTGCACATCCGAGGTGCGTTCCCTGCCACCGACTACCCCTTCCGCAGGGGCGAGCGCGACACCGTCCGAGTCGCCATGACCGAGGACCCGGCAGGCATCGCGGCCCGGATCGCCGCCGACCTCATCCCCGCCCACCGTGACGTTCACGAGCGGGTGACCGAGCACAACCGCGCACAGGCCGAGACGCGGCGGGATGTCGAGGAGGCCGCACGCGATCTCTCCGCCCGCCTCCCCGGAGCCCGGACCCGGGTTGATGGCACATCTGCTTCCGTTTACATGAACCTTGAACCGGGAGAGGTCCGTATCGGACTCGACGGCGACGCGGTGAGCCTCGTACTCAACGATGTGCCCCGGGTTATCGCCGACGCCGTTGTATTCGCGGTGAGCCGTTTTCTCCCCAGCGTTCAGACCCCCGAAGACGAGTACGGCGAATACGTCGACGGATACGCCCTCTAATTCCCCACGTTTCAGGGCGGCGCGCTTCCGCAGTGCGCCGCCCCGGACAGAAAGGCCCTGTGATGAGCGCCGAGATATTCGTCATCGAACCGCAATGGATCGTGCAGGCCCCGCACCTGCGGTGCACCCTCAAACGCGCCCTTGCGCTTCAGACCACCCAAAATGTGTGGTCCAGTACCGAGCACATCAACAACGCCGTAGCGATGGCCTACGGTAATCAACTCCCGGATTCCGGCCGATGGGAACTGACCCGATCTCAACTCCGCACACTCAAAATCGCCATTGTATGGCGCAGGGCCACGCGCGCGGCCGGCGACAACAAGACCGCCCCCGATATCCTCGAACGCTGGACGCGAATAGAGGACGAGGTCATAGCCGCATATCGCGCTGTGAGCAACGAAGCAGGGTTGTACTGGATTTAGGGGGTTGCCGATCACCCAGGAATATGGTTTAATTAATGGTGTCGGAAGGGGGAGGGCAACCCCCCAACCGACACCCCGAGGGCCAGCCGGCCCCGGATGCCTATCTCTCACCAGGAGGACCGCGACATGCCCCGCAAGGCCAAGATGACCGACGAAGAGCGCCGGGCCTACTCCGCCAAGATGCGCGGTGAACTCGAAGCCGTCATGGATCGCGCGTACGGCGCGATGGTCGCCAGCGAAGAGTTCTGGGTCGCCGTCATGCGCACGGCCGCGAACCTGACCCCCACGGACCGCGACGACCGCAGCCCCACCAACTGCATGGCCATCGCCGCCCAGTGCCCGAACGCCACCCACGTACTCAGCTCCGGAGACTGGCGAAAGGTCGGGCGCTTCCCGGCTAAGGGGTCCACTTCCCTCCGCATCTGGACGCCGATCAAGCGGCGGTCCGAGGAGGGGCAGGAGGCCACGGCCGCAGCCGCCGACGGGGGGCAGCGAGAGGCCGCCAGTGAGGCCGCCGAGGGTGAGACGCGAAAGGTGTCCGGGTTCAAGGCTGGGCCGGTTTTCGACATCAGTCAGACCGACGGCGACGCCTACGAGCCGCCCGCCGCCGCCCCGCTCGCCGCCGAGGTCATCCGCGATGTCCTGGTGAACCAGTACCGCGACCAGTATCACGAGGACCCCGAGCAGGCCGGAGGGTTCGACTTCACCCAGGACGCCCCCGACAACGCCGTCCGCATCCTGCTGTACGGCCACGCGTGGCGACGTATCACCGAGGCGGACGCGCCCCTTCCCGGCCAGCACGCCGCCGAGGTCGCCTCAGCCGCGCACGTGGCCGCGCTCATCCTCGGAATCAATCCGGGCCCCGCCGTCATGCCGCCGCTCGCGGGCATCGTCACCCAGGACAGGAAGCCCCCGGTTCACGAGTCCGCCGTACGGGCCATCGAGACCGGCCGTGCCATTGCCCGCGCCGTCACCACGGCCGCCGAGCGCCGCCGCGAACTTGCCGTGACTGGTTGACCCAGACCCAAGAACATGGTTTAATTAATGGTGTCGGAAGGGGGAGGGCAACCCCCCGACCGACACCGCCGCCGGGGCCGACCGGCCCCGGCGGAATCTCTCACCAGACAGGACGAGACATGCTCACCACCGACAAGAAGCCCACCGTCCAGGACTTCCCCACCGCGACGCTCGTGATCGGAGGCCCCTGGTTCCGGGGCCACCAGCTCGACACCCGCCCCGCCGTCGTCGTCGGCCCGTTCGGCGGGCCGGAGTTCGCGGACGGGGCCACCATGTCCGTGGTCTGGTTCTTCACCCTCGGTGCCCCGCAGCCGGGCGACAGCGTCCAGGCGATGTTCCCGCACGAGCTGACCCCGCTTGACGACACGCTGACCACGATGCACCAGGACACGTTCCGCGACATCGTCCGCGACCTGCGCCGGGGACGGTTCGCCTACGACGACGGGGACGCGCTCCGCGCCGCCGTCCGCCAGGCATGGCGCGAGCGGACCGGACTCGCCGACGCCGACCCGGCCGCCCGGCACACGCTCCACCGCAGCTGACACCAAGGCCCCGCCGGTCCGGGGGAGGGCAACCCTCCGGACCGGCAGGCCCCCAGCCCCCCAGCGGACACCCCTTCGGGGCGGCAGGACAGGTCCGGTGCGTTCACCGCCGCCGGCCGACTCCGCCGCAGGCGGCTCCCCCGACCGACGACGGGCACCGGACCGCAGCGGACGCGCCCCGCGGGGGCGCGACAGCCCCTGTCATCGCGCAGGCGCGACGACCCGCGAGCCGATCGTCCCTCACGGCCCGCGCCCGTGGTGCAGCGCCGCTGCCAACGCACGGTCCGCCCTGCGGACGGACCAAACTCTCACCAGGAAACGCCAGATCAGTGACTATCGAGATCACCCACACCCGCCGAGAAGGAACCCTGATCGAGGGGACCAGCCGGGGCGACGGATCGGCCGAGATCCTGCGACTCCGCGAGTACGGCCGGACCCAGCGCCAGCCCTTCCGCTGGAGCAGGAACCTTGACTGCTGGTACCTCCCGCACAGCCGCGACCACGCCACCTACACCCCCTCGCTCGAACTCCTCGCGCAGCGACTCCGAGACGCAGGCTTCGAGGTCACGTTGACCATCGACAATGCCGACCGCCGCTCGTTCTCCGATGCCGAGAAAGAGCGGGAAGAGAAGGCCGAAGGCCGGGCGGAGAGGTTCGGCGGATACGCCTCCAGCGCCGCCCAGAATTCCGAGGCCGCATGGAAGTCGAGCCACGAAATATCCGAGCGGTTCGCCTTCGGTCAGCCCATCCTCATCGGACACCACTCCGAGGGCCGCGCCCGCCGTGATCACGCGCGGATGGACAACGCGATGCGCAAGAGCATCGGTGAGAGCGACCGCGCCGCCCACTGGACCGGCCGGGCACAGGCCGCCGCGAACTACGAGCGGTTCAAAAAGGACCCAGGCCGCACGCTCCGCCGTCTCGACAAGCTGCGGACCGACCTTCGCGCAGTCGAGAAGTGGCAGCGTGGCGAGTCCGCCAAGGGGTTTTCCCGGAGTCCGTCAGACCCCGAGCTGGAGACCGAGCACCAGGAGCTGACGGAAGAGATCGCCCACTGGGAGCAGGTCATCAAGGACGCCGAGGCCGAGGGCTTCAAGACGTGGTCGAAAGCCGATTTCACGCGCGGGGACTTCGTTCTGTACCGAGGCACCTGGTACGAGGTCCTGCGGGTCAACCCGAAGTCGGTGACGATCCCGCACATTCACAACGGCGTCGGTCAGCGCGTCGTTCGCTCGGCGGACAACCGTCACGACGGCTGGACCTGGACCGCTCCCTACGACGACGTGTCCGGGCGCAAGAGCGCCGACGAGATGCCGCAGCCGCCTCGGGCCGAGGCCGCCGAGCACGAGGAGCAGGCCCAGCAGGCCCCGCCGGTCAAGGAGCCGGTACCGGCGGCTGAGACGTGCCCGACCAGTCACCCCAGCCCCTGGCACGCGAAAGCGCACCGCTGGGCTCTCGGTCAACACGCCCCTGAAGGGGGGCCGACCCCGGCGACGGCCCCCGCCGAAACGGCAAACGGGCAGGAGGACATGGCACTGGTGCTCATCACCTCGAAGAACTCCCGCCGCTCCCGCAAGCGCGCCTTGTGGGCCCTGCCCCGCCGCGAGGCGAAGGCGGTGTGCGGCGATCCCCGGACCTCCGGCCGCTCCTACATGCTCACCTGGACCGACCGGCCCGGCGTCGAAGGTACGGACTGGGAATGGACGCCGGACAACGGGAGCTTGGGCCCGGTCCTTACGGACCTGGGCATCACCCCGCGCCGCGAATGGACCGCCGCCACGCAGGCCCCCGCCGAGGCCGCGTAACCACACCCCCTCCCGCCCCGGCGGCCGAGCACACCGGGGCGGGCCCCTCTCTCACCAGAACAGGGCACCGCCATGACCACGCAACTCCTCGAACGACCCGCGACCATCACCGCCCCCGACACCGAAGCGGGCAATCTCATCGTCCCCGCAACCGAGGGCACCACCCTCCCGAAGTACCGCGTCGGCGCCCCCGACATCCAGTGCCGATACCCCGTGATCGTTGGCGAAGACCAGGTCATCGGCCGCGCCTTCAGGTGGCACCGGGATTGGCTCGTCCTCACCACCGAGGGCGAACGCAACCTCCGCCGTCCGCCCAAGGGAACCCCTGGCACCGATATGGCCGCCGCCCATCTCGCGGAGGAGTACACCGCCGGTCGGATCGGCGCCGTCCCCCTGGACCAGGTGCTTGCCGAACCCCCCACGCCCTTGTGCGGGCCGGTGCCTCTCCTCCACCCGCGGATGCCGGTCAACGATCGCAACATCGAGGGCGCGCAGATCGCGTTCGCGGGACTCGCGGCCCACCACTGGCGGGCAGTCCTCACCGGGTTTCCCGGCAGCGATAACCACTGGTTCCTCAGCTGTGAATTGTGCCCCTGGGAAGGCCCGAAGTTCTGGTCACACCTGCGCGGGCGCAACGGAGAGCCGCCGAGCGCGCGCCGTCACAAGGGCGGGTGCATCGGAGAGGACAAGGTCCGCCGCTTGATCCCGGCCTACCACTAGCAGCCCGACCGAGGGGCGGCGGCAGCGAGCCGCCGCCCCCGCTCTTCCGAAGGACAGCACCGTGCCGACCCGCCACACTCCCGAGAGCATCGTCATCGCCGACACTCCGGCCGCGATCCTGGAATGGGCCGCCCGCCACATCGAACACGTCGGCATCCATCTGGGTCCCCGTCTGTTCGCCGGTCCAGGCCGTACGGCCACGTTGCCGTGCTGGCCGCGCGGCGCCCTCGAAGTCGCCGCCGGCCACGGGCGGGGAGCCGCCGGCCGGACGTACGACTGGGACCGCATCAACCACGCCCGCGACCAGGCGTTCGCCATCCTCGCGGAAGCCCTCGCCGGGCACCCCGTTGACGCGGACGACCCCGCAGTCAAGGCCCTGCACCGAGAGGTCATCGACCGGTGGAGCGCCGCGCCCGGACGTACCGCCGCCGACGCTGCCCGCGCGTTCCGCACCGCCGCCGCCCGGGCCGAACACGCCCTGTTCTGACCCCCACCGCCCGCCAGCATCCCCAGTCACCGAAGGCCCACACGATGGACGAGACGACAGAAGACCGCAGCACCACCAGGACACCGAGCCGCCGAGGAGCCGCCACACCCAGCCGGGACGGCGTCCACCGACTCAGCGTCCCCCTCCACCCTCGACTCAGCGCGACCGAGCTGATCCGCGTACTCCTCGCGGCCCCCGGAGAAGCCGACCTCTCCACCCTCGACCCCGTACAGGTCCGGTCCCTCATCGCCGACGTGCTCACCCAACACGGGTATGACGTGCTCGACCGATCGCCGTACTACCCAGAGCTAAACCGCCACCAGGACGCCCGCCGCGCCGTGCGCCGCGCGTACGGGTCCCGGTTCCTCGACGCCCCCGACGAACAGGCCGTGCTCGCGGACCCCCTCCGCGAAGTGCTCGCCGCCGGAAGCAGGACACCGTGACCGCCACCGCCACCGCCACCGCCACCGCCACCGAGCCGACCGGAGCACGGGCACGGCAGACGTACTACTGGCGAGTGCGCAACGCGCGGACACGCCACCGGCCCGAGACTGCGGCGCAGGCGTGGCACATCCAGCCCGGACATCCCGGCGGTGCGTACAGCGATCTCGGCCACGAACTGGACCCGCCCGCACACAACACCCCGACCCTGCTCTCCCGCAGCCGGCCGACCGGCCGCCGGGGGGACGAGCAGGAGTTCCGCGGCGGGTGTCTCGCGTGCGAGTGGGAAGGCCCAGTGCACTCCGGCCACGGATTCGGGGATGGTGACAACGAGGCGGTGGAGGACGCGCACGACCACTGTTTCCCCAGCTGGCGGACACTGCCGCCGATCACCACGGTCGAGGACCGGTGGGCCGTCCCACGGAGCCCGAGCCGCTGGGCTCAGCTCACCACCGGGTACCCGGCGGGCTGGATATGACCAGGGCGCCCCCGTCGTCGCCTGGAGGCGGCACCGCCGCGAAGCTCACCTCCCGCCGCACGCGGGACGCCCCCGCTACGAACTCCACGTCACTCGGCCACCGCGCGATCGGGGCCGACGCCTCGCAGATCAGGCGGCCCTCTTCTAATGACCGCCGTCCTCCGGATCAGGGCCCCACCCGCTCAACCCGAAGGTGGTTTAATTACTCCGCCGTCAGCGGAGCGGGCAACCTCCGACCGGCAGTGCGCCCCCCGGGCGTCACGCACCCCAGACAACAGACGACGGCCAGCGCACAAGGGCAACAAGGCGCTGGCCGTCAGTGTTCTCTCACCAGAAAGAACCCCACCATGCTACGTGACCGACACCCCGACTGTCCCCAGCCCGGCGACATCGCCCAGCTCACCAGAGGTAACAGCATCGGCGCTAATCCCGCCGACAGCTTCGTCATCGTCGAGGACTTCCCCCCGACGGGCCGACACCTCGTGCTCAACCTCCCCGTCGACCACCCCGACCGCGCCGACTGGGCCGCCGCCGTTCCCCTGGCCGACATAGCCGCCCTCACCCGGCTCGAACCAGCAGGCACCCGTAGGTGGACGCCGGACCCGGACCCGGACGACATCCAGTGACCGCTTCGAGCGGTCGCGACCCCGACCAAGAACAGGAGGCGACCGTGTCCCCCAAGACCGGCCGCACGCTCTACTCACGCGCGGACCTGCGCAAGGTCCACGGCATCAGCGAGCCGACCCTTCAGAACCTCTGGACCGACCGGGAGAACAACGGGCACCCGCCCGTCGCGGAGACCATCGACGGCGTCATGCACTGGGACGGCGACGTATGGACGGCGTGGCACCACGAGCTTCAGCGGCAGCGCGCCGCCGCCAGCACCACCAATCCGCCGAAGCTCGACGGCGACCCCGAAGAGATGGTCGGCCCTGCCGAAGCCGCGAAGGTCTGCGGGTTCGCTGACTCCACCACCGTCTCCCACTACGTCAAGACCCCCCCCGAGGGATGGCCGGCACCGGACGACTGGGACGAACTCCCGACCCGGCGGCGTCCGAAGTGGAAGCGCTGGAGGCTGTGGCAGTACCTCGCGGACCGGAAGGGCCGCGGCCACGCCGGCGGGCGACCTGCGGGCCGCCGCGGGCTGGCCTACCCGTACCAGGGAGACGAGCGGCTGACCCTCGCCCGGAAGGCCATCGCGGCGAACCCCAAGGCCGCGAACGCCGAGCTGATCCCCCAGCTCCTAGAGCTGACGGAGAAGACCTACTCCCGCCCGACCTGGAACAACATCATCAAGTCCGCCCGCGAGCACCCCGAGGAGTGACCCGTGCCCGACACCCGCTGTCCGCGCTGCGGCGGCCCGCTCGGTGAACGGCCCGCACGTTCCCGTCTGACCACCGACCGCGAGGTCTCCATCTGCACCACATGCGGTACGGAGGAAGCTGTGCGCGAGGCCCACGGCCAGCCACCCCTGCCGTTCGGGGAGTGGCCCATCTGCCGCTAGGAGGTTGTCGCTGATAAGTCGTCGGGTCGGCCCCAGAGCGGGGCCGACCCGTTCATTCAGCAACCAGTAGGGCGGGTGATCTGCCTCCTCAGGTCAGCAAGATCACCAGCACGCCAAGGGTGATCGTCATCGATCCCGCGAAGGTCCCAGCGCCCCAGCCGACTGCCTGGTGTCCGCCTCCGCCTGTGGAGTACGACAGAAGCGCTGCGGTAAGCGATGCAGTGAGCGAGAGAAGAACCGCCAGCACCACGAGTAGCGCTCTCGTGCGAAAGTCGAAGCGCATGAATCCGTTGAATCCGTCCTGTACAGGCTACCGCCCCGACAGGGCTAGGCAGCTAGGGTCATGGTCGTTTTGTGAGGCCATGGCCGAAGGCTCGGTGCACCGGGAACGATTGGTGTGGCGAGCCGGAGAACTCCGCACGGCGACGCCGCGTGCGGTGGAACACTCCAGGCGAAGCCGCACGCCGGGAAGACCAGCAGTCCAAGAGCCGCCAGGGCGGCGCTTCTGATGGCCAAAACTTGCTTCATGACCCTTTCGAGCGCCGCCTCCGCGCGGCAGAGCGGGTCATCGGACCAAGGGGGATCGTGGCTGAAGCGAAGGGCGTACTCGGTCGAGCCGCCCGTAGTGACGTACTCCAAGACGTCGGCCGTGTGGTGGGCCCAGGACCACCCATGCCTAGTTGGGGAACCAGAACGAGACTCCGGATCGAAAACGATGCACGGGAGACCTGTGTCTTGCTCAGCAGTGGCACGCAGGCGACCACGAAGGCGCCGGCCCTGAATCGCTTCCTCGGCGATCTCTTCGCTGAGCGTCCGCAATTCCGCGAGGAAGCGATCGGCCAACAGGACAGTCGAAAGTCTGGACTGCCCGTCGATCACCACTAGGCGCTCGTTCCATGCGTGCGGGATGGTGATGCACCAGCGAACATCCTCATCCTCTGCGGCGAAGATGTTCGACTCCTTTGCGGCGGCCTCCAAGAGCACCTGCGTGCTGTACCCCGAGAGGCGTTGCCCCCAAGTCTTGGCGTCCCCCGTATCCACGGCCACAGGTTACTACGCACCTGATGAGCGAGCCGCGCTCTTTCTAGCGAAGCCGAGGTAACAGTCCAACAGGACATCAGGCTCCACGAGCCTGATCCGCAGGAACGACCACGCCGCCCTGAGTGTCCGAGGGCCCTCATCGTTGATCATGATCTTGATTTAAGAGGACCAAGGTATCGTCACTTCGTGACGATACAATCAGCCAAGACGACCGAAACTGACCGGATGAGAGCGGGGGGTGAGCGGGCCGATGGGATGGGTGACCATGATCGGCCCGTCCGACGAGCAGGTTGAGTACCGCCTTACCGGCGGCCACGGATGCGGTAAGTCCGTAGCTGTCGACGCCGCGCCACTCATTGCCGCCATCGAGGCGAAGGCCGAAGCCGCCAGTGCCCCCGTCGCCTCCCTCCTCGCGAACCGCGAGGCCAAGCGCGCCTTCTACCGCGCCCGCGGACTCCTCCGCAGCAAGGGCGCTGCGCGGTTCACCGGGTTCGACGCCGTCGAAGTCGCCGCAGCAGTCGGGCTCGACGCCCGCGACCTCTACGGCCAACAGGCCCTCCCCGCCCGGAGTGCGGACGGACAGGTGGACTACCACCTGGACGCCAGCGAACGGCCCCTGGTCTGGATCGGCGGCGGGCCCAGCGAGTTCGGCATCGTGCCCGGCAGCGTGCTCGCCCCAGAGCAGTTCCCGGCCGCCCGGCGCCTCATGCTGGGCGAAGATCCGCGGACCGGGCAGACCCTCGTGGACCCCAAGCTGGCGATTGCGCCGGCCGCCAAGCTCCCCGCCGTCCCACTGGCCCGCGCCATCCGCCGCGCCGCCGCCGAACGCAGCGTGAACCCGGCCTCCCTGCTCGACTCCAAGCGCAAGCAGGACGCCTTCCGCCGGATGGAGAGCCAACTCAAGCGGTTCGGCGAGACGCACCGCGTCCCCATCTCGACGGTGCTGAAGCTCGCCGACGCCGTCGGCATCAACGCCGTCGACCTCTACGGCGAGGACACGGTGGAGAAGGCCATCGCCGCAGAGGCGGGTGGCCACCTGGACGCCCGTGCACTCCTGCGCGCGGTCGAGGCCCGCGCCACCGAGACCGGCCAGCAGCCCGCCGACCTGTTCGACGCCGCGTCCATGAAGCGCCGGTATGCCCAGACCGAAGGCGAAGGCGCACGCCGTCTCCGGGACCTGCCGATGGACGTCCGCGAAGCCGTCGCGATGGCCAAGGCCGCAGGGCTCACGCCCGAGGACGTGTGGGACGCCGAGGAGATCAAGGCCGCGCTCCTCGAAGGCCGCGTGCAAGTCGGCAACCGTGGTGCCGACGTCACCTTGGACTTGGCGAAGTCGAAGTCCGCGTTCCTCGCGTACGCGCCCGAGGAGATTGCCGCCCAGGTCGAGGGCATCTACACGGCAGCCGGCCGGGAGTCCATCGGTGCGCTGGAGCGGTGGACCGCGTACGCGATGCGCGGCCACCACGGCGACGGTGAAGAAGCCGAGACCGTGAAGACGAGCGGGTTCTCCGGGTGGATGATGGTCCACCGCGCCGCCCGTCCCGTCGACGGCGCCCTGTACGGAGATCCCCACTTCCACCTGCACTTCACCCTCGCCAACATGGTCAAGGGCGCCGACGGCAAGTGGTCCACGATGGCCAGCGGGGGCCGCGACCTCCACCGGCACACCCGCGCGACCCAGTCCCTCATGAACGCCCGCATCCGCCGCGAGCTGACCAACGAGTTCGGCATCAGCTTCCGCCACGAGGAGCGGACTGGCGCGTGGGAGATCGCAGCGATTCCCGAGGCCACGATCCGGCTGTTCAGTAAGCGCGACAGCCAGGTCCGGGACCTGCTGACGAAACTCGGCATCGACTACGACAGCGCCACGACCCGTGAGCGCACCGCCGCTTCCACCGCGTCCAAGGCCGCGAAGAACGGCGAGGCCGGGATCGGGGACGATGTTCTCCGTGCCTACTGGCAGGCCGAGGGCCGTGCAGCCGGAGACGACCCCGACGCCATCGCAGCCAGCGCGATGGAACATGCCCGAGCAGACCAGAACCCCGCCCTGGACGAGCTATGCGCCCAGGTCTTCGACCCCAAGACCGGGCTGACCAGCCACTCCAAGGAATTCACGCACGCCGCCGCCATCGCCGCCGTGCTGGACGCCCTCCCGTACGGCGTCGCGGACGCCGCCGAAGCCGAACAGCTCACCAACTCCGTACTCCGGCACGCCGGATACGCGGTCCAGCTCAACCCGAAGGGCGCCCAGCACTTCGCGCACTCTGACCGGTACACCACGGCGGATGTCGTGGCGGCCGAAGCACTGATCGTCTCCGAGGCTACGAACCGGCTCAGCACACAGGCCGCCGTCATCAGCAACGACACAGTCGACATGACCTTGTCCACCGTCGAAGCCCAGCACGGCGGCACCTTCGCGTTCTCCGACGAGCAGCGTGCCGTCCTCGAACGGCTACTCACGGCCGGGCACGGAATCGACGCCGTCGTGGGCATCGCCGGATCGGGCAAGACCACGATCATGGACACCGCGCGCCAGGCATGGGAGGCGCACGGTGTGGTCATCGCCGGCGCGAGCACGGCCGCCGTCGCCGCCGCGAACCTGAAGGCCGAAGCAGGGATCGAGTCCCGCACCCTGGCGTCGTGGCTCACCGGCATCCGCGCCGGTGGCCCCGGCCTCACCGGCGTGGACGTGTTGGTCGTGGACGAAGCCGCGATGTGCGATGACCGCGACATCGCCGAACTTCTCACCCACGCCGCGGAAACCGGCACGAAGGTCGTCGGCATCGGCGACCCCAAGCAGCTCCACTCGCCCGGCATCGGCGGCAGCTTCGCCGCCGTGCACCACCTCGTGGGCGGGCTCACCCTCAGCCAGAACTTCCGCCAGAAGGACATGGTCGAGCGCCGGGCACTGGAACTGTGGCGCGACGACAACCGTGTGGAATCGCTCCGCACCTTCGCCGGAACCGGCCGCGTGCACGCTCTCGCGGACAAGGACACCGCCCTCGCCGCGATGCTCACCGTCTGGGCCGACAAGCGGGCCGCGCACACCGACGACCACACCGCCGTGCAGCAGCTCCTCATGCTCGCCGCCACCAACGAGATTGTGGAAGAGCTGAACACCGGCGCCCGTGCACTGCGGAAGGAGAATGGCGACCTCACCGGTCCCGAGCACGCCTACGCGCTGCCCGGTGGCGGCGAGCTGACCCTGTCCGTCGGCGACCAGGTTCTCCTACGGGTCAACGACTACCGGGGCAAGAAGAGCCGAGGGCAGAACGAAGACGTCCTGAACGGCTACCGCGGAATCGTGCGCGCCGTGGACGAGGAACGCCGCGTTCTGGTCGAGTGGCGGGAGAAGACCGCCGACGGTCACCGTGACGTCGCCGAATGGGTCGATGCCGACTACATCGCACAGGGCGGGCTCAGCCTCGGATACGCGATCACCGGCCACAAGTCGCAGGGCCTCACCGTCCAAGAGGCACTGGTCTACGGACCCGGCGCCCAGGCGAACGCCCTCTACACCATGATGTCGAGGGACAAGGCCGAGTCCCACCTGTTCCTGCCGCTCTCCGTCTACGAGACCGACGCCGACCGCGCCCGCCACGGCGACGCACTCACCGACCAAGAACAGCTTGACCGCGCCGTCGCGGGCCTCATCCGCGAGATCGAGAACGGCACCGAGGAACGCATGATCCTCACCGAACTCCCGAAGAACGCCGTTCCCGCACACGTCCGCCAGGCCGTAGCGGACCTCCCGATCCCGCGCGCCCCCGGCGCTGACGAGCACCACGACGCCGACACTCCCGAAGAGGCTCCGGAGCACGAGGACCGCCCCGCAACGGCGAACACCGCACCCATCCCGGCACCGGCCACACCTTCGGAACCCGCGCCGACGGCTGCCCGCCCATACGCTCACCTCGGTAACGCAGCATTGCGTGACGCTGTGCGCAAGGCAGCCGTCGCCGCCCGCGCCACAGCGGCGGCGGCCGACAAGGCGGAAGCCGCCGCCGACCGTGCCGAACGGGAGGCTGCTGCCGGTGCAGGCCCCAGGTCGCTCGCGCTTCAACGCCGGCATGAGGACGTTGCCGAGCGAGCCGTGGCCATCCGGGAAGTCCGGTCGCTGGACGGCACGATCGCGGAACACACCACCCGACTGAACAGCACCGAGGCCCGAATCGAGGGGCTTGACCAGCAGCTAGCCGCGACGGGCCGATTCGGACGGACAGCACTCCGCGGCGACGAGCGTGCTGCGGTCGAGTCAGACCGCGAAGCTCTTCTGCGTACCCGTGAGGAGACCGTCCAGGAGCTGGAGCAGATGGACGCGCGGCTCCAGGACGTCACCCGGCAGGCCGGACCCGTCAACGAGTACGAAGCCGTGCTGACGGAAGCTGACATGCCGCAGCAGGAGAAGGCCACGCTGCTTCGGCGGGCCAAGGTCAAGGACGACGAAGCAGCCAAACAGCTCCGGGCCGAGGCCATCAAGGCTCGCAGCACGGCTCGCGGCGCAGACCACCGCGTCTCCGGCCTCCAGAATGAGACGAGGCTGCGAGCCCAACACGGGCGTCAGCACGTCGATGCCGATGAGTCCGAGGTGCCCTCGTCTCCGAAACCGGAGTCCACGTACGCCAAGCGAACCGCGGTGGACCACACGCAGCCCGTACCGCCGGACAGCACTCACGACGCACCGCCTGTGTAGGAGGGCCCCGTGCCCTCCTAGGACGGCGGAGCGAAGACCGCGTTGTCCGGCATCCGGTCGCGGAACGCATCCGGGATGGTGCCCATGAGCCAGAGGCGCCGCGTCACGTGCTCGGTGCCCGCCGGATCGTCGAGCAGGACGTAGCGGGACTCCTCGTCCCCGACGTAGCCGATCTCCGGCGGGAACCCCTGCTCCTCGGTCCATGACAGGTAATGGACGCCATCGATCCGGAGGGCACGCCGGCCGTCCGGGTCTTGGTCGCCGAGCATCGCGTAGCCCAGGCACATCAGCCAGAAGTCACACGAGCTGCACACCCGATATGCAGCCATCCGCGCACCGACACCTCGGATCTCCCGGTCCGTCCCCTTGTTCGGGCGCAACTTGCACTGGAACACCGCGCCCTGCGCGGTCACGGGGGCCCGCATCATGCGCCGGGCCTACGCCGGATGTGCTTGCACCGAACACCGCGCTCGACATCCTGAAGCGAGGGCCTGCGACGTGCCCCGCAGTCCATGCACTCGCTGTCCCAAGGCATCGAGCGAGCACCGGGGTACGGCACCTTCGGCCTGTAGCGCGCTTCACGCATCAGCTCCTCGGCGTCCTCGTCATCGGGTTCACCGAGGGGCGGCACGGGGGAACGCGAGGGGCTGGGAGCGGGCTGCGGGATCGAGTAGACCGGGGTGGCGCCCCCGAACACCAACCCGAGGCTCACCCATCGTCTCGGCTGTGAAGGGGTGGTCATGGCATGCCCTCTCTCGTGTGTCCTGATCGGATTGCCAGGGGCGATAGCGTCGTCCGGGTGTGGTTCTCCGGCCAGTTCATTGGCCAAGGACGGCCTCCCGCGCTGCACGGGACCAGATGGATTGTTGGCGGACGGTGAAGCCCATTCGGTTCCAGTGGAAGAGGACGTGGCGTGCGAGGATGCCTCGCTTCCCAAGGCCGATGTTGCCGCTGCCGACCGCCTCCGCCAGCGCCTCCCCGCCTTGCTCCAGCCCCTCGATCCAGGGCCGTACACAGGCGAGGTCTCCGGCGTTGAGCAGGGGACGGGCATCCGAGAGGAGGAGGCGGCGCATGGGTTCGACCATGCTGCTGACCTGTTCTGGGGACACGTCCTCAGCGAGCGGACGGTGTTCTTCGACCCGTCCCCACACGTCCCCCTGCTCACCGAACTCCAGGCCAGCGGCGCGCATCAGCAACGTCATGGCCACGAGGGAAGTCGCCTTGGCATCCAGTGATCTTGCACTTCCGTCGGCCGCGACGCCGAGATAGCCGAGCACGCCGACACTGTCGGCGTGAAACAGCTCGTGTGCGAGCGGCATCCCAACCGGGCCCCCGAAGGCGATGGCCTCCGGCTCGTAGGGGGTCGCGGTCCACTCCGTGGTCACGCTCCAGGAGACCGAGCTGTCGAGCGCTTCGGTGACGTGGCGGAGAGCGTCCTCGGGCGACGCGTTCGAGGCTGGATAGAAGCGCAATCGCCAATGGGGGTACTTGCGCACGAACCACCAGGTGCCGATTGGATCACTCCGCAGGGCGGGCGTGAGGTACGCACGGAATGTGCGATCGGCGCTGGGATAGTCCGCGAAGCGGATGTTCATCTGGTGCCAGCCGGACGGTTCGGCGTCGAGCGCAGCCCGGCCGGCGTCCTTGTACCGCTCGATGGCTTCGGAGAGCTGGGCGGTCCCGGTGTCGGCGGCGTGAGCCGTTTCCTCTACGGAGGCCCCACCGAGAACCGCCAGGATCGCGTCCTCCATACGATCCGTATGGCGCACGGCTGCTCCTCTCACGTCAGCAGGAGGCAGGCGTCCCACTGCCCCTGGGGCGAGCCGCCCGCTTCGGCATCGTGGAAGGCGAGGGCGGCTCCAGCCTTGCCGACCAGGAAGCCGCCGTCCTCCGGGACATCCGCCGTCAGGAACCGCTGGACCAGCAGACTGAACCGGCGGCCGTACTCGGCAGGGGTGTCGGCGTCTTCGGCTACGCGCTGAACGGTGCGCAGAACACCGCCGAAGCCGTGGCACAGCCCGCGGTCGGCGATCTTGTCGAGCTGGTGGGGGTCGCCAAGGCAGTACGTCAGCGCCCGCTCGACCATCCGTTTGCGATCCGCGTCCTCCAGGACGATGGCGGCGAGCTGCTGCGCGCGCACCAGGCCCGGGGTGCCGTAGCACCAACCGGGCGTCGCCGGGAGCGCGGGAGAGACGCCACCGTGGCTGACCCAGCGAGGCCAACGCAGGCCGTGTGAGTCGCTTTGCCTGATCTGATCGAGCCACCGGCAGATGCGGCGGATCGCGGCCTCGTGTCCGTCAACGGTGATGCCAGCGCGCATGGCCAGTGAGAGGAGGGCAAGGGGGCCGGTGATGCCGTGTGCCAGTCCGGCGTTCGCGTGGCCGCCGGGGGTGGCGGTCTTGTCACTGGCCGGTGCGTGGCCGACCCACCAGCCCGGCAGGGCCGCACCTGACTCATCCGGGACGGGTCCGACCAGACGTACCAGGTACTCCAGGACACCCTTCATTTCCGCGCCGTGCGGCTGACGGCGGAGCAACAGCGCACCTACGCCGGTCAAGCCGCGGAAGAGGTCGTACTCGGCGAACGTCGCACGGCGGCCTGCGTCGATACGTGCGTGCGCGGCGGCGAGCCGCTGCTGAGTGTGCGAGGCCACGACGCCGTCGAGGGTGTGCAGTGCACCGGCGTACCGGTCGGTGCCGTCGGCGGCCAGGTGCAGAACGAAGGCCATTGCAGGGGCGCCGAGGAAGAGGTTGGCCTCCGCGCCGTCTATCAACGGGCCGGTCCCGGCGAGGATGCGGTGAACGTCGCGCCAGTCGCCCGCCCCGCTTCGGGCTCGCTCGATATGGAGCATCGCGATGCCGAGTGGGCCATGTGCGAGGGACTGTCGGGTGGAGGTATCGGTGGCCGGCGGGGCGGTGGTCACGCCTCGTCTCCTTCGGGGATGAGAGTCCGGGAATGGGCCGCAGCTCGCGCTATCCGTCGGCAGGTCGCTTCCGCTGCCGGATCAATGCCTGCGGCCCGGTTGTGGTGCATGTGCAGCAGGGAGGGCAGCACGGCATCCGGTGCGTCCCCCGTCAGCGTCTGGCGGTAGCGGTCGAGCTCGTGCCTGCGCATCTCCCAGGCATCGGCCACTGCATCACCGCCGTCGAAGTCGGCCAGGACGTTGCGTGCGTCGGGTTCGGACAGACGCAGCGCGAGGGCCTGAATGTTGCGGGGGACGAGTCCTCCGTCGCTCCGCCGGAGATGTTGGGTGAGCCAGGTGAAGGCGTCCTTGCTGGAGCCGAGGAATCCCGAGGTGATGTCTACGAACGAGGCCGCAGTGACGGCGGGACGGAGTTCGGCGGGCACCGCGAGGGCCAGCTGAGCGACGGCGGCCGCGGAGTCGGCCACGAAGTAGCCTTCCGCAGCCTCCAGCGCGCGGCCGGTGCCGTAGCGGCCTGTCTCGGGGTGGTCGGTGTCCCACTGCACCCGGTGGAGCAGACCCTCCCGCCGCAGGTCAGCGGCCCACTGGGCAACGGCTTGTGCTGCGGAACCGAACGCTCCCGGTCCGGGGAGGCGTAGACGAAGGCGAATATGGGGTTCAGGGTCGGCGTACCGGATGAACCAGGTGGACGGCGGAGTACCCCATCCATCCCGCAGAAGCCGGGGAAGATGGCCGGTCACCACTTCTGGTACTCGGGCTGTGCTGCCGTACAGCTTCACGTACACCCAGTGTGAGGAGCCGGGCATCCTGCCCACCTCCCGGACCGTGGAGGACCGAATCGTGGGAGCGGGACGGCGTTCTTGGTCGGCGGCGAACGTCATGGCCACTTCGTGCGCTCGGTCGAGCCATCCGAAGGCACTTTCCTCCGGAGCCTCGTGCAGGACGGCCTTTCCGTGCCGCTTCAGTTCCGCGCGCAGCAGTTCTTGGTGGACGGGTTCGTCAAGGTCGAGGCGGAGGCGCTGGTCACTGGCGCCGAGGTACACGGTGCGCGGAAGGCCGTACGTGCAACGCCAGTTGACGAACCGCTCGTTCCAGTCGTCCCCGTCTCCGAAGTCACGGTGACGCAGCCGCCACAGGGCGGCGGACAGCACGGTACGGCCAACTCGAACCTCGGGCAGGAACGGAAGCTGACTCGCGGCGCCCCAGAAGAAGGGCATCAGGACCGCCGTGTGGGAGCGGGGCAGTTCGCAGACGAAGCGGGTCAGCGGGTGGGTGCTGCTGGACAACTCGACGGCGTTCATCACGGTCGGCTCGATGATCTGGCCGGTGGACAGCGAGACGAGGTAGAAGCGGGCTGCGTCTGCGACCACACCGAGGTCGTCAAGGCCCAATGTGGCGTCGGGGTTGTACTCGCCGATGGACAGCAGCTCCGGGGCGACGAGGGGCGAGCGGCTGACGTTGTTGATCGGCACCTTCAACGGTGGGCCCGACACCTGCCCGCGGACAGCACCCTCGGTCAGGGTGGGCAGCGCGGCGTGAACGGCCTTCACCCGGTCGAGGTCCGACGGTTCGAGGGTGGGGAGGAAGCGCCCGGTCGTGATGCCGGCCGCGAGCGACAGGCCGACTACGGAGAGGGTGAAGCGTCCCTCATCCAAGGCGCTCTGGGACTGACCGAGAACGGTGAACGTGAACTCGATGTGCGCAGGAACCTGGCTGGGCTTGCCGGTGGACAGGACCTCGATGTCGTCCTCGGTGAGCACGATCTCGCGGCGGTCGGTCAGGGCGGCTTCCTGAACCAGTGCCAGAAGGTGTTCGTCGCGAGGCGTCGTTGCAAGGACGGGCCGCGGAAGCACGGTGTTGCGGTATCCGACGGGGAAGCCCAGTCCGGTGTCGGGATCGGTGAGTTCCCGTACCGGCACTACGGTGCCCGTGCTGTAGCGCTCCAGAAAGCGGGTGAGGTAGTCGCGCCATGCCGGGGAGCCGTTCGGGTACGGCGTGATACGGCCGATCACGTCCAAGGCGCGGCTCGCCTCGGCGGCGACCTGATGGGGCAAGACGATGTTGCAGTCCGGCCGCAGGTGTACGGCAAGGCTGCCCTCGGTGACCCCGGTGAGCTGGTTCATCGCCGTGGTGGCCTGGACGCGAAGAGTGGGCTGCTCGTCGGGATGAGCGTGATCGTGCTGGTGAAGAAGCTGGTGGACGTGGCGCAGTTTCTCCGCCCGGACCCGTACGGCCGAGTCGGGGGCTCCCGCGCGGGAGGTCCGGTCGAGCTGATCGACCAGGTGACCGAGGGCATCATCACGGGTCATCGGAGCGGGAAGGTTGGTGAGAAGCACGCGGTGCGCCACAAGGGTGCGCACCATCCCCTCGATCGTCGTCACCGCCGTGTCGGGGTAGTCCGCTTTGATCTTCGCCACGACGTCTTTGACCAGCGTGGGAGCCTGCGCGAGGGACAGAACAAGCTCTGCGGCCTTGGTGCGGCGGAGGGTCGTCTCCGTTGGGCCATCAGCTCCGGGCTGGCAGGAGACGGATATCGTCGCCCCGCGCACGGTGGTCGTGGGGTCGGCAACGATGTGAAGGTGACGCAGTATCTCCGGGTCTTGCTCCAGGGTGGTGACGAAGTCGTGTAGCCAGGTTGCATCGGCTCTGGCGAATGCCGTGTGCTGAGTTCCCCAACGGATGCTGGTGCGCGGACCCAGGCGTACCGAGGTGGGGCCGGCGAACGTGCCGAAGGGCGTTGCGCGGAACTGCATGCGCAAGAGGTAGCGGGTCACCGAATGGGCGGTCCGGCGGATGCGCGACCGACGAGCCTTGCCGTCGATGACCTTGCGAACGGCGGCGGCCAGGACCGGGGCGGCGATTTCGACGGCGCTGACGACTGTGTCGTCCGCCCACACCTGTTTGATCCACTGGCGGCAATTCTCCGCGTCGGCGGCCCCGTCCGCGACGGGCGCGGGGCAGGAGGGCAGCAGACCCACCAGCGGAAACACCGATGTTCTAATCATGCTCGCGTCAACTGCTCGATACATGTCAATGCCCTCCTTCACAGGTGCGGTGCCCGGGGCGGGCGGACCAGCCGACTGGCCCACCCGCCCCGGATAGGGGTGCTGCGGTCAGCCGCAGGTGCTGTTCGAGCAGGCGGACTGGCAGGTGGACGTGCAGCCGTCGCCGGTGTCGTTCAGCAGGGCTCCGACCACGGGCAGTGCCGAGACGGTCTCGATGCTCAGGTCGAAGTCCGACCCGGACTCGGCCGAGAACGGCGTTCCGGTCTGCGGCAGGGACTTGGTGATCTGCGGTGCCATCGTGCGTCTCCTCGGGGTTGAGGGATCAGTGGACTGTGCGGAACGTGCTGGTGGTGCCACCTGACGGCAACGCTGAAGGCGTCACGGCCAGGAGATGATGACCCGCGTGTGCGGCCGGTCGATGACCCGGCCTGCGGGAAGTCGGTCGTCGGGCGTGCCCGCCGGGTAGACCTCAATGTGTGCACGGTCGCTGCGGTGCCCGTCGTTCCACGCCTGGATCTCTTCGACCAGGCGCTCAGCGACCTTTCGGCCGTCGGGTCCGTGCCCGATGGCGCCCAGCTCGTAGCGGTTCTCCAGATCGGTGGGCCGGGTCGTGCGGTACGCGAAGCTGCCGCCGTCGACGAGCGCCGGGAGGCCGATCGGGGAAGCGGCAGCGACGATGCCGCGCTGCCGGGCTCCGACCTTGGCCGCCATGATGGGGAGGTTGTCCAGAGCGGTCGTGAGCCACAGGTCCAGGTGTTCCTTCGACTCCTCGCCGCCGACCGTCACTCCGGACCACGCTTCGGACCGCGGGGAGCGCAGCGCGGCTCGCAGCGCTTCTGTGTCCGGCTCGGCGTGGCCCGAGTCCAGGCGGAGAGCGACTTCCGCGCCCTCCTCGTCGTGCAGAACGGCCAGGCGCATCCGGTTCTCCCCGGCTCCGCGCATCGGCACGAATCCGCACTGCTCGAACCCGTCGCTCACCAGTCGGTCGCCGTCGCGGACGAAGGCGACCGTGCGGGTCATGCTGCGCATACGCAGCGGAACGACGAGCCGTCCGCCGTTCGTGAGCTGGTCAACCCAGGCCGACGGGATGTCGGCAGCCTGCACGGTGACCACGATGCGGTCATACGGCCCGTGTTCGGGAACGCCGTGCTCGGCATCGCCTGTGACGACGGAGATGTTCCGGTAGCCGGTGGCAGCCACGAACCGTTCGGCGCGAGCGGTGACATCAGCGTCGATGTCCACGGTGACCACTCGCCCGTTCTCGCCGGCCATCTCCGCGAGGTACGCAGCGTTCGGACCGCCTGAGCCGATCTCCAGAACCGTCATCCCCGGCTCGATCGCGGCTTGCTCGATCTGCATCGCCTGAATCCGCGGGGCGGACACGGAGCTGATGTCCACGCCGTGCTCGTCGGTCTTGGTGATGGTGGCCGTCTCGACCTCGTACGTCTTGGCGGGTTCCACCTCGGGGGTGGCCAAGTGCCGGGGAACGGTGCGGAACGCGGCCACGACGCGAGGGCTGCGGGCGGCCCCGGCCTCGATGAGCTTCTGCACCATCGTGTCGCGTAGCTGCTGCTCGGTGGCGGCGCCTTGTTCCGTGCTGGTCGTCAAATCGGGGGCGTTATCCACGCGGAGTCTCCTCCTCGGCGAGTTGTGCCGAGCATGGTTGAGCGGATCTATGGACCGGCGCGGAGCCGCAGGGGCTCGTGAGTCAGGGACGAGGCGACAGCCCCGCGCCGGGGTTGTAACCGCCCGACGATCCGGCCCGTTACATCCGGGCCGCCGGGCGGTGGTCTATGTGGCGCCTCTTACAGGAGTCGTGGCTTCCTCCTGACGAGGTCTACCGAGGTGATCACCGGGAGGTGGTCGCCGAGACGCTGGGTTTCGGCCGTGTCCACTACTCGGTGATCGTGGACAGCTGGAGCGAGGCGGCGTGACAGCAGCACAAAGTCAGACCGGCGGTCGTACGGCTCACTACCGCGACCCCAGTGGCCGGCGGTACGCGGTGGCTCCATGCCCAGCTGTTCCGGCGGGTCAACGAACCCCGCTTTCGTCAGCGCACTCATCGCACGACGGTCGCTGCCGCCGTAACTGCCGTCAGGCAGTACGAGCCGGTGGCGGGAGTGGAGGTGCGCGGGGACTTGATCCCAGTCGTCCGGGTCCTTGTCCATGAGTCCACCGGTGTTGAGGTCCCCGATGATCACCGCGAGCCGGTCGGGATTGGCGTACTCCGTCAGCCACCCGGCCTCCGTCAAGCGAACCGCCGGGCTGAAGGGGTGCAGGTGTGTATGGAGGACCCAGAGAGGTTCATCGACGCCGTCGACCGTGAACTGCGCTCTTGATGCGGCGTGATGAAAGCGCCCGCAGGAGATGTCGGCCCGAAACCGGCGGCACTGTATCCGAGGCCAGCGATAGAAGAGGACGAGGTGGCAGCCGTGACTCCGGGAGGGAGCGAACAGCGGCTGCATCCCCAATGCCTCAGCAGTTTCGTGGACTCGGGCGTAGTCCGTCCGGTCCCAGTGCTTGGCCTCCTGGATACCGAGAAGGTCCAGGTTCAGGGACGCCAGAAGCCTCAGCTGTCCGGACCAGCGATCCTGTCCGCCGTCCATTACGTTGTAGGACCCGACGCGCAACCGTGCGGAGGCTGCTTCGGGGACCTGGAGCGCGGGTCGGCGGCTGGCATCGATGACGCTCATCCGGGCCTCCGCATCGTCTGGAGGGCGAGCAGGGACCGATGCGGTTTGACGATTCGTCCGTCCGGCAGGAGTTGGCCGGTGTCATCGAAGATCAGGACGCCGTTGCACAGCAACCCCCAACCCTGTTCGGGGTGGGCCGCAGCGGGCCGCGCTGCCTCTCGGTCGGAGGCGTCGGCCGTGGGACACGGCGGGTTGTGCTTGCACATGGTGCTCGTCGTCCTCTCGGGTGCGGTGCGGGAAGAGGGCTCTCCCTCGGCGACTACGGGGCCGTGGGGGAACACGGAACGGAGACCGCCGGAGAAGGCCCGGGGTGCTGGCGTAAGAAGGTGGTGATGGCTGCCTCGCTGTAGCCGTAGAACCGGCCGAAGACCGCGTCGTCTTCCCACCACTCGGGAGCCGGATCGCCCCACTCGACGGTGTGGCAGGTATCGCGGTGCGGCGACCACCGGACGCGGAGGTTCGGAAACCCCGGTCGGTTCGTGAGAAGGCCGCGTGCCCCTATTGCCAGGGACAGCAGATCGAAGGACATGTATCCGCCGCGACGCGGGCCACCGACCGGCACGGCAAGCAGCGGTGCCCGGAAGACGCGTACCGCGACGGCGTGAGCAAGGACCTCGGGCCGGGCAAGGCGGTCCCGGAAGTGCTCGAAGTCGTACGCCTCCTCGGCAGAGCAGAGCGAAGGGCCGAACGAACGCGTCGAAGCCTTAGTGGTCGTTAGCACTCGACCAGCCCCCTGACGATCCCGGCCTCTTCCAAAAGCTCGGCGAGATCGAGGGTGAGCCGCGCCAGCTTCCGAACGAGTCCGATGGTCTGTCCCGCGTCGCCGGCCACTACCTCGGCACGCAGTGTGCGGGCCTGTCCGATCAGAGCGGCGATGTCCGGGTGCTTCTTGTCGGCTTGGTCTCGCAAGGCACGGGCTACAAGCAGCTTGAGCGCCATGAGGAAGCGCTGAGTACGGGCATCGTCGTTGTAGTTGGGTAATGGTGCTCTGCCGGACGGGCCCGCGGCGTGGTGGCTGATCTCTTCCTCGCCGTGCAGGATGGTGTCGAGGTCGTCGAACACCTCGTTCCAATCCACGCTTGCCCACTCGCGCACTGCGCTCAGGTACCGCCGGGCCTTCTCCTCATCGTGTGGAGGAGTCCAAGGGGTCGTGGGGACCGTCGGGTCCTTAACGCGGACCGGCATGGTCTCCGGGCTCGTCGCCCAGTCGCGTAATGCGGTGTTCGTCATCAGCACGCCACCAAACTCAGCTCGCACCACGTGGTGGCGCCGTTGTCGCTGACACCCCACGCGCCCCGTCTGCTTCGGGCGATCTCCTGCACGAGGACCAGCCCGCGACCGTGTTCGTCGTCGTCGGGGGTCTGTGCCGTGGGGCGGGGACCTGTCACGCCATCGTGGACGCGGATGCACAGGACGCCATCGCGAAGGTCAAGAGTGAGCTGGATCTGCATTCCGCCGCTGTGCAGGATGGCGTTGGTGATCAGCTCAGAGACGATGAGGGTTGCATCGTCGGCGACGCAGGTCAGACCGCGAGAGGTGAGGCGTTCCCGGGTCACGTGCCTCATGGCTCGAACGCGGGATTCGTCTACGGGTGGGGGGAGTTCGCCAGGAGAGCGCTTGGTGATGGGGAAGTTCTCCTCCACCAAGCCGTTGGGGCGAGGCGCGGTCGGGCACTGCGGCGCCGGGCCGTTCACCGCTCCGTTCCGATCCGTGATCCGCCCTCGTGCCCAGGAGCGGGGGCTTCGAGCGAGGCGATGGGGTTGGTCCGGTGCCGCTGGCCCGGGATGCGCCGGAGCAGACCGGCGAAGGCGGGCATGGGGGTAATGGATGCGTCGGCGAGATTGCGGCGGCGTGCTCGATCGCCGGGGGTTCGCGCGGTCATCGCGCCTTCCCTTCCGCAATGGGGAAGAGCGCCCCGAGCTTGCCGTGAAGGTCAACCACTTCATCGGCCGTCAGGACCAGCGGAAGGGGCGCGGGCTCCGCGGTCCCCTCGTACAGGTCGAGAGGGACCGCGAAACGACCGGCCTCCGTGTGCGCGACCTCGGCCTCACGAGCAAGGCGGAGGTGGCGCTTGGCGGGCGGTAAGGGCGCCGCGCCAGCTTCCGTCTGAGCGTGACTTGTCGTCATGACCCGTAAACGTAGGGCCACTTCAGATGCCCACCCCTGAGAAAAAATCAGGGCTGAGTAACGCTCAGGGTTGGCATATGCCTAAGCGGCGAGCCCGATGTGCTTCGCTACCGCACGCAGGTCGTCGCGCCACATCGGCTTCTCGCGCTTCAGCAGGTCTGCCACTGCCTCCCTGACCAGGGGAGAGAACACGATCTCCTCCGGCGACTGCTTCAACAGCTTGCCGAGAATGTGCACCGTCGCGTAGTCGTCCCGCTGGATGCGGTTGAGGTTCATTACCTCGATCAGGTACCGGGTCCGACGTTCGAGCGGGACCTCTTCGTTGACAGCGACGTGATCGGCGGCGCGAAGAGCTTCGCTGGTGTCGCCTTCCTCTGCCTTCAAGTGCACCTCGTGCATGGCAAAGTTGGTCGGCCCGAAGCACGTGTGCCAATGGTTGAGGTCTGCGCCGACTCGGTCCACGGCCCGCTTCGCTCCGTTGTACAGGTCCCACGCCCTCGGGCCCTTTGTGGCGCGTACGGCGGCTACAGCACCTTGCAGGTGCAGCGCGCCGTACGCGGACCAGTGCTCAGGGGCGGAGTCGTCATTCGGCCGGCACTGGGCGATGGTCTGCCGAGCGAGTTCGTAGCTGTCTTCCACATCTCCAGCGGAAGTGAGGACACAGGCCAGGCTCCAGGCCGCAGCCGCGAGAAGGGCCGGGTCACCGGCGTTGTCCGCGAGGGAGAGGCTGCGGTCCGCCGCAATGCGGGCGAGGGTCGGTTCACCGACGCGACGAAGCCAGATCTGGTGCAGGCTGTAGAGGCTGATGAGCTGCCGGAGGACGGTGCCCTCGTGCTCAGGTGAGGCGTCGCGCAGAGCGGCGTGTCCCTGCCGCAGGAGGGTGGGCAGCCGCTCGCCGACGTCGCGGTACCGGTCCTCAGCCTGCGTCTCGTAGACCTTCCAGGCATCCGTAACCGACGACTCGAAGTCGTCGGAGGTGACCGACCCGATTCGCTGCGGAAGGAGAGAGGCGGGCAGCGACAGGGCCTGTCGGATGAGCGGAACGTGCTCGTGCTCCGTGCCCGCCGTAACGATTCCGGACACGTATCCGCCCGTCAGGTCCTCCAGACTGCATCGCAGCTGCTTACTCAGCGCGATCAGGATCGGAAGCCGGTCCAGCGGCATCCGATCGTTCTCAATCTTGTAGACCCAGTTCTCTGACCTGCCGATTAGGTCTCCCAGCATCCTTTGGGACAAGCCCCGGCGCTCACGCCACCACTTGATCCGTTGGCCGATGCTGAACAACTCTCCGTCATACACCATGGGTTGACCGTTCGCCGTAGTGGACAGGGCACTCGTGTCAAGCGTAGGCCCACGTGCGTCGGGGAGAGGCGATACTGGGGGTCTCTCCCTCTGGGGAGGGCACTCAACGGTCCCCCTGTCGCCCTGCGGCCGGGGGACCGCGTACACGTACGCAAGATCGGCAAGGAGGACGCTTTGCCAGCCCCATACCGTGGCCTGATTCTCGACTTCGGTGGTGTGCTCACCACTCGGATGCGACTGAACGGGCAGGCGTTCGAGAGGACGGAGGGATTGACTCCAGGCGCGTATTTCGCGGCACTGAATGAGCATCCTGAAGGCGTCGCGATCTACGCAGCACTGGAGGTCGGTGAGGCGACCCAGGAAGACTGGAACCGTGTCATCGGCGGCATCCTCGGCATCGACTCCACCGACCTGATGCGGCGCGCTCTGGCGAACCTTCACCCGGAGCCTCAGATCGTCGCCGCCGCGAAGCGCGCTCGCGCGGCCGGGATCAAGGTGGCCATGCTCAGCAACTCGTTCGGGATCGAGCCCTACAACCCGTACGAGGACAAGGGCATGTGGACGGACTTCTTCGACGCCGTGATCTTGTCGGAGCTGGAAGGCGTACGGAAGCCGTCGCCGCTCATCTACCAGCGCGCGCTTGACGCCCTAGACCTGACCGGTCCGGAATGCGTCTTCGTTGATGACCACGCGGAGAACCTGCCGCCCGCCGAGACCCTGGGCATCCGCACCGTGCACCACACGACCGATCCCACCGGCACAGCTGCCATCCTCGCCTCACTTCTCCTCGACCCCGCCCCCGCCTGAACGACAGCAGCGTTCGAGGAACCTCTAGGGCTCCTCGAACGCTGAAGGACGGCCATGGGCTCTTGCTGGTGAGCGTTCTAGATCGCCGGGGGCTCCGGCCCATCGGGCTCGCCCGGACCTTCTGAAGCGGGTACGCCCCCGTACCTAGGCCGCCTGGCCTCCGCTCTTGCAGGCTGATCATCTTTCGCGTCCACTCCGGCGGTGGCCTTACCAGGCTCCTGAGCGGCGACCTTCGTGAACACCTGCTCCGCGCGATCCAGGGTCAACCGCATCGTGCCGTAAGGACCCACGGCGTACCCGGTCCGGTGCCCGTGCAGGTGCAGTTCCTCCACCGCCTGAAGGCCGGCGTCGACCTCCGGCACGTCGTCCGGTGGGACGAGGGCGTGCAGTTCCTCCGCCCACTCCCAACCGAGATCACGGAGCACGGTTCGGGCTTCCTCCTGCTCCCAGCCGCTTCGCGCCACCAGTCCGTGACGTGGGTCCGTCGAGAAGACCATGTTCGGGTCCGCCATCATCCGGCCATCTCCTCGACTCGCCCCACAGATCCCGTCTCCTCGCCCTTGGCGGTGGGCCAGGCCGCGAGCTGAAAGCGCGCCGGACGCTCGTCGTGCCTGCCGACGCGGCACTCGTCGCCCGCCTTGCCCAACGTCTTGTTCATGCGGGTGAGGAACCGGTCGTACTGCTCGTGCCAGATCACGGATGAACCCGCCTCCGCATACGCGTCTCCCCGGGCGAAGGCCAGGGCCGCGATCTCGTACGCCAGTCCCTCGTGCTTCACCCAGCAGGGAGGGATGACATCCTGCGGCTGCCAGGCGTACGTCCGGTTCAGCCAGCGGCACACAGAATCGAGCCACGCGGGCATCGGCGCGATCAACTCGGCTGACAGGGCGCCGAGGTCCCACGGGGCGGGACCGTCGGCGGCAACGGACTCCTCCGTGCTCCGCTCCGCGATGTACTCCAGGATCAGCGCGGGCGGCTCGGGGAAGGGCTCGAAGTGGGTCAGGATCTCGGTCATGCGGCAGCCGCTCCTTCACGGCCGGCCCACGCCTCCGCGTGGGCCTTGGCCCGCTTCTTCTTCTCAGTGGCCCGCTCGGTCCGCTCGGCTTCGTTGGCGGCCCGAAGGTCACGCACGTACCCCTCGATCTCGGCCCAGGAGTCCCAGGTCCACATGCCGTCGAGCCGGGTGACGATCGGCGGCAGGTTGTCCGCGAGGACCAGGGCGTGGCCCTCGGCCAGGCGCCTGATCTCGTCTCCTCGAAGGACGGGTTCGAGCGCCATGTGCGTGGCCGTCGAGTGGCCGCCGCGGTCCCCGCCGGAAGTGGTCTTCGTCTTGCGCTCTCGCTCGACCTGACCGCACAGGTCGGACATGTCCTTGAGGAAGTCGGGGTCCTTATCTCCGGGCAGGACGATGACGTTGTTGGTGAAGGCCGCCAGTTCCTTCGCGGTGTCCTCGCCGAAGCGGGCGCGGGCGGACGCCCACGCCTGGAGGCCGTAGACGACCGTGATGCCGCGACCCCGGCCGTCGGCGACGCGTTGGCGGAGGGAGGGGATGGGCGCGATGTTCGGCGCTTCGTCCAGGGCCGCGAGGAGAGCGGGGTCGAGCCGCCCGGCCGGGGAGACGAGGGCGTGCGCTTCCCCGAAGTCCAAGAGGTCTTCTGCTATCGCGGTAGTCAGGGGTGCAACGCTGTTCACCTCGCTGTCCTTGCCGAGAAGGTAGAGGGTGCCCCCGGAGTCGAGGAACGCGCCGAAGTCTGTGGGGTCCTCTCCATCTCCTTGGAGGGCGTTGATCACCGACTGGTGCATGAAGGGCTCCAGCGCCGCATCGAGGGTCGATGCGGTGTTGCCGACTGTGCGGCTGTCGCCGGTGGTGGCGGTGCGGAGCATGTCCGCCCAGCCGGGGCCGGCGCCGGGGTGTGCGTTGAGGATGCCGAGGGGTGCCGGGTCGGTCAGCTTGCGGGCCCACCGGAGTACCCAGTCGAGGGACGCGCCGTCGAGGGCGGCGGCGTGGAAGAAGGCAGCGAGGATCTTGGAAGCCTGTCCCTTGTAGAAGGCACTGCCCTCACTGGACTGCGCTGCGCCGTTGGGAGTGCGCGAACCAGCGACGAACGCCTTGCCCCTCATCATCGCAACTTCGGTGTCGGCTGCGCCGTTGATCGGCGTCCACCGGAATTTCGGGAGGCTCGGCGCGATGTTCTGCGGGTCGAAGACCGCAACAGGGCGGCCCTCCCGCTGCCGCGCGTCGAGGGTCAGTTCGACCAGATCGGGCTTGGTCGATGTGGCCAGGACTGGACCGGCCCAGTTGCGGACGAGCGGGGCGAAGAACCGCAGAGTCTTCCCGCTGCCCATCGGGCCGATGACCCGGCATGCCTTGTCGGCGCGGGACCACAGCTCGACGCCCTTCGGGCGTTGCGAGGTGCCCAGCGAGTAGCCGAAATCGTGAGGATCGAGGGGGTGGTGCATGACGTACTCCGGAGCGAGGTGGGCAACGAGGCGAGAAGGTCAGCGAGCGGTGGGGCGCTTCTTCGCGAAGCTCACCCCGGCTGCGCGGTTGGGCTGGCTGTCGTCGCTGGTGAGGGAGGGCCTGATCTCGGTGGCCTTCAGGACTGCTTTGGCCGACATCTGGCGCTTGAGCTGTCCCTTGCTCGCGAATCCGGCGTTGCGCCGTCCGCGGTTCAGCAGGAACCAGAGCGTCACCAGGGCCAGCGCCAGCACGGCCGTCACGGCGTACAGGGCCAGTGACATTCCATCGGGCATGACGTCCACTAGTCGGCCCTCCGGGCGACGCGAGCCGCCAGGTAGCGCATACGCCGGCCGCACAGCCGCGACATCGACGCGTCGGGTCCGGCGCAGCGTGGGGGCGCGGTGTGGAAGGCGCTGTGCAGGTCCTCGGCGGCTCGCCAGATGTGGGTGACGGCCGTACGCACGCGTCCTCCGGCGGCGGAGTAGTCGCCGTGGTCGAGTACGACGGCCAGTTCCTTCGTGCGCCGGGCGAGGTCGAGTGCTTCGGCGTGCAGCTGGTCGAGGTCCTGTCGTACCGCGCGCTCGGCGGCGGGAAGCGTGGGGTTGGCGGTGGTGACGGTCATGGTGAGGGCTCGTTCCGAATCTGCGTGGAAGGTGTCGGCGGCGGAGAGGTGGCAGTGTCCGCTCATTCGGAGTCCGGGGAGGTACTGGTCAAGTCGGTCATCGAGCCGGACGAGAAGCACAGATGTTGTTCGGCTTCCACCAACAAGTGCTGGACGCCGGGGTAGATCACTTCGCCGACCTTCCACAGCGCGATCCCGCGGCGCAGACGCATGATGTGCTCGGCCGTCCAGGACGGCAGGCCCAGCCGGGCCACCGTCGCTTCCGCCTCGGCCTTCTTCTGGCTGTAGATCACGATGGTGTCGGCCATCTTCAGCGCTGCTTGGGTCTCCGGGCTGTCGTCGATGTCCGACAGGTGGTGGACGATGAAGATGCAGGACAGGCCGTACCCCCTCGCGAACTTGAGGAACTTCTCAAGCAGCGAGGCGAGTTGGGGCGTTCCGAGGATGTGCCACGCTTCCTCGCAGACGAGGATGCGCTTGCGCTGCGTGTAGCGGCGGCAGCCTGAGCGCTGGTTCGGTCCCAGCTCCCATGCTCCGGAGTTCGCGTCAACCACTACGCGGTCGTGCTGCCCCGGCTCCGTCCCGCATTCGCACAGCGGGCGCAGCCACACCTCTTCGAGGAAAACCGAGATCACGGCGACGAGGATGGTCATGGCGACCCCGCCGGACGGGACCTTGGTCAGGTCGAAGACGATCATGTCAGCGTCGAGATCCACCCCGAGGCTGGTCGGGCCGTCGAGCATCCCCGTCAGGTCGCCGGTCGCGTCCTGCTCGCTGCCGCAGAGCCGGTCCAGGACGTAGGACGCCTCCAGGCCGTCACCGAGAAGGTCGTCCCGCGTACGCTTCTTGGCCGTCGCGTCGGACTCTTCCGGTGACCGCAACGCGGCGGCGACGTCGGCCAGGACCGGGGTGCGGCCGAGGTCTCCCGCCCGCTGGTGGGCCCTGCGGATCGCGATCCGCAGGGCGGAGCCGGCGAATTCGTCCAGGGCCTTGCCCAGCCCGAGTTCAACGATTGTGCGGACCAGCTCGACTTGCCGTTTGCCCGCGATGGCGGGGTCCATCGGGTTGATGCACGAGGCGCCCCGGCTGCCGCCGGGGGCGAACTTCACCGGGGCCTTGCCGGTGAGCGAGCGGCCGAGCGCGGCCCATTCGCCCTCTTCGCGCTCTTTCTGTTCCTTGGTGTCGAGGACCACGACCTGACGTCCGAGACGGATCTGTCGCGCGGCGTAGGTCTTGGTCAGGGCGGACTTTCCCCGGCCGGTGTCGCCCATCACGATCATGTTGCCGCCGGGCAGGCCGTCGCCGAAGGCGCTGAACGGACAGTAGATGAACGCCTTGCCGGAGTAGAGCTCCCGGCCGATGATCGCGCCCGCCGTGCCGAGGGTGGGCGGTGCGATGGGGAGATAGAGGGCCTGGCTGGTGGTCGTCTCGGTGTAGAGGGGACGGCGCACCGTCTCGTGCATCGGCGACAGCGGGGTGAGGTCGAGCAGGTCTGTCACTTGATGCCTCCGGCGAGGGGGAGGGTCGTGGCGAAGGCCCTCGCGTGTTCGAGGTCGAGCCATTCGATCCGCAGGTGAGCGTTGCGGGCGCGGGAGGCGGTGGTGCGCTTGGTGCGCTCCAGCTCTTCGGCGCTGCGCGAGGAGATGGTGATGTAGCCGACGACGGCGGAGCCAGCCGCGCCAGAGGAAGCCAGATTCATGCCGCGTGATCCGGTAGCGCTGGCGGCGATCTGGTCGCGCGGGTCGATGTTTTTACCGCGCTGGCGGTCGCGGGTCATCTCCGCCTGGTTGTTCGTGTCCTCCGCGAGCATCCGCTCCACAGCCTTGTCGTTGGGTTCGAGCTGCTGCGTGATCGAGATGGTGCGGATGACATCGGGCATCCCGATCAGCAGGGGGCTCAGGAAATCGGGGCCGACCGGGGTGGTGGGCCATCCGATGACCGAGGCCGTGGCGTGGTACCAGCTGTCGGTGGAGCCTGCCGCGCGGGTGGCAACGTGGGCGCCGTCGCGGACATCGACGTTGCGGGGGAAGGCGTGCGCCTGTCGAAGGTCGGTGTCCCAGATGGCGTGGTCCGGGTCGTAGCTGTTGCGGATGAACGCAGTCATCCGCCCTTCGTCCAGGGGCGCGATCACGGAGAGGTCGGCGTCCTCCGCGCGGGACCACAGCTCATCCAGGTACGCGGACATGGCGGCGGCGATCCCTTCGTCTCCGGTTCCGCGGGCGGCGCCCTCGGCCGCCAGGTCGCGGGTGAACCGGGCGTGGATGGTGATGTAGTAGCGGTGTTCCTCGGCGCTGGTAGATACGGCGTTGGCCAGTACGTCGTACGAGTCCTTCAGCCACTGCGGGGCGGCCGTCGTCGCGGCCGACTCGTCGCGCTGCGCGATGTAACGCTGGTGGGCGTAGGGGTCGGACTTCATCTGCCGGGCGAGGACCTGAATCCGCTTCACCGGGTGCTCTTCGACGTTGCCGAACGCGTCGAGGAGCTCGCCCCAACGCTCCAGTGCGACGACCTGTTCACCGACTTCCTTGCCGCCGAGGCCGGGCGAGGCGATCTCCAGCGTGGCCGTGACGCACCCGGCCTCCGGCTGGAGGACCACGACGGCCTGCTGCCCGCGGACCGTGACCGGCACCCACGTCATGCCCGTGACGCCTTCCGGCTCCGCCAGAGCGGCGTCCGGCGGAGTGCCGTTGGTGCGCACGCCGGCCTCGACGGCCGGGGACACCCACACGCCGCCGGTACGGCGGAGCGCCTTGCGGTGGTAGCGGTTGATCCGCCACCAGCGGTAAAGGGTGCGCCGCTGGGACGTGCCCTTGGGCCGGTACGGGGCGTACACGATAACCAGGGCGAGCAGGATCGGCAGGACCAGGCACGTTGCGGCGATGGCCGTCACGCCGTTGAAGAGGTAGCCGAAGAGGATGCCGGTGACGGCGCCGCCGCCGAGGACGACCTGTTCGCCGAGGTCTCGGCGGCCGACCAATCCTGTGGGGCGGTGCTTTCCGAACTGATACGTACGAGTCGACATGGAGGGTCACTGATCCTTGCTGGGGTTCGGTCGTCCGGGTGCCTGGCCGCCCGAGGGCCGCGACGGCGGCGGGGGCGTGACGGAGGGCCCGGAGCCCGAGGTGGTTCCTGATGCGGAGGAGGGGGAGGCGGGCGGTGTCGGGCCCGAGGTTCCCGTGCCGGTTGACGGCGGGGAGGACGGCTGTGCTGTGCTCGGTGCCCCATTGGCTCCCGGTGGGCGCCCCGCCGAGGCGTGCCCACCGGCCGAGGACCAGTCCGGAGAAGAGCCGACGACCGGGTCGGAGGTCGCTCCCTGGGGACTAGCGGCGGCCGGTGCACCGGACGTACCGGCGGTGTCCTCGCCGCCCTGCTGGCTCTCGGGCTGTTCGGCCTTGCCGCCGCCTGCGGCGTCGGTGCCCTGCGCGCCTGGGGAAGTGGTGGCCTTGTTCTTCGCCACGTCGACGCCGGCCTTAGCAATGGCGGCACCGACCGCGACCGGTCCGGCCACAGCAGTTCCGCCGCCCATCTTCGCGCCAGCGGACTTGGCGCCAGCGGACTTGGAGCCGCCGACCAAGGAGTCCTGGACACGAGCGCCCATCGCCCTGTTGGCGTGCTGGGCGGGGCCGTCGACCGCGGCGGCCGGGCCGGAGGACTGTGCACTCTTCCGGTCGTGGTGGAGACTGGCCATCTCGTCGCCGAAGGCTGGCACCCACTTGTAGAGCGTGGCGGACGCGAAGACGGCAAGCAGGAGGATCAACGCGCCGACCAGGGTCTTGGAGACCGAGTCGGACATGCTCCCCGAGGTGTCGCTGAGGATCGCGCCGCCGAGGCCCAGCAGAGCGAACAAGATCGGCTTACTCAGGCCGATGGCGAAGATGGCCCCGAACCACTTCTTCGACTTGCCCCACAGGTCGCGGTCGACCAGCCCGGCGTTGACGATCGGCCCGAGCGCAACGGCCACGTAGATGGCCGCGCTGCGGATCAGGAGCTCGATCCACATCAGCAGGGCGCCGCACATCATGATGAGATTGACGACCAGCAGCTGTCCCACGCCCTCGGTGGGGTTGGCTGCCATGACCTTGAGAATGTTCTCCAGGAATGGCTTGAAGTTCGATGTCGCATACGGCTCGAAGATGGCCGTGACTTCGTCAATGGCCTTCATCAGCAGTGCGATTGCGCCCGGTGTCATGGCGTTGACCACGAACTGGAGGAGCAGGAAGCCAACCGCCTCGGACACGGCGGTGGTCAGGGCGACTCCGCGGACCGCCCGTTTGGCCACGGCGATCAGCCACAGGGCTACGGTGAGCAGGCTGGAGGCCGCGAAGATGATCGCGTACTGCTTCAGGAAGCCGGAGCTCGTGAGATCAATCTTCGTGGTGTTCTGGATCAACTCCAACATCTTCCTCAAAAACCAGATGTTGGCCTCGGTCAGCTTCTGGAGCAGGAACCCCAGCGGGTCCTTGACGAAGTCGATGGCCGCCTTCGCCTCGCACACCATCGGGATGTAGCAGAACGGATTCGCCACCGCCGAGGGCACGAACACGAACCCGATGATCACGTTGACCATCGCCACCGTCTGGAGGCGGCGGCGCCAGCGGCCTGGGGTTCCCCGCTCGATGGTCAGCAGGCCGGGTGCGTCCTCACGCAGTCGCAGGCGCATTGCCGACACCTCCCATGTTCGCGAAGCTGTCTGCCGGGTCGGCTTCCTGCATGGCCGGCGGCGACGGCACGAGCGGTTCGGACGGCGTTACGGCCGTCGTCTTCCAGGTGCCGTCCTCCCAGACGAGATCCACGGTCATCCGCAGGAAGGCGACCTGCGGGCGCTGCGTCTCGTCCTTCCCGGCGACGCCGCCCACCGACGCCGTCCACAGCTCGATGCTCGCGGCCTGGTCGGAGTAGGAGATCGAGCGGGTGGCGAGCGCCGCGGTCCGCGTGATCAGCTCGCTGCCGTCGGCCGCCTTGCCGTCGGCACCGACCCCGCGGTTCTCCGTGACCAGGCGAGCTGTCGAGTCGCTGTCCGAGGTGACCGAGTGCAATACGCTCGACGCGGCGGTGGCCGTCAGCATCCGGTGTCGCCAGTCCTCATCGGTGAAGAACCGCGGGTCGCCGTAGAGCATGGTGGCGCTGACGGCGGCGGCACGAGCGCCGCGCTCATCGTGTCCGTACCGGGCCGGGAACCCGCTCTGGTCCTCGGTGCCGCTGAGCACGGGGTCTTCTGCAGCGGCCGGAACGTAGTCCGAGAAGTCGCCCGGCACGTTGGACGCCTGCCGTACGTCGATCGGGGCGACCAGCCCCGAGGAGGCTGAACTGTCCTTCAGCTTCCAGTCGTTCGACTCCCAGGTGAGCGTGACCGTCACCGACTGGAAGCCCGCCTTCGGCGTCGCGTGCCCGGCCGCGCTGCCGCGAACCGTCGTCGTCCACAGCCGCACCATCGCGCCGTGGGCGTCGGCGCTGAGGACGTGAGCGGAGAGGACGCCGTTACGGGCGACGGCCTTCTTGGCGGAGACCTTGGAGTTGTCCCCCCGCAGAGAGCCGACCGCGTCACCGGCCGTGTGGTCGGCCTTCTTCGCTGCCGCTTCAGTCGTGCCCTTGGCAGCCATGACGGCCACCGCAGCGTGCCGGGCGTCCTTGTCCGTGAGGAACCGCGAACTTCCGGCAATGGTGGTGTAGTTGGCCGCTGCCGCTTTCGCGCCGGAGCGGGTGTGCGGGTAGCCGATGGGGACGCCGTGCAGCTCGCGCACACCTTCGCTGCTGGCGTGCGGAGCCGAGTGGGCGGGTGCGGACGCGGAGGGGGCCGTGGCCGGAGGGGCACCGGTCGCCATGCTGACGACCACTCCGGCCGCGGTGACCACCGCAGCACCGCCGGCCGCGATGCCCCAGAGCTTGGCCGACGGGCGGCGTGCGCCGCTGGTCTTCGAGGAGGAAACGTTCCTCCGGGATCGGGCAGCCATAGGTCACACACCCATGCCGTAGGTGATGGCGAAGATGGTGCCGAAGCTGGCCACGAGGAAGACGCAGGTCAGGCCGCCGACCATCATGCCCTTGCCGCGCGAGCTGTCCATCGTGGAGTGGCCCTCGCCGAACCATCCCTTGCTTTTGCCGACACCGGCGAGGAAGGCGCCGGCGCCGACGACGAGGACGACGGCCGCGATGACGCCGAGGATCACCTTCGCCGTTCCGCCGAGCTTCCCGAAGGGGCCCCAGTCGGGCTTCACCCCGCTGACGACGTCGGCACCGGCGGCGAGGGTCGTGTGCAGGGAGGGATCGGCAGCGGCAGAAAGGAGGTTGTGCATGTTCAGCCCCTTGGTGGCGTAAGTAATGGTTTGGGATGTTTTGGCTTGATTAGCCGACGTGCCGCATCGCGATGATCTGTGGCTTCCAGTACGAGAGCGGCTTGATCCGCACCTGAGCGCCGGTGTGCGGGGCGTCGATGACCTGGCCGCCGCCGATGTACATGCCGACGTGCTCAGGTCCGGCGGAGCCGGGGACGGAGAACAGCAGGTCGCCCGGCGCGAGTTGAGAAACGGCCTTGACGGCGGTCCCCGCGTGGACCTGGTCGTACGTGGTACGCGGCAGGTTTACTCCGGCCGCTGACCAGGCCATCTTGGTGAGCGAGGAGCAGTCGCAGCCGCCCATGCCCTTGAACGGCATGGCGCAGCTGCCGCCCCACTGGTACCAGCTACCCAGAGCGGTCTTCGCGGCCGTGATCGCGCGAGCGGCCCCCTTGCCGGCCGGAGCGTCCGGACGGACGGCGTCGGCCCACTTCGAGGCCAGGGAGCGGATGTTGCGGACGTAGTCGCGGGTCTCGGGGTACGGGGGGATGCCGCCGTACTTGATCACCGCGCCGCCGCCCGCGTTGTACGCTGCCAGCATGTTGTCCGTCGAGTCGCCCGGCACCTCCTTGACCTCGGCGGCCAAGGTGCAGTCGTAGGCCGCCTGCGCGGCGATGGCGTCTGCGGGGTTGCGGACGTCCTTGATCCCGTCGCCGTCGCCGTCCTTGCCGTGCTGGGCCCAGGTCCCCGGCATGAACTGAGCGATCCCGAGTGCGCCGACGGGCGAGGTCGCGCCCGAGTTGAAGTGGCTCTCCGTGTAGAGCTGAGCTGCCAGGAGCGAGGCTGTGACCTGCGGGCACTTGCCCGCGTGCTTGTTGATCAGCTCACGGACCCAGCCCGGCACGGGGGCGTCCGTCGTGATGCCGCCACCCGGACCAGCCTCCTGCGCGGAGGCGCTGTCGGCCCCTCCGAACGTGGTCAGCATGGCGACACCGGTGATGAGCCCGGCCGTGACGAGCCCCAGGCCCGCTTGCGTGCCCTTGTTCATCGCGGCCCCGTCACGCCCAGGGCAAGGCGGTGACACGCCAGCCCTTGGAGGTGTGCTCCAGGCGGAGCGCCAACTGCTCGCTACTGCTGCGCGGATGCCCGGACTTGGGGGTGGTCGTGAGGGTGTAGCTCACACGGACGAGAGCGGAGGAGGCAGTCACCGCGGGTGCGCCGTCGGGGACCACGGCGGCCGTGATCTTGGCCGTCTGGCGAGCCTTCTCGGCTCGCAGGGCGGCCCAGGCGGCATCCTGGCCGGGGCGCTTCTGGGCGAGCACGCCCGCGAGTTCCCCCGAGGCGAGCCGGGCGGCCCGAGCGCCGGCATCCGCGTACGAGCTGTCTGCGCCGTCGCGGGCGTCGTGCTCCGCGTACGCCACGGTGAAGGACCGCGCGGTCCGCTCAACGTCGCTTGGCAGTCCGGTGGCTGATGCGGAGGCGGTAGTGCCGCTGTGCGGCGTCGCCGTGTCGGGTATGCCCGCCGAGACGGAGTGCGGCTGCGCCGACGCGGCCGGGGCTGCGGAGGTGTCGTTGGTCGAGCTGGAGCAACCGGTCGACAGGAAGGCCAGAGAACCAGCCACTCCTATAGCTGCTGATATAGGTATGAAACGGGTGGATCGAGGCATGCGGGGACCACAACCTTGGTGCATGGGATTTGGAAGAGCGAGCGGTGCGGCCCTGCGGGGGCGGAGGGCCGCACCGCTCCTTCGCGGGAAGAAGGGGGATTCTTCCCGCGGGCTTTACTGGCGAATGCCGGAGAATTCGCAGAACAGGCCGGAGCGTGTAGCTCTATCTGCCTGTCTCATCTGCGGAAGGGTTCGATCGTGTTTCGCATCTGCGAGACGGTTGAGCTGCCGGGCGCGTTACTCATATCAAGGCCATCAGCCCCTTCCGTGACTCGGGCGAGATCGTGGGTGATCTCTGCGGCCGGAAAGTGCCTTGTGGCGTTGGCCGTGCCTGAATCCTTGCAGGGGTTCGCGGACAACTCGAATCACGTAAAAAGCCGGAACTTAATTCCAGGAATTAAGTTCCGGCTTTCGTTTAGGCAGCTGCTTTGCGGCCCTATGCGGGCCCGTGACGAAGGTGCTCGATCGCTACACCGAGCCACGGCACGGCCGGGCCGGACAGGAGCACGGGCGCGCACGTGCTGTACGCGAGCACGACGGCGGACGGTTCAGCGGTGACGCCGGTCAGGAGGGCGTGGTCGAAGGGCATCCACTCACGGGCGCCCTGTGGCAGGAGCCGCACCCCGGCCGAGGTGAGCACCACTCGGGCCGCGGTGTGGTCACGCCACTGGGGAAGGGCGGCGTCCTCCGCTTCCTGCCGCCGACGGGCGTCGAGGCGCCGGTTGGTCACCCACCGCCGGCCGAAGGTCGGGTGGTGCTCGAAGTACCCGGTCGAGGTCGGATAGTCGACGTCTGTCCCGTAGAGGCGGGCGGCGGAACACGACACGTCCGCGAAGGCGACTTCACCGGCCGCAAGGGCAAGGCCGTTCACCTGGACTGGCAAAAGACCGCCTCCGTCCTGGAGGTGCAGCGTGAGCGCGGATGCTGCCTGTTCGGCATCGGCGCGGACGCCGTCCTCTGCCCGGTCGCGTCGGCGAGACCACATCGTCATTCCTTCCTGATCAAGCGGGCCAACCGGGACCTGCACGGTGCGAGCCGCACAGGTCCCGGGCCCGTCATGAGATGCAATCACCAGAGGGAGCTGGAGGCGGCGGCGGGTGTCTTGGCCCCCTCGTCGTCCTCTTCCTTCAACCGGCCGAGCAGCAGCCCAAGGCGGTCGTTGCTGATCGCCTGTTGTTTGCGGACGGCGTCGCCGACAACCTCACGACTGATCCGTCCGGCCTGCTTGGTGGCGGCCCGTGCAATCGGCAGCAGCTCCGTCAGCCAGTTGTCGTCTGCCTCCCGCTCCTGCGAGCCCTCCGGGCCGTCCGGGACGGACGACTTTTCCCCGTCCGCAGCGTCACGGACCGTCGCGGGAGCGGACGGATCGGCTGCCGACGAAGACGCGGTGACCGGCCCCTGGCCCGGCGAGCCAGGAACCGGTCCGTCCGCAGTCCCGCCGTCCGTCACCCCACCGTCCGCCACCGCGGACGTGGAGACATCCCTACCGGCAGCGTGCGCATGGTCCTCGGACTGAACCGCGACTTTGCGCAGGTCAACGGCGGTCGCGGTGCACTGTGCCGGTGCGGACGGACCGCTGGACAGCGGACGTGGAGCCGTCTGCACGGGTGATTCCAGCGGACTAGGACCCGGCTCGACCGCGACGCGTTCGAGAGTCGGAGCCTCCTCCTGGACCGGTCCGGGACCGGTCTCCGTCCCGTCCGGGACCGCCCGCTCAGCCGTCCGCGCCATCAGGATGTAGAGGTGGACCGACCCCGCCAGCGCGAGCGGCGCGAGCATCGAAAGCACCCCCACGACGCCGTCCGCCAGATGCAGCGCGGACCGTCCGGCCTCCGGCGAATCGTTCAGCGTGATCGCGTGCAGAGCGTTCGCGCCGAGGCTCGCCCCGGTCGCCGAAAGGAACAGGACCCACGCGTAGAAACGTGCGGCGAACCGCTCGTGGCGCAGGAGAACGATGGCCCGTACGCCGTAGGCAATGAACCCGTCGATGAACACCGGGAACAAGTACGTCAGGTTCTCTCTGGCGTGGATGGCGAGGGCGATCTGACGCAGCGCGTCGTAGGAGAAGGCGAACCCAGCCGCGCCGAGAAGGATGATCGCACTGCGGTCCCAGGCCGTCATGCCCCGCAGGCTGTAGCCCTGCCGGTCGGTTCCCGCCGCCGTGTCTATGTGCGTGTGCGACATCAGAGGTTGCCCCCTTCGCGGGGTGCGATGTCCGACCAGGCCGGAGTCTGCGAGAGGAGCTGTCCGAGCTGTTCCAGAGACGTCACGTCGTACACGTGCTGACTCGGGCAGCTCACACACGAGATCCGCAGCGAGAGCCGTTCCGTGCCGCCTTGGTCGGTGTAGTAGAGCTCCAGGTGCTGGCCCCCGGTCGTGTCGAGCGAGGCGAAGGCTTGCAGGTGCTCCTCAAAGCTGAGGAGACCCAGTACCTCCCAGTCGAGCGTGACTGCTGCGTCCCCCAGGAGGATGCGGGCGTACTTCGACGCGGCCGTGATCGACCGTGGGCCCCAGGTACGGAACGCCGCCTCCCGAGCGGCCTTGCGCCTCTCCTCCGCGGTGGTGAGGTGCTTGGCCGCAGCGAACATGATCGGGTGACTCATCGGGGGGCCTTCCAGAAGATCTGTGGTGCGGAGTGCGGTTGCGTCGCCGGACTCGTTGGCGAGATGGAGAAGGACGTCCGCGTGGCACGGAGCATCAAGGGGGCATGTGCACATCAGGTCGAGCCAGTGCAGGGCTCGGGCGAAGCGAGCGGCGTAGAGGCTGCCCACCGGGCCCCGGAGCGTGGCGGCGAAGAGACCCACCGCCTCGGCCCCGTCCATCGGAGAACCGAGCGGGGAGCGCATCCCGGCCGTGAACGGATTCGCGTACCGGCTGTGCGGGCCGACGTATGCACAGGCTGTGGACAGTGCGGCGGCGTCGAGGGAGGCTCCGCGAAGGCGGACGGGCATCAGGCAGCCCTCCCGCCACGACGCCGGTCGGCGCCGATCATCGGCACGAGGGTCGTGACCATCTCCGCCAGGCGGCTCGCCACGCGGGCCCCTACGAAGTCGCTCAGGTCGGGCCCGTTCTCGTCCCGGGCCGGAAGATTGGACGTGATGATCGTCGGCAGGCAGTGGTTGTACCTGTAGTTGATCAGCCGGTACGTGACCTCTTCGGTCCATTCCGACGTTTTCGCCGTACCGAGGTCATCGAGAAACAGGTACTGGACCCGGCTGAGCCGTTGCAGCTCGTGTTCCGAGGCGCCCATGACCTGCGAAGGGCGCAGGTTGCCGTACATGTCGGCTGAGTTCACGGCGATCAGCTCGAAGCGGTGAGGCGAGCCGGCCGCGATCCGTCGCAGGGCCCCGTACGCCTGGTGCGTTTTGCCTGTCCCCGTGAGGCCGGTGAGGAGCAGAGCACCAGCGGCGGCGTTGTCCGCAAGGGCGCGGTCGGCCCACTGGACGACCTCCGGCAACGTCGCTTCCGCGTCACGGAACCGCGGAGGGGTTGCCCGCCTCCATCGCGTCAGGGCGTAGTCGGCACGGGCCCGGCTGTGCCATTCGAGGTCTCCGGGGTTCTCTTCCGGTACGTCGTCGGCGAGGTCGGAGTCCGGCACGACCTGAAGTCCCTTCGCAGCGAGTATTCGTTCCATGGCGTGCATTGACCTTGCGCTGCCCGCGCGTTCCGGCTCAGACATGCTCAAAATCCGTTCTGGTAGGTGCTGGGGGCAGCGGTGTTCTGGAAAGGAGTCCAGCCCGCAGGCTGTCGGCGCAGCGGCACGACATTTCCTTGGGAGGCTGCTGCGGAATCGTGCGAAGGGAGGTCCGCCCAGATGCGCAGCAGATAGCGGGCGGACTGTGGCGGCCGGTCGGCGTTCCATCGACGCGCCACCATTTCGACCAGACGTTCATTTCCCCAGCGCGCTGCGAGAGCTGTTACCCGATCCCATTCGGATTCGGTCAACCGCCAGCCGACGAGCATTCCAGCTCCCGTTATGGCTGTTACCAGGTCCTTTGCTCCGTCGGGAACGTTCACCGAGTCCTGCTTGACGGCTGAGCTCTCTCGACGTGGTCCCAGCAAGCTAGCTTGCTCTTTGGTGGTGGTAATACTCCCGTAGGGAGTATTACCACCACGTGCGCGTGAGGAAGAAACTTCCGAATCTGTGCGCTGAAACTTCCCACTTTTGACCTCTGAGGCAGAGTTCTGGGATGAAACTTCCTGGAAGTTAGTACCCTCTTCAGGTCGGGAAGTAGGAAGTTCTTCCCTCGAACCGGTGTGGTCGCCGGCTCGGCACAGCAGTATCGAGTAGGTGTTGGGGTTGGAGGCTCCACCTCCCCGCTCGTGGCTGAGTTCCCCGAGCTTCGCGAGCTCGCCCAGGCACTTCGTTATTGAGCGAGGCGTCAGGCGGGTGAGTCCGGCTATTTCGTCCAAGGTCAGCGTGGCTTTGCCGTCGTCGTCCGCCTCACGGGCCAGCGCCAGCATGACGAGGCGTGAGCCCCTGCAAGACTTTGATTGCGACCAGATCAGTTCGGTTGCTATAGCGCTCATCCGCGCTCACCGCCAGCTATCGCTATTCGACGGTGGCCGGAAAGGCCGAAAGAACTGTCGTCCTCCGGGATGTAGCCGTTCTGATGCGGCTCCGGAGTGAGGTACAGCGTTGCCGTCGGCAGGTAGAAATCGTGGGCGTAACGCCAGTCTGCGGTCTTCCCGAATTCGCGCTTGATCACGCGGGCCACTTCTTCTTCGGTCCTGTGGTCGGTGAACATGCGATAGAAATCCGATTCGAAGAGGTGGGTAACAGACCGACTCTGGGGATAGACCCGTACGAGTACAGCCGAAGGTGCAATCTCGCGAATCGCGGCACACATATTCGTGGGCCGAAGTCCGGAGGGATTGTTCTGAAGCATGGGGAGAACTCCCGTGGACGCAGGGGCCGCCGTGCGGAAGGATCGTTTCTTCGGGGGCGGACTCAGGCGGCCACGACTTGGAGCGAGGGAGAACCCTCTCCGGCCTGCGCCTTTCGGTGCCGTCGTGCGAGCTTGAGCAGGTACTCGTGCGTCACTCCGAGCCCGCGTGCGACGGCAGCGGCGTCCAAGGAGGGGTCGATGGCGAAGCGAGCGATCACGGCGTCCCTGGCGGGCTTGGTCAAGGGCTCGGTGCTTCCTCGAAGCGCGCCTTCTACGGCTTTCTCGGTGTTACGGTCCTGCCAGACGCGCCGCAACTCTGAGCGCTCCGAAGCCAAAAGCCCGCCCCGGATTCCGTATTCGTCATCATCCTTGAGGGATTCGACCAGGCATCGGGAGGAGACGGCCAGCGGGCATGACCCGCAGAGGTTGCGAGGACGATTGAGGGAAAACCCCAGTTTGGTTTTCACCACGTCGGGATCTTCTCGTGGCCCGTCTGCAAGAGGAACGAACATGTTGATGTCGTAGTTCGTGCATCGAGCAAACTCCGCCCAGTGCTTCCCCGGAGCCTTCCTTGACTCCTCCATGAGGGGCACCCAGTTTCCCTGGTGCGCAGCCTCGATGAGGCTGGATATGTCAATGCTCATAAGTATCTCGCGATGTTCGCAGCGCCCCAATAAATCGGGCGCGAGGGGAGATCAGGAACGCTTACGAGAGCGCTTTGACGGCTGAAGCGCCATCAGGGCCGACTCATCGTCCCGCTGGGACCGTGCGCCAGGGCTGACGAAGTGCATTTCGGAAATCGCGTGGAGGTCGTCTTCCGTGAACTGGACGAACTTCCCGAACTTCCGGTGCGGGAGCGTCGATATGCGCTCACGCAGCCACTTCTCTGGAATGTTCAGTCGTTCGGCAGCTTCGCTGTATCCGATGTGCAGACGCTTGTCGCGGGACTCTGTCGCCCGACTGCCCAGCAGGGCATCCAGCCCGCCGGCCTGGGCCAAGAGGTCTACTACGGCCACGAGTCCCTGCACGTCCAGGACTGGTCCGGCATTCGCCGGTGCCACGGCGGCCATCACGCTTCCATCCCGCGCAGCTCAGCCGTTCGCAGGTCGAAGGCGTGGCCCGAGGCCGCCCATCCCGCGTGGGGGAATGAGCGGATGATCCACCGGGCGATGGTGAGCGCCTTCGCCCGAGGGACGCGAAGGTGACGACCTCGGTCGGTCACGGCCGTCAGGCCAAGGTGGGGCCACAGGGTTCGAGGCCCCTGAAGGCGCACCTGCACGACGGCGGCCTCTGGCAGCATGGACGCCAGTTGGGCAGCTAGCCGTTTAGCCGGGCCCGAAGGGATCTCCACCTTCGGGTTGCAGTCCGTAGTAGGGGACATGCGACACTCCTCTATGTGGTATGCCGCTCCGTTGTGCCGTGCGAAAGGACACGGAGTGGCCGTGCGAGTGACCAGCGCCCTTGTCGGGGGCCGCGGATCACGAGCTGTCTGGCGTCCGGGAGGTGCGAACTCTCGGACGCCGATGGCGTTTTGAGGGGAAGAGCCGCACCCGAGTGATGCGCGGCAACCCCTCTCCACCGGACCGGTCCACGATGGGAACCGCAGGTGGGCGAAAGCTGAGAGAGGTGCGAACCCCCTCGTTTTTCGCTAAGATGAAGCTATCTTGGTTCACATTAAAAGTCAACAGTCCGAGGTTTCCTCGGTTCACCCCAAAAACGAGGTCCGATGCCAGCTCGCCGGTTCGACAGAGAACGTGTGCGCTCGGTACGTCGAGCCGCCGTCGACGTATCGCAGGCCGATGTGGCGTCTTCCATCGGTGTTGCGGACTCGACTGTGGCGGGGTGGGAGTCGGGGGCGACGACACCCGACCAGGAGAAGTTGCCTGCTCTCGCGAAGGCACTGAACCAGGACTTGGACGATCTGTTCCCGCGCGACGGCTTGCCCGATCTGATGGACCTGCGATGCGACGCTGGCCTCTACCGGTACGAGACCAGGGAGATCATCGGGACTAAGAGCGACGGCCCCTTGGCGGGTGCCGAGCAGGGCGTCCGCGCTTTGAAGGACAAGTACATCCCTGCCTTGGCGGCTGCGTACGGCGTGACGGAGGACGAGCTGAAGCGCGCGCAGGCGCGATCCTTTGGCGAGGCCCAGCCCGAGAAGGCTCCTGAGACTCTGGCCGAGAAGATCACCCTGCTCCTGGAGCACTCCTACCCCGGTCGCCCGTCACCGGAGGACCAGGAGATCGCGGACGCGGTGAATGCGTACGCGGGCTCTGCGGTCGTCTCGGCGGCCGACATCGAGGGTCTGCGGACGGGGGCGAAGGACGACCCGTTGCCCGTGGTTCTCGAAGGTCTGGCCAAGTTCTTCGACGTCTCAAAGCTGTACTTCGAGGAGAACGAAGCTGTCGCGGCGCAAGCTTATGAAGCACTGCGCTTCATGTACGCGGCCAAGCAGGGGAAGGTGGGCCGGGTCCGGGCTCGCGGGATGGGCAGCGAGGGGTTGCCGGCCGATGTTCTGTCGATCCTGAACGACCTTGCTGGCGAAGTCGTTGAACGGACCGATCCAGGCAGCAAAGGCTAGTGCCCTGCTTCCCGACCCCTCTGGGCACGGGAAGCAGGGCACTGGGTTCTTCGCCTACTGGTCCGCGCCGGTCGGCTTGTGGCGCAGGCCCGAGGCGAACACCGCTCGGACCTCGCTCAGGGCGGAGAGATCTGCGAGCGGGTCACCGTCGACCAGGAGGAGATCCGCGCGGAAGCCGGGAGCGATCTTGCCGGTGACGTCGCCCAGGCCCAGGGCCTCAGCCGCCTGTGACGTCGCCATGTCGATGATCGAGGCGTTCGGCAGGCCCAGGTGCGAGTAGAACCCGAGCGCCGGAACCAACCCGTCGAAGCCCGCCCGCTGAACGCCCGCGTCGGTTCCGGCGATCAGACGGACACCGGAGTCGGCCATCTGCCGCACCAGATCGAACATGGCGGCGGCGCGCTCTTCACCGAAGAATCGCGGGAGCATCTGCCAGTGCGGGCTCACGGCCGGGCACACAGTGATGTTCTTCGCGATGATCTGCTGGACCACGTCGGGCCGAAAGTCGAGGCCATCGCTCGACATCCAGGTGCAATGCTCGATGGTGTCGACGCCGGCCTCAACGGCGGCGGCGATGCCGTCGGCACCGTGGGCATGGGCCGCGACGGGTACGCCTGCGGCGTGAGCCTCCTCCACCAGGGCGGCAAGTTCCTCGTCCGAGAACTGGCTCTGGTGGCTCTTGGGGCCGTCCTTTGTCAGACCCCCGCCGGTGACCATCGCCTTGATGACCCCGGCCCCGGCCGCGAGGTTGCGCCGGACAAGGTCGCGGATCTCGGCTTCCCCGGAGACTTCGCCGCCCAGGAAGTGGCAGTGGCCGCCGAGAGTGGTGGCCGGGGTGCCCGCGGACACGATCCGCGGTCCCGCCGTGCGGCGATCGTTGATCTGGGACGCCAGGCGAAGGGCGAGTCCGCTCCGGTCCCCGAGGTCTCGGGCCGTGGTCACTCCGCTGCGCAGAAGCTGCTCGGCGCGGCGACGCATGTCCTCGAACAGGACGTCGTCCGTGGAGCCCTGGAGGGTCGCGACGGGGTCGGCCCCGCCGTCGAAGGCCAAGTGCACGTGGGCGTCGATGAGGCCGGGCAGAACGGTTCCGCCGAACTCGCAACGGGGCACGTCGGCTCCGGCCCGTTCCTCGATCTCCTTGCGCGGCCCGACGGCGGCGATCGACTCGCCCTCGATGAGGATCGCACCGTCTTCCAGGTAGGTCCCCGAGTCGACAAGCACTCGTCCACCGGTAATCAGCATCGTGACTCCTTGATCGTGCGAGGTCATGCGGCTGCGCGCAGTTCGTCGGATACCGCAATCAGTTGTTTCACATCGGACTCGCGGTCGCTGCCCAGCGCCATCGCGAGGGGAACCGCGCGGCGGGGGGCGGGGACGCCCCTCTCGATCCGGGCGGAGGCCCGGCGGAGCCGGGCGGCAAGCTCGGCGGAGTCGATGTTGAGGGCTGCGCTGTCGTCGCTCTCATCCAGCAGGTGCGGGCTGATGTCCACCAGGCCGTCGCGGCACTCCACGATGCGACGGTGGTAGCGCCGGTGCACGCCGCGGGCCCGCCACCGGTCCAGGGCCGCCGCGGACGCCGGCCGCAGCACGTTGTCCGGGTACGTCTCCGCCAGCAGTTCCCACAACGGGGTAAGTCGGCGGTGGTCGCGGCGATGGCGGAGCCAGAGGCGGAGGGATGAGATCCGGGCTCGGGCTCCGGAGTACGTGATGCCCGCCGCGAACGTGAGGATGGACGCCACCAGGAGGAAGGCGACGGCTGCCATCAGCGGTTCGGATACCTCTACGTCGACCGCGCGAAAGGCGACGATGACGGCGCGGATCGCGCAGGCCACCGCCATAGCCCCCAGACCCACGGCGGCCATCCAGAGCCCGGTGGAATGCGGGCGTCGGGACATTCGGGCATAGCGGCGAGTCCACCGGCACGCCATGCCAAGCGCGTACATCAGATAGAGGCCAGCGCCGCCGTAGAAGAACGAGATCTGCGGAGTCGTCATGTCGGCCGTGCTGAAGGAGCCGGCGAAGACCTCGTGCGGCACAGACACGGCAGCGACAGTGATCGCCACCGCGACGACCGCGACAACGACGGCTTCCTTCCGGGCCCTACGTCGGCCCGCATCCTCGTCGGCGGCGGAGTAGAGGTAGAAGCACATCAGGAAGTACACCGCGAGAAGCAGCAGTACGTTCTGAATCAGCTTCGCCGTCCCATGACCGGCGACGGTGTCGACGCCGGACGCGCCGCCGGGCATCGCTACGGGGTACGAGAGCGCAGCACAGAGAAGGCAGAGGGTGACCGAGCGAAGAGGTGCGTCATGCGGGCTTCGCTTCCACTGGTAGAGCTTCCAGACCAGAGCGGCTAGGAGCCCCAGGAGCAGGAGTTCCACGAGTTACAGCCATCCTCGCCGGTCGCCAAGAGCAGCTTCGACCCGTCGCAGTGCGGGATCATCAGCCGGCGGAGTGGAGCTTGCGAGCAGGGTCGACCACTCCAGGATGATCGTCGCCACGAGTTCGACGGAGCACTCTTCGCCGTCGTCGTACGAGCAACGCTGGGCAACACGCTTGACCGCCTCGGTACCGAAGACGGGCATCAGGGTGGCCCACCCCTCCACGTCGACGGCCGCCGCTTCTTCATCAGGGTCGGCAATCGGCGTGTCCGCTTTGGCCTCGCCCGAGGAGGTCTCAGCGGCCTCTTCGTTCTCCGCCACGAGGATGTGCCCGACCTCGTGCAGGATGATCCCGTCCTGGTGCAGGTCGGTCGTTTCCTGCTGGTACAGGATCACGTCGTACGTGTCGTACTCAGCCCACATGCCCGATGGGCCAGGCTTGGGCAGCGGAGCTGCACGCAGAAACAGAGGGCGCCCGCGCCGTCGGCTCAGCTTCTCGCAGAGATCGTGAACGTCGAGCGGGGGAGTGACCCCGAGGTCTTGCAGCTCACGCCGAATCAGTCGGTGCAGATCCTTCTCCACCGTTCGGGCCGTGGCCGTACGCCAGCGCCCAAGGCGTCGGCTGATGACCCCGTCCTGAGCGGGAACCTTGGGTTCCTCCGCGTCTCGACCACTCTTATCCGACCACACTGAGTAATCCCTCCAACCGGCTGTGATGGCTCCCCCGAGCCGGGCGACACCGCGCCCAGGTCGATGACGTCCGGTTCCCAGTGCCGGAAACGACCGCAGTCGGCGGCGCCTGCGCCCCACTAAACCCCCGCGGAGGGGGAGGGATGCCAGGCATCCAGGGCTTCCCGTCTACTCGGTATGTCACGTACGCGAACACGCACTGACGCCCCGAGCGAGGCTGCCCCGTGGAGCTCCCGGGAACCTCTTTGGACAGTACGTGACGGTTCCGACAAGACATGGCCTAAAAATCATGATCGATTCATGTAGACGGCAGGTAACTTCACCGGGTCAAAGCGGCCTAAAGCAACCTTGCTCAATTCCGTACGAGGCCCTGAACTGCTGTTTTGCTGTCTGGCGTGCACGAATCAACTTTTGCGGGCCGATGGGTGACTCCGTTATCAACCTGAGACTTTCAACCAAGGTATCTCGTTCGCAAACGTCCGCGAAATGGACGAAAGGGCTGATCGGGAAGGGTGTGGTGGCGGTCACTCTGGGGCAGTTCGGGCAACTGTGGCGTTTACGCTTTCGGTCATGTCGAACGCGATATCCGGCCAGCCGGACAACTACCTAGAGTTCTGGAGCGAGCGCCATCTGTGCACGCTGACTACGCTGCGGCCCGATGGGCGACCGCATGTCGTGCCGGTCGGTGTCACGGTGGATGTCGCCGCAGGCGTGGCCCGAATTATCACTCGCAAATCGAGCCGTAAGGTGGCCAACATTCTCGCGAGTGGGGGTGAAGCCCTCGTAGCCGTGTGCCAGGTCGACGGCGGCCGGTGGGCCACGCTCGAAGGGGTGGCAGAGGTGTGCACTGACGAGGCTGTGGTCGAGGATGCGGTTGCCCGTTACGGAGAGCGATACGGCCGCACGCCGGCCCCGGACCCCGAGCGGGTGGCCATCGTGGTCTCGGTCGAACGAGCACTGGGCCAGACCTTGGGTGTCCGACCTCGGATAGCCCAGGCCGCTGCGTAGAGCCAAGCGACCCACGACATAGGCATATGCAGACCCTGAGCGTTACTCAGCCCTGAGTTTTCCTCAGGGGTGGCCGACCGAAGTGGCTCTAAGTTTTCGGGTCATGACAACAAGTCACGAACAGACGGAACCCGGGGCGGCACCCTTACCGCCCGCGAGGCCGCATCCCGCCTTAAGCGCGGCTCTGCCCGACGGCACTATCCACAGCATCGTCGCGCGTCTGGCAACCCACCTGGAAGAGCAGGGCCGAGGGCTGGTCTCGCCGCCAGCGCTGGCCCTCGGCGTCTTCGAGAGGGTTGGATCGAACTGGCTGTCCGACTCGTTGCGGGGGGCGATGCCGCAGCACAACGAGCCCTTCCGCCAGCAGCTCGGTCGCGAACACCCGTTGTCGCCTGGTAACCGCGTGCCGCCGAGTCTCCAGGGAACCGGACTCAGCGGCTTGGGCTGGCACCATCTTCTCTGCGCGCTCAGCGACCTGCACGGGCAACCCCAGCACTTGGTCAAGGAGACAAATCTCTTCTTCGCCACGGACACCGTCCTGGGCATGCTGCCTGAGTCGCCGGCCGTCGTCCTGACCAGGGCACCCATCGGGATCGCTTCCTCGTTCGCCCGAGGTCGGCTCTGGGAGCGATGGCGCTACGGCGACCGGTACGCGCAGGTTGCCGCGACGGCCCGCGCACCCAGGTGGCGTACGGTCTTCGCCCCGCTCCTTCCGCAGGACGATCCCGATCCGGCCACCGCTCTGGGGCGGCTGATCGTCGTGAACTCGCTGCTGCTCGCCCGAGCCCTCTTCGACGGAGATCAGCCGTCCCGCCGCCCTCTCCTGGTCATCCCGTACGAACAGCACGTCAGCGATCCCGCACGTACGGAAGCGGCTCTCACCGAGTTTCTCGGTATCGGGATGACGGAAGCGGCCGACGAATCGCCCAGCGCTGCTGACGCCACGACTGCGACGGACACCACCTTTGCCACCACCGGACGCAAGGACACCCTGGTCGCCGAACTGTCCTCCGGTGTCGTGGGCCTCGTCAGCGCTGCGGTAGAGAAGGCCATCGCCCAGGCCCGCCAACAGCTCGCCCCCGAAGTGACCGAGACCGTCACCAAGTGGCTCGCCGGTGGCAGCCAGTACGAGGTGCACGAACCCGTGCCCCGGCCCAGCCACCGCGTCTGCGCCCAATCTGCTCCACAGCGGATGGCCAAGCCGGCCTACAGGCCAGTGGGGCAGGCCGAGTGGCGCAATCTGCTGGTCACCAACGCGGAAATGGCCGAGCTGCTGACCATGCTGCACGCGGGCGGGGCAGTGAACTCCCGGCTCGGTACCAATCTCCTGGTGTGCCCGATGCCCCACGAACGTGGTGGACGACTCCATCACGACCCGGCCGATCGGCGATGGCGGGTCAGCCGCGGATACGAGTCCCATCCCGCTTACTGGGTCACGTGGATCGGTGCGGCCGTCGCCGCCGCATGGTTCGGAGCACGGTTGCCGAGCCGGGCCGAAGCCTTGGCCGCCACGAAGGGGGCGCGGGCGTACAACAGCGGCTATGTCGTGGGCGACAGCTGTCCCGTGATGGAACCCGGCCGTGGCGATCGGGAGATTCACCACCTGATCGGCAACGTTCAGATCTGGTGTGGCGACGGCCCCGCGCTGCCTGAACCCCAGCCCATGCAGCGGTACTTGTTCGGAGCGGCCTGGAACACTCCAAGCACAGAAGGTGCGGTGTCGGCTGTCCGCTCGCGCTACCTGCTGGGCTCCTCACGGGGCGTAGGGGTTCGCCTGGTACGCGACCCTGGCACCACCGATGCCGCACGGCTCGGAGCTTGGGAGCTGGCGCACCTGCTCAATCAGTGGGTCGACGCCGTCAATGAGTCCGCCCGGACCACGCCAGGCGGACTCGACCGGCTGCTGATCAGTTCGCTGGGCTCATAGGCCGATCGCGGACTTCGGCCCCATGTACGAACCCGCGCCCGGGAACCCGTCCCGGCAGAGCTTCACGAACACGTCACTGAAACCTCGGCTGGGCAGGTCGTCCAACGCCACGAACTCGACGCCTCGGATCGGCCGCGTGTCCGCACCCTCCTTGACCGCTCCGATCTCTCCGCCCACGATGCGGGCCTCGAAGGTGATGTGAACGACGTGAGCACTCGTGTTGTCGCACAGGTACAGCAGTCGGCCCACTTCAACCTCGGCGCCGGTCTCCTCCTGCATTTCCCTGATCAGCGCCTCTTCCAGAGCCTCGCCGTCCTCGACCTTGCCGCCGGGCAGGGACCAGGTCCTGGGGCCGTCGGTGTCCTGGTTGAGCACCAAGATCTTGTCGTCCTCAATGACGATGCCCGTCACACGTGTATGCATCCGCCGACGCTATCGCTCAGCGGACCGGCCCGAAGGGGACAGCGATGAATCGGCCGTCAATCTCCGTCGTGCCACCTGTGGTGATCGCCGCCGGTGGATTGGGCACCCGCGTAGGCAGTTGGTCGCCGTACTTGCCCAAGGAGCTGCGACCTGTCTGTGGCCGGCCGGGCCTCGCGCACATCGTGGACGAGGCCGCCGCCATCGGGAGTGATCGCGCCGTAGTCGTCCACCACCCGTATTACACGCCGCTGATCGACTGGACCCGCCAGGTCCTTGCTCCAGGGGCTTTGGCCCGCTACCAGAGTCTTACGAACCAGCTTCCAGCGCAGCCCCGAGCCGCCGACCATCTGCAAGTCGACTTCATCGCCCAGCACGGCCGATACGCCGATGTCACGTCCGTGTTGAACGGTTCCGAACACCTGCGCACGGGGGAGTTCTACGTGGTCTTCGCTGACAACGTCGACCCCACCCATACAGCGCTGTCTGCGCTCGTCACAGCGACTCCGCAGGCCATTCCGGCGGTTCTGGCGGCACCGTTCGACGCCGGCGCGGCAAGCAGCCACGGAGTGATCGTCTGTACTGGTGAGGGTCCGGTGCAGAGGATGGTGGGGCTGGTCGAGAAACCCGACCGAGACGAGACGATTCGCCTGGAGGCGGAGTGCGGCATCGCCAACCTCCGACTCCTTCAAGGCCGGATGAGAGTGACGCCGCGACTGCTGCACTATCTAGTCACAGCGGCACAGGGGATGGCCAGCGAGCCGAAGCTCTCCCTGGCACTGGCCTCCTACGCACGATCCCATTACCTCGCTGTAGTGACCAGCACCCAGCCCTTGACGGACCTCGGTCTTCCGCACTCCGGCACAGCCGACGAGCTTACTTATCCAATTCGCTCCGAGAGCCCACACAGCTAAGGCCAGCGCTCGCGCACTTCTTCTCGCAGCCAAGCCCGGCGCGGTTCGCCCAGAGCACCGCACCCTCCGGCTCCCACACCTGCGGTTTCCTACGGGCGCGAAACCCCCTGTGTGGGTACGGCCAACTGGGGCGACGAGCTCGCACGCCTTGATCTAGGGAGTCGTCGGGGTCCTACCGGCTGCGCCGGCGCAGGCACCTCACTACCGAGGGCCGCACGGTGACCGAGCTGCACGATGAGATCCTGGACCTGGGGGACCGCGAGCGCTCCGGCTTCGAGGACCCGAGCGGCGACGCCGTGCTGCTCGCCGCCCTGAGCTCGGCCCGCACCGGCCGCATGGGAGACATCGTGCGGACCATCCAGGCCGAGCAGGACTGCATCATGCCCGCGCCGCACCGGGGCGTCCTCGTGGTCGAGAGAGGGCCGGGCACCGGCAAGACGGCGGTCGCCCTGCACCGGGCGGCCTTCCTGCTGTACGAACACCGGGAGCTCCTGGCCAAGCGCGCGGTCCTGGCGGTGGGCCCCAACCCGGCCTTCCTCCGCTACATCGGCGAGGTGCTGCCCGCGCTGGGCGCTGCTGCAAAATCCCCTGGTATGAGTTCGCGTCAGCCTGGGGGCCCGTCCACGAGGTCCCCCATGCTGCCGACTTCCCCTGCCGACCAATGTTCGCTGAGCAATAGGAGCCCTTTGTTCATCAGGACCTCGACTGCTCGGTAGGGCTCCGCGATGACTTGGGGCTGCGGAAAATAGATCTTGACCGTCTCAGCCATCAGGCCGTCGGGATCCAGGCCACCGGTGTCGTAGTTGCTCCCACCGCGGGTGCCAGAGGCACGAGTGAGGTCGAGTTGGTTTTCGATCGCATAGGCGAAACCCAGGCGTACTCGGTCTGCCAGCGGGGTCTTTTCTGAGATCCCCAGCCAGTGGATGAGGTCCGCTGCTGCCTGCGTCGATTCGATGGTAAGCGCGATGTTTTTCAGATCGGCCATCAGACAGCTACCCTCCGGCGTTCGATCACAGTGTGCTTGGAACTTCGTCGGTCCAATTCGTACTCGGCCACCAGGTTGCCGCCCAACGCACGGAGTGCAGCTCCTCGATCAAACTCTCCGTCGAACGAAAGTAGGATCACCTGGCGCGCCATTCTAGGCAGAGCAGCCACCACGTGTGCCGTGTTGTCGGCGTCTAGGCGACCGAAGGGGTAGTCCATGACTACCGGGCCCCGAACTGCTGCGCTGTCTTGAAGCGCGGCAATGAGCGACAAGGCCACGAGATGCTCGTAACCCGCAGAACGCCTGACCACCTCTCCGTCCTTGTCGAGGATCTCAAGCCCATAGCTGTCGGTGATGCGCAGCCCCACATAGTCAGGTTCGGATGCAAGGTCGCGGAAGATTTCCGAGGCATGCGCTTCGACACGGTGGCGAAGCTTCGTCCTGTATGCGTCGATTGAATCACTGAAAAGGTCGCGAAGCTTTTGCGCCACCTCGTCCTTCAACTCAATGGAGCGGTCGGGTGCTACCTGCTTCCGAAGCCGTCGCTTGAAGTCCTCAATGTCTGCCTCCTTCTTACGAATTTGGACGTCAACAGCAGCCAAGCGATCTTTGTCGCGCTCGAGCTTGGCGTGACGCTCATCGCGCTCAGTGGACAGCGCACGCACTTGCTCCTCGCTCTGCCCGATTTCGTCAATCTGCTGCCTCAGCTCGGCGATGTCACCGTAGAGCTCCTCCTTCTCCAGCCGCACTTGGCGAAGACTGGCATCGCGTTCGACGATGAGGCGAACGTCTTGGCGGGCGAGGACTTGCAACGTTCGACGCTTGGCGCGAAGCCGCTCCAGTCGGGTCTGGGCGTCCTCCTGATGTCCGACCGAGGTGATTCGCTTGATTTTTTCGGTTAGTTGGTCGCGCAAAACTAGCGGAATCTCGCGGCGGCACACAGGGCAGTCGGGCGACGTTTGCAGATGGATCAGATCTCGCATGGCTGCTGCGCCCTCGCTGAGCTCGGTCTCCGCGGTCGCGACAGCGGTGTCGACTTCGGCGAGATGCTGATTAGCGGAGCGCGCCAGAACCGCTTTCCATAGGTCAGTGGAGAGCTCGTCAAGGGCGTTGACCGAGGCTGTTTCTCGACCGTCCACGCCAGCGATCTGAACCTGCAATTGGTCAATCTTGCCCAGAATGTGTTGAGCTTTTTGCTGCTCCCGCATCAAAACATCGAGTTCAGAAATGCGGTTGTGGCCGGCTTCGATCTGAGTTTCGACATCACTGTGGTCCTTCTGGAGGCGATCACGGATATCCTGGGCCTCCTTAAGGGCCAGCCCCATACGTTTGGTGTCATCATTGGCGGCGTACTGCTCGCTCAATTGCTTCGACGCTGCTCGTGAAATTGCTACGGCATCAGCCTTGGCATTTCCGACGATCGGAATTCCGAGAACCCGTTCGATGCTTCGCTCAAGCTCAGCACCCTTTTCGCTCCCAGGATCCAAAAGGTCCTCGTACTGGCGAAGGAGTTCACCGTCGAACAGGAAGAACTGACTCACCGAATCCGGGGCGATCATCTGGATAGTTCTTCTGGAGTCATCCGGAGATAGCACTTCTCCATCGCGTTGCAAGATCACGATCTCGCTCGGATGGCTGTCCTCGTCGTAGCGTCGGGTTACACGATAAGGAACTCCATTGTCATGGAAGTCCAGCACTGTTTCGAAGGCTCCTGAGCCCCCAGCCTCTTTTCGTGCCTCTGTGTTTACGAGCTCTGAGGCGTCTTCGGTGCCGCGGCGCCCATGAATTTCGCCGTACAAGGCATAACGGAAGGCATTGTGTAGGGTCGTCTTACCGCGACCATTCGGCCCGTAGACGATGTAGACGCCACGATCGCTGGAGAAGTTCATCTCCTGGCGCCCCCGGTAGGGCCCGAAATCCTCGACAATCAGTCGATCGAGAGTCAACATTAGCTCGCCGCCTCTGTAGCCGCTTGCTGGGTGACCCAGCGGTTGACGATCTGTTCGGTACGCTTTCTGGCTTCGGCGTGATCTTCGGCAAATTCATGCTGTACGCCGAGGATCTCACTAACTAGTGCGGGGTCTAGATCTGGATAGCGTTCTTCTCGGACCTCTTCCACGGTCGCCAACAAGTCTGCCGTCTCCTCACTTCGACTAGGCATCTGCTCCCCCTTCATCATCTTCAATACCCTCAGTTCGAATATCATCAAGCTGACTGAGTGACAACCCCATTGACACCCACTTGTCTTCCAGGATTGAAACGGAGTTCTGCGTGATGCTCCAACCGGCGAACTGGATAGCTCGCGATAGTTCGCCGACGACAAGTGGCCATGACGGATCGTCTCTCTGTGTAGTTTCGGGAAGAACTAGTACGTCAATCAGTGTGGCAACGGTTTTGTTGGGTGAGCGCCGCAGGATTCGCCCTCGTCGTTGGATAAATTCTCGAGGGTTTCGTGAGCTAGCAAGAATAAGGGCATGTGAGGCTGAAGGGATATCTACACCCTCATCTAGACATTTGATCGCGATAATAATTCCGCCGCTCATGTCGAAAAGTCTTAGCGTGGCTTCCGAATCGCCGCGCATCTGGCTATGGTATTCCAGTGTTGGAATTCCCTCAGATGTCAGCGCTTCGCGAACTTGGGACATCTGGTCTTGACTGTCGCAGTAGATGAGCCACTTCTGGTCCTTTTCGGGGCGATAGTGCTCAGCGACAAGCGCAGCGGCTCTGGACACTTTGTAGGCCGCACTTTTGGCAATTCGGGATCGCTCGATGAGCTTGCGGCGCAGTTGGTTTTGGCTATGGGGCGTGGCGCCTGGCGCCTGTGCCATGGCGTATCGCTGCCGGATCTCGCTCGTCAGCCGGTCCCAGCGTTCCCTCTCGTCATCGGTCAGGTCGACCCATGACGGGTTGTAGACGTACGGGGCGAGTACGCCGTCGTCGAGTGCATTCTTCAAGGTGTACTCGTGGACGACACCTCTGAAGTAGCTGTCAACTGCGGCCGTGCCTTCTGGGTCGTTGGCCCTTTCAGGCGTAGCGCTTAGACCGAGTCGCCATGGGGTATCCAGCCACTCAAGGATGGTGCGGAACCGAGGACTGCCCAGGCGGTGTGCTTCATCAGCGATGGTGAACACCTTGTCTGTCACAGGCCGAAGTTGGGCCCGAAACGCAGGACTGGACGCGGTGTTGAGGACTGCGATCAATACGTACTTGCGCCCGGGGCGACTTGACTCAACTGCGGCGCGGAGCGCGCCACTGCGGCTCCAACGATCGTGACCACCGCCAGCCAGCACTGAGCGGGCGCCGAGCAACTCGTGTACTTGCTTCGCCCACTGCTCCAGTAGCAAACGGGAGGGTACGAGGATCAGCGGCGTCAGACCTTGGTCCAGGGCGAGGCCGGCGGAGTAGAGCCCGGTGATTGTCTTGCCGGAGCCCGTCGCGTGTGTCAGCAGCCCGTTGTGCTCGTTAGCTTCCCAGGCGCGGATCGCGGCCCGTTGATGCTCACGTAGCCGGATGCCCCCGAGTGTGAACTCGTCCCTGGTCGGTCGCCCCGTACGTGCGGCGTCGCGAAGAAGGGCGGCAAGGTCCGTGTCTTCGGCGAGGTGCTCCAATTCTTCTTTGATTTCATGAGGGAGGCTGATGACGGTGACCCCGGGAACGACCCCCTCCCAAAGTCGTTCAAAGCGAGCAACGGCGTGGCGAGCTCTCGCGGCGTCACGGCCGCCCTCCCAAGACGGCCACACGTCGATCGATTCAATATTACCGCTAGGGGAGAGACCGAGGTAGCTCTCATTGGCGGATCCGCGGAAACCGACTACATTTCCTTCGACGTCACTGAATAGTCCCACTTTATCGTGGAACATCCGTTTGTTCTGGATTGAAGTCTTAGGTGTGACGCGTGCAAGCTTCACCTCCAGGCGACCCGAGGCGACCAACGCCGCCAGGAGACGGGCAGTGTCGGCATGGGGAGACCGAAGGAGTTGGGCGAGTTCACCTTGAAGTTTCGATACGAGCTCAGCATCATCGCGCACTTCGTAGCCATAAATGAGACTTTCGGCGTCGGCTGTGCTCAATCTGGGAGAGCACAGAATACGCATGAATCCCGAGTTTTGCGTGAAGAAAGTTGCTAGTCCGGCCTGAATGAGATGGAACGCAGTCGAGCTAAAGAATCCGGTGATCCGGTCATAAGACGAGGCCTCGTGCAGGCAGGGGTCGTAAAATTCGCGGGGGATGTCGTTCATATCGGTGGTGTATTCGGTTTGCAGACTGCCGAGGTTCCTGAGCATCAGAACAGCCCCTCGCACATTGCTTCATTGCTCAGTTCGATCCGCAGGTTCAGTGCTTCTTCGAGGCGATGTGGGCGGACGGCGATGATCTGCTCGGTCGATCCCCCATGCAGTCTACGTGGGCCAAAAGCGATATCTTTAGCCAAGGCGCTCCAGACGATATCGGGCGGTGTTTGAACGCTCCTGGAAAACGTAAATCCGGTGTTCATATCGTGCAGATCGGCGTCCCATAGAATGAACAGGTTCCAGTCGGGGTGGTACCCCATGGCGATAGGTCGGATGTTGTCCGAGCGGTCGAACCAGCGCCGCTTCTCCTTCGGTGAAGCGGGTTGGCCATCCCGCGTGACTCCGACGGACAACTGGATCTTGAACGTCCCCGGCTGGCGCTCGGAGGGATGCTGGGTCGCCTGATAGACGTAGAAACGGAGGCGGGGCGGCAGGGGCGAGGCCAGATCGAGCACGAGCGGCTTGCGGGTCAGGGCCTCATCGGAGGGCCAGCCATCAACGGCCCGGCCCAGGGCGCGGACCAGCGTGCGATGCAGGTACCCGCTCGTTGCGTTCCGGGCGGGCCGATACCGCGCCTGGAACTCGTCCTCCGGCAGCGTGAGCCAGCCGGGTGTCGTTGATCCCACGCTTCCCCCTCGTCGGCAACCTTACTGTTGGTCGTTGACCGCGAACACGATCTCAGACACCACTGACACAGCCTGGCCCGAGCGGCTCCGCTGGCTCAAGGCGGCATAGGGCAGGCAGCAGGCCAGGCGGCCCGCTATAGTGGCTCACATTGATCAGCTGCGGAGGGCTCCACATGCAGGACGTTCTAGATCGCCTGCGTTCGGGTCGCGTTTGCTACACCACACCGCGCGGTGCTCAGCTCACAGGCGACAGCTTGGAGCTGCTTGGCGAGTTGCCGGCGAACAGTGTCGATCTCTTTATGACAAGCCCCCCCTTTCCGCTGCTACGCAAGAAGGCGTATGGGAATGAGGATCAAGAGGACTATGTCAACTGGCTTGTGCAGTTCGCGAAACTAGCGAAGGATGCCCTCAAGCCCACCGGCAGCCTCGTGATCGATATCGGTGGTGCGTACCAGCAGGGCGTCCCGGTGAGGTCTCTGCACCAGTTTCGTGCCTTGCTCGCATTCGTTGACGATCTTGGCTACTTCCTGGCCGAGGAATTTTACTGGTACAACCCGTCCAAGCTGCCTTCGCCAATTGAGTGGGTAAACAAGCGAAAATGGCGTGCCAAGGATGCGGTCAATACGGTCTGGTGGCTTTCTAAAACCGAGCGGCCAAAGGCGGATGTCGGTCGGGTCCGCGTACCCTATTCCAAATCTATGCAGCAGCTACTAAAAAATCCGGCGGCCTACTATAGGCCAAAGGAGAGGCCATCCGAGCACAACATTGGCAAGGCGTTCGGTGTAGATAACGGCGGGGCACTCCCTTCCAATCTTCTTGAAATCTCTAACAGCCAATCGAATGATGCTTACCTTCGTACGTTGAAGGCGATGGGCGTAAAGGGGCACCCGGCTCGGTTCCCTCTCAAGCTTCCAGCGTTTTTCGTCGAGATGTTGACTGAGCCTGGAGATCTAGTCGTGGATTTCTTCGGTGGCTCTAATTCGACTGGAAGGGTTGCGGAGAACCTGGGCAGGAATTGGCTTTCGTTCGAACTGGATCCCGCGTACGCGGCCCTCTCTGCTGTGCGGTTCATGGAAGGGCAGAAGCCTGAGAATATTCGGCTTGCAGTTCAGCAGGTCGAGGCCGGTTCCACGCTAAAATTGGGTGGGGGATTGGGCAATCTGAACGAGCAGAGCGAGGCTGAGGTGACGTTGAAACCTGCAGATGCGTCTACCCAGCTGATTATTGAAGCTTGATGGTAAATCGATGACGTCGTATGGTGCGGAAATAGTGCGTGCCAGATTTCGCTCTCAAGGGTTCCCCAATCCACGCGGAGAGAGGGGCCGTCGCCAGTCGGCCGGCGGGAATCGGGCAGCAAGCACCACCTGATCTGCGGCGGCCGCAGCACCCACTCCAAGTCATCACCACTGGGGTCAACGCCAACGACGCTACCTAGACCTATGCCCTGGTCGACGGCATCCCGCCCGTCGCGGGCCATTCCGGCCGGCTCTGCCGCCCCGTTCGGGGCGGCGATCGGTCCCTGCTAGTCGGCAACGTCGGCGGGCGGGAAGATTCCTGGTAGGTCGCTCGTAGCCTGCGTCAGATCCCGCCCGTACCAGTCCTCCTCGCGCAGCGATTCCTCACTGCTCGGGTCGTCCTGCCTATCCACCACCTGGTAGAACTCATGCAGTCTGCGCATCTGCTCAGCATCTGGCTGGGGGCTCTCGCGGCGCAGTAGATCGGGGCGGTGGTTCCAGTCGGCAGCGAAAAGGGTGCCGTCGGTAAAGAGCGTGGCGGTTTCGCGCGTGAAGCGGGTGGTGTGGCGGTCGAGCAGGCGGGTGACGTCTCGGTACAGTCCGCTTGTGTCGTCTAGGTACACGGCCCGCTCGATCCTTTGCAGGACTGGGGCCAACAATCCCAGAGTGACCCTGACGGATTCGAAGCCCGCCACGACATAGTCGCCCAGGAGTTGCGGCTGCTGGTTGGCGAAGGCGTCCAGGAACGGGGTGTAGTAGGCCAGCGCGAACTGATCGAGGTTGACGTGCAGGTCGATGGCGCCGGGCTCGGCTTCTTCCGGGTCGATTGCCGTGAGGCGCATGGTGCCGCCCCTGGAAGGAAAGTCGACCGCGGACGCGTAGGAGATTTCCGGTACCTGGCCGGACACGGTTTTGACTGTTCTCTTCTGCGCCTCCATCGCCTGGCGGGTCTCCTTGTCAAGGCGGCCCGAGCGGCCCTTGGCTTCGGCGACGACCCAGGTTCCGGAGTACCGCGAGCCGAAGAAGTCTGCCCGGCTCTGCCCTGGGGGGAAAGTTAGTCCGTAAGCGTCGGCATAGCGGGAGACGTGCATGAGGAATCGCACGGACAGGAGATGTTCCGCGAAGACCTGGCACATGGCCTGTCCCAGGGTGTAGGACAGCATGCCCTTTTCAGTGGGGTCCAGTTCGAGTGCGAGGTCGGTGCGCTTGATGCCCTTGCGGGTCCAATGGAGGTAGGCGGGCATGGCCGCGACTCGATGGATGAACTCATAGGTCGAGGACCTCCCGTGCCGGTGTCGGTGTCCCGGCGCTCTGCCCGTGACGAAGAGGGCGTGTGCCAGCACGTGGGGTGTGATCCACAGATCGTGAGAGGAGGGTACGTGGGCAGCGTCAGGGAATTTTTCTGCCGTGGTGCGGACAGGGGCGGGATCGTTTAGGTTCATGCTCGCCGTCCGAAAGTTTGGGCCGAGAAGGTGCAGGCCGATTCCTTTACCTGGTGTGCGGCTTGGCCGAGGCAGGCTGGTGCGGCGGAGCGCAGGGCGAGGAAGACGCGGGCGGGCGGGGGCAGAAAGCCCGGCGACTGGGCGAGGTCCCATTGGCAGCCCGGCTGTACTCGGTCGAGCTCGGCGAACTGTTCGCGCTGGAGAAGCAGACCCAGGGCTGACAGGGCCGTAGCGACGGCTCTTTCGTTTCGGGTGCGCAGTTCGTCCAGGAGAGAGAGCCCGGCCGGCAGCTGCCTGCTGATCCACCACTCCATGGTGGCATCGCCGGGGACCCCGGCGGCAAGTTCAGTTTCCGTCCGCGCGCACAAATCTAGCGCCCATGCCCGCACTTCCCGGGCAGCGTGCCAGGCGGCGCGGAGGTCCTCTGTTGAGGCTGTTGCCGCTAGTTTGCGAAGGGTGCGGCGAACGTCGCCGGTTAGCATCGTCAGGCTGCCGTCGGGGCCCAGGACGGGGGAGTGCGGCACGTCGCGCACTGTGGTCTCCACGAGAGACGCGATCGGGTTCACCTCCAGGCCGGGCGACATCCCTCGCAGCAGCGCGCCGATACCGGGCAGAGGGGCGTTTCCCGTGAGCAGGGCATCAGCGGCGAACAGCGCGGCGCCCTGCGGCGATATGCGCTCAGCGCTGAGATTCTCGTCCAACTGGGCAAGTCCCTTCGGTGGCCAGGGGACACCGGCTGATTCGAAGAACGCGACGATCTGCTCGTCCACCCGGCGCGCTCGCGCGGGCACCATGACCACAACCTGACCACCGCGGTCGATGTAGGAGTCGACGGCGTCCAGATGCTCGTCGACGTCCCCACCGGGCTCGGCGCCGCCCGGAAGACAGACGCCGTCGACGGCGGACTGGAATACTGCCCGGGCTGTCGGTTCCGGCACCGGCAGGCCCTCGCCGAACAAGAGCAGCGCCACGTCCGACGGCCGCTTCCCTCGCCCGGAAAACCGGGCGAGACCGAGCACCAAGGCGAAGCTGGCGGCTACCGGCTGCGAGGTACTGCCCTGCCCCCGACCGAGCCCTCCACCGTGCGCGTTTGCCGGGAGCAGCCCGTGACGCCTCCACCCAGACAACTGCTTGCTTGTCACCGCGAAGCCATGCTCGCGGGCGTGATCGATGAGTTGCTGGTCTGCCCGGCTGGGCACCTTCGCGCTGTTCACCCTGAGACCGTACCGGTGACCATCCATACCGCCAGGCCTGTTTAGAGACCCCCCACCTTCGTCTGGTCCCTGTGCTAGCGGTCCGCTGCAATGGGCGAAGAACCAGCCCCGTGTGGCACCGCGCCTGACCGGCCGGTCCGCCCCCGCTCGGGGGGAGCACCCGAAATGAAGGAGAGAGCTTTACCCATGACTAGGAACCCTGATTACCGCGAGCTGCGCACGCTCCTGCTACTGCTGGCCATGGCGCTGGGACTGCTCACCACCGGAGCCGTCGTCTGCCTCACGTTTGCCTATCCAAGGCTGGCCGAACCACTTGCCGTAGGCGCTGCTGTCCTGACCTGCCTGGCGGGCTCCGTACCGTGGATCGTCAAAGGGGCCGGGGATCGTCGCTGACTGCGATGCCCGGGATTGCCGGTGTGGTGCCGCGCGGGGACCAGGCCTGGGGTGCGTACCCCAGGGCACCCAGGTGAACGACCGAAACCGTGCTGGCCGGGTTGCTCGCCAGCGGTCGATGAAATCCTCGCCGGAGCTCTGCTGGCCCAGGGTGAGCTCGACGATAGGACGTGGGGGTTGCTGAGGGACGCGCAGCAGATGTTCTCCGGAATCGGTGGCCTGGTACGGCCCGGCGAACTCGCGGAGGCGCGGTTCAGGGTGCGCCTCCGATGCACGGTCTCCATGCCCCTGATCGACACGGAGTGTGACCGACACGGGCAAGGGAGAGGGGTGGTGACCGAGTGGGTGTAGTGCACTCCGGGCAGGCCGTGACTGGTCCCTAAGCAGCGAATGCGTTCAAGCGCATCTCCTTCCGCTCCTGGCACAAGGCCGAGCCGCGGCCGTGCGGTACGTACCGCACCGCACTGCCGCTACCGGGGATCGAGCCGGATGCAGCGGGATCCAGCAGGATGCGAATGTCCGCCTCTGCGGCGTTTCCGCAGGTGAGAGGCGTCACGCTTTTGGGTTCGAGTCCCACCCGCCCCACCTAGCGTCCCCGGGCAGAATCGTTCTGACCTGGGGAAACGCGTCTTCGGGGGCTTTTTTTGCGTGCAGCGTTCGCCGCACGTAGGTGCAGCGAACGTGAGGCTTCGGTCTTTCTAGGCAGATCTTGCATGGCTGTGAGCTGGTCTTTTGTGGCCCTGGCGTGTGTGGGGCCGTTGAGGACGGTCCCACGGCCGCACCCCCCATGTTGCTAGTGGCGAGCTGGGTTCCGTCAGGCGAGACCGCCAATGAGTGCACCTCACCGGTGTGACCGGTGAGGGTTTTGGTGCATGAGGTTGTCGAACGCCTCCTGCCGACGGGGAGGTTCTCGTTGGGCGCCGGAGAACATCGACGCCCTCGACTTTGAGCTCACCGAGGCCCAGAGGGACGCCATCGCCACCCCGGAAGCCGGCGCGTAGCTCTTCTTCGACCACCGCGACCCGGAGTTGGTCGCCTGGCTGAGCGCGCGTCGCCTGAATTCCTGATCCCCGCGGTGGGTAGGGGTGATGCTCGCTCCCAGGAGCGGATGCCCGCGAGGTCTTCATGGAGCAGGGGATCACGACCATGCTCAGCGTCCGATACGCCCCCGAGTAAACGGTCGCGCCCTGGTCACGTGGATCGTGAGCCCGTGCCTGCGTCCTGCGAAGGCTGACGGGCGCTGTCAAGAGCCGAGGCATGGCCCGTGGGTATGCGCCTGGTTCACCGTTCGTAGTGGAAGCGGCACGCCACCACGTGGATGATGGCGTTCTCATCGATGCGGTACACCAGTCGGTGTTCGGAGTTGATGCGCCGCGACCAGTAGCCGGAGAGGTCGTTCCGCAGTGGTTCGGGCTTGCCGACTCCTTCGTGGCCGCCCCGGTCGATGTCGGCGATCAGCTGGTTGATGCGCTTCAGTATTTTGCGGTCGTTCCCCTGCCACCACAGGTAATCGTTCCAGCCGTCGTCGACGAACAGCACCTTCACGCGGCGCCCCGCCCGGCCTCGTCATCGGGATCCACCAGCTCGCGAAGTGCGCTCTGGCCGGCCCGGTCCTGCTCGATGGACCTGCGCAGGCGCTCGGCCATGGCGGGCGACCGCAGCAGGTAGTCGGTCTCTTTCAGTGCCTCGTACTCGGCGAGCGAGACGACGACCATCGGCTCATGGCCAGTCCGGGTGATGACCAGCTCCTCGGCGTCGTTCTCCACCGCGTCGAGGGCGTCGGCGATGCCCGCGCGTAGCTCGGTGACACTCATCGTCTTCATGACGTACACGATAACGTACAGAGCAGATCCCCGTGCGGCTGATCGCGCTCCGCCTCCGGACGGCCACGCGGTTCAGCCTTCGGTGACATTGGGGTGTGGCAGAGCCCGTCGGGCGGCTCAGTTGGTGTGGTTACCTCGTCGTTTTCGCGGTCGACCCGCTCCATGAGCGTGATCGTCGCGAACTCGGGAATGATCACTTACGGACATGGTGGTTGCGGACTTCGCCTGCGCGGAGTTGGCGGCGTTCGAGGCGGGCCCAGTTGGGCGGCGTGCTCCTCGACCCGCGCCTGCGGCAGTCTTCGGTGGCGTTCGACGAACCGTTACTGATGGTTATGCCGAACGTTCGGCTGGCCGATGTCTCAGATTCTCTGGTCGGCCTGCCGGCCGGAAGCGAGACTTCCGCTCAGTGCGGTTGAGAGGGACGTGATCGGACGGCCCGGATGCGGCCTCATGTGCCTCTCGGGTCGGTGCAGCGAACGCTGCACCGCGACCCGCTGGAGTCGGATCGAGCAGGATGCAGCCGGATGGAAACAGGTGGGTATGTCGGACTCCTTGAGATAACCGCAGGTGAGACGCGTCACCGGTTTGAGTTCGAGTCCCACCCGCCCCACCAGTTTTACCCTGCGGAAACGTTCTGACCTGCGGAAACGTGGATCTCGCGGCTGTTTGCCGTGCGGTACTAGCGAGCACCGTGCGGTACTGACCCGCTGTCGCAGCGTGTCAGATCACTTGAGATCCCTCTGACCTGGTCATTTGCGATGGCTGCTTGAGGGAGCGTCGTGGCGTGGTCCCACGGCCGATGAGGGGAACGCTGCACTCCGTCAACCTCACCGCTCCAACGGTTCTGAAGTCCCCCTGTGTCAAAGTCCCCCTGTGTCCGGACAGCGGGGGATTGCGCCGTGGGTGCAGGAAGCCGCAGTTGTCGAGATGACATCTGGACGTCCTCACGCGTGGTCATAGCTCGGGTACCTGAGTCGGGTCGGGACTGACACGTTCGCCGCGTTCATCGACTCGCCCGCCGCCGACGGCTGGGCACCCGGTGGCGCAAGGTCGCCCCGGGCGCCCTCCGTCGGAGGGGCCAGCACATCCCCCTCCTCATCGACGTACAGACGGCATGCTGAGCGCCCTCGGCGGGCTGGTCCTTTGTCTCAGAAGCCCCAACACCCGCCGGTAGCCCTCGCGTTACTGCAGGAATCGGCCCGTCCGCAGCCACAGGCCGCGACCGGGTGCCGGCGTCATAGCGGGCCGTAGCGGCCCACTGCCCGTACACGATCGCGGCTGCCTCCAGCCTGGCCACCTCGACCTCGATCTCCGCGAGCTCCTTCCGCAGCAGCCCAGCGCGTTCCGCCAGCAGCATCCGCCGCTCCATCGTCCACGTCACCACGTCCGGCACGACCAGCCCCTCCCGATCCGGATCCGTCTGCCGAACGGTAGAGAAGAAGCCACCCTGAGCGACGGGATCCCGCCGAACCGGCCCCTGCCCGACGATCACCTGGTAGCGGTCTCATCCCGGATCAGCCCGAGTTCACGGCCCGAACCCATACCACCCCCTCCGACCTGCAGAAATCATGATGCTGAATCTTCATTGAAGGGTTCGCGGTGGCCCGGTGGCCCGGTGGCCCGGTGGCCCGGTGGCCCGGTGGCCCGGTGGCGTGGGGAAGCGGGCTCCGTGTCCCGCTCGCTGAGTCCCCCCGCGCTGGTGGGGAGGGCTTTGGTACCGGCGTGTACGCACGAACGGACGAAGAGGCAGGAGGCCGCTGCTGTGTGAGAGCGGCGCGTTCGGCTCAGGTGTCGGTGCTGCGGCCACGTTCGGGGGTCAGGAGGAAGGCGGTCGCCATGTCGCTGAGCTCATCGGCGTACCGGAGCCTTTCTGTTTCGCCGGTGGAGCCGTCGGGGCGTACGGAGTTGTGGAAGCAGGCGCCGAGGAGGGCGCGGGCAGCGGTGTCGAGTGCCTGCTGGGGTGGGGAGCGGCGGATCTGGTGAGTGTAGGGGGCTGCTGCTTCGAGAAGGAGGCGGTGGAGTTCGGTGATGGTGCGGGCTCCGCGGTCCAATGGCCTGGTCCCGCGAGCGCGCAGCAGTTCGGGGAGGAGGTTGCTGCTGTCGGCGAAGGACTGCAGCAGGGCGTGTGCGTATGCGTCCATGACGCCGCTGAGTGAGGGCTCGGCCGTGCGCAGCTGCTCGGCAACGTACTCCTCGCGGCGTTCCAGCATGCGCTCGGACAGGGCGGTGACCAGCTGATCCTTGTCCTCGAAGCGGCGGTAGATGGTGCCGACGGAGACACCGGCGCGCGTGGCGACACCGGTGATCGTCATCTCCTCCAGGCCGGAGGAGGAGGCGATCTCCTCGGCCGCCCGCAGCACGCGGGCCAGGGTGGCGGCGCTGCGGGCCTGCTGGGGCTCCCGGTAGGCCGCCGGACGCTGCGGCTCTTTCGTCATGTCCCGCATGGTATCGGTGGCCCTCTCATCAGGTCGTTTTGACAACTGGTGCAGTCCTCGGCGTACCCTCGCGATGCGAATGTGAATTTACATTCGCATAATACTGGAGGTTCGACCATGACCGACAATCAGACTTCGCCGCCCGTGACTGTGACACTTGAGGCCGGACCTGCGGGGGCCGGGAGCATCGACGACTTCGAGCTCTTCTACGCCCGCCGCGCCCTGGACCGCTTCCGAACGCTGTTGGGTCGCCAGGGACTCCTCGACCTTCTGGCCGCTGACATCGAGGCGGGCAACGCCTTCCTGCGTGAAAGCGCCCGCACCTCCGACGGCCGCTTCAAGGCGGGCACCACCGTGCTCGCGACGAAGGGCCTCACCTCGGGCGCTTTTCTCGCGTGGATGGACCAGGCGTTCGCGGGTGACGAGCGCGATCTTCTCGCGGCGCACCCCGAGCACTACGTGATGGGCACCGACGAGATCGGAGCGCGCGTCGTGGAGAACATCGGCCCCCACGTCGCCTCCTTCTACATGGGCGGCTGGGGAACCGACGCGCTGGACTGGGCCAAGGACGCGCCCGAGCTCCTCCCGGAGGCGGAGTTCCCGCGCAAGATGTCCTCGAACCTCTTCCTGGCCGACGGCACCGTCGTCGGGCGGGCGCTGATCCAGTTCGGCGACACCGCCGACGGCTTCACCTCGAACCTGACGGTCTACTTCCCCGTCACCTGCCCGGACGAGGTCCTGGACCACCACCTGCGGCACTACGCCGTCGAGTTCCGGAACTGGATCGTCGCCGCCGCGTCCGCCCGCGCCTGAACCCCCCGGTCGGACGCCGGGCGACCGGGCGTCCGACCGACAGGTCGTCACGGGGCCTGCGCCCTGGACGACGTACGCGTCGCTGAACGACGGACGTGCGCTCTGCGTTTCTCCTCTCCCGCCCGCCCCATGCTCCGCGTTCCCCCGTCGTCCGCCCCGCGCGGCACACTGCTCAGAAAGTTTCACCATGACCCAGTACGCCACTCAGCCGGGTATGCGGCGCAAGCTGGCCCTGGCCGTCCTCGGCCTGGGTCGTCTTCGGGGTCGCCCTCGTCCTGCGTGCCGACCAGCGGGGGAGGAAGGCGCTCGCCACGTCTCCCGAGCGTGTGACCGCCGTCCAGCCGGAGCCGGTCGGCGTCTGAGGCTTCGGTACTCCGTAGCCGCTCCGGGAACCCGGACGGCTACGCGGCGAACCTCGCGACCCGGGCGCGATCGCGATGCTGGGATTCCTGCTGTGCGAGCCCCTCCCGCCGGAGGTTCCGGAGCGCTTCGCACAGCGGCCTGCGGCCTACCCCGAGCCGACGGACGAGTGTGACCCGGGACAGCGGGGTGTCGGTCCGTAGATTGCCGCGCATGATGGTCTGCCGCACTGCGTGATGGGTCTGCTCACCTCATCGGGACGGGTGTGTCCGCGCCGCCGCGACCGCCCGAACCTCGGCGGTCGTGGCGCGGGGGAAGCGTCGGCCCGATGTCGACATCTGTCCCACTCGGTGTTGTTTCAGAGCCTCGCGGCCAGATCAGCCTCGGCCTCTTCGGGCTGGCGGTGGTGGTTCGCAGAAGTGCCGGTCGACCGGTTGGCATTGCCCACCACGGTATTGCGCACCACACCCAGACCCTCGACCTCGACCTCGACGGTGTCTCCCGGCTGAAGCAGCACGGGGGGCGTACGGCTGTAGCCGACGCCTGCCGGCGTTCCGGTGGCCAGGAGGTCTCCGGGGCGCAGGGTGAGGGTGTGCGACACCAAGGACAGGGTGTCCCCGACGGTGTAAACCATCTGATCGGTGGTGTCGTCCTGCATGATCTCGCCATTGACTCGGGTCTGCAGCCGCAGCCCCTGCCGCAGGTCGCCGACCTCGGCGGCGGGAACGAGCGGGCCGAGCGGCCCCGACTTGTCCCCGTTCTTGCCCAGAGTCCACTGGGAGGTCAGTTTCTGCGCCTTGCGCGAGGTGAGGTCGTTGAACGCGGAGTACCCGACGACCGCAGCGAGGGCCTCCTCCGGAGAGGCGTCGACAAGGGTCTCCCCGACCCAGGCGACGACCTCGCCCTCCCAGTCCAGCCCCGCCTCGTTGGCGGGCACCGGAACCTGCGCCCCGTCCACCGTGAGGGACTGCGGCCACCGGCCGAACAGGCTCGGGTACGCGGGCAGTTCCTGGTCGCGGAAGCTGCCTTCCGCCGCGTGCTTCAGGTAGTTGAGGCCGATGCAGAACACCCGGGCGTCGGGAAGTACGGGAGGAACTCGCTCGACCGACGCCGTGGCGAGCGTCGGACCGGCGGGCGGCCGGGAGAGCCATCCCGCCGGGTCGGCCCAGAAGTCCTCGACCGACGCGATGACGGTGACGCTTTCGTCACCCGGTCCGGTCAGGGCTGCGACCTCCACGCCGGAGTGCGGGTGCGGTCGCCTGACGCCCACGATCTTCATTGGTGTCCTTTCGTGTCCCGCGGTGCTCGGCCCGCGGGCGCTGTTCCTTGACTGCTGACGTGCGAAAGCCGGGCATCCCGGGTTACACGGGGCCCTCCGCCGACGCGCCTCCGTGGTCGTGATCGAGGAGGTGCTCGATCAGGAGGTCGGCGCCGAAGTCGTTGGACGGGTCGCGCCAGACGCTGTGCACGTGGTTGGCGTCGTCCTCGGCGTTGTCGAACTCGACGAGGGTGACCGGGCCCTGGATTCGGAAGTAGTGCGGCTTGTCCAGCGTGGTGCCGCCGGCCCAGGCGAAGTGGAGGTTCTCCACCCCGCCGGCCTCCGCGATGCGGTCCATCTCGGCCCCGACCAGGCCGGAGCGGGACCGCTCGACGAACTGGGCGAGCAGCGCGTCGAAGTGGGCGCGCTGGAGCACCGAGAGGTCTCCGGCCCGGATGCCCCGGGGATGGGCCCGGAAGTAGGCCAGGGCCTTGCGGTCCTCGTCGGTGATCATCGCGTCGCGTCGGCCGACACCGTGGTACGCCGGGTACTCGACCTCGCCGACGCACCTGACGGTACGGGTGACGAAGTCCGCCGGCGGCTTTGCATGAATGACCGTCTCCTTCTGCTGGGCGCCGGTGAGGCTGTCCAGCAGTTCGAAGGCCGTGTCCTCCTCCTCGCCCAGAATCCGGAACGGGCCGAAGCGGGCGGGCTCCGCCCCGAGCAGGAACGGGGTGGCGCTGACGAGGTCGCCGTCGACGACCGTGATGTTCAGCGACAGGTGGTGGCCGACCAGCCGCCAGCCCCAGGTGGTGTCCGGCTGGGGCTGGCCGAAGAAGGTGAGGAAGTAGCCGCGTGCGTCGCGGAAGATGGGCGCGATGTGGCCGAACAGCGGGAGGTTGAGCTCCCGGAGCACGTGCTCGTTGCTCATCACCTGGACCACACGGGCGTACGCGGGGATCGACATCGACTCGGCGATCAGCCGGTGCGCCAGACCTTCCTGACGCCGGTCGAGCTCCCCGAGGGCCAGGCCGTGCCGCCCGGACTCGGGCAGGAAGTTCCAGTGCGTCCGGCCGGGATCCGTGTGGGGCAGCAGCAGCCGTTCGCGCTGATCGGCGTTCAGCCCGTCGAACAGCCCCATCGCGGCGAAGGTGATGGCCGTCGCGTCGAAGGAACCGGCGGTCCGGGGTCGGTGCGCGGGCGGCAGCTCATCGCTTGGATGCGGGTGCTGTGGGTGCGGGTGCGGGGGAGGTGTCGCCGTCATGGCCTGCCGTGCCTTTCAGATTCGTGGGGGATACGTCGTACCGGTAGGGGCCGAGCCCCAGGAAGAGGCCTGCGCACACCACGCAGGCGACGGCGAGAGTGAGCATCGCCGGGGTGTAGGAGCCGAAGCTCTGTCGGCTCACCCCCACCAAGACCGTCGCCACGGCCCCGCCGAGCTGGAACACCGCGAACGCGAGGCCGTAGATCTTGCCGAAGGCCAGCCGCCCGAAGTACCGGGGGACCAGATAGCTGAGGACGTCGAACTCGGCGCCGATCAGAAGCCCCGTCAGCGCCGCCGCGATCAGTGCCGTCACCATGTTCGGCCCTGAGGCGAACAGCAGCACCGACACGACGCCGCCGACGAGGTAGATCGACATGACCCGGGAGACCGGGATGCGGTCGAGCAGCCAGCCGGTGACGATCCTGGCCATGATGAGCGCCAGCCCCAGCGCGACGGGAACCAGGCTCGCCACGTTCGCGGGCACTCCGGCGTCCAGCAGCAGGGGGATCTGGTGGACGACCACCGACGAACCGATCATCCCCAGGAGCACGAACGCGCCCAGTACGAGCCAGAACGGCCGGCTCTTCGCCGCGGTCTTCAAGGTGTCGCCGCCGTCCTGGACGCCCGCCTTGCGCGGGCTCGGTTCGGCGAGCAGGAAGTACGCGATCGGCCAGGCGATCAGCGCGAACACCCCGAGGCCCAGGTAGCCCGCCCGCCAGCCGAACGAGGTGATCAGGACGGCCGAGAGCACCGGGACCAGCACGGTACCGACGCCGATTCCGGAGTTCGCTATGCCCAGCGCGAGCCCCAGCCTGCGATCGAACCAGCCCGCGGTGAGACGCAGGTAGGACACCGGCCACAGCCCCAGCCCGCAGATCGGGATGACGGCCCAGGCCACGTAGAAGACGGCCAGGTTGTCGGGCAGGAAGTACATCGCCATCAGCGAGAGGCCGAAGAGCGGCGAGCTGTACAGCACCAGACGGCGGCCGCCGAAGCGGTCGACCAGGAGACCTTGCAACGGCGAGATGAGCATGACGACGACGCTGAGGATGGACGAGGCCAGCGCGATGGCCGGCACCCCCCAGCCGAACTCCCGGTCGAGCGGGACGATGAACGCCCCGAACCCCATGACCGCCAGCACGCTGGGACCGCAGGCGAGGCCGAGGGCGGAGGCGATCGCGGTGCGCCAGCCCGCCGCTTCCTCGGGTGCCTCGTCGGCTCTTACGGCGGTTGCTGTGGATTGGTCCGTTGTCACGTGGAATCCTCCTTGATTCTGCGTGTGCCGGGAATGTGCTCTGCCGGGCAGCGGGTGAGGGACGGGCGCCCCGCCCGTCACGCGTCCGCCGGTGCTTATTCCGGTACGAATCCGGCTCGCACGAATCCGGTCCTGAGCGCCTGACGCAGCTGCGCGAGGAAACCGGGGACGTCGCCGTGCTCACCGGCGACGAACACGTAGAAGTCCGGCCGCGCGAGCACCGCCGTGCACGCGTGCTTGGCGAACCAGTGCGCATAGGCGTCGTCCAGGTCCTGGACCGGGCCGTCGCCCGACAGGTCGGCCGTCACTCCGCCGATCCGCGCGAACCAGGCCGCGTCCTCCTCGCTGAGCAGCCCGGCCGGGTCCCCGGTCCGGCTGATCAGCTGCCAGCCGCCACCGACGACGTCGTCGAACAGACCCTCCCGGTCGGCGACCCGCACCCGCCCCTGCGGTGCCAGCCGCCCCTGGACGCCCGCGCTCGCGACGGTGAGCGACGGTTCGCCCAGCCGAGGATGCGGAGGCTCCCGGGTCAGTGCGTCGGCATCACGGCTGCGCCGGCGCAGCTCGGCGTCCCGGACGGCCGCGCGGTCGACGTCGAGTTCGCAGATGACCCGGCCCGCGCTCACGGCCTCGTCGATGATCTCCCGTACGTGGCCCGTGCGTTCAGGTCCGTACGAGGCGCACACGGATGGCGAGGCCAGCCCGCGGTGCACCAGGTCCAGTCGCCAGGCGAGGGCAAGCGCGTCGCGCAGCCCGGAGCAGAGTCCCTGTCCGAGGAACGGTGGCATGAGGTGCGCCGCGTCACCCGCGAGGAAGACGTTCCCCTTGTTCCAGGTGTGGGCCCACCGCCCCCGGAAGGTGTACACGGCGTGCCGTTCGAGCCTGGCGGTCTCCGGGGTCACGCCCCAGGGCTTCATGAGCCGCCACGCCGTGCTCTCCAGAGCCAGTTCCTCCGGGGTCACGTCCGCGCGGCGCATGAACTCGAACCGCCGCCGCCCCGGACCGCTGTTGACCACCGTCGCGGGCTGCGCGGGGTCGCAGTACTGGGTGACGAAGGCGCTCCAGTTCTCCTCAGCCAGGGGCTCGTAGTCGACGACCAGCCAGTCGGCCTGGAACCCCGAGTCGCCTACTCCGAGGCCGAGTTGGGACCGCACGGGACTGTTGGCCCCGTCCGCCCCGACCAGCCAGCGCGAGCGCACCCCCACCGGGGAGGCGGCGGGCTGCTCGGTCGGCGCCAGCAGGGCGAAGACCCCCTGCGCGTCCTGGGTCAGGGACTGGAAGGTCCAGCTGCGGTGGACCGTCACGCCCGGAGTCGTGATCGCCACGTCCTCCAACACGGCTTCGAGGTCGGGCTGGTAGAAGCCGTTGGTGTTCGCCCAGCCGGACTCGGAAGCCCTGTTCCAGTCGATGGCCTGGAGGAGGTCGCCCGCGCCGTTGCGGAACTCGTACCCGCCCCGCTCGCCCTGCGAGGGCTCGAAGAGGCCGGCGTGGTCGGCCATCAGCCCGGCGGACTGGAGAATACGCAGCGCCTCGTGGTCGATGGTGCACGCACGAGGCAAGGGGTAGCGTTGTGGCCAGCGTTCGACGACGGACACCTGAAGTCCGGACCGGCCGAGGAGGATCGCGGTCAGCAGCCCCACGGGCCCGCCGCCGACGACCAGGCAGTCGACGTCCGGTCTCGGCGCCGTGACGCCCTGCGGTTCGGGGCACGCCGCCACCACGTCCGCCCTGTCCGTCATGTGCGGGGTCCTTCCGTACGAAGACGGTCCGCGGCGGCGGGCCCTGCGGGTGGGTGGGTCACGGTCGTGCGCTCCGACGGATGCGGGGTGAGGTGGGGGCGGTGGACGCCCGGGGGCAGGACGACGCACTTGGCGTGCGGCGACAGGGCCTGGGTCCGCCACGCGGACACCAGCTCTTCGAGCGGGAAGGCGCGGGTCTCGACCCGCAGTTCGCCACCGGAGAGGGCGGACCAGAGCCAGGTCAACGCCGCCGTCTTGTCCCGCAGTGGCGTGTGCAGCCCGGCGAAACCGGACAGGGTGAGCTGCTTGCCGCGCAACAGCCCAGCGGGAACAAGGGCGGTCGCACCGGCCGGATTGCCGATGTTCACCACCCGGGCCCGTGGTGCACACACCCGCAGCGCCGCCTCCAGCGGTGTCCCGTACACCCCGTCCAGGACGACGTCGACCGGCCCGCTCTGCGCCAGCAGCCGGGCCGCCAGTGATTCCGCGCTGTCCTGAGCACGCAGTTCGACGACGGCGTGGGCGCCCAGGCCCAGCAGGCGGTCCAACGCGGTACGGTCACGGGCCACGCCGACCACTCGCCCCGCCCCGTGCTGTCGCGCCACCTGCACCGCGAGCTGTCCGACCGCACCGGTCGCCCCCAGGACGAGCACCGTTTCGCCGGGGCGCAGGTTCGCCTCCTCGATGAGGGGCAGGTACGCCGCCGTACCGGAGTTGCCGACTGCTGCGGCCTGCACCGGGTCCAGCCCGTCGGGTAGCGGCAGCAGTTCCTCGTCGGCGACGAGGACTCGCGTGGCGAACGCGCCGGGAGTCTCCGGCGCGGCATGGCACTGGGCGTACACCCAGGAGCCGACCGGGTGGCGGTCGGACTCGACCACGACGCCCACGCACTCGGTGCCCGGTACGTACGGCGCGTCATGACGGGCCGAGTGGAACGTCCCCGAGGCGATGACCAGGTCCAACGGGTTGAGCGGCGCCGCCACCACGTCCACGAGGGTGTTGCCGGGCGTACGCGCCGGCAGGGCGACCCGGCCGAGATGGGGTTCGGCTCCGGGGGAGTCCACGACCGCCGCCAGGACCTCGGCCCCGGCGGAGTCCACCGCCGCTGCCAAGGCCCCGGCGGCGCGGTCCACCGGTTCTTCGAGCGTCACCGGGACGCCGAGGTGTTCGGCGCGGGCGCGAAGCGGTCCAGGGTGGTGATGCCCTCGAACTGGTGCGGCTGGGTTCCGGCCATCAGCCGTCCGTAGTTCTCGGACAGGGCCTCAAGATTGAGAGCGCCGTGCAGGGTGATGACCCGGGCGTCGCGCCAGGCACGCTGGATGGGATCGCTCTCCATGATCGCGGTCGATCCCGAGTTCCGCTGGAGCAGCTCGATCGCCTCCGAACACCACTTGGCCGCGTAGGCGGTCTCCACGAGGACCCGCGAGCTGAACTTCTGCAGGTAGTCCCCGTCGGCCGGGGTGCCGGCGGCGGAGAGCTCGCCGAGCCGGTCGGTCTCCTCGGCATTGGCGCGGGCCATCAAGGTGGCCGACTGGATCTTGGAATGGACCTCGGCGAGCATCAAGTGCGTAAGGGGCGCTTCCAGTTGGTTCTTGTACGAGGTGCCGCGCAGCGGCCGGCCCGCGGCCCGTTCCATGAAGCGGCTCAGCGCGCCCTGTGCGATGCCGATCGACATTCCCGCCATCAGGCTGAACGACCAGCCGAGCGAAGGAGCCTTCCAGATCGTTCCCTTGAGCCCGTTGTCCAGCTTGCCGCCGACGACATCGCGGAAGTCGACGCCGCGGTGGTCCGGGACGAAGAGCTCGTCCTTCACCAGCGTGCTGGACACGCTGCCGGTGGCCCGCATTCCGGCGACCTGCCAGTCGTCCAGGAAGCGGAGTTCCTCGCGCGGGACCTGAAGACCCACCAGGAAGCGGCCCTCGCCTTCGTCGGCGATGCACCCGAGGTTGGTGTACGGCGCCCAGAGCGAGTCGCTGCCGAAGGTCCAGGGGCCGCCGGAGACGACCCAGCCGCCCTCGACCCGCTTCGCGCGCCCCCGGGAGGCCGGGAAGTGACTGGAGCCTGCGACCCGCGGCCCGACCCAGTCACAGCCGTAGACCTCTTCGACGACCCTGGCGCCCGAACCGGCGGGAATCCAGTTCGTCGAGGCGCCCACCCACACGATCCAGCCGCAGGAGCCGTCCCAGGAGGCGACCTCGGAGACGACGTCGAGCTGCTGGGACACGGTCAGCTCGTCGCCTCCGAACTCGGCGGGGCTGCCGATGCCGAACGCGCCGGTGGCGTCCAGGTCGGCGATGGTCTCCTCCGAGTGCCGGCCGGCGCGTTCCGCTTCCAGTGCGCGCTTGCGCAGCGTCGGTCCGAGGGCCCGCACGTTGTCGAGGATCGTGGCCAGCCTGTCGGACGTGTCGTGCGTCGCACCTGTCATCGTCTTCTCCTGTTCGTTCAACGGGTCGAAAGCGGGTGGGGGCCCGAGGAGGGGCTGGGATCTGCCCCGGCGGCCGGATCGGCTCCCTCTGAGGCCGCTCCGTACGAGTCCGTACGAGCGGCATGGGGCCAGGTCATGTCCCAGCCGGGCGGCGGGGGTTGTCGGTGTGGACGACGAGGGGAGAGGTGTCCGGAGCGACGCTCAGGCCGTTGACGTACAGCAGCACCATGACGTGGTCCCCGTAGGTGACCTCCTCATAGATCGAGCAGTCGAGCCACACGGTGGCGCCCTTCAGGAAGACGCCACCGCCACGGCCGGTGAACCAGTCCGTTCCTGCGAAACGGTCACCCTTCTCACTCGCCAGCCGTGCGCGGATCTCTTCCTGGTCCTCGGCCAGCACGCTCACCCCGAGACGGGGCCGGCGCCGCAGTGCGGGCCAGCTCGTGGAGGTGAGCGGAAGGTACGCCGCCACCAGGGGCGGCTGCGTCGACACGGACGCGAACGAACTCGCCGCCAGTCCCATCGGCTCGCCGTCGAGCTGGGCGCACAGGGCGGCGGCGCCGGAGGGGAAGTAACCGAAGGCCCGCCGCAGTTGCTCCGGGGCCGTCACCGGCTCGATGCCCCTCGCCGGACTCTCCTGCTCCGACACTGGACTCTCCTGCCCCGAGCCGTTCACGACGAGGTCGCCCCGGCGTCCAGCCAGGCCCGTACGGAGGCTGCGTCGGCGTCGAGGACGGGCGGCGCGCGGTGGTCGAGGCGGGTCGTCTCGGTCTCCACCCCTGTGGCGTCGAGGGCGAAGGTCCGCAGGGCCGAACCCGGCAGGCTCACCGTGCCCAGGCTCGGGTGCTCGACATCGACGAGGAGGCGCTGCGAGCGGGTCTGCTCCCAGGCGTAGACCTCGTCGAGGCCGCGGACCCGGCCCGCCGGAATGTCGGCGTCGGCGAGGCGCTGGAGGAGGTCGGCCGCGTCGTAGGAGCCGAAGACGCCTTCGAGCAGTTTGGTGAGGCCGTCCCGGTTCGCCAGCCGGTCGGCGTTGGTCGCGTACGCGGGATCGTCGGCGGGGAGGCCGAAGGCGGCGCACAGTCGGCTCCACATGGCGTCGTTCCCGCAGGCGATCTGCACGCTTCCGCCCGCGCACCGGAACAGCCCGTACGGGGCGATGGTCGGGTGCTGGTTGCCCTGTGCGGCTCCGAGGTCACCGCCCACCGTCCAGCGGGTGCCCTGGAACGCGTGGGCCCCGACGACGGAAGCGAGCAGCGACGTACGGACAATCTGTCCCCGGCCGGTGCGGTCGCGTTCGCGCAATGCTGCGAGCACACCGAACGCGCCGTTCATGCCGGAGAGCAGGTCGGCGATCGGTACCCCCACTCGCTGGGGGTGGTCCGGGTCGGCGCCGGTGAGCGACATGAGTCCGGCCTCGCCCTGGGCGATCTGGTCGTACCCGGCGCGGTGGGCCTCTGGACCGTCGTGGCCGAAGCCGCTGATCGACAGCAGCACCAGACGCGGGTTGAGCCGCATCAGCCGCTCGGTTCCGAATCCCAGCCGCTCCAGGGTGCCCGGCTTGAAGTTCTCCAGCAGGACGTCGGCCCGCTCGATGAGCCGGGCCAGCACCCGGGCGTCCTCCTCGCGCTTCAGGTTGAGCGCGATCGACTCCTTGTTCCGGTTGCAGGACAGGAAGTACGTCGACTCCGTGGTGCCGTCCTGGGCGCTCACGAACGGCGGCCCCCAGGACCGGGTGTCGTCCCCCGAGGGGCTCTCGACCTTGATCACCCGGGCGCCCAGGTCACCGAGCATCATCCCGGCCTGCGGCCCGGCGAGGGCCCGGCTGAGGTCGACGACGAGCAGACCGTCGAGCGGCCCGCTCATGAGCGGCTCTCCGGCGCGTCCTTGGCGGCCGCGGCCGCGTTCGGCCGGATCACCAGCATGCTCGCGGGCAGGTTCGTACGGTTCTCGACGCTGCGTACCGTGCCGTCCGTGAGCCGTGCCGCATCCAGGGCCGCCAGGACGTGGGTAGTGCCCTCGGCGTCGCAGAGCGTCAGCTCACCGCTGAGCACGAGGTAGAGGGTCTCCACCGGGACCGGCCCCAGGTCGGCCCGGCCGCCGGGGAGGTAGTGCGAGAGGGCCACCGTGACGGCGCCGTCGTAGTGCTCGCCGCCGAAGAGGTGGACGGGGCCGACGCCCTGGTGCCCGGCGGGCTGGAAGCGTGGGGCCTGAGTGAGGCGGGTGATCTCTATCGACACGGTGGAGGCACTCGTTTCTTGCTGGGCAGTGGTGTGGCACTCGGGGCGGACGCATCCGTGCGCGTCGACGCCGGCCTACCGCGAGGTCCCGGGGCGAGAAGTCGGGGTGAAGAGGTGGCAGTGCCACGGTAGGAGAGGCCAAACGAAAGTGTCAACATTTAATGCCGACGTCATCGACATTTGATTGGGATGTATCGCTGATCGGGGTCTTTAGTCACGCAAAGGCGAATCCCCGGCCATCCCGTTCCGCGAAAACTGTTGACAGATTTGCCGAAGGACACGGTTGGATCGGCACCGGTCGGCCGGTCCCTCAGCGCACGCGTTGGCTCAGGAGTGGAACGTGGATGCGTAGTACATTAAGGCCCATGTCAGGCATCAGGAAGCAGTCGCAGGTTCGGGTTCCCCCGGAGATCGTCGAGGCCGTCGTACGGGTGGCGCAGGCGCGGGGCGTTCCCGCCGCTGAGGTGACCCTGCGGGACATTGCCCAGGAGGCCGGGATCTCGCGGAGCACCCTGCTGCGGCGGCTGGACGGGAACCGGCGGGCCCTGGACGACGCGCTGCGGGCGGCGGGTGTCGAACCGGGGGGACGGAAACCCGTCAAGGAACGCGCGGTCGAGGAGACGGGCCGACTGATCAGCGAGTACGGACTGGGGATGGTGACGTTCGAGAAGGTGGCGGCGGTGGCCGAGTGCTCAGTGCCCAGCCTCTACGCGAGCTTCGGCGGACGCGACGAGCTCCTGCGCGCGGTGTTCGAGCGCTACAGCCCCCTGCTCGACGTCGAGAACTACCTGGCTGAGCGGCACGAGGACCTCGAAGCGACCGTTCGCGGCCTCTACCGCCTCCTGGCCGACGTCCTCGAACGCGAACCGCGTGTCCTCCCGGCTCTCCTGGCGGAAGTCTTCGCGAGACCCGGCGACGTCCACGTCCAGGCCCTCTTCCAGAACCTCATTCCCCGGCTTCTCGCCGGACTCGGGCAGTGGCTCGCCGGGGAGGTCCGGGCCGGCCGTATCCGGGACCTGCCGCCCCTGCTGCTCACACAGCAGATGACCAGCCCGATCCTGCTGCACTTCCTGATGCGCCCGGCCACCAGCCAAATCGTCGAGGAAGGCCTGCCCACCAAGGACGAGGTCGTCGAGACCTACACGCAGACCTTCCTGCGCGCCGTGGCCCTGCCTTCGTAGGAGGCAGTACGGAACCCGGTGGTGGGGTCAGGCGGGCTTGACGGGGAGCTGGAGGTACGACGCCCGGTCGCCGCCGGTGTGGATGATGTGCCGTCCGCCGTGCGGGGTTGTGTACTCGCGAATGCCGGGCATCATCGTGCCCAGGAGCGAGCGGCTGCTGACGACGAACCGCAGCTGTTCGCCCGCCTGGAAGGTGAGTCCGACCGGAAGCAGGTCGATCTCGACGTCAACGACCTCGCCGGGGGAGAGCTTCTCGACCCGGTCGAAGCTGTGAGCGGGGACTTCATCGGTGGCCAGAGCCTTGTCCAGGTGGCGCATCGAGACGCGCAGCCGGCCGTCGGAACCCTTGTACCGCAGGATCGAGGCGCCCCGCTCGGTGACGTCCTGGGCCAACGCGCCCCGGTTCAGCGCGGTGAACGCCTGGAGCGGGGTGCCCTGCGCGTCGAGCTTCTGGACGAGGACGAAGAGGTCCATGTCGTCCGCGCCCTCCGCCTCGACCCACAGGTGGGCCTTGGGGTATCCGACCAGCGTGGTGTCCCCGGCGAAGCGCGCCACGAACGACACCACGTCGGGGTTGGCCGCGACGGCGTACCCCGCCTCCGCCTCGGCGGTGGGTGCTTCCGTTGCCAGGGTCCGGGTGCGGCCGTCGAGGTAGTACTTCGTGAGCGTGACGTCGGCCGGCGGGAACTGGTCCGCCGGGACGTTCACCTGGTCGCCGCCCTGGAGGTCCAGGACGGAGTAGCGCACGCGCGGCGTCTGCTCCCAGCCGTTGTCCTCGCCCTTGAGGGTGTGGTCGAAGAAGCGGCGCAGGTCCTCGACGTTGGCCTCCTCGTAGTAGTCGGGCCATTCCTGGCTGTTGTGGATGCGCAGCCACTTGTCCTCGGACGCCATCCGACGCCAGGCGCGGAAGGTGCCGGCGGTGTGCAGGGTGTTCGAGTAGCTGGCGACGACGTACGCCGGCACGTTGATCTTGTCGAACGCCGGGATCTTGTTCTCCCACAGTCCGTCCATCAGCGGACGCTGTTCGGCCTCGGCGAGGATGTCCTCCTTCTGGCCGAGTCCGTAGTAGCTGTTGTCCTGGAGCTGCCGGGCGAAGCCGGTGTCGGGCATGCCGCCGCGCAGCACCAGGTCGCGGTAGACGTCGCTCACGCCCTCCCACGGGTTGATCGCTGCCAGGTGCGGCGGCTGCTCGGCCGCGGTGAACCACTGGGAGACCGCGAGGTAGGACGTACCGCTCATGGCGACCTTGCCGGTGCACCAGTCCTGGATGCCCAGCCACTCGACCAGGTCGTAGCAGTCCCGGCCCTCCTGGCGGTCCCACACGACGCTGTCGCCCTCGGAGTGGGCCACGCCCCGGATGTCCGGGTTGCAGATCGCGTAACCGCGGGCGCACCAGTACGCGGGGTCCGGACCCTCGAACTTCTCCAGACCGGAAACGCCCGCATTGTCCAGGCCGACCATGCCGAAGATGCCCATCACGCTGGCGGACGTGCCCTGGCCCTTGCCGTACGGGCTCCACGCCACGATGACCGGCACGCGCTCCGAGCCCGCCGGGCGGAACACGTCGATGTGAATCGTGACTCCGTCACGCAACGTCACCGGAACGTCCTTGTCGAGCACGATGTCGACAGGCAACGGCATGAACGGCGGCGCGATCTTCGATCCCGCCTCCAGCGTCCGGGTGCCGGGCTCGAAACCGCTCAGGATGCCGTACCTGCCGCCCGGCTCCAGAGGCTGGGAGGGCATGAAGATCTTCTGGTCGTCACTCATCGCGAGCTCCTCGTTTCTCATCCAAAGTCGGGCGCTGCCGACAAATGGAGCGTACGTCCGAGCGCTCCAAAACTCAACATGTGTTGAGATGTTGTTCAGGGCGGTAGTTTTGGGACATGACCACACATACGAATCCCGCCTCCGCCCGCCTCGGGCGGCGCCCGGGGGCGAACACGACCCGGCAGGCGATCCTTGCAGCGGCCCGCGCCCGTTTCGCGGCCGACGGTTTCACCGCGACCACGATCCGGCGGATCGCCACCGACGCGGGAGTGGACGCCTCCCTGGTCATGCAGTTCTTCCGGTCGAAGAACGAACTGTTCGCCGCGGTCATGGCCGTTCCCCCAGGCGCGTTGACGCGCTTCAGCGCTGCGTTCGACGGAACGGACGACCGCATAGGCGAACGCGTGGTCCGGGCCTTCTTCGAGGTGTGGGAGGTGGACGCCGACTCAGCGGAGCCGCTCATGGCGATGCTGCGGGGCGCCATCGTCAACGACCAGGCGGGCGAGCAACTGAGTGGGTTCCTCCAGGAGCGGCTGCTCGTCGACGCCATCACCCAGCGCGACGTCGACGATGCGATGCTCCGAGCGGGGATCGTGTCGTCGATGCTGGTCGGGCTCGTGGTGGGGCGCGGCGTCGTCGGCGTCCCCGCGCTCACCGAGGCGGAACGGGAGAGGCTGATCGAGCTCGTCGGGCCCGCCGTGCAGAGTGTGCTGGTCCCGGCCCCTCGGACCGCCGAGGACCAGGAGTCCCGCCCATGACCGCGATCGACGGCCGCATCCACATCGACGGGCACCGCGCCCCCTGCGCCCGACCTGTAGGACGCTGCCGACACCCTGGAACGGCCGGGAGGAGTCGCCTGGATCGGCCTGCTCGCGGGGCCTGCTGCGCGGCGCCGACAGGTACGGCACCGGCGACAAGGTGCAGAACCGCCTGCGCAATGTGCTCGACCACACGATTCGGGTGACGGAACGCATCGACGGGGCCAGATCCCCGCTGGAGAACGCGCTGACCGTCCACTCGACACCGGTGACGATGGATCAGAACGAGGCCCTGCGACACATGTCGAGCGCGAGCCTCGCCCAGGGAGAGGAGAGCCGCCGTCTCGCGGAGGAGACCATCGAGCAGGGCGAGCAGACGGGGCGCACGCCAGGTGGCCGCCACTGCCGTTCCCCTCCCCGGCGCTCAGAGGGGGTGCCCGAGGCTGTCGGCCAACCGCCGCACCAGATCGTATGCGGCGTCGGGAATGACGGTCCCGGGCGGGAACACGGCGGCTGCTCCCATGCCCAGCAGAGTGGTCACGTCCTGCGGCGGGATGACGCCGCCGACAGTGATCATGATGTCTTCGCGGCCCTCCGCCGCGAGTTCCTCGCGAAGTGCCGGTACGAGAGTGAGGTGCCCGGCAGCCAGCGAGGAGACGCCGACCACGTGCACGTCCGCCTCGACGGCCTGGCGTGCGACCTCCGCCGGGGTCTGGAACAGCGGGCCGACGTCCACGTCGAAGCCCAGGTCGGCGAAGGCGGTGGAGATCACCTTCTGGCCGCGGTCGTGGCCGTCCTGCCCCATCTTGGCGACCAGCATGCGCGGACGGCGGCCCTCCGCCTCCTCGAAGGACGCCACCAGGGCGAGCGTCCTGTCCACGGCGGGGGACCGGCCCGCTTCGTTGCGGTAGACCCCGGAAATCGTACGGATCTGGCCCGCGTGCCGTCCGTACACCTTCTCCAGCGCGTCCGAGATCTCGCCGACGGTAGCCTTGGCGCGGGCCGCCCGCACGGCGAGTTCCAGGAGATTGCCGGTGCCTTCGGCCGCACGGGTCAGCGCGTCCAGTGCGCTCCGGCAGGACTGCTCGTCGCGTTCGGCCCGCAGCCGCCGGAGCTTGTCGATCTGCTGGGTGCGTACGGAGGAGTTGTCGACCGACCGGACGTCGATCTTCTCGTCGGTCTCGACGCGGTACTTGTTGACGCCGATGACGGGCTGGCGCCCGGAGTCGATGCGGGCCTGGGTGCGGGCTGCGGCCTCCTCGATGCGGAGCTTGGGGATGCCGGCCTCGATGGCCTTCGCCATGCCGCCGGCCGCCTCCACCTCCTCGATGTGCTGCCAGGCGCGCCGAGCGAGGTCGTGGGTGAGTTTCTCGACATAGGCGCTGCCGCCCCACGGATCGATGACGCGGGTGGTGCCCGACTCCTGCTGGAGCAGGAGCTGCGTGTTGCGGGCGATGCGCGCCGAGAAGTCGGTCGGCAGGGCCAGGGCTTCATCGAGGGCGTTGGTGTGCAGCGACTGGGTGTGGCCCTGGGTGGCGGCCATCGCCTCGATGCAGGTGCGCGGCACGTTGTTGAAGACGTCCTGTGCGGTCAGCGACCAGCCCGAAGTCTGTGAATGGGTGCGCAGGGAGAGGGACTTGGGGTTCTTCGGGTCGAACTGCTTGACCAGCTTCGCCCACAGCAGGCGCGCCGCCCGCATCTTGGCGATCTCCATGAAGAAGTTCATGCCGATCGCCCAGAAGAAGGACAAGCGGGGCGCGAACGCGTCGACGTCCATCCCCGCGGCCAGCCCCGCCCGCAGGTACTCCACACCGTCCGCGAGGGTGTACGCCAGCTCCAGATCGGCAGTCGCACCTGCCTCCTGTATGTGATAGCCGGAGATCGAGATCGAGTTGTAGCGCGGCATCTTCTGCGAGGTGAACGCGAAGATGTCGGAGATGATCCGCATCGAGGGCTTCGGCGGATAGATATAGGTGTTGCGGACCATGAACTCCTTGAGGATGTCGTTCTGGATGGTCCCCGCCAGCATCGAAGGCGGCACCCCCTGTTCCTCGGCCGCCACGATGTACAGCGCCAGTACGGGAAGCACCCCGCCGTTCATCGTCATCGACACCGACATCCTGTCCAGCGGGATGCCGTCGAAGAGCTGCCGCATGTCGTAGATCGAGTCGATCGCCACACCCGCCATACCGACGTCGCCGGTGACACGCGGGTGGTCGCTGTCGTATCCGCGGTGCGTGGGCAGGTCGAAGGCCACCGACAGGCCCTTCTGGCCGGCGGCCAGGTTGCGCCGGTAGAAGGCGTTGGACTCCTCGGCGGTGGAGAAGCCCGCGTACTGGCGGATCGTCCACGGCTGATTGACGTACATCGTCGGGTACGGACCGCGCAGGTACGGGGCGATGCCGGGGTACGTGTCCAGGAAGTCGAGCCCCTTCAGGTCCTGGGCCGTGTAGAGCGGCATGACCGCGATCCCCTCGGGCGTCTCCCAGAGAGGATCACCGCCCGCCGCCGCCTCGGACAGGGCGCTGCGCCAGGCGTCGATGCTGCCGTCGACGACGGGGGTTCCCAGCGCGATTCCGGTGAAGTCGGGGATGGACATCAGGACGCTCCCATGCGGTCGAAGGTCGCGGACAGTACGGCCACGGCGTCGCAGCCTGCGAAGACGTAGGAATCGGCGGTCAGGTGCGGTGCGGCACGCCCTGCGAGGAACACGTGGGAGGCGCCGGCGGCCCGCAGTTCCGCCACGGCGGATTCGGCCTGCTCCGCGTACAGGTCGTCGCTGGAGCACAGGCACGCCTCCGTGGCTCCGCTCTCCTCGAACGTTCCGGTGGTGACGGCTTCGATGCCGCCGGCCCCGAAGAGGCGGGCGGCGAAGGTGGCCCGGGCGGTATGCGCGGAGACGGGGCCGAGGGCCGCCAGGAAGATCCGGGGCCGGTGACCTGCCGCGGCCAAGTGGGCGTCGGAGCGGGCCCGCAGGGTCTCGAAGGCATCGTCGCGCCGTACCCGGGGCAGCCCTCCCCCCGGCCGGTCGGGCGCGGGCCTGCGGCTGACCTTCTCCTCGGCGAGGTGCGGGAACTCGCTGACCCCGGTGATCGGTTCGTCGCGTCGGGCGAGCGCGTCGCTCCGCGCGGACCACGTGGCGTCGATGCGCTTGCCGATCAGGCCGGAACGCAGGGCCGCCGCCTGGCCCCCCGCCCCTTCGATCTCCTGGAAGAACTCCCAGCCCCGGTGGGCCAGTTCCTCGGTCAGCCGCTCCACGTACCAGGAGCCGCCCGCCGGGTCGATCACCCGGGACAGGTGCGATTCCTTGATGAGGACCGAAGAGGTGTTGCGGGCGATGCGCCGTGCGAACGCGTTCGGCAGGCCGAGTGCGTCGTCGAAGGGCAGGACGGTGACGGAGTCGGCCCCGCCCGTACCTGCGGCCAGCGCGGCGATGGTGGTACGCAGCATGTTCACCCACGGGTCGCGCCGCGTCATCATCACCGACGAGGTCACGGCGTGCTGCACCTGACCGCCCGCCTGTGGCGTCCCGCACGCCTCGGCCACCTTCGCCCACAGCCGGCGCGCCGCCCGCAACTTGGCGATCGTCAGGAACTGGTCCGCAGACGCCGCGTACCGGAATTCCAGCTGCGCACAAGCCTGTTCGACGTCGAGCCCGGCCCCGGCCAGCGCGCGCAGGGTGGCGACTCCCGTGGCCAGGGAGCAGCCCAGCTCCTGTACGGCCGAACCCCCTGCCTCGTGGTACGGCAGCGCGTCCACCGTGAAGGCCCGCAGCCCCGGGTATTCCTCGGCGCACTGCCGGGCCAGGCCGGCCAGGGGAGCGAAGGCCAGCTCCTCACCTGTGCGGGCCTCGTGCCCCAGGGGGTCGGCGCCGAGATTGCCGCGAGCGGCTGTCTTGTCGACGCCTCTTTCCTCGTAGAGCCGCAGCAGCCGCTCGGCGGCAGGCAGTGTGTCGGCTCCGGCGTCGAGGACGACCGGTGCGAGGTCGAGCAGGACGCCTTCCAGGACCCGGTCGAGCGAGGACACCGCGAGGCCGTCGGCCCCCACGGCCAGCCACAGGGAGGTCACACCGTTCTCAAGATCGGTCAGGACGGCCTCGTTGTCCGGCGCCTCGTGGCGCTGACGTACGTCCCAGCCGTCGAGGGCGTTCACCTGCGCCCTGCCCCCGCGCAGGAAGGGTGCGAAGCCTGGGAAACCAGGATCAATGTCGTCGGCCCCCGCCGTGTAGAGGGGCGGGGTGCGGAGTCCGTCCTCAAGCCGGGTGGACAGGGTGTCCTCCGGCGGGGTGGACAGCGCGTTCTCCGCCGCTGCTCCGGTGGCACCCCTGCCCGGTTTGTGCAGCACCCCTTGGACAAGTCGCTGCCACTGCTCACAGGTGGCTTCCGGAAACCCGGCAGCGAGTGAGAACCCGTCGTCCTGGAGGGGTGTCATAGAGGGGCCTCAGCAGTTTCGTTGGGGGCGGAGCACTGGCCGCCGCGTCGGACACGTGCACGTCGCTGGGTGCGCGACGGGCGATCCCGCGCGAGGGGACCGCCCTGGGACCGCCCCGGCCGCGAGGCAGGGCAACCTCGGACAGGTCACGGCCGGGGCGGGGTCCTTGTGGGGTGCGGCCTCGCGCACGAGGCCGGCAACAGGGCGAGGACTGCTCCGTCGGCCCGATGGCTGTCCGGGGCACCGGACCGACGGATGCATGCCGGACCGGATGGGACCGGACGGCGTTGGCGGGTGGGGCGCCACCGTCACGCAGCCGCCCCGCCAGGGTCCGGCACGGGGAGGTTTCTTCCCGCGGGACTCTGTAGAGGAGCATCACTCACTACACCTCGAAATGTCAACACTTTGAGGTGAGGGTGGATGTGGGGGAGTCGCGAAACGCTTGCTGTGTAAGGCGTCCTTGGTCGTCGGGTGCTGTCGCGTGCTGACGTGTTGCCCGGACATGTCTGCACTGTTCATGAGGCGACGGATTCTTGGGCAGTCGGACGGCGGGTGTGCCGACCTTTCGAGACGTTCCGCAGGGGGCGGGGTGAGGGTGAGTGCCGAGTCGTACCAAAGTGTTGACAGCTCATGTTCGATGGGTGCGGCTAGCGGGTGAACTGACGGTCGTCGGACCCCGTGAAGTCGCCTCTCGGGTGGAGAAACGCAGAGGGCAGAGTCATGTCTCGCCCAAAAGTGTCGGCAGAAATGCGATCGCCGTCGGCTACGGTGGTAGCTCCCATTCACGCTCACACGTTCGAGCACGGGTAGGCGCCGTATCGAGAACGCGCGAAAGGCAGACAGGCATGACAGCACAGCCAGCCGCGGTGGTGGACGAGATCGCCCACCCGGACGAGGTGAGCAGGGCTCACCATGAGCTGCGCCGCGCGATCATGCACGGCGAGCTGCGCGCCGGCGACCCGCTGTCGCAGGTCGCCCTCGCACGGAAGCTCGGGGTGAGCCGGGGCCCGCTGCGCGAGGCGCTCAGAATTCTCCAGCGCGAGGGCTTCGTCCAGCAGGAGTCACAACACCGCGCACGGGTGACGACGTTCAGCGACGAGGACCTCGACGAGCTGTACGCCATGCGCATCGGTCTTGAAGCGCTCGCCATCGGGATCGCCGTGCCGCGCATGAGCGAGGAACACCTCGAACGGATCGACCGGTTGCTGGTCGAGATGGAGGAGACGGCGCGTACTGGCGACGTCGAGCAGTGGGAGTGCCCGCACGCGAAGTTCCACCGTGCGCTGGTCCACCCCTCCGGTCCGCGCATGGAGCGGGAACTGGCGTTGCTCTCGGACCACGCGACGCGTTACCGCTTGGCCTTCGTCACCTGGAATCCGTTTGAGTGGCAGGCCGGTACGAGCGAACAGCATCGCAAGATCGCCGACGCGGTCAAGGCGCGTGATCCGGACGCCGCTGCACAGACGCTGGCGGCACATCTCGGCCGGACCGCGCTGGTGGTGCTCTCCATCGCCTCACCCACCTTCGAGCCCGTGCGTGTGCGGAGGGCCCTGTCCACGGTCTGCAACCGCTGAAGCCTCCAGAGGCTTCGTCCCGGCCGTAGCCCTTTCCGGCTGCCGTCTTCGCTGTACGCCCTCCTCGTCGGCCACCTTCCCGCCGTACGGCCAAGGAACGTGCCGCGAGATCGCTACCGGCTGAGAGATCGGCCGACCGAGGTGCGCCGTGGGTTCGGCGCATCTCGGCGTCGTGTCGCCTCGTGCCTTTAGCCCGCCGAGTTCGGCAGCTTCGCCTTGATCAGGCCCATCACGGAGGTGTCGGTGAGCGTCGAGACGTCGCCCAGTTCGCGGTCCTCGGCGATGTCGCGCAGCAGACGGCGCATGATCTTGCCGGAGCGGGTCTTCGGCAGCTCCGCGACGGGCAGGATGCGCTTGGGCTTGGCGATCGGGCCGAGGGTGGCGCCGACGTGGTTGCGCAGGTCGGCCACGAGCGAGTCCGTCTCGGAGGCCGTGCCGCGCAGGATCACGAACGCCACGATCGCCTGACCGGTCGTCTCGTCCGCCGCGCCGACGACGGCCGCCTCGGCGACCGACGGGTGCGAGACGAGCGCGGACTCGACCTCGGTGGTGGAGATGTTGTGACCGGACACGAGCATGACGTCGTCGACCCGGCCGAGCAGCCAGATGTCGCCGTCGTCGTCCTTCTTCGCGCCGTCGCCCGCGAAGTACTTGCCCTCGAAGCGCGTCCAGTAGGTGTCGAGGAAGCGCTGGTCGTCGCCCCAGATGGTGCGGAGCATCGACGGCCACGGCTCGGTGAGGACGAGGTAGCCGCCACCGCCGTTCGGGACCTCGCCCGCCTCGTCGTCGACGACGGTGGCCGCGATGCCGGGCAGGGCACGCTGGGCCGAACCGGGCTTGGTCTCGGTGACGCCGGGCAGCGGCGAGATCATCATCGCGCCGGTCTCGGTCTGCCACCAGGTGTCCACGATCGGGCACGTGTCCGCACCGATGTGCTTGCGGTACCAGATCCAGGCCTCGGGGTTGATCGGCTCGCCGACCGAGCCGAGGATGCGCAGCGACGACAGGTCGAACTTCGCGGGGATGTCGTCGCCCCACTTCATGAACGTGCGGATCGCGGTCGGCGCGGTGTAGAGGATGCTCACGCCGTACTTCTGCACGATCTCCCAGAAGCGCCCCTGGTGGGGAGTGTCGGGGGTGCCTTCGTACATGACCTGCGTCGCGCCGTTCGCCAGCGGCCCGTAGACGATGTACGAATGGCCGGTCACCCAGCCGATGTCGGCCGTGCACCAGTAGACGTCGGTCTCCGGCTTCAGGTCGAAGACCGCGTGGTGGGTGTACGCCGCCTGGGTGAGGTAGCCGCCCGATGTGTGCAGGATGCCCTTGGGCTTACCCGTCGTGCCCGACGTGTACAGGATGAAGAGCGGGTGCTCCGCCTCGAAGCCCTGGGGCGTGTGCTCGGCCGACTGGCGGCCGACGATCTCGTGCCACCACACGTCGCGGGTCTCGTCCCACGCCGTCTCCTGCTGCGTGCGCTGCACGACCAGAACGTGCTCGACCGTGGGGCACTTGGCGACGGCCTCGTCGATCGCGGGCTTCAGCGCGGACGGCTTGCCGCGCCGGTAGCCGCCGTCGGAGGTGATGACGAGCTTGGCGTCGGCGTCCTGGATGCGGGAGGCGACGGCGACGGCGGAGAAGCCGCCGAAGACCACCGAGTGCGCGGCGCCGACGCGGGCGCAGGCCAGCATCGCGATAGCGGCCTCGGGGATCATCGGGAGGTAGACCGCGACGCGGTCGCCCTTGCGAATGCCCAGCTCGGTGAGGGCGTTCGCGGCACGCGACACCTCGTCCTTGAGCTCCGCGTACGTAAGGGCGCGGCTGTCGCCGGGCTCTCCCTCGAAGTGGATGGCGACGCGGTCGCCGTTGCCGGCCTCCACGTGACGGTCTACGCAGTTGTACGCGACGTTGAGCTCGCCGTCCGCGAACCACTTCGCGAAGGGCGCATTCGACCAGTCGAGCGTCTCGGTGGGCTCGGTGGCCCAGGTGAGGCGGCGCGCCTGCTCGGCCCAGAAACCGAGCCGGTCGGTCTTGGCCTGCTCGTACGCCTCCGCCGTGACGTTGGCGTTCGCGGCCAGCTCGGCGGGAGCAGCGAAACGCGGCCCGTTCTTCGTCGGGTCGAGAGTCGTCGCACCGGCACCCGATGCGCCACCACCCCGTGCAGACATAGTTGCTCTCACTTCTTCAAGTCCCTGCCGTAGCGCCACAGGGCAGTGCGGCGGGAGGACGGAGGACGACGACCCCGCTGCCGGTCTCCGTGCGGGCGGCCTCCGCGGCCTTCCTGCGATGCGGCCACGGACACATTCAGCGGATGGAATTCGAGTAAATGTACTGTGTAATCGAGTTCCAGTCCAGGTGATGCATGTCTCATGGGGCGGTGTCGACGGGAGGCGCTTGCCATGGCCGTGGTGACAACGCAGAGAGCCTGCATGTGACCACCGCACAGGTATGCACCGACTCCCTCAGCCGTCATGCTGACCACCGGCACCACCGTCATCAGGTGTGCCCTTCCACGGCCGACGGCCCTTCTGTGCCCGCCGCGCCGCCCCCCTTGCTGTGCGTACCGCTTCCGTCACTGGTCTCGTGGCACTCGACGGATGCGACGGGACGGGCCTCACGGTGTGTGCCGTCGGAGCCCTGGCGGTCCTCCTGTTTCATGCCCAGCCACTGCGCAACGTGGGGCGCTACGCCCTCGGCGACACGTTGTACGCGCGCTTCCCCAGCGGTGCCGTCCGTGTGGCCGGCACTGTTGCGACTCTCTGCGCTTCTGCCTCCCGCTGATCGTGGTGCAGCTGGAGGTGGCCGGGGCTTCGGTGTCGCACCTGCTGGGGCTGACCAGCGTCGGGCTGGCCCCGCGGATCTGCACCGCGTTCATCGGAGCGGTCACCGAATAAATGTCAACACTTTACTGCAATTCCGTCTGGTTCGCGCATCACGCACTGGCGGTGGACAGCCCGTCGGCCGCAGGCCGCGTATGGACATTGGCAGCCTTTTCGGGCCCCTGCTCTGTGGTTTTACCGGAAGAAGGGCCGGGAGTGTGGATTCGGAGTGTCGATCCTCGGCGTCCTTCGTCGCTTACAGCGCGGAGCTCGTCGACTCCTGAAGTTCAAAGTGTTGACAGGCCATCGGTAGCTTCAGATGATGGTGCCCGCACCTACCTCCCCTTGGTCCGCTTCGAACAGCCGACGGGGAGGGGGAGCCGATCCGCTGCCGGATCGGAAGGAATGCATGCCGCCCGTCCGCGAACAGGCCGACAGGTGAAGGGGCACTCGTGCGGCCGGGACGGCCGCCCCCTTCACGGCGATCCCGGTCGACCGAACACCGGTCTGCCAGGCATCGGTCGGCCGAACACCGGACGGCCGAGCATCGGTCAGCCGCTCACCCATGCTCTCGGCCTCTCTCCGGATCGGCCGGTACGTCAAGTGTCTTCGCCCGCCGCACCTGCGTGGCCGGAGAATCGCATGCCCGCCTCATTGGAGCCGCAAGAATGACTGCAGATCAGACCTCCACGCCCGTGGACGTGACGCTCGTGTCGGGACCGTCCGGCGCCGGAAGCATCGACGATTTCGAACTCTTCTACGCTCGCCGCGCCCTGCGCCTCTTCAAGGCGCGGCTGGGACGCGAGAAGCTGCTCGACCTCTTGGCGAAGGACATCGAGGAAGGCAACGCCGCCCTTCGGGAGAGCGCCCTCGCCTCGGGCGGCCGCTTCACGGGAGGCACGACGGTACTCGCGACGAAGGGCCTCAAGGCCGGTGAGTTCATGGCTTGGATGGGCGAGGCGTTCGACGACCAGAGCGTGCTCCTCGAAGCGCACCCGGAGCACTATGTGATGGGCAACCGCACCGACGGCACGGTGCACATCGTGGAGAACGTCGGCCCGCACATCTCCGACTTCTCCATGGGAAGTTGGTCCGCCGAAGCCATGGACTGGGCCGAGGACGCGGCAGAACTGCTGCCAGAGGCCGAATTTCCGTACAAGAGGGCTTCGAACCTCTTCCTCGCGGACGGCACGATCGTGGGGCGGGTGCTGATCCAGTTCGGTGACACCGCGGACGGCTTCACCTCAAACCTGACGGTCTACCTGCCGGCCTCGTGCCCGGAGGACGTCCTGGAGCACCACCTCCGGCACTTCGCCGTGGAGTTCAGGAACTGGATTGAGGTGGCCGGCCCTGCCCAGAGCTGAAGAAGCCCGGAGCTGAAGAAGCCCGGGGCTGAAGAGAGGCAGTGCGGAAGCAGAACAGCCGGCATCGCGCGGCGCTGCTGTTCCGTCGCGAAGCACCCCACCTATGACACCTGTTACCCCTCAGGCGACCGTCCCGCCCGAGAAGAAGGAAGAGCACACACATGATCAACGACGACAAGGCCGCCATCATCGAGGCCCTGAACATGTACGCTTTCGCGCTCGACGCGCGCCAGTGGGACCTGTTCGACCTGGTCTTCACCAACGACGTGGAAGCCGTCTTCGGCCCGGCCGGAGCCGCCTGGATCGGCCTTGACGAGTTCAAGACCTCCTTCGCCGGGTTCCACAACTCCCTGGACAGCCACGTCCACACGATGATGGGCCAGTTGGTCGACGTCGACGGGGACACGGCGCACGCCTTCAGCTACGGCACCTGGATACTCGTACGGGAGTCGGCCGAAGGCGGAGCGACCTGGACAGGAACCGGCTACTACGACGACGAGCTCGTCCGCACCGACAACGGCTGGCGCATCAAGCGACGCGTATGCCGGCTCCTGTCGTGGAGCGGCAACCCCTCGGTGCCCGAGCCGCAGCGCGAGCACCAGCCCGACATGAACGCGAACGCACTGCACAGGTTCGCCGAGAAGGGCGACATCGCCTTCCTGAAGGCGATCGAGGCGAAGAGGGCCCGCCAGTGATTCTGGTGACCGCCGCGAACGGAAACCAGGGCAAGTGCCTGGTTCCGAGGCTGGTCGCGGCCGGTACCGCGGTGCGTGCCTGCGTCCGCTCCGAGGAGTCGGCGCAGGCGCTCCGCGCCGCCGGGGTGGCCGAGGTCCTGGTCGGGGACCTCGCCGAACCGACGGTGATGGCCCGTGCCGTACGGGGCGTGGAGAGCGTCTATTACGTGGGACCCGCGCTCCATCCCGACGAACGGGCCATGGGGTTCGCGGCCATCGACGCCGCGAAGGATGCGGGCGTCACGCACTTCGTGTTCAGCTCGGTGCTGCACGCGATCGTCACCGACCTGATCCAGCACGAGATCAAGCGCGACCTTGAGGACCACCTGATCTCCTCGGGCCTGGAGTTCACCATTCTCCAGCCCACGAACTACATGCTGCGCCACCGTCTCCTCCCCGCCTTCCAGGACGGAGTCTTCCGCCTGTCATGGGCGCTCGACCGCCACCAGTCGATGGTGGACGTTGGGGACGTGGCAGAGGTGGCAGCGGCCGTCCTGGCCGACGGCCCCTGGCACGCGGGTGCCACGTACGAACTCGTCGCGCCCGGCCGCTACACGGGGTACGACCTGGCGCGCGTCGTCTCCGAGGTGGCGGGCCGCGAGGTCGCCGCCGAGCAGATCGACTCCGCCGTCTTCCTCAAGGCGGCCCTTGGCGTGGGGAGCCTCGACGAGGTTCCGTACCAGGCCGAGGTGCTGCGCGCGCTCAGTGCCCGATACAGCAGCCACGATTTCATCGGGAATTCCAACGTACTCACGTGGTTGCTCGGCCGGCGGCCGACGACTTTCGACCAGTTCGTACGGCGGGAGTTCCGTGCCGTGCAAGACCAGATGGAGTAACCATGTCCCGGCCCGCAGAGTCCCGCACCGCAGGGTCTCGACCTACAGAGCCCCGTCCCATTGACGCCACCCTGTTCCGCGAGACCCTGGGGCACTACCCGACCGGTGTGGCCGTCGTCACGACGACGGCGGACGACGGGACACCGGACGGCATGGTCGTTGGGACCTTCTCGTCGGTCTCCTTGGATCCTCCGCTGATCGCCTTCTTTCCCGCGGTCAACTCGCGGAGTTTCGCCCGGCTCAGGACGGCCCCGGCGTTCTGCGTCAACGTCCTGGCCGCCGACCAGGAGCCGCTCTGCCGGCAGATCGCGACCAGCTGGGAGGGCAAGTTCGACGGGGTGGACTGGCGGCCGGGGCCGCTCGGGTCACCCGTCATCGAGGGGGCCGTGGCGTGGATCGAGTGCACGTTTGAAGACGTGCACGAGGCGGGGGACCACTTCGTCGTCCTGGGCCGGGTTCATGAACTGGCTGTCGAACGCTCGACGTTGCCACTGCTGTTCTTCCAGGGCGGGTACGGGCGGTTCTCCCCCGGATCCTTCGTCGCCGCTCCCGACCCCGAGCTGATCCAGGCGGCGCACCTCGCCGAGACGATCAGGGCGCAGGTCGAGGAACTCAGCATCGAATTCGAGGTCAACTGCAGTGTCCTGGCCAGGATTCGCGACGACGCGGTCCAGGTGCTCGCCACCAACCGGGCGGCCGTCGTCGACTCGCCCCCGCTCGGTCACCGGCAGCCCGTCATCCCCCCGATGGGAGCCGTGTTCATGGTGGACGCGGTCCCGGCGGAGGTCGACGCGTGGTTGCACCGCGCACCGGACGACAGCCCCGAGACCCGCGCTCTGCACAGCACACTTCTGGAGAAGGTCCGCGAACGCGGCTACTCCCTGCTCGCGGCCGAGCCGGAACTTCTCGAACGCCATCGGGAAGCGCTGTCGGCATTCGAGCAGTCCGACCGGCTGCCCCGCCAGGAACGCGCCGTCCAGCAGGTGACCGCCGAGCTGACCGACCTCTTCTGCCCCGACCTCGTACCGGGCCGGCACTACGACCTTGCCTCGATCGTCGTGCTCGTCCCCACGGCGGAGGGCCTCCCGCAGATGGCTCTCCGTATGACGGGCCTGCCCGGCCATGCATCGACGGAAAAGGTCGAGTCGTGGATAGATGGCCTCAAATGGGTCGCCAGGGTGGCAGCCACGGCTGGTGCCCCTGGGTGAGCCTGGAATGCAAGCGGGTGTTAAGCCCTGTTCCTGATGACGTGGCGTCCAACACTTCTCCCTGTTCCCCGCAGGAGCTCGCGTGAGGTGATGAGGGCCTGAGACACCCCGTTCAAGGTCGGGTTCTCCGCTTCCCGCCCGAGATCCGCAAGATCGTCTATACGACGAACATGATCGAATCGCTGAACGCCCGCTTCCGCCAGGCCACCCGGCGCCGAGGCCACTTCCCTGACGAAGACGCCGCGCTCAGGGTGCTCTACCTCGTCATCCGTGACCGCCAGCCTAACGGCCCAACGTGACCGGTCGGACCCGCAACTGGAAGGACGCCATCAACACTCTCGCCGGCTTCTACGGCGAGCGCGTCACCGAGAACCAGTAACCACCACCGTACGCAAGAGACGTCAGCACCAGGGCTTACACAAAGGAAAAGGAAAAGACACTCCCGTACCCTCGATACGGAGTGTGACTCCACCGGGCAAGGGGAGGGGCGGGACGGAGTCGGCGGCATGCACTGCGGCTGAGCCGCGCGATTGGCTGCCTGCCCGCGGATGTGCCGGGCAGATCTACTCCCTCAACGTGCAGCACCGGAGCCGCCTGTAGCCGTGCGGTACGTACCGCACCGCAGCGCGGTTGCCAGGGATCGAGCCGGACGCGACGGGATCCAGCAGGATGTGAATGTCCGCCTCTGTGGCGTTTCCGCAGGTGAGAGGCGTCACGCTTTTGGGTTCGAGTCCCACCCGCCCCACCAGTTTCACCCCGCGGAAACGTTCTGACCTGCGGAAGCGTGGATTACGCGGCGGTTTTCCGTGCGGTACTAACCGCGCGCCGTGCGGTACAGACCCGCTATCGCAGCGTGTCAGTGCACTTGCAGCGCCGTGTACTCCGGCGTGCTGACGTACGGCCTGCGCTGCGCGATCGCCCTGGCCTGGCTGCTCGCCCAGGGGGGACCAATCGTGCCGATCCCGGGCACCCGCAGCGCCGCCCGTATGGAAGAGAACGCCCGCGCCGCCGACGTCGCCCTCACCGAGGGTGATCTCGCCGCGATCCGCGAGATTCTCCCGAACGGCGGATTCGGCGCCCGCTACGCTGAAGAGCATGCCCCCAGCTGGGTCTGACCCTCACCCGAGCGGGCCTACGAATCGACCACCGGTCCCGCCGCATGAACATCCGGAGCCCGGCCGCTCTCACGGGCCGGGCGTGGCGTCGCGGGCCGCGAAGGCGGCCGGGGTAAGACCGGTACGGTCGCGGAAGAAGCGGCCGAAGTTCGCGGGGTCGGTGAAGCCGAGGTGGCCGGCCACGGACCGGGCGTCCCATCGGGCGCTTCCCAGCAGGCGGCGGGCTTCGAGCAGGCGCCGCTCGTCGATGAGCTCACGCACTCCCTTGCCCGCGGCTTCCCGGGCGGCTCGGCTGAGGGTGCGGACCGAGCAGCCGAGCAATTCTGCGTAACCCGCGGCCCGGTGCAGTTCGCGGAAGTGCAGCTCCAGGGCGTCCGCGAACCGTCCGTAGGTGTCACCACGGCTTCTGCCGGCACTCCTGTCGGCGGGGGTGGTCCCGGGCGCGTTGGCGAGACGTAGCAGCAGTGATTCGAGCAGGCTGCGCCGCAGAGCGTGGTGAACATCGAGAGGCCGGCGCCCGAGTGCGCGGTGTTCGTCCAGAAGCTGGAGTGCCGTCTGCCGGAGCCAGGCGGCGTCGTCGGGGTGCGGGCTCAGCACGGCAGGAGCCTCGTGCGCGGTGACCGGGGCCAGCAGGCGGGCGATGTCGGGCCGCAGCACGTCCGGTTCGATCAGGACGAACGGGCCGCGGGCGGCGCCGGGCGGGTGCCACAACTGCGTGTGTCCGGGACGCACCCACAGCCACTGGCCAGGGGCGACGATTCGGGTGATGTGGTCGACCTCGTGCCGCAACTCGCCCTCGGTGACGGCAATGAGGTAGTGGAAGGTGGCGCGGCCCGGACGGGGCGGGTTCCACGGCCAGTCGTCGTGCTGGGCGAAGAAGTCCTCGACGGTATTCACCTCAAGGCCGTACGGGGTGCCGACCGGGGGCTGGAAACGGTACAAGGGGACCGCGGCCGGTCCGGCCTGTCCGCTCGGGCTGGGGTGTCGCTTGTCGACCATCACGTGTCCGCAGCCTACCGCCCCTTTTGTCGGCTTCGGGGGAAGAATGGGATGTGCCGCCGCGACCCCTGAGGAAGGCAACGACCCATGAACGGAACGACCCTGCACAAGACCGCCGCCGACTGCGCCGAGGAGCTTCCCGGAGCTCAGCTGGAGCATCCCTTCGGCGACGACTGGGAGGTCTTCAAGGTGCGCGGCAAGGTGTTCATGCTGATGACCGAGGTCCCGGGGCGCCCCGTCGTGATCCTCAAGGCGGACCCCGGTGAGGCCCACGCCCTGCGGGAGCAGTACAGCCACATCACCCCCGGCTACCACATGAACAAGAAACACTGGATCACGCTGGAAGGCGGGGACGGCGTCGACAAGGAACTCGTCGATGAGCTCGTCACCGACTCATACCGACTTGTCGTCGCTCACCTGCCCAAGGCCGAGCAGCCCGTCGCCCCGCACACTTACGGCACCAGCACGCGGGCGGCCCAGTGAGCGCGGCAGGCGACCGCCTCCAGGACACCGCCCGCCAGGCGGCCCTCGCGCTGCCGGGGACGGACCACGGTTACCCGTTCACCAAGCACCTGGACGTGTACAAGGTCGCGGGCAAGGTGTTCCTGATCGTCACCGACGACCCGGACGACCAGATCATCACGGTCAAGTGCGAGCCCGAACACGCCCGCACACAAGTACGTGGCTACGCCTCGATCACACCGGGCCGCTATCTCGACAAGCGGCACTGGATCTCGCTGGGGCCGGGCCCCGGCATCACCGAGCGGCTGGCTACCGACGCGGTCGAGGATTCCTACGACCTGACCGTCGAGCGGCTGCCACAACGCGACCGCCCCCGTACTCGATGAGCACCGTAAGCGAGCCCTACTTCCCCGACGACATGGACCACGAGACGTACTATCAGCCCACCCGCAACGGCTACGAAGCCCAGATCACCGAACGGCTACGCCACTGGGCCGCCCTGCGCGATCGCAGACAACGCTAACCGGTCGACGCCCGGACCCTCACGCGCCCCACTGCGGCGCAGATACCCTCGGCGCCAGCGGGTGGCCGGAGTTCGATAGACCTCGCCCCACCGTCGCTGATCCGCCCGCGCGAACGGCTCGAACATCTCCGCCGCGAAGTCCTCCAGATCACACCGGACCCCAGCCGACTCCTCACTCAGCACACCCGGTCAACGACACGACCGATCAAGAAGACACGCCATCACAGACCACACATGATCAGGCCCTACTAGGACCCCATACCGAGATGCGCTCCACCGGCGACGTCGAGAGAGACGCCGGTGATGTACCGGTTGGCCCGGTCCGTGAGGAAGCCGATCGCGCTGGCGACCTCGGCCGGTTCGGCGAAGCGTCGCATGGGGAGCTGCGCGGCGCGAGCGTCGCGTGCTGCCTGCGCGGAGCCGGACTGGTCGGCGAGCAATGTCCACATCGGGGTGTTTACCGGTCCGGGGTTGACGGAGTTGACCGAGATCCCGTCCGGTCCGAGGATCTTCGCCATCGACCACATGATGTGCAGCACAGCGATCTTGCTGGCGTTGTACGGCAGGTAGTCGATCCGCGCTTCCTTGGCCGCGACCGACGACAGCAGCAGAATGGTGCCCTGCGTGCCGCTGCCCCGCATGAGGTTCGCGACCTCGCGCGTGATGGTGAACGTGCCCGTGGCGTTGATGCGCATGGTGCGCTCGAACTCCTCGGTCGTGGTCGCCAGCGGATCGGGTGTGCCGCCGAGCACCCCCGCGGCGTGGACGAGGACGTCGATGCGGCCGTGCTCGGCGACGATTCGGCGCACCACTTCGGCGGTCTGCTGCTCGTCGGTGACGTCGAGCTCGGAGAAGCCGGCGATGTCCTGCCCGTCGAGCGGTGCGAGGTCCGCCCCGACGACGATGTCTCCGCGCGCCTGCAGCGCGTCGACGGCGGCCGCGCCGATGCCGCCGCTGGAGCCGGTGACCAGGGCGACCTGGGGCAGCGGCGCTACTGCACTGCTTTGCTGGACCATGTGCGTCCTTCCTGCTCCTCGGTGGGCAGGCCTGCCGCCGCGAGGATCTTGTCGAGTAGTTGCTGGGTCTTGACCGCTTCCCATCCGGAGGTCAGCGGCTGCTGCCGGTCCTGAACGCGGTCGAGGAAGTGGCGGACCGCGTCGGCGAAGCCGAAGCTCTCGGTCGCGGTCGCCCAGCCGAACGCCTCCGGGCTCATCGACCGGACGGTGCGGACGCCGTTTGCCGTCACCGCGACGGTGTCGGGGGCGATGACCTCCGCCGAGCGCAACTGCCCGTACGCGTCGAGCTTCTCACCCCACGCGCCGGCGGCTCGGGCCGCGACCAGCAGGCCCGTGTTCCCGGTCGAGAACCGGATGAGGGCGGCTGTGCCGTCCTCCTCCCAGGGGTCGGTTCCGGCGGCCGCGCTGCTGACCTCGACGACGTCTCCGCCGCAGAACCAGCGGAGGAGGTCCACCATGTGGATCGCGTTCTCGAACGTGGCCCGGTACTCGGAGCCGGCGCGGTTCTTCTGCGCGACGCAGAACGACGCTCCTGCCGCACCGAAGGCTTCCCGCGCAGCGACGTACACGGGCGCGAACCGCCGGTTCAGGCCGACCATCAGGATGCGGCCGTGCTCGTCGGCGAGCTCCGCGAGGCGGACCGCGTCGGAGGTCGAGGTGGCGAGGGGCTTCTCGCAGAACACGTCGATGCCGGCGCGGAGGGCGCTCTCGACGGCCGCGACGTGCTCGGAGCGGGGGGTGAGCACGAAGACGGCGTCGAGTTCTTCGGCGTCGAGCATCGCGTCGACCGTGCGGTATACGTTCGCGAACCCCCACCGACGCTGCAGCAGGCTCGGATCCTCGCGCCGCGACACCAGGGCGCGCAGCTCGACGTCGTCGCGCTGAACGAGGGTGGGCAGCTGCGCGATGCTGGCGATGTTGCCGGCGCCGACCACGCCGACGCGCAGTGCGGTCACGAGCGGACCTCGGCGTTCTGGCCGTTCGCCTCGAGATCGAGCTGCCGCAGCAGCGTACGGAGGTGTTCGGCGCCGCGACGGAACCCGGTCTCGGGGGCTTCGAGATCCTGCGGATGCCACCGGTACTCGTATTCGAGCGAGAGCACGTCGTCGTAGCCGACCTCGCGGAGGCGCCGGAGGATGGTCGACCAGGCGAGGGCGCCGTTGCCGACGACGCGCGAGATGACGGCGCGTTCCTCGGCGCGCACGCGCGCCGTCTCGGAGGCGACGAACGGGGCGTTCGAGTCCTTGAAGACGAGGTCCTTGACGTGCACGTGGCCGATGAGATCGCCCTGGACGGCGAAGGCGTCGTCGACGTCCTCGTCGTGGGTGAAGGTCAGGTTCGCCTGGTCGTAGAGGACGCGGACTGCGGGCGAGTCGACCGCGCGTATGAGCTTGGCGGTGTCGCGGGCGGTCTGCGTCATGGTGCCGAAGTGGTTCTCGGCGCAGAGCACGACGCCTGCCTCCGCCGCCGGGCCGGAGAGCTCCTGGAGCGAGCGGACGAGCTGCGTCCAGTGCGCGGCGTGGTCCTGCCGGCCCGGCTGCCACGCGCCGGAATAGACGCGGATGCGGTTCGCGCCGATCGCGTGGGCGATGTCGATGGCCGACCGCAGTTCGTCGACGGCCGCTGCGCGTATGCGCTCGTCGGTCGCGTTGATGGCGGTCGTGTACGGGGTGAGCCCGATGACCGGGATGCCTTCGCCGTCGGCGACGCGTGCCGCTTCCGCCGCTGCCGCGGCATCGCCGATGGGCAGACCGCTCGTGTAGTCGTCCTGGTAGATCACCTCGGCGGCATCCAGGCCGGCTCGGGCGAAGAGCTTGAGCGCTTCGGGAACGGTGTGGCCGGGGGTGCCGAGAGTGTGGCCGGCGATCTTCATGAGGGTGTCTCCGAGGTCGTCGAGGTCGAGTGGGTGTGCCAGTCGTGGGGGCCGACGAGACACGGGGGATCGGCGACCCGCGAGCGGTCGACGAACTCGAGGATGAGTCCCCAAGAGGTTCGGGCGTACACCCACCGGTTCCCGGCGACAGCGGGGCTGTCGCCGGCGACCTCCTTGCGCGCACCGAGGATCTCGATGCCCCGGAGGTCGGCGATCGCGGCGACGACGTCGTCGACGTCGTCGACGACGAAGCAGAGGTGGTGCCCGCCCGCATCGCTGGCGCGCGGGAACACGGGGGAGCGGTCCTCGCTCCACCACTGGAACAGCTCCACGTTCAGGTTCGGCGGCAGCCGGAGCATGCGCAGCTCCAGGTGCGCGTCCGCGGGCACGCCGAAGTGTTCCGGCATGACCGCGGCATCGGGTCCGCGGGTGGAGCGATAGAGCTCCTCGGCGCCGAGGAGGACGGTGAACAGGCGGGTGGCGTCGTCGAGGTCGGGGACGGTGAAGGCCACGTGGTCCACGTATTGGAGACCGGGAAGGCGACCGGGGTTCGGATTCATGAGCGGTGTTCCTGGGTGGAGGAGCGGATGAGAAGCGATGGCTCGAGCACGACGTGGTCGGGCGGGCCGCCGGCGATGAGGCCCTCGCCGAGTTCGATGGCGATCCGTCCGAGGTCGGTGATTGGTTGTCGGACACTGGTCAACCGGGGGTTGAACTGGGCGCCGAGGTCGAGGCCGTCGAAGCCGATCACCGACAGGTCGGCGGGCACGGACAGTCCGCGCGAGCCGAGCTCGGAGATCATGGCGAACGCGATGAGATCGTTGGAGGCGATCACCGCTGTCGGGCGGATCGGTTCCCGCATCCAGCGGTCCACGATCCCCGGCCCCGGTTCGGTGCCGGGCGCCGTTTCCAGGACGACGGGCGGGACTGCGTGACGCTCGGCGGCGTGTTGGTAGGCGTCCCAGCGGTCCTGGGCGGTGTACGTGCCGACGATCCCCGGGGCGTAGGCGATGTTCGTGTGGCCGAGACCAAGGAGGTGGTCGAAGGCGAGGTCGACGCCCCGGGCGCTGTCGACAGTGACGGTGGGCACGGCGGGGTCGTCTTCGACCCGGTCGATGACGACGACCCGGTTCTGGAACGCGTACCGGCGGAGCGCCTCGAGGTTGACCCGGGTTGAGGGGGCGACGATGCCGAAGGGGGAGTACATGGAGTGCATCGCGCTCACGTAGTCGGCGGTCTGCCCGGTGTCGCCGTCGGTGATGCAGAGCATCAGCTGGTAGCCGCGTGCTTTGGCGGCGGCGGCGGTCGTGCGCGCCAGCTCGGCGAAGAACGGGTTGGTCATGTCCGGAACGATCAGCGGGACGAGGTTGCTCGAGCCGCGGCGGAGAGCCTGCGCGAGGGGGTTCATCGAGTACCCGAGCTCGGCGGCGACACGCAGCACGTGTTCCCGGGTCGCCGCGCGTACGGCATCCGGCTTCGAGAATGCGCGTGACACGGTCGAGCGGTGCACGCCGGCCGCCTTGGCGACGTCGTCGATGCTCACTTCAGCCACGACGCACCGTCCTCTCCAGGTGCGGCGACCAGATGAGCTCCATAGTGGTCACAAGCTCGGCGAGCGTCGGCAGGCCCGCGAACCCGGTGGTGAGCGTGTCGGCGACGCCGGTGACGAACACGTCGTACAGCGGGTCGCTGTCGACCTCGAGGACGGCGCTCCTGGTGACGCCGGATTGGTCGGTGAACGTCGCGTCGCCGGTGGTGTCGACGGTGGCGAACCCGTTGGTCCCGGCCGCGGTGAAGCTGCAGTACCGCTTCAGCGGCGAGTTGGGGAACGCGTAGCCGACTTCGACGATTGCCTCGCGGCCCGTGACGGTGGTCAGGACCATCGTGGAGTGGTCGTCGACCGCCTCGCCGTGCAGCGTGGTGGAGAGCTTCCGGACGACGTCGACGGGGTGTCCGAGGTGGCGGATTGCCAGGTCGACGAAGTGCGGGCCGAGGTTCATCAGGCTGCCGCCGCCGGAGAGGGCGGGTTCGAGCATCCACGGGTTGCCGTTGCCCCGGTACCGCGAGGGCGGACCGGCGACGAACGCCATCCGCTCGTAGACGATGTCGCCGGCCTGCCGCAGCCACGTGTCGATCGGGGCGCCGCGCTGGACGAGTGGCACGGTCGCCGGCACGGCGGCCAGACGCGCCTCCTCCTCGAGCGTCCGAAGTTCGTCGAGGTTCGCACCGGCGGGCTTCTCGATCGCGAACGGGATGCCGCGGTCGATGAGCTTCCGGCCGACCGCGAGCATCTCGTGGTGCGGGCAGAACACGAACGCCACCTCGATGCCGTCCTGGTCCAGAGCCTCGTCGACGCTCGCCGCGACCGGTGCGCCCAAGGGCTCGGCGAATGCCCGGGAGACCGCGGGGTCGGGGTCCTGCACCGCCGTCACGCGGAATCGTCGAGCCAGCCCGGCACGGTACAGCGGCGCGTGCCAGTGGGACGCACCCAGCACCACCGCCGAGGGCCGAGGGGCCGAAGAGGAATGATCCACCGCCGTCGACTCCTTCGCTTCGATGAGGATCCCGGCGTTCAGTCGCCCGCGAATGAGAACGATTGCTGAGATCGATTGCAACCCAGGATGTACACCTTGCCGCGATTCGTCAATGTGTCCGGGTCGCGGCTCGACGAAGCGCACCAAAGTGGTGTAACCATCAGGGCCATGTTCCAAAAACTCCACGTCATAGAGACCATCCGCGATTCCGGCAACGTCCTCATCGTCCGCCTCGACACCGCCGAGGAGGCGTTCGAAGTCGCCTCGGCAGCCGTCGCCGGCGGCATCCGCGCCCTCGAGATCACCCTGTCGATCCCCGGCGCCCTCACTGTGATCGAGCGCCTGACCGAGCGCTTCGCCGGTGAAGACGTGGCCTTCGGCGCTGGCACCGTCCTCGACGGGCACGCCGCCTGGTCGAGCATTCAGGCCGGCGCGCAGTTCCTCGTCAGCCCGAACCTCAACCCTGAGATGATCCGCGTCGCCAACCGCTACCAGGTCGCCACCATCAGTGGTGCCTACACGCCGACCGAGATCCTCGATACGGCCGAGGCCGGCTCGGACATCGTCAAGCTCTTCCCGACCGAAGCCGGCGGCATCCCTTACGCCAAGGCGGTCCTGGCGCCGCTCGCGCACGTCCCGATCCTTCCGGCGGGTGGCGTCACCACCGCCAACGTCGGCGACTGGTTCGCCGCAGGCGTCGCGGCGGTCGGAGTGGGAAGCGCCATCACCAAGGCCGGCCGCCCCGACGGCGACATGGGCAAGGTCACGGCGGCGGCAGAGGAGTTCGTGGCCGCGATCGCGCGAGTGAAGCGGTGACATCCGACGTCCAAGCCCTGCCCGTCGCCTACATCACGCTCGGTGGGGCGGGGTCGGGTAAGTCGACCCTGTCGAGACACCTCAGCTCCCTCACGGGCGCGGCGTATCTCGACAAGGACACGCTCGCCGGGCCCCTCGTGCGAGTTGCTCTCGAGGCGTTCGGGCAGGATCCCTCCGATCGGGAATCGAACGAGCTGTACCTGCGGAGGGTCATGCCGGCCGAGTACGAGACGCTCTTCGCGACCGCCGGCCGGAATCTGGAACTCGGCCACTCCGTCGTCCTCGATGCACCGTTCGTGGCGTATCTCCAAGACCCCGACTTCCTGCGTCGCTCGACCGAGAGTGCAGGCTGGCCCGCCGCTCGCATCCGGGTGATCCACGTGCGCACCTCGCCCGAGGTCGTGCGGCAGCGGTTGATCGAGCGCGGCAGTGAGCGGGACCGGGTCAAGCTCGCCGGATGGGACGTCTACTGGGAGCGATTCGGTGCACTCGAGTGCCGATGGAACACCGGCGAGCACGACGTCGTCGTGAACGATGACGAGTCGGCGTTCACGCGTCTGCGTGAGCTGGTGCAGCAGATCTGACCGCTGCGTTCCCGGGGTCTGACGGCCGGGATGACCGCTGGGTCTTGACCGCGACGGCGGACGCATGTGAATGTTCGTAACGGCGTTACAGGTTGCGTGGACGTGGATCCACGATGGCGAGGAGACGAAGACATGGCACTAGCCGATGACGTCACAAATGCGATGCGTGTGCTCGAACTGCTGGCGCCGCATCCCGAAGGCCGACGCGTCACGGAGATCGCCGAGCGCCTGAGCGTCAACAAGGCTATCGCTCATCGCCTCCTCGCCGCCCTGGTCGATGCGGGCTATGTGAATCAGGATCCCCGCACCTCCAGCTACTTCGCCACTCACAGCCTCGGCGCCCTGGGGCTCCGCCAGCTGTCCTCGTCAGCAGTGGAAACGTGGGCTCAGCGAAGCCTGGACTCGCTCGCGGCGGAGTGTGAGGAACTCGTTCGCCTGGCGGTAGCCACGAACGACTCCTTGAAGTGGATCGCCAAAGCCCAGGGGGCGAACTCGTCCCTGCGCATCGACCCCGTCATGGGCCAGGACGCGGTCCCCCACGCCACTGCATCCGGGAAGGCGTGGCTCGCCACTCTTTCTCCGGACCGAGTCGCGACGGTGCTGGCGCACGAGAGCCATCTCGACGTCACTCCCCGATCCACCCTCGACCGGTCCGCTCTCCAGGTCGAGCTCGACGAGGTTCGTCACCGCGGGTACGCCACGACGATCGAGGAGATGGACCTCGGTATCAGTGCCGTGGCGGCCGCCATCCACGGAGCCGGACCGGGCCGGGAGGCCACCGGGACGATCAGCATCGCGGGCCCCTCCGTGCGAATGACCCGAGCGCGCATGGCCGAGCTGTCGCCGCCCCTGCTCGCGGCTGCGGCTGACATCTCCCGGAGCTGGCCGAGCTACACCTACCTCGTCGCAGACGAGGAACTCTCCGCCTAGTCAGGCAGACACCTAGTCAGGCAGGCATCCCTTCAACAGGTTCAGCGACCCTCGGCTCGGGGCGTTGGGATGCTCACCCGCGACCAAAAGCAATGGAGAATGCAATGACGCCCCCACGTTGCGCGCCCAGCGCCGCCCCCGACAGCGCAGATCCCGTCCCGCGTAAGGGACAGGCCCGCAATCTGCTTGCCGGGACCGTCGGGCACTTTGTCGAGTGGTACGACTGGTACGTATACGGTCTTCTCGCCTCTGTCTTCTCCGCGGAGATCTTCCCCTCGGGCTCCCAGTTCGCGTCCCTCATCGCCGCGTTCCTCACTTACGCCATCGGGTTCATCGTGCGGCCTCTGAGTGGCATCATTCTCTCGCCGCTTGCCGACCGGTACGGGCGCCGACGAGTCCTGTCTCTCGCGGTCTCGGGGATGGCTCTCGGCGCGTTGATCATCGGGTTCACGCCCTCGTACGCGACCATCGGCTACTTCGCGCCGATCCTGTTCGTCGTCGCCCGCATCATCCAGGGCATCTCCGCCGGCACCGAGGGGCAGAGTGCCATCGCGTACATGGTGGAACACGCTCCAGCCAACCGGCGCGGGCTTTTCGGCTCCTTCACCAACATGGCCAGTGGGCTGGCAACCCTCGCCGCAACGGGCGCCGCAGCCGCCGTCACCTCTGTTTTCGCCGACGACGCGCTGGCGTCCTACGGGTGGAGGATTCCCTTCATCATCGGTGGTGTGATCGGCGTCGTCGGACTCATACTCCGCGCCCGCTCGGACGAGTCTCCGGAGTTCGAAGCCAGCACGCTCGGCGAGCAGCAGTCCGCACCCGCGAAGCTCCTCCAGCTGCTCCGCGAGCACCCCAAGGCGATTCTGCAGACTGCTGCCCTGTCCGCTCCCGCCGTGGCGTACTACACCTGGGCGACGTTCCTGCCCACATACGCCAACCTCACCTCGGGCCGAGACATGTCCTCCACCCTTGCCGGCAGCGCGATCGGCCTGGCCCTGCTGGTGGTCATCGTCCCCGCCGGCGGCTACCTCTCCGACCGTCTCGGTCGCCGGAAGATCTTCCCCATCATCGGCGCCATCGGAATGATCGTCCTGTTCTATCCGCTCCTACTCCTCCTGCAGGCGCCCGGCTTCGGCGTCTACGTCATCGTCGCCGCCTCCGGATGGGTTTTCCTCGGAATCTGGCAAGCCGTTTACCCCACCATCCAGGCTGAGCTGTTCCCGGCCTCGGTCCGCGTCTCCGGGATCGGATTCGCCCATCAGATCGTCATCGCCCTCTTCGGTGGCACCGCACCCCTCATCGCGTCCGCGTTCGTCGGCGCCGGACGGCCCATGTACGTGGCGATCTACATGATCGTCATCGTCGCCCTGTGCCTCGCCGTCTACTTCACGCTCCCGGAGACCGGCAGCCGAGCCCCGCGGGAGATCGTTTCCGCGACCGACCCCATCGCCGTCGTCACGAGCGAGGACTCGTCCACTGCCGCGAGTTCAGCCCCTGAACAGCACAAGGAGCTCCGGCCGTAGCCGCCCCTGTTCCCGAGCGCGCAATGGGTACTCCTCAAGGATTGAACGGAAAATCTATGATCATCAACACTTTTTCGTATCTTTGGTCGACAACGGCGATCGATGCGATATCCGAGCTGACCCAGAATGGGTACAAAACCTTCGAGGTTCCCATCAGCTCTCCGCATTGCTGGCCGGAAGAGATCTCCAGCTCCGAGCGTTCGGCAATCCTGGCGACGCTCAACGAGAACGGCGCCAAGATCCGATCCCTGAATGCCGGCGGATACGACATCAATCTGGCCAGTCCTGGTGCCAGCATGCGCCGGAAGAGTATCGAGCACATCGCCTCGGTGATCGATCTTGCGGTGGCTTGGGATGTCCCGGAAGTTGTCATCTCGCCCGGCACGCGGCGTCCTATGATCTCCCCCTCACTCGAGAGTGTCTACGGGTGGATGTATGAAAGCCTGGAAGAGCTGATCCCGCTGGCCAAGCGGGCGGGGAAACGACTCCTCTTCGAGAACACCCCCTACTGCTTTGCTCCCACGATCGGGGAGCTGGCAGATATCGTGGGCACGGTCAACGATGATGCACTCAAAATCGTGTACGACGTCGCGAACGCTGCTTACATCGGGGAGGAACCCGTATCGGGTCTGCGCTCACACCACGGGTCGGTTGCACTCATGCATATCTCCGACACGGGTACGGAAACGTGGGGCCACGACCCCATCGGCACTGGGGTGATCGATTGGAACGGGCTGGGTAAAGCAGTCCAGGAAACAATTGGCGTAGACAACGTCGTGCTCGAAATCATCCGTGAAGAGAACACCCTTGAAGAATTCGCGAAGGCGATGCGTGACCTCAGCGACAAGGGTTGGAATCTCGGAGGGTGATTTCAGCGCCTCGGGGTTCAGGATGACTCCGAGGGTCAGCGAACAGCAGGGTGACAGTTCTCGATCACCGGTGTGAGTCGAAGTGCTTCGAAACGCATCAGATGCAGCTGTCACAGCCTGTGTGGCCTGCTGAGTATACCCGCTGGAAATATACAAGGAGAGTGTGCAATGAGGGTTCTGGTCAGTGGCGGAAGCAGCGGCATCGGCGCGGCTACAAGCCTGAGGCTCGCAGAGGCAGCGCTTGCCCGTGGCGAACAGCCGATGATCGCGGTATCCGGCCTTACTGCGAACGCGCGACAAGAGGAGGTCGTCCGATCGATCCAGTCGATGGGCGGCAAGGCCATTGCATTGACAGGAGACCTGGGTGATCCCGAGGTGCCCGGTCAGCTGGTAACCGCTGTGGTCGACGAGTTCGGCGGCTTGGATGCGCTGGTGGCAAATGCCGGAATCGCCAGCCCTGGCGCCCTCAAGGATCTCTCTCTCGAGGACTGGGACGGCATGTTCTCCGTCAACCTTCGCGGAGCGTGGCTACTTGCCAAAGCAAGTTACCCGCACCTGAAGGATAGCCGCGGGGCCGCCTGTTTCACCTCTTCAATGTCCGGCCAGCTCCCACATGCCGGATCAGGTGCTTACAGTCCGACCAAGGCTGCGCTGACGATGTTGGCTCAGACACTCGCACTGGAATGGGCACCCGACGGAATCCGCGTGAACGTGGTGTCCCCGGGCATGACTCGCACGCAGATGACTGAACAAATGTACCTCGATCCCGAAGTCAAGAAGGCAAGGGAACAAATCATTCCGTTGTCGAAAATTGGCGAACCGATGGATATTGCGAACGTGATCGAGTTTCTTGTCAGCCCGCTCGCGGGATATGTCACCGGTCAAGATGTCTGCGTCGATGGGGGCTTCTCCAAGTCCATTCTCAGCCACATTCCCGGTCGGCCCAGCTCCAAGTCCTGATGCGGTTCATTCCTGGCCACCGAGGCCGATCGTGAACGGCTTCGCCGCCCGCTCCGTGGCGTGGCTGAAGGGGAAGCTGCACAGATCAGCAGGTGGCCGACCGAAGAGTGGCAGCTCCATGATCGGCAGGGTCGCGGCGTGAAAGCGAAATGAGCGGATTCCCCCCCAACTGCCGTTGCTGGCGGGGTAGGTGACGACATGTGGCAGTCACGGTCGCCAGCGATCATGTGAGTGTCTACGTCCCATGATCCTGCTAAAAGACCGTGCCTGCCGTTGCTGAATCATCTCCCATGCCCGCCGCGCTCGACCGCCCGGGTGCCCGCAGTCGAGCCGTGCTGCGGGCGGTCGCGTGGGCCCCGCGAAGGGCGGCGGTTCAGAAGATGAGAACGATCCGGCCGCGCAGGCCGCCCGCCTCCAGCAGTCGGTGTGCCTCGACGGCCTCGCGATCGCTCATCACGTCAGGAATCAACTGTCGCTTCCAGCTAGGAAGTCACACCGTTCATCACCGGACAGGCGCCAGCTCGGCGCAAAGGAGCGCGTCCTCTATGAGGGCCATAACCCCTCTCGTTATTACATCAGTGGTGTATGCTGCCAGGGTAATAATGTAGAGCTGGGGGGCGGGCATGGCTTGGAAGATCGTCGTGGCCGAACCGGCTCTTTCGTGGCTTCATGATCTGCGCAGGACTGACCGCGACACCCTGATTCAGGTCAGCCAGGCAATCGCCCTTCAGGAGGAAGGCCCCGCGCTGGGCCGGCCTCTGGTGGACACGATCAAGGGCTCCGTGCTGCCTAACCTCAAGGAGCTCCGCCCTGGCTCCGCAGGAGCTACGGAAGTGCGGTTGTTGTTCGTGTTCGATCCGGATCGCCAGGGTGTGATCCTGGTCGGTGGCGACAAGGCCGGCACTGGCCCGGCTGGTACCGCCTTGCGGTGCCTCAGGTGGAGCAGGCGTACGCGGAACATCTCAAGCGAATCGACGGAGAGGATGGGGCACGATGACTGATCACCTGAAGGACCCGCGGGCCGTCTCCTGGGAGGGCCTGGCCGAGGAGTTCTCCTTCACCGATGCGGAGAAGGACCGGATCCAGAAGGGAGCGCAGGCGTTGGTTCTGGCCTCCCGTGTCCACCGCCTCGCCGAGTTGCGGAAGCGGCAGCACACCACGCAGGTTCAGGTCGCCGAAGTCATGGGTGTCACTCAGGCCCGCGTCTCGCGCATCGAGAAGGGCCAGCTGGAGCGCAGTGAGGTCGACACCCTGGCTGCCTATGTCAAGGCGCTCGGTGGCAAGCTGAAGATCGTCGCCGACTTCGGTGATGAGACCTACGTCCTCGGCTGACCCGATGTACACGCGACTCGCGGCAGGTCCCGGTCGGACCTGACATCCCCCACGGGCTCGGCGCGGGTGGGCGCCGCTCATCGCGGAGTGTGACGACGGTTACTGTTGGTTTCCGCCGTGCTCGCCCAGTTTCCTGCGGTGCCGGGCGGCCCGAATGAGTGCCGCTTCGACGAGGCTGGAGCAGGGAGTGTTCGCCGGCGAACGTATCGGTGCCGTGCGACGCTCGAATCGGACTGGGTTGCTCGGCCCCTTCGCGCGGGCTGGAGGGGTCTTCGGGCAGGCAGCGGAAGACGTCGGTTCGGCCCGCGTGCAGCGGATGCCTTGCGGGGGTGCAGCGAATGGGAGCCTTCGCGCATCCAGGACGGGACGCGATCGCCCTTGACCTGGGGTTTTGTAGCGACGCCTCCGTGGGAGCGTCGTGGAGCGGTCCCACGGCCGTTGAGGAAGACTCCGCACTCCCACCCACCGCATCGACGCGACATCGACCCTCTGCCCCGTCCTGCTGCTGGCTCGGCGGCCGGGTCAGTACACCTAGCGCACCAGCTGATCCGTGAAGTCGTTGCCGAAGACCCGGTGAGGATCGAGCCGGTCCAGGATGGAGACGGCTTCGGACCACTGCCCGGCGCCGTACGAAGCGGGCACCGTGGACTCGACGATCTGCTCGTCGGCCCAGGCTGCCGCATCTGTATAGCCCCAGCCCTTGGACCATTCGACGCGCGCGAGCGCGTAACCGCCGTCGAAGGTACTCATCAGGAAGCGTTCCAGTTCCCGGTAGAACTGGTGGGCTCCGGGTGAGGTCGGCTGGGTCAGCACGTCCACCCACACCACACAGTCGTACTCCGGGTGGTCGGGGTGCGGGCGGATGACGGAGAGCAGCGGCGGGCGTGCACCCGGCGCAGCGGAGTCTTCGGGCTGGTCGAGGCCGCTGACTCGGATTTCAACCTGCCCGTTGATCGGGAATCTGCCCGCCGCGGCCCAGGCCGCCAGCCGTTGCCGGTAGTAACCGGCGAACTCGGAGACGACGCGCTGGACATCGGCGCGGCGGGTGAGGATCCCGTACCCGTTGGCGGTCTCACGAAGTGTTGTGGGGCGCAAGTAGAACTGGAGGGTGTGCGAGGGGCCCCACAGGTCCTTCGCGACGGTGGCGGTCAGTCCGGTCGCCGCCACCGTGTACTGCAGGGCGCCGAGCGTCGGCGCGAGGTACCAGGAGCCTGCGACGAGAAGTCCGGCCAGCCGGGCGACCGGGGTCGGGACGACGTCGCTGAACGGGTAGTTGTACGGGGCGTGCACCGGCCTGGAGGTGACCGGACGCTCAGGGCTGAGGCTCCATACCTTGAGCCAGGGCCGGTCGGTGAAGGCGAACCAGATCGTCTCCACCCGCCCCGACTCGGCCATGAAGTCCGCGAAGGTGTTTCCCCGGGCGGCGAGGGCGCTGCCCGGTGTGGCGAACAGTTCGTCAGCGGTGATGTCGACGCGACTCTGGCAGCGCAGCGGTATGTCCTCGCCCGCCTGGATCTCGGCCTCCACGATGAGGCCCCGCCCGAGGTGGGTGGCCAGGGCTTCGCACTCCTCGTCGGTTCCTCGGTGGAAGGTCTTCACGACGTAGGCGTCCTGAGCGGAGTCCCAGACGACGGCGGTGAGGGACAGGACGAGGTTGCTGAGGCTGCCGTAGGTGTGGCCAGGGCGGGCAGACTCGCCGTCCGCGGGGACGCTGGTGCCGTGGGCGTCGATGGCCAGTGTGCCGCCCAGGGTCAACTCCCCGGGTGCGGGAGTGTTGGTGACGCCCAGTCCGTGCTCGGCGAGGAAGGCCATCAGCGTTTCGAGGGTCACTCCGGCCTGCGCACGCACCGCGCCGGGGGTGCCGGCGGGCGGGGTCGTGAGTTCCATATGAGTCAGATGCTCGGTGGTGTCCAGAAGGAGGACCTGTGCGTCGGGCTCGGTGGCCGGGACGATCGTCAAGGGCGACCAGTTGTGCGACTTACCCCGGGGACGCAGCCGCCAGCCGTTGGCATGGGCCCAGTTGGCGAGGTCGGCGAGATCCTGGCCGGTGCGGGGCGCGCAGGCCCACAGTCCGCTGTGGGTGATCTCGCCGGCCCAGTTGATGTACGGAGAGCGGTAGGGCACGAGCCTGGCGGGAAGTTCGGGTGCGGCGCTCGGAACGACGGCGGCCGCCGACGCGGCCGGGGAGGCCCCGGCTGTGGCGGCGCCGAGCGGGAGGCCTAACGCTCCGGCAGCCGCCGCGGCGCGCAGAACACCACGGCGGGAGAGGCCGGACGGCTCAGATTGGCCGGAGGAAGTGACAGGACGTGAAGAAGACTTCGAGTGACCAGACATGACCTGAATGTATGGGGAACCAGCACGTCACCGAAGCTTCATGACACAGACCGCCGAAACCGGCACCCGAACGTCAAACCGGCAAACGCACCCCGGGGGTCCGCGAGGCGATAGACGTCCTGGCCACGCTCGCGCCCGGCCCCGGCGCCACCGTGGTCTCGTCGTCGGACGTCGCAGGCTGTGCTGCTCGCAGCTTGTCCAGCCGGGTGGCCTGCTCGGCCGTGTTCCTCACGATGGCTGCGGCCAGTTCCGTCGCCTCGTCGGCCTGGCCATGGGTCTGCTCGCCGGCGCAGAGCAACCGGACTTGTGTGAAGGCGGCGTGCAGCGCGTCGGTGAGAATCCGGTCGAAGGCCTGGCCGTTCGTGGCTGCCGCCTTTTCGAGGGTGCCGAGGCTCACCATGCCCGGCATGTTGTGCCCCTCGTGGGGGTGGGTATCGGGGACGCCTGAGAGACGCAGCACCGCACGCAGTCGGCGGAGGTCTCCGCCCAGTCTCGATCCGGTCTGCGCCGCCAGCTCGGCCAGGCTCGGGTCCGCCGTGCGGGAGGGAGCCAGTTCGGTCAGGAGTCGTGCGCGCTCGGTCGTGGGGATCATCAACAGGATCCAAGCGGTGTCGGTAGCGTTGAAGGCCGGTCCGGGCGACGCGCCGGCCGTCGGCTGCGAGGTGCAGCCGACGGCCAGCAGCGCCACCACCATGGCGCATGCCGACCACAGGGTCAGAATGTGCCGGCGGAGTTGCACTTGGCCTTCTGGTTGATGCAGTCCTTCACACGGTGCCCCAGACCGGCGTTGTCCCAGGCGTTGAAGAAGTCGCCGTGGATGGACGATGCCATACCCGATGCCAGCCGGAAGCCCGCGGTGCTGCCGCTGGTCGGATAGCTGACGACGAAGGAGAGGTTGGGGATGGCGACAGGGTAGGCGCCGCTGCACTTGCCGTCGTAGGTGGTCGCCACGTGCGACTTGTGGTCGGGACTGTCGAGGTTCTTGCCGTCCCAGCAGTCGGGGAAGACGAGTTGGTGGGTGAGATGGGCCTTCGGGGCGCAGCGCGGCCAGTTGCCGTCGGCGCTGCGGCCGATCTCACCACCCTCGCCGGCGCACCAGTACTGGCCCGGCGAGCCCGCCGGGGTGGGCGTCTGGGTCTTGGCGTTGCCCACGATCATGCGGAACCCCTGCGGGAAGGGCACGGTCGCCGAGGGGTCGACGAGCCGGGAACCGTAGTACACGATCATGCCCTCGGCTTCGACGGCCTTGTCGCCCTCGTACAGGGTCGGGATCCAGTACGCCGAGAGGTCGTTGGCAGGGGTGCAACTGGTGGGTGTGCTGGTCAGCAGCGAATCGGTCGTGGAGAACGCGTCGGTGCTCTTGTTGCCGAAGAAGCTGTGCATGTGGGACGCACCGGGCAGGCCCGGCAGGACGATGGGGTCGTCCGGCTTGGAGTGGCTGTAGGAGCAGGTGGCGTTGAACTCCGGGACCCGGACGATGCCGGCGGGCACGGCGGCGGGCGTCATCGCACGGAACTGCGCCAACTGGGCGTCCCACTTGGCCTGGTCGATGGGGACCCATCCGGCCGCCGGGCTGTCGCCCGCGCCGACGAAGGAGAACCAGTTGATGTTGGCGAAGTCACCGGCCGCCGTGCTGCGCAGCACGGCGAACACCGTCTGTGAACCGGTGGGATGGGTGTTGACGTCGGTGGCCTGGGTCGCCCAGGTCTGCCAACCACCGGTCGGGGAGACCGGTATGACGGCGAGCAGCGGTCCGGTCAGGCTGCCGGTCCGGAATTCCACCGTGCCCGAGCCGACGGCCGACGCGATCCGGGCCGACACCGTCAGCCGGCCGGCCGCGCCGAGGTCGACGTTGTCGAAGCGCATCCAGTCACCGTTGGCGAGGAACGCGGCGTTCTGCCCGCCCCCGATGTCCCCGGTCGCCTCCGACGCGACACCCGACTGGGCTGCGTAGGACTCGGCCTGGACGGTGACCGTCGCGGCCTGGGCCTGCTGGGTCGACACGGTCAAGCTCAGGGCGGCGGCCAGCACGAGCGCCAGAGCGCTCACCAGCAGTGTGTACAGATGGACGGGATATCTGCGCATTTCACTTCCTTACGGGCATCAGGGGTGACGGGTCTGCTCGCCGGAGTACAGCGACGGGAGAGCGGGAGGCGGGCAGTGGCGTTCGCCCGCAAGGGAGTCGGGTGTCTCGGACCGCCGCCCACAGGGCGCGGGCGGAGCCGCCCGGGACCTTCGCGGTCACCGGGCGGCCAGGGGTCACTGATAGACCCGCACGTGGTCGACGAGCATCTTGGCGGGGAAGGGGGTGCCGGCATCTGTCGGGCCCGGCCAGTCACCTCCGACCGCCAGGTTGAGGATCAGGTAGTGAGGGTGGTCGAAGATCCACGGTCCGCGAGTCTGCTCCACCTGCTCTTTGTCGAGAGTCAGAACGGTCCGGCCGTCCAGGCTGTAGGTGATGCCCTTGCTGTTCCAGTCGGCGACCCAGGTGTGGAAGTCGTCGGAGAAGTCGGCGTTCCCGGGCAGTGTGTACGGTGCGCCGATTCCGCCCCCGCCGTTGTAGGCGGGCGCGTGGACGGTCGAGTAAGCGGTCTTCACGTCCTTGCCGAGGATTTCCATGATGTCGATCTCGCCGTTGTACGGCCACGGCCGGCCCGTCAGGAAGTCGCCGCCCATCATCCAGAACGCGGGCCACAGACCGTTGCCCTTGGGCACCTTGATGCGTGCTTCGACGCGCCCGTAGGTGAACTGGAACGTCGCGCCGGTGTTCATCCGCGCCGAGGTGTACTGACACGTGGTGCTGCCGCTCAGCGGGTCAGGCGGGCACGACGATCCGGCGGTGACCTCCTTGCGCGCTTCCATCACCAGGTGTCCCGACCCGTCCAGTGCGGCGTTGCGGTGGTCGGTGTAGTTCTCCAGCTCGTTGTTCGGACCGGTGCCCGGGTCGGCCCTCCACTTCGAGGAGTCGGGTGTGCCGCCTGCGGCGCCGTCGAACTCGTCGCTCCACACCAGTCGCGGGGGGTTCGCGGGGTCACTCGGCAGGGGCGGAGCCTGGATCGGAGCGCCGCCGGTGCCGTACACCTGGAACTCCCACAGCGAGTAGCCGTAAGGGGTGGCGCGCTGCGTCCCGTACATGCGCACATAGCGGCCGGTGCCGGAGACGGTCAGCGTCTGCTTGAAGCCCGTGCCGGACGTCGTCGAATAGATCGGTGTCCAGTCGGTCCCATTCGAAGAGACCTGGATCTGGAAGGACTTGGCGTAGGCGGGATCCCACTGCAGTACGACCTTGTCGATCTGCGCCGTCGCACCGAGATCGACGGAGATCCAGCCTGGATCGGTCCATCCCGTGGTGGAGCTTGTGGACCAGCGGGAGGCCGGATCCCGGTCGAAAGCCCTGGCCGGCGTGCATTCCCAGCAGTTCTGGTCACTCTGGGAAGAGGAAGCGGCCCCCGGCCTGCCGTACGAGAGCAGCCTGGCGGCGTCACCGCCGGGACCGCCGGCGGTGCCGTACACCTGGAACTCATACAGCGAGTAGCCATAAGGGGTGGCGCGCTGCGTCCCGTACATGCGCACATAGCGGCCGGTGCCGGAAACGGTCAGGTTCTGGGTGCCGCCCGTGCCCGCGGCTGTCTGGTGGACGACGGTCCAGCTCTCCGCGTCGCTCGATACCTCGATCCTGAACGCCGTGCCGTACGCGGCTTCCCAGTTGAGGACGACCCGGCTGATCCCTGCGCTCGCCCCGAGGTCGATCTGAATCCACTGCGGGTCGGCGAAGGCGCTGGACCAGCGCGTCCCGGGGTCGCCGTCGACGGCGCTACGAGCACTGAAGGGTCCCTCGGTACTCGATGAGGTGGCGGGCTTTCCCTGAGAGAGCAGCACCTCCGCCGCTCGCGCGGAAGGGGTAGGGAGAGCGATGAAAGCGAGCAGGGCGGCCGCGAGGGCCAAAAATAAGCTGAAGCGACGCAGCGGTGCTTGCATGGGCGACTCCTCAAGTGGGGGAGTTCAGGGAGCGCTCCCTGAAAGGCAGGATGGAGGGACTGGTAAAGACTGTCAAGGCCTCTTTCACCTCGAAAAAACAGCGACGTAACACCCATGACGCATTGAGGGAGCGGTCTCTCATGGCCGATGCGGCGCGCCGACAGACACGGGGGGTGGCGCTGGGGAAGACGCCTTTCCGGGCATGCTCGTGTGGCCCCGGCCTGCGGATACGCTGCTCGCATCGCCATGACGCAGAGCCGGAGGTTGACCTGATGAGAAAACCCGCCCCGCGCACGAGCCCGGGCGGCGGCACAGGGGACGGACAGGTATGAAACGCCCCACCCTCGATGTGGTAGCCGCCCGAGCGGGCGTGTCCAAATCGAGCGTCTCCCGGGTCATCAACGGCGAGACGACGGTCGCCCCGCAGATCCGAGACGTCGTCATGCGCGCCGTGAACGAACTGGGCTACGTGCCCAACGGCGCGGCACGCAATCTCGTCACCCGCCGCACAGACACCCTCGCCGTGGTGGTATCCGACCCGCCCCAAGGAGTCGTCTCCGACGACCCCCTCTTCTCCGCCGTGGTCCGCGCCGTCAGCAGAGAGCTTGAGACGGCGGGCAAACGGCTCGTGCTCATGCTCGCGGAATCGGACCGGAGCCGGACCAGAGTCGTGCAGTACATCGCCGGCGGGCATGTGGACGGCGTGCTCCTGGTCGCCTTACACGGTACGGATCCGCTGCCGGCCGCACTGGCCCGGCAGGGCCTGCCTGTCGTGTCCTTCAACCGCACCTCCGCACAGGACGTCCCGTACGTCGCGCTGGACAACGCCGGCGGAGCGGCGCTGGCCGTGCGTCATCTCCTGGAACGCGGTCGGCGCCGGATCGCCACCATCACCGGGCCGCTCGAACTGTACGAGGCGCGTGAGCGCCTCGATGGCTACCGTCAGACGCTGCGTGACACCGGCCGTCGCTCCATCGTGGCACTGGGCGACTTCACCAGAGCCTCCGGCGCCGAAGCCATGCGGCAGCTCCTGGAGGACGATCCCGACCTCGATGCGGTGTTCGCAGCCAACGACCTGATGGCGATCGGAGCCCTGCGCACCCTCCATCAAGCGGGCCGACGCGTCCCCGAAGACGTGGCGGTCATCGGCTTCGACGACATAGAAGCCGCGTCCTACACCAGTCCCGCGCTCACCTCGGTGCGCAGCCCGATGGCCGACCAGGCGACCGCCGCCGTCCACCTGCTCCTCGGCCTGATCGACGGCGGCCCCACAGGGCCGGTGATCATGCCGAACGAACTCGTCGTGCGCGAGTCGACCTGATCTCCCGTCAAGGGCCCGTATCCCCTCCTCCGGGGTGAGCGCGCGGGCCTCCGGGGTGAGCGCGCGGGCCTCCGGAGTGAGCGCGCGGGGGTGCCGGCGCCGTGCCGCGGGCCGGCCGGGGCGAGGCTCTGGCGGTGGTGGCGGTAGTAGGTGGCCCGGCTCACGCCGAGCGCGGTGCACGCCTGGACGCGTTCGACCAGCCCGGCGAGCTCGTCGAGGGCCTGATCGCGGGCAGCGTCGAACACGGCCGCGGTGTCGACCTCGATGACCGTGCGGGCCTTGGCGAGGTCGGCCTCCAGGCAGGCCTTCTCCGCCTTCAGCATTGCGATCTCCCTGCCCCGCTGGTCCGCCTTCGGCCGTCCGGACGGCGCGGTGAGCGCCGCCTGGACACCCTTCTCCCGCTGCTACCGCCACGTGGTGATCAATGACGAGTACAGGCCCGCGCTCACCCCTCGGACCCTCGCTCGGCCGTGCGCACTACCAGCGGGACGGCGCCCTGTGGGTCCCCGGGTAGGGTGCCTCGCTCGCCGGGGCCTGGTCGGGTTGCGGGGCGGTGAAGTAGACCGCGTCCTTGGGGCGGTTGCGGGCGGCGTCGCGTTCGCGGGGGGCAGCCTGAAGGTGAGGTATGTGCTTGGAGCAGTGGATGTACGCCTCGTGGACGGTGATGTGGATCCACATCTGCGGTGTCCGTCCCGCCCCGGTGGGGGTGGGTATCCGGTCGTGGGCCTGCTGTTCGGTGGCAGCGCGCAGATGGGCGGCGCCATTGACGTGGAGTCCGATGTGGTGCTCGCTGAAGTCCATGAACAGCAGGCCGATGTGGGGATTCTCGGTGATGTTCCCCGCGCTGGCCAGGACACCGTTCCCGCGGTACTCGGGGTAGGTCAGAGTGTGTTCGTCCAGCACCTGCACGAAACCCGGCGGGCCGGCACGGAAGCTGGTGTCGCAGTTGCCGCGGGCGTCGGCTGTGGACAGGAACACCATGGGCTGGCGCGAGATGAACTCGCGCATGCTCGGCGTGAGTCCCCTGTGGACCTGGCGGGCGTAGAAGTCGTCGGCGCGTTCGGTGGTGCCCAGCTGCTGCTGCAGAAGCCGTTCCCCGAGTGAGGGTGTGCCGTCCTGGTGGGGGGTGTTCACAGTGCCTGGCGCCTCTCGTCGGGTCGTACGGGTGTCGAGGATGGTTCCAGTGCCGGAACACCCTCCAGCGGGTCGTGGTGGATGCGGGCCCGGGTCACTCCGTGGTCCAGCAGGATCTGGGTGGCGGCCGTCACCATGGGGACGGGGCCGGACAGGAAGGCTTCGTGCTGGTACCAGGGGCCGAACTCGCGCAGCACGTCGGGGAGCATGCCCTCGCGTCCGGGGATGCGCTGGTGGGACACGGCCGCCCGTACCGTGAGCCAGTGGTGGCGCTGGGCGCTTCTGAGCATGTCGTCGAGGCCGTAGAGTTCCTCGCCCGTACGGGCTCCGATGAACACGTTCACGTTGCGCTGGAAACCGTTGCGGGCTGCCTGTTCCACCAGGGCGCGGATGGGTGCGAGGCCGGTTCCGCCGGCCACGCATACCAGGTCGTGGGTCCCCCGGGGATCCAGGACCATGTCACCCTGAGGGGGCCCCAGGCGTACGAAGTCGCCGGTTCGGGCCCGGTGGACCAGAGCGGTACTGACCTGTCCGCCGTTCACGGCCCGGACGTGGAAGCTGAGGGTGGAGTCGGGGCGCGGGGCGTGGCTGGGCGAGTAGTAGCGCCACGCCCTGGGCTGCCAGGGCGTCTCCATGCTCACGTACTGCCCGGCGGTGTAGGGGTACGGGCCCTGCGGGCGAACGGTGATCTCGGCGATGCCGTGACCCAGTGGCACGTGGTGGATGATCTCGGCAGGCCAGACCGCCGGTCGCAGCTGCGCGTCGTTCTCGGCGGCCTGGGCCATCACATCCGCGGCCGCGGTGTAGGCACGGCTCCAGGCGTCCGCCGTCTCCGGGCTCCACGCGGGGCCGGCGTAGCGGGCCAAGGCATCGAGCAGGCAGGCGCCGACCGCTGGGTAGTGGTCACGCAGCGCCCCGAATTTGCGGTGGTCACGGCCGAGCCGCGTACAGAAGCTCACCAGGTTCCCCGGATCGTCGACCAGATCCACGATGCGCAAGAGGCCGCGCAGCAACCGGTCCCTCTGCATGTCCATGTTGGCCGGGAACAGGTCTCTGACCTGCGGATAGCGGGCGAACAGGATGGCGTAGAAGTACACCGTCACCTCGCCTGCCACCGGCTCGACGACCTCGATACTGGCGCGGACCAGCTTGATCTCGTCGGAGGTCAGGATCTCCGGAGGGGCTGCCATGTAGGCGGGGCCGTCCGGTCCGGGTGGTGCAACGGGCTCATGTTCCGGGGCCGGGGCGCCACCGTCGGTGTGCCCGTATTCCGGGCGTCTGGGGGAGGGCGGCGTGCGGAACGTCGGCCGGGGAATCTTCATCGGCCTGGCCGGAGGCCGTTGTGTCTTATCAAGGGCAGATCACAATCGGATGGTTTCACACGCGTGCACCGCCCGCGTGAGGCGAGCGAAGCCGCGAGCGTCGGTGGGGGGAGCGGGAGTTCGAAGGCCCGCCCACCCTAGATCACTAGGCGGACACGCGCTCCGGGGACCCACCCCGTACGGATACAGGGAGGAAGACCACTCATCGGTGGTCGTCGCGGATGATCAGTAGATGCGCGTCAGTTGTCTCATGTCAACTGTTTGCCACGGCTAACTGTCGTCGTCGGTCAGCTGGCGAGATGGAAGCGGATTGCGGTTCTTTCGGTGCCGGTGTGGACGCGGACCAGGTCGGTGAGGTGGTGAACCATGAGCAGACCACGGCCGCCGGGCTGGTCCCGCATGGCCGGACGCCGGCCGGCCAGAGGGTCGCTGAGCTGCCCCGAGTCCGTCACCTCGCACAACACCTGACGGTTCTGCGACCAGACCCGAACGGTGCCCGACCGCCACCGTGGACCACGCTGTTGCTGGTCAGCTCGGCGACGGCCAGCGTGAAGTCGTCCAGGCGCTCACCCGCGAGCCCCAGACGCCCGGCCCGTGCGACCGCGAATTCGCGCGCGGCGGGCAGCCGCTCGGCATCGAACACGAGGGCCGCTGCGCGTGCCGACAGGCCAGGGGCTGGTTGTAGGGGGCGACGACCAGATCGGGGTCGTAGCCGCTGCTACAGCTCTCACGCCCTCGTCGACCACCAGGGGATACGTGGCGTACGCCTCGGCGAGTACCGCGGCATCGAGCCGGGCGGCGTCGAGCCGGGCGGCGTCGTAGGGGCAGACAATGGTGACATCACGGCTGCGGAAGACGGCGTTGATCAGCGCCTCGTGCTGGACACAGGCGGGGTACTCGGCGGCGGTACGGTCCGGCGCAGCGGCCGGTTCACCCAGTAGGTGAGGGAGAGCCAGCCGACGGACGCGTAGCGCACGTCCTCGCCATCGAGGTCCTCCGCGTTCCACTGCCGGAAACCCCACGGGTCGGCGTCGGCTGCGCCCAGGACGTCCCACACGGTGTCTTCGACCTGCTCGGGCAGCGTGTCGAGGACCTTCGCGGCCGGTGCGGAAAAGCGGACCGCGTACGGCTGTCCGCTCACCGGCGCTTTCGTCTTCCCCGCAGCTCCGCCATGTCGGTGGCCTCGCTGTCGTCGTAGCCGGAGACGACGAACGCGTCGACGGCCGGGGCGTGGGCGAGTCGGCCCTGCCACCCTGGAGGACCTCGTACAGCTCGCCGAGGGAGAACGTCCGGCGGGATTCCTCCAGGGCGGCCGCCCACTCCTGCTCGAAGGCCGGCACCCACTGCGCGGCACGCCGGTCGGCGCGCACCAGCCGTGGTCGTGGCTGACATGCCATGGCCGACGAGGTGTGGGATGAGTCCGCTGGGTGCCCTACCGTCTGCAGTGCGGCCACGACGGGGTTGTGCTTCTTCTGGATGTCTCGGCCCATTCGGCAGCCGAGGGCAGAAGCGAAGGAGCTCAGCTCCATCGAATCGTCGCAGTACGTCACACGCCACGGTTCGCGTCCTACCCCACCGTGCCGCCCGGGCCGAGCAGCACGTGACGGGATCCCGAAGTGCGCACCGACCGCCTCAGCTGTCTCGCCGTCCGACGTGGCACGTACACCGGCGAGTCCTATGACCAGGCACGCACGGAGCTGCAGCAGACCCGCGTGCTCCTGCCCGATGCTGTCGGAGACGACCAGCCACAACCGCATGTGTGAGGTAGCTGGCGCCTGCACCGGCTGAGCCTCCAGCACGCGCAGGACGGGAGTGCGGCAACGGCAGTAGGTCAGCCAGTCTGCGCCGGCCGGGCCCGCCTGGTAGGTCCTGCGCTTCTGTGTGTGCGCTCCGCGATCCAGCCCGCCATCGCCCGCACGCCGACGCCGATGGCGCGCTCATCCGGGGAGAAGTCGGGGTAATGCGGATAGCTCGTTGTGATGGGGGTGCCAGGGGTATGAACACCGAGGAAGGTGTACGTGCCGGGGATCCGGTCCAGGTAGAGGGCGAAGTCCTCACCGCTGAAGGGCGGGAAGGCGGCACAGAGCTCCGTGACCATGTCCTGGCCGACGCTGCGGCGCAGGTGGCGGGCGAGCGGACGGGCGTCGCGTTCGGAACAAACCATGGCCGGGAATGGCTCGGCGGGGAAGCGCACCCCGGCCCCCGCATATGGCATGGCCGCTCGACGGATGTTTTCGCGCACCTCCACGTAGCGCTCCTGCGGCCAGCAGCGATAGGACACACTCACCTTGGCGTCCTGCGCTGCCGCCCGGACGGCTACGAACCGGGCCAGCGGCCCGTCGGGCGTCTGGGCGTCAGCGATGATCTGCTCCAGGTCCGCTGACGTCTGTGGCAGAGCCACGGTTGCGAGCGCGCCGATATCGACTGCCAAGCGCCGCGCGGCATCGAGTGCGTCCGGCCCGGAGAGGGTAATTTCCGCCTTGTCCTGGCCCGGCATCCCATAGCCCGGAGTCACGGCGAACTGGCCGACCGCAAACGGCCCGCAGTGCAGCGCATGGATCTCCTCGACGTACTCGCGCTCCAGCACACCCGAGTCGATCAGTGCGCGGGCGCCGGACAGCGTCTCCTCGGCAGGCTGGAAAAGGAAGACCACCGTTCCACTCAATTGCCGCCGCAGCCGCGCCAGAACCCGCGCGACGCCGATACTCACCGTGGTGTGGATGTCGTGTCCGCAGACATGGGCCGGCGCGGGGCCTCCTCCGACGATGTCTTTGGGCGGAACGGCGTCCATGTCCGCCCGGTAGGCAACGGTCCGGCCTGGACGCGAGCCCCGCAGGACCCCGACGACACCATGGCCGCCCACTCCGGTCGTGACGTCCAGCCCCGCCGCCCGCAGCTCCCGGGCCACCAGAGCGGCCGTGCGCTGTTCCTGCCCCGGGGCTTCAGGGTGCCGGTGGATGTCCCGCCGCAGCTGAATCAGTACGCGGTCCAAAAGCGCCGCCTCGGCGGCCACCGCCGTCTGTTTCACCGGCCCTGTCCACCCACCCGCGACGGCCTTTCCCATGCCTCCCCACACCATTCCCGCACCGGCTGCCGCTGTGCTGGCCAGTAACGTGCGGCGAAGGAGAGCGTGCTCTACGGGACGATCCACTGTGACCCCTTTGACTCAAGTCGTATTCCGGGAAACACGATCGCCGAGCACCGGCGTCATCGCCATCCGGTGAGCCACCCCTCGGCGGTGGGGATAACCACACCACGGGAGATTGCCGCGTTGAGGTTGATGCTCCTCCGGTCTCGGTCCCTGATCGTCCGGACAGAGCGAGGTCCAGGCCGAAAAAGATGAGCACCGTCCCTGTGGCCGATCGGGTTCAGAACACGTCGAAAACTCTTCAGACTGACCGGCCTGACATCCAGAGCAGTAGAAGAGGCCCTCAACCTCGGTGGCATCCATTGGCTCGGGTGGAGCGAAACCTGAACCTTCCCCTTGATCGTGGACACCTGGCTTCCTGGAATCTAGAGGTTCCAGGAAGAAGCACCAGGTGAGAAGCAAATACACGAAGCGGTATACCAAGGAGTTCAGGCGGGACGGCATTGCCCTCGTCGACTCCTCGGGCAAGACGGTCACCGCAGTCACCCGGGAACTCGGCAGGCATTTATGGCAGCCGCCGTCACCGCGGCACGGTGGGGTTTTCCCTTGGCGGGCAATGAGAGTGCCTCGCCGCTTCGCCTGAGATGCCAAGCTTTAATACCCCGAGGACTGCAGGAATACGGGCAACGTCTTCGTGGCCAGCGCCCACGAACACGATGATCCCCATCAGCAGGTCGATGGTCGCGTCGATGTCCGCGTCCGGCGAGATCTGTCCGTCGCGGACGGCTTCGGCGAAGCGGGCGCGCATCTCGGTGACGGCGGGGCGGCGGAAAGCCTGCGCGAGTCCGGCGGCGAGGGCGGGTTCTGTTGCGCTGATCGCCGTGGACGCGCGCAGCACCTCCCCGTAGGGGCCATGCATGGCTGTGGATACCTCGCCGAGCCAGGCACGCAGGTCGGCCCAGATGTCGGCCGTGTGCTGCACCGGATTGTGCGGAACGTCAAGGAATCCACCGAGTATCGCGTCGGCGACCAGAGCGGACTTCGTCGGCCACCACCGGTAAAGAGTCCGCTTGGCCACGCCGCTGCCGGTCCTGTATCGGCCGAGGAGGAGCGAGCGGCACTGCAGCGCATCGCGGCCATCGACGACTGGCATGACGAGCACCGCTCACCCGGCGCCGCAGCGTGAGCCGTTCGAAGCGCGCCGGTGTTCCCTCTGCGCGTCGGCGCGCCTTCGTCCTCGACTCCCAAGCGCTGTCGAAGACGGTCCAGGTGACCGTCGGATGACGGCCTTGGTGAAGGCGGCTCCGCGCCTGGACATCGCTGTCGTCGCCAGCGCGCTCACTACGCTGGAGGCGTGGCGAAAGGGCCGTCGAGCCGGGGGGTCTCCCGGGAACGACGGCCCGTTCACGACGGACGGAGCCGCTGATCAGGCGGTGGCCACCGCGAAGACGTGGATGATTCCGCCACTCGTCGTGGAGGGAAGCGTCACGTCCGCCAGCTGCTTGCCCGCCTGGAGGGTGATCGGCGCGGAGGAGAAGACCTCGGTGCCCACCGGGTCCTTGCCGCCGCCCTGGACGTCGCGGTACGTGGTGTGGACCGCCACCGTGTTGCCGTACGACGGCTGCTGGGAGCCACCGTCCAGCGTCCAGTCGCTGAAGCCGATGTCGGCCTGTTGTGTGGTGCCGTCGGTGTACGTCAGCGTCAGCTTGCCGCTGGCCGCACCCTCGGCGGCGCTGCCCAGCAGGCTCAGCTTCGTGTCGCCCTCGGCGGGGCGGACGTTCAGCACCTGCGGGGTGGTGCCGGTCACCTCGATGTTGTCGGGGTCGCCGGCGCCCGCCTCGGGCCAGGTGAAGTCGAATCCGTCGGACGAGACCGTGCCGCCCGGCGTCGTGCCCACCGCGGCGAGCGCGGCAGCCGAGTAACTCCAGCCCTCACCGTCGAAGTTGGCCTGCGGTTCCGTGTCGTCGGTGGAGATGCCGGTGCTGTTGCGGTTCCACAGCAGACCGTTCTTCTCGGCGACGGTCACCGCGAACGACGTCTTCGGGAGTTCGGTCCCGTCGGAGGACTTCAGTGCCACCGGGACCGTGTAGTGGCCCTCGGCGGTGTCCGCCGCGGCCGACACGGCGAGCTTCGCACTCACCGAGCCACCGGCCGGGACGGTGAAATCGCCCTCCGCCGGCGTGACGGTGACACCGGCCGGAGCCGTCGCCGTCCAGTGCACCGAGGTGGACTCGGTCTGAAGGCTCTGCACCTTGACGGTGGTCTCCGCGCTGCCCGAGCCGGGCTCGGTCTTCACCTGCTCGGGGGCGGCGCCGGTGAAGTACTTCACGCCGCCGCCGGGGAAGGACGGCGGGGCGTCGCCCGCCGCGCTGCCCCAGGAGGTATCGGCCGTCGCGCCGAGCGTGTAGTCCAGCGTGCCGCCACGGGTGACGAACGAGGCCGGGACCCACGGCTTGTCGGACTTGCGGCCGTCGACCTTCAGGCCGTGGATGTAGCTGTTGGCCGACGAGGCGGCCGGCGCCTCGATCGTGATGGTCTTCCCGTGGCCGGTGTGCACCACCGCGTGCGGGAACAGCGGAGCGGTGAGGACCAGGTCGGCGCGGCTGGGGTTCTGCGGGTACATGCCCAGCGCGGAGAAGACGTACCAGGACGACATGGTGCCGGCGTCGTCGTTGCCGGGAATGCCGCCCGGGGTGTCGGTCCACAGCTGGTCCACCTCGGCGCGGACCGTCTCCTGCGTCCTGTACGGGGCGCCGAGGTAGCTGTACAGGTAAGGAGCGTTGATGTCGGGTTCGTTGGTCGGGTCGTAGCGGGTGGCGTCCTTCGCCGTGAAGTCGAACTTCCCGTCCGGGGTGCGGAAGAAGGCGTCCAGCCGCTTCACCGCCGGCTCCTTCCCGCCCATCGCGCCGGCGAGCCCGGCGACGTCCGAGTAGACCATCCAGGTGTAGCGCGCGCTGGAGCCCTCGACGAAACCGGTACCGGTGCCCGGCGTGAAGGTCCCGGCCCAGGTGCCGTCGGCCTTGCGGTCGCGGATGTACCCGCCGTCGGCGGTGGCGTTGGCGTCGAAGACGTTCGACCAGTTGCCCGAGCGCTCCAGGAACTTCTTCGCGTCGGCGGTCTTCCCGGTCTGCCGGGACAGCTCGGACAGACCGTAGTCGGCCGCCGCGTCCTCCAGCGTCTCGGCGGCGCCGCCCCAGCAGTGGCAGCCGTCCGCCGGTACGTAACCGAGCTCCAGGTACTTGTCGAGCGCGGGCCGCTGGCCTACGCACTCGACGTTGCAGCCCGAGCTGTCGGAGTCGTTCGCCGTCGGCACGGTGGCCGCCGTCACCAGCGACTTCAGCGCCCCCTTGACGTCGAAGTCGTGGCCGCCGAAGGCGTAGATCCCGGCGAGCGCCGCGTCCGACGGGTCACCCGACATCACGCTTGTCTTGCCGTTCTCCAGCAGCCAGCGGTCCCACTCGCCGTCGTTCTGACGTGCGTAGTTGTAGAGAGACTGCGCGTAGTCGCTGCCCGCCCGCGGGTTGATCAGCGTCATCAGCTGAACCTGCGCGCGGTACTGGTCCCAGCCGGAGAAGGTGCCGTACTGCGCCTTCTGCCCCTTGGCGAGCCGGTGCGGCTTGCGGTCGGAGCCGAGGTAGCGGCCGTCCACGTCGCTGGTCAGAGTGGGTTCCAGCATGGAGTGGTAGAGCGCGGTGTAGAAGGTGGACCGCTGGGCGTCGGTGCCGCCGCCCACCTCGATCGTCCTCAGCGCCTTGTTCCAGGTCTTGGCGGCCTGCTTCCTGACGGAGTCAAAGGTCTCGTGACGCCCGTTCTCCGCGCGGAGGTTGTCCTCCGCGTTCTGCGCACTGACGTAGGAGACGGCGACCTTGGCCTGCGCGCCGGTGGTGCCGTCGGCGAAGGTGATGTATGCCCCGGAGCCCTTGCCCGCCACGGGGTTGCCGGCCGAGCTGTACCCCGTACCGCCGGAGGCCGAGGTGGAGCCGGGAGCGACGGTGTCGTCCGTCCAGGTGCCGACCTTCGCGAAGTCCTTGTCGAAGTGGGCGGTGAAGTAGAGCGTGTAGAGGTCCTTGCGGTTGTTCGCGCTCTGCGGACCGCAGAAGTTGCCGGCGGAGACTGAGCCTGTAACGGTCCGTGCCGCCTTGTCGATCTTCACGGTGGCGGCGGTGCTGCCGCTCTCCGAGTTCGAGGTGCGGAAGAGCATGCTGGCGGGCTTGTCGGCCGGGAAGCCGAACCGCCCCGTGCCGGTGCGGGCGGTCGTGGTGAGTGCCGCCGAAGCGCCGCTGGCCAGGCCCACCTTGTAGTAGCCAGGGGCGGCAGTCTCGTCCGCGTGCGAGAAGTCGCTCGCGTACTTCGCGTCGGTCGTGTCCGAGGTGGGCGAGGTGTCGATGTCACCCGCGTACGGCATGATCGGGATGTCACCGTTCGCGCCGGAGCACCCGACGCCGTTGAGGTGCGTCAGGCTGAAGCCGCGGATCTTCGTCGCGTCGTACTGGTAGCCGCCGGGAGCGGGCGTCGAGACCTGCTTGCCCTGCGAGTTCTGCGGGCTCCAGGCCAGCATGCCGAACGGCTGGACGGCGCCCGGGTAGGTGTTGCCCGCGTTCGCGGTGCCGATCAGCGGGTGGACGTACGACACCGGGTCCTTGACGGTGGTGTACGAGGATGCTGCCGACGCGGGGGCGGCTGTGGAGGCCAGTCCCAGTGCGGCCATGGCGGTCACCGCGACGCAGCTGACAGCTCTGAGCCCGGCGTGCGTCCGACGGCTGTGCGTGTCTGACACCGATCCTGCCCCTTCGTGTGTGGCGGGCGGTCAACGGGCCGGAGCGGAAGCCCCGTTGCCTGCCCGGGCAATCCTGTCCCGACAACGTTGTCAATGACGGGAGGATGCTCCTCCTGCCGCACCGGGGTGTCAAGGCCCCGCGACCGCCGCGCCGTGGGCACGCACGACCCGGAGCTGTCCTGCGGCCGTCGTCGGACGGCGGCGATCGGCCGAATCGTCGGACCGGGAGACGCCCGGAGCGTATGAGGTCCGCGGCGCATTCCCGGCCCGCCGACCTGCCGCCGACGGGAGAATCCTCGGCCTCTCGGGTCCGGAACCGCCGGGTCCGGACCCGTACCCGGGGGCGGTTGCGACACCACCCCCGGCCCGGTCACCGGCGGCCGTGGTTCAGGACTGGCTCACCTCGGCCGCGAACCAGTCGACGCTCATCTCGGCCCCGGAGGTGATGTCGGCCCCGGGGGAGGTGCAGCCGCAGACCTTGTCCGGATACGAACCGCCGATCGCCACATCGAAGATCGCGAAGAATCCGTGGTCGACGGCGGCCTTCCAGGTCGCGTCGGACACCTCGCTCTGGTTCACCGCGAAGGTCTGTACATCGTCCAGGTAGAAGCGCAGCTGTTCGGCTGCGGTGTCCCGGCGGTCGACGATCACCGAGTACGTGTGGTAATCGGACTGGCAGCCGTCGCAGGCCTGCAGGTCGCTGCTGATTCCGTCGGGGTCGTGGCACTCGCCGGCCCACTCGCCGCAGTGGAAGGTGGTGGAGTGCTGGCTGAGCGCGTTGACGTCCTCCATGATGTCCAGCTCGCCGATGCTGGGCCAGTTGGTGGCTCCGGTCGGGCGGGCGTCGGCGCCCATCGCCCAGAAGGCCGGCCAGTAGCCGAGTCCGCTCTCCGGGTCGGGCTGTTTCAGGGAGGCGCTGAGCCGCATCTGTCCGCCTTCCGGTGCGGCGAAGTCGGTGCGCTGGGTCTCCACCCGGCCGGATGTCCAGTGCCCGGAGTCGTCGCGGATGGGCTTGATCGCCAAGTGACCCGAGCCGTCCTGGTAGACGTTGTCCGTCGAGTCCGTGGATGTCTCGATCTCGCCGGTGCCCCAGTTCGCGGCGCCGCCGGGGTAGCTGGTGCCGATGTCGTAGAGCCAGTTGGCCGTGTCGAGGCCTGTTCCACTCGCGCCGTCGAAGTCGTCCCTGAACATGGTGGTCCAGTCGGCGGCGGCTGTACGGGCTTGTGCGGCCGGTTCGGCGGCCGACGCGGTGCCGCCGGAGAGCCCGGCGGGACCCGTCACGCCCATGAGCCCGGCCAGTGGCAGGCAGAGCGCGAGTGCGGCGAGTGTGGCCGGCAGGCGCCGTCGGGTGTGGTGTCCGGGGCCGGGGGAGATGCCTTGAGACCTGCCGAAGGAAGCGATCCTGTTCATGGGGTCTGCTTTCGTGGGGTGGGGGGACAGGTGGTTGAGAGCGCTCTCAACTGCCTTGCGGACGACTGTCGGGCACGGTGACTGAACCCGTCAAGGTACTTGTAGCGTTCACTTTCTGAACGTAACTGGACTCAACAGGACTCCAGTTGGTGCAAGGGTTCAGCGGTGACGGGCTCGACGCTCTCCGGGCAGGCACCGCTACGCGGGCGCGCCGGGCACTCGTCTCTTCGGTGTCGGTGAGCCGCTGCGCGACGGTCTGGTTGCTGAGCCCCTCGGCCATCAGCGCCAGCACCTCGCGCTCGCGGGGAGCGCCGCTCGGGCTGTTCGCCGCCTGTCTCACACTCTCCCTGACGGCCAGCCTGGTGGCGATCCGGCGGATCGTCGCGCAGCTGAGCTGCTGATCCGGTGAGGTCGCTGCAGCCGGGCTGCGGTAGCCCGGCGGTGCCGCTGGGTGGTCTGGCGGGTCGGGCGACGGTCAGGTGGCACAGTCGTACTGTTCGGTCAGGTTTTCCGCTGCCTCGAGTATCGCCGTGCGCGAGTCCTTCATCAGTGACGCGTGGTTCCAGTCCCGTCCGACGACGGCGACCGGTGAGATCTTGAGGGTGACGGTGATGTACTGCGCGTCGGGCCTCTTCATCTTCTTCGCACACCCGTCCGGCAGTTGGACCTCGCTCTGCCGTACGCCCACGCAGCCCGTGGGACCGTGCTTGATGTGGGCAGCGTCGTCCGGGGTGTACTCGTCGACCTGGACAGCCCCGCCCTTGCCGTCCTGGAGCAGGCCCGCGGTCAAGAGCCCCAGGTCACAGCCACAATCTAGAGTCTCTACCGAATCCGGAACGGTTCAGTGGTCCGGGTGCGCGATGGTGTGAGCGCAGGGCTGACCGTCACGAGTCAGCCCGAACTCCGTCGAGGGGCTTTATGGGTGTCCGGGGACCGCGTTTGTCGACTGGTCCCGGTGTCAGTTGCTGGTCAACCGGCTCGGCCATGTCGGAGAGAATCGACGGTGCCGAAGTGGCTGCGGAGCAGCGGTCCAGCGCCCTCGAAGGGCTTGTTGGAGGCGCTCCTCGGCTCGGCCAGCCGGGGTGGCAGTAGGTGCGTATGCGCCCTGATGGTACGCACGCAGCCGATGGCGGTGGCCGCCGAGATGCAGTGGAACCTGATGCCACGGCGTGCCTCCGCAAGGGGCCACGGCCGAGAAGGGCTGGCGTTACCAGGCCTCTTGACCAGCGAGGTACCGGCTCCAGAAGTCGAGCTTGGGAACCGACGCGACCCGTGCCGGTCCGAAGTGTTCACCCACCTCCATGACGGTCGGTGAACTCGGATCGTGGACGGGCCATTCGGGCAGCCCGGGGCCGTTGGGGTCGCCGGTGGAGATGTAGTTCGCGAGGTAGGACGACATGGTGTCGGCCAGCTTCCGGTCTGTGCGGGTCCATCCCTGGCCGGAGGGGTAGAGGTTGCCGAAGAAGTAGGCGATCTCGGACCCGTGGTAGGCGCCACGGAGATCGTGGTCTGGTCCCGGCGGGCGGTGGGTCCAGAAGTAGGTGCGCACGGGGCGGCCGGCGCCGCGGCTCCACTCGGTTGTCCACAGGTGGGTGCTCACGCGGGAGTTGTCGCGAACGGCGTCGTTGCTGGCGAGGGCTGCCTCGTCGTCCGTGCTTGCCGGGTAGAGCGTCAGGAACTCGTCGGCGAGCGCGCCGAATTTGCGGTGGGCGGCGCTCACGTAGTCGTCGAGTGTGACGTGGACGGGCGGAGCGCCGGGGCGGTCGGGGTAACCAGCGTCGCGCCAGTAGTCGAATGCGGTCTCCGGTACCGCGCCGCTCTCGTCCAGGTTGTTGCCTGCCAGGTACCAGACGTCGTGCTGCGTACGGTGCTCATAGGCGTCGCGGTAGCCGACCGGGAGCACCCAGCCGTCGATGACCGGCCGGAACAGTGGCGGCTTGGCGACGGTTCCGGTGTCGACCGTCTCGTCCTTGAGTGTGGCGGCGTCGGTCAGCTCCTGCCACGGCACGGCGCGTAGTTCGGCCAGGGTGGTCGCGCCGTGCGAGGCGGCGTACGCGGTGCCCTGCTGTTCCGCGGTGGTCTTCTCCCGGTACGACGTCCCGAGATAGCGAAGCTCGGGGTCACCGGGGAAGCGCACCTGGCTCTCGGCGACGGCCCTCCGGAAGAGGCCCGCAGCGAGCGGGGAGATCGAGAGCAGGTCCGTGGAGCCGGCTCCGGCGGACTGGCCGCCCACGGTGACCTGGTCCGGGTCCCCGCCGAACGCCCTGATGTTGCGCCCCACCCACTTCAGTGCCGCTATCTGGTCGAGCAGACCGTAGTTGCCCGAGGCATGATGGCCGGACTCCCGGCTCAGCTCGGGGGTGGCAAGGAATCCCAGGGGGCCGAGGCGGTAGTTGATCGTCACGAAGACCACGCCTTTGCCTGCCAGCGTCGAGCCGTCGAACAGCGGGTCCGAGCCCCTGCCTCCGGAGAAGCCGCCACCGTAGAGCCACACGTACACCGGGCGCCGCTCCCCGGCGTTCGACGCGCCTGTCCAGATGTTGAGGTTCAGACAGTCCTCGCTCATGGCGAAACCGCTGCCCGCCTGCGGGGGCGCGTCGCCGAACGTGTCCGACCTGCGCACTCCTTTCCAGGCCGAAGCGGGCCGGGGCGGCTGCCAGCGGTTCTCGCCTGCGGTGGAAGCCCCGTAGGGGATCCCCTTGTAAGCCGTGACACCGTGCAGCGCGGCGGGGACTCCGGACACCAGGCCGGACTCGGTACGCACCGGCCGGTCGCCGAACGCCTGAGAGGCGGCGGCCGGTTGGGCGGCGAGGGCGCTGAGGAGTGCGCCACCGGCGGCGACGCCGGCCGTCCGCCCCAGAAAGTCCCGCCGATCCCACAGGGGGCCGTTTCCCGGGCGCGAGCTGTTGTCGTCCGGCACATGCATGCGGGTCTCCGATCTTCGAAGCGATTGAGGGCGATCAGATGCCAGAGAGGTCTTTCCACAAGGTGACGCCGATGGGTCGGCGTGGCTGTTTTCCTGGCCCTTACCCGGCCACGTCAGTGGCCGGTGCCGGAGACATGACGACTCGGAGATTGTCCGACGAGCGTTGGTGGTGAACGTAACACTGTGGTCCCGCAGCGACAAGAAGCAAGCGGGAAATTACGGCGTCGCCCTGATCGGGGGTGCTGTGCGAGTAGGGTCTGAGTGACGCCTGAGCCTCTTAATTGTCGAACAATATCGGACTCAGGGGGCTACGTATGTGTGGTCAGAGCCGCGCCTGCGGCGGACACGCTTCGGCGTGTCGTGGCGCCAGACCATCCGCGACCTCCCGGTGACTTCCTGAGCCGCTGTCTTTCCATGGGCGACGCTCGCGTATCTGTCTCCACTTGTGGGCCGGGTCGCGGAACTCCCGGTCGGGAGAGAGCGGACCGGGCGGCACCGGCCTGCGGCGGGGCGGCATGCTCAGACCTTGTCGGTCTGCCGATCTTCTGGCCCCAACTCGGTCATACGCTTGGCATATTCCCGGACGATCGCCTCGTTGGGGGCGGCGCTCTTCGCCGCCCGGTACGCCTTTGCTGCCTCGCGGGTCCGACCGAGGCGGCGCAGCGCGTCCGCGCGGACGGCGTGCAGGGCGTGGTTGCCGGTCAGCTCCTTGGGTGTTCCCAGGGCGTCGACGGCGTCCAACTGCGTCTGTGGACCGTCGCGCATTCCAAGGGCGACCGCGCGGTTGAGTGCCACGACCGGGTTCGTACGCAGGGCGAGGAGGCGGTCGTACAACGCCACGATGGCCACCCAGTCGGTTGCGGCGGCGGCCGGGGCGAGGGCGTGCTGCGCGGCGATCGCCGCCTGGAGCGCGTAGGGGCCGCCCGACGCGACCGTCTCCCGGGCCAGGCCCACGCCCTCGGACATGAGCGAGTGGTCCCAACACCTGCGGTTCTGGTGCTCCAGAGTGATCAGGCTGCCGTCCTCGTCGAGCCGGGCGGCACGCCTCGAGTGCTGGAGCAGCAGCAGCGCGAGTAATCCCCGTGCCTCCGGCTCCTCCGGCGCCTCGGCGGCGACGAGCCGGGCGAGCCGGATGGCCTCCTCGGCGAGCGGGTCGCGGATTGTGCTTCCGTCGCTGGGAGCGTATCCCTCGGTGAACACGAGGTAGATGACGGCGAGAACTCCGCCCAGCCGTTCGGCGCGTGCTCCGGGCGGCGGAACCCGGTAGGGGATCCCGGCGGCCGCGATCTTGCGCTTGGCGCGCAGGATCCGCTGCGAAACGGTGTCCTCGCTGACCAGGAAGGCGCGGGCGATCTCGCGCGTGGTGAGGCCGCCGACCGCCCGGAGGGTGAGCGCCACCCGGGATTCGAGGGGGAGCGCCGGGTGGCAGCAGGTGAACACCAGCCGCAGCCTCTCGTCTCCGGGCGGCGGCGGTTCGCGGACCGCCTCGATCGCGGCGACCTCGACAAGCTTGCCGCGCTCGGTCGTCCGGCGGCGCAGCACGTCCAGGGCGCGGTGCCGAGCGGCGGTCACCAGCCACGCTCCCGGTCTGCGCGGTACCCCGTCACGCTCCCAGGCCGGCAGAGCGCGGGTGAACGCTTCCTGCGCGCAGTCCTCGGCCAATTCCCAGTCTCCGGTGAGGCGCACGATCGTGCCGAAGACGACGCCCCACTCGCCGCGGTACGCCTCGGCGAGCGCCGCCCGGACGTCTGGCGGCCCGGTTCTCACGAGAAGTCCGTCCAGAATTCGCGCAGCTCGGCGATTCCGGATCGTGCCATGGGGCAGCGGGAAAGGTAATCGATCGCCTCCTCCCACTCACCGTCGATGAACACGATTCCGGTCACCCACTCCAGCACGTCGGCGTACGCGCCGTCGGTGACCAGCAGTTCACCTCCGCGACGACGCACGAGGGTGGCGTCCTGGACGGGACGCAGGTGCTCGCCGCCGAGGTAACGGCCGGAGGCGAGACCCTCGCGGACCCACTCGGCCACCGAGGCGGGATCAGGGATGAAGGACGGAGCGCTCGGGTCCGTCCGGAGGATCCCGAGAAAGCGCGAGGCGGGCGAGTCGCCCTCATGTGGGACGTTTTCGGTGCCCGGCCCGAGATCGAGGGGTTCAACCGGCCGGATCTCGATGCGTCCGCCGGTCGCCATCGGGTGCGAGGCGGCGACCTCGATCGCCTCGTCGAGGTCGGCGGCCTCGACGAGGTCGTACCCGGCGATCCACTCGGTCGTCTCGGTGAACGGGCCGTCGGTGACCAACACCCGGTCTCCGCGGACGCGGACCGTTCTCGTTTCGGTGACCGGCTCGAGCGGCATCCCCTCGATACGGACGCCACTGTCGCTCCACTTCTCGACCCATGCCTCCGGGTTCTCGTCTGTCGACTCTCCGGCGGGGTCGGTGGCGACGAACAACACGTACTTCATGACCGTTCTCCTTCCGAACGTTTCACGAGGACGACGAAGGGTCTTTGCGGAATCCGACAGAACGGCGAGGATTCTGTCGAAGACATCTCCCACTCGGCTCTGGCCGAGGAGCTGAGCTGCAAGTACGTGTTACTCAAACTGGGCGTTGCCCCCGACGTTGGACAAACGGGACGCTGGATCCTGGATCCTGGATCCTGGATCCAGGAGATCTGAGAGCGGACATCTCGTGGTCATGACAAACTACCCGCCGGGGTTCAAGGCGGATGCGGTCACGCTGTACGGGTCGCGGCCCGGAGCGACGCTCAGGTCGGTCGCCGACGACCGGACACCGCCCCTATGAGGCCGATAGCGGCCCCGATGGTCACGGACAGGATGTTCTCCACAGTCAGCTCCCCCCGACGTACAGCGCCGCCAGGCTACAGAGGCCACCGTAGGCGCCGCAGCTCGCCGCTGCCCCGGCCGGGGAGACGTTTCACTGGCTGCGCCGGCCAAGGGCGAGTGAGGTAAGTCCGGTGTCGAAGAGTCGGGCTGCGCGACGCCGGCCGGCTCGCCGGAGAGGATCGCCAACGCCGCTTCGACCGGCGACAGGTCCGGATCGGTCAGGATGCCCCGTTCCATGAACATCCCGGTGGCTGTGCCGGACAGCTGCCGTCACAGAAGGTCTGGCGTGCGGTCACCGATCCGGAGCTGATCCCGCCATGGACGGCCACCGGCGTCGGCGCTCGGCCGGAGGGCTTCGCTACCACGGTCGGCATCACGTTCAAGTTCCTCGCGAAACCGAAGCCCGGCTGGAACGGCATCGTGGTGTGCGAGGTGCTGGAGGGGCGCGAGCCTTCGCTGCCGACTACTACGCGAAGTGGGAGGCAGGCGGCACCACCGGTCAGGTCCACGACCTGCTGCGGGACAGGACCCGGCGCTTACACGGTCGCGCCGCGGAACCGTCGGCAGCCGTGGTGGGCCGCCCAGAGGGTGAAGACCTCGGAGAGTGTCGCCGAAGCAAGCCAGGGCATCGACGCCGGCAGAGGATCAAAGGGCGCAAGCGCCACCTGATCACTCACACCCTCGGCCTGGTCCTCGCCGTCGTCACGGCCGCCTCCGTGCACGACTCGACCGGCGGCAGGCGTCTGCTCGACGAGTTGGCCGCCACACACGATGGGTGATCGAGCGGACCTTCGGCTGGCTGATGCAGTACCGACGTCTCGCGCGGGACTGCGAGACTCTGCCTCAGAGATCCCGGGAAATGGTCCACTGGGCGATGGCTGACCAAATGAGCCGTGAACTCACTGGGGAATCCACCCCGACCTGGCGAATTCATTCCGGCGAAACAACCAACAGGTCCTGAATGGTGATCAGGTGCCCTCTGGGTCGCCAGGTGCCAAACCTGATTGCCTATCAAGCGCACACGCTTCCGCGCTGCGGATCACCCGAAACGTGGTCTGAACTCCGCACAGGACCTAGAAGTAGTGCTTGCGTCCGCCGACCTTACGCCCGCTTGCACCAAGGAGCCACAGGACAGCTCCCACCACGACAAGTACACCACCGATGGTCGTCAGCAAAGACATACCAACAAGCAGGCCGATTATGAGCAGAATGACACCGAGTAGAATCATGACAGTTCCCGTCCTCGAGTTTCGTAGGCGTGCATGAACATTCGCTTCGCAGCGACCTCGTCGCGCCCGACCCGTACAACCTGGCTCGTTTCGAATCGATAGCGGTTAGGTCTCTGCTGCGTTGATCCTCGTGCCCCGCAATATCGCGTTCATGCACATCTCAGGGTCACAACGAGATCCGGAAGCTTCACGATCGCCCTATCACGCCCTATCACGCCCTTGCACGCTTAGGTGCCGGCACCGAAGCGTGACGGGGAGGCCTGGCTGGCAAGCAGCGGCAAGGGTTTGGGCGACTGTTGCCGGGGATCTGCCCATCGCGGATATCTGACGAAGGCTCCGAGAGGGCCGTGGCCATGATCAGGTCACTTGGAAGGCCCCGACGCGCAGAGACGGTGACTAACACCCCTCTCTACGGCACGCCGAGATCGAGGAAGGCGCGTCCGCCCGAGGCCTACGGGTACCGGTACGGGTACGGGTAGGGCGCTCGGCGCGGGCCCGCAGCGATTCGATGATCTCCTTCGCCCGAGGCGTGACGGTCAAGGCGTGGTGATCAACCGGCGGATTCCCAGAAGAAGGAGGAGCAGGTGTCCCTCAGAACACTGCGAGTGCCGTACTCGCCCACGCAGACCCGGTAGGTGATCCATCCGTCCTCGGGGATGTTCATGTTGACGTCGAGCCTGGTGTTCTTGCCGTAGTGGTTCCAGTCGAGTATGTAGTCGCTCCCGCCCACATCGGAGCGCTCGTACTCCACCACAACGGAGTGCCCGTCGCCGGCGTTGTCCCAGACCAGCAGGTGGTCGCCGTCATGGACGAACGACGCCGAGCCGGCACAGCTGTTGATCCAGGTGCACTTGTCGCCGGTGTGCGGCCCGGACGTGTGCGTCACGGTGTACTCGGCCGCGGAGGCGGTGCCGGCCAGGGGGAGTACAGCCAGAACGGCCGCACAGGCGGCGCTGGAAAACGCCATGCGCTTCTTCATTGCGGTGATCCTTACGTTGATTGCGCTCACCGGTGGCTGGTCCATGGTGAGCGGGGTGGTGAGGGTGTGGAGGGCGGCGGTGACGAGGCGGCCGGTCAGTTCGGAGGCGGACCCGGTGTGCCAGGGCGCGTCGGCGGCCATGAGGCGGGCCGGGTGGTCTTCCCCACCAGTTGCAGGCGGCCAGTGATGTCGTAGCGGCCCAGCAGCAGTGCCTGGGGCATCACAGGAAACCCCGATGAGCCGCTTCGGCGGAAGTCCCTGTGGCGGACCTTCGACCAGCCACACACGCCTGGCCGGTACCGGCCCGAGCGGTGTGAGCACGTCATCTCCCTGTGCGCCTGGGCCGAGTACCGATGGGCGTCCTCGAGGAGGACGTGACCCAGGATGCGGCGCGGGATACGGACGAACAACCCCCGACTGCACATGGTCTGATAACCCCGAAGTTATCGGTGGAGACTGGGGGCATGTGATGGAGCTACGAGACATCGAGATCTTCCTGACGCTGGCCGAGGAGCTGCACTTCGGCCGGACCGCAGACCGACTGCACGTGTCACAGGCGCGAGTGAGCCAGTCGATCGCCAAGCAGGAGCGACGGATCGGCGCGAGTCTCTTCGCCCGGAGCAGCCGCAAGGTCGAGCTCACTGCCATCGGAGCTCAGCTGCGGCAAGACCTCGGTGCGGGCTACCAGCAGATACTCGACGGCACCCGCGCGGCCACCGCTGCTGCCCGCGGCACCACGAGCACGCTGACCATCGGTCTGCACGGGCCCCAGGCGCACTACTACCCGCACGTCATCGGCCTCTTCCAGGCCCGGCACCCCGAGGTCCGGCTCCGCGTGCAGGAGATCAACTTCTCGGATCCCTTCGGCCCCCTCCGGAACGGCTCGGTCCAGGTGGCGACCTCCTGGCTGCCGGTCCGTGAGCCGGATCTCACCGTTGGTCCGGTGATCGCGACCAAGCCCCTGGTCCTCATGGTGGCCGCCGATCATCCTCTTACCTCCCGCGGCAAGGTCAGCATGGAGGACGTGGCGGACTGGCCCCTTCCCTACTCCGCAGCACCCATCCCCGAGTACTGGCAGCAGACGCTCGTGCCCACCCACACCCCCCGCGGCCGGCCGATCCGGCGCGGGCCCAAGGTCTCCACGATCCAGGAAGTCGCCGCCGTAGTCGCGGCAGGCGAGGCGATCTGCCTCATCCACGGCGACGCCGCCGACTGCTACCAGTGGCCCGGTCTCCGGTACCTGCACCCGTACGACGCCCCGATGGGAACCTGGGTCCTCATCTGGCCCACGGCCGGGGAGACGGACCTTGTCCGGGCGCTCGCGCAAGCGGCACAGGACGCAGGGCCGAGCGGAAAGTGACGAGACGCCGGCGCCAGGCGCACGCGGAACATCGCAAGCGAATCGACGGAGAGGACGGGTGCGATGACTGATCACGCGGTCCGAATCAGCACCCGCGTCGGCGAGGTCAGGGCGAGGTGGAGGGGCGGTCGTGTTCGCGCTGCGCCCGGACAGCGGCAGGGCAGAAAGCCTGTATCACACCACCCCTGCCCAACGCAAAGATCGTAAGCTAATGCATCTACCGACGTGATCTTGGGGATGTTATGGGCCGCAGCCCAGCCCCCCCCACGTCAGGAGCAGATGACGCCGTGCCTTCCCCCACCGCACCGACCTCCCCCACCGCCACTCCCACCGCGCCCGGCAGTCTCCCCCTGCTCGGCCACGTGCACCGACTCGCCCGCGACCCGCTGCCGTTCATCACCTCACTGCGTGAACACGGCGGCGTCGTACGCATACGCATAGGTACCACGCCCGCCTACGTGGTCACCGACCCCGCCCTCACCCGCCGCGTGCTGGTGACGGACGCGGCGGACTTCGCCAAGGGTGGCAAGATCATCGACGCGTTGCGCGTCTTCTTCGGCGACGGCCTGGCCACCGTCGCCGATGGCGACACCCACCTACGCAACCGGCGCCTGATGCAACCCATGTTCAACAAGGCGCACATTGCCACCCGCAGCACGGCCATGATCGACCAGGTGCGCGCGCTGGTGACCGACTGGCCTGAAGACATCCCACGCGACGTGTTCGCGGACATGAACGACGTCACCCTCGCGGCCTTCCTCGTCGCCCTGTTCGGCACCGATCTTCCCGAACACCTACAGAGCGACTTCACCGCCCTCATGCCAGAGATCATGAAGGGGACGATCCGTCAGACCGTCCTCCCTTCCTGGCTGAACCGACTCCCGCTGCCCGCCAACCGAGCCCACGCCGATCGCGTCCGGCGCCTCCGTGAGCTCGTCGACCAGGCCATCGACCACCGCAAGGTCTCGGCGCCCCCGTCAGGTTCGGCAGACCAAGCAACCGAGCCTCCGGGATGCCCTCACGCCCTGCGAACTCAGCAGGAGGCCGGCCTGTTCGACACCCTGCTCAACGCGGAGGATCCACTCACGCACCAACAGCTGCAGGACGAGGCGATCACGCTCCTGACCGGAGCGATCGAGACCACCGGCGCCACCCTGGCCTGGGCGCTCTACGAGATATCCCGGAACCCCCGGATCGAAGAGCGGCTCCGGGGCGAACTCACCTCCGTGTGCGCCGACCGCCCCCTCGCTGACGGCGACCTCGACCACCTTCCCTATGCGCGACTCGTCCTGCAGGAAAGCATCCGGAAGTACGGCCCTGCGTGGATGGTGACCCGAACGGCGACGAGGGACGTCCACCTCGGCGGACACCGCATCCCTCAGGGCGCCGACGTTGTGTGGAGTCCTTACCTTCACCAGCACGACCCGGCATTCTTCCCCGAACCCGACGCCTTCGACCCGGACCGCTGGACAGCGGAGCGTGCTTCGATCACTCGCGGATCGTTCCTTGCCTTCGGCGACGGCCGGCGTAAATGCATCGGAGAGAACTTCGCCTGGTCGCAGCTTCAGATCATCCTGGCCACCATTCTCCAGACGTGGCCCCGGCTGGAACTCGTCGGCCGTCCCCCGGCAGCCCAGGCCGTGGTCACGGTCAAACCGGACACGATGGCCATGACGTACAGCCGGCAAGCCGCTGCGTAGACCCTGCCCCGACAGGCTCCCACGCGCCCGTCCTCTGCAGCCGGGCAACAGGACCACCGACGACGAACTCGTCCGCCTGGTCAAGGACTCCGGTTCGGCCCCGGCCTCGGTCTACGTCTCCTCGGCGGCCCCGCGCGCTGCGGCGCTGACCAGCCCTGTCTCGTACGCGACAATCACGGCCTGGACCCGGTCGCGGAGTCCGAGCTTGGCGAGGATGCGGGCGACGTGGGTCTTGACGGTCGTCTCGGCCAGGTGGAGGCGGGCGGCGAGCTCGGCGTTGCTCAGGCCTCGGGCCAGCAGGCCGAGGACCTCCAGCTCGCGCGGGGTGAGCGAGGCGAGGTCACGGTGGAGGGCGGCGGCGCCGCTGCCACGCTGGGCGAACCGTTGCACGAGGCGGCGGGTGATGGCCGGTGCCAGGAGGGCGTCGCCGGTACGGACCGTGCGGACGGCCGCGGCCAGGTATTCGGGGGTGACGTCCTTGAGGAGGAATCCGCTGGCCCCGGCGGACAGTGCCGCGTAGACGTAGCGGTCCAGGTCGAAGGTGGTCAGGATGATGATGTGGGGCTCGCCCGGGGTGCCGGTGAGGATGCGACGGGTGGCTTCCAGGCCGTCCATCTCGGGCATGCGGACGTCCATCAGGACCACGTCGGGACGGGTGCGGCAGACCGCCTCGACCGCTTCGCCTCCGTTGGCCGCCTCGGCGACGACGTCGATGCCGTCGGCGCCGAGGATCATCCGGAATCCGGTGCGGACCAGGGTCTGGTCGTCGGCGAGGAGGACACGCAGGGGCTCGGTCACGGTGCCTCCAGGGGGATCAGGGCCTCCACGCGGTAGCCGCCGGTCGGACGACGGCCGGTGTCCAGGGTTCCGTCGTAGACAGTGAGGCGCTCGCGCAGGCCGATCAGCCCCCGGCCGTTTCCGGTGGCCGCGCCCGCGTGTCCTCCGGTGGCGGCGCCCGCGTGTCCTCCGGTGTCGGTGACCTCCACCCGCAGCTGGTCCGGACCGTATTCGACGGTCACGGCGGCGGTGGCTCCGGTGGCGTGCTTCACGGCGTTGGTCAGGGCTTCCTGCACTACGCGGTAGGCAGCCAGTTCGACGCCGGGCGGGAGTGAGCAGGGCCGGCCGGCCACGGTCAGGTCGACCTGGAGCCCGGTGTCCCGTACCCGCCCGACCAGCGTTTCCAGCTGGCCCAGGCCGGGTTGCGGGGCCGGTACCGCCGCCGAACCGTCCACGCCCGTCACCTCACTCTCGTCGGCCATGGTGAGTAGTCCCATGACGTGGCGCAGTTCGGTCATGGCCGCTCGCCCACCCGCCTCGACGGCGAGCAGTGCCTCGCCGGCCTGCTCGGGGGAGGATTTCATGATCTTGCGGGCTGCACCCGCCTGGATGGTCATCACGCTGACGTTGTGCGTGACGACGTCGTGCAGTTCGCGGGCGATCCTGGCCCGCTCGTGCTCGACGGCCCGGCGCAGCGCCTCGGCCTGTTCGCGTTCCAGGGCGGAGAGCCGAGTATGCCCATCGTCGGTGCGGAGTTTCCAGGTACGCAGGCCGACCGCGGCCACGGCCATCGGGACCAGGATCAGCAGGGCGATGTATTGGTTGGGGACGATCGGGGTCACCGAATTGCCCGAGGCGCTGACCAAGAGGACTGACGTCGGCAGTGCCGCCAGGGTCGCCGACCGGTACGGGCTGTACACGGCGGCGCTGTAGACGGCGATGACGAACGCGTAGAAGGTCAGCCGCAGGACGCTCTGCGGTGTCGCCAGTGTCGCGGCCGTCACGACGCACAGCACGGCGAGCGGATAGCGGCGCCGCAGCACCAGGGCGCCCGAGGCGATGAACGCGAGGGTCACCATGAAGGCCATGCCGCCGGGTCCGTTCGGGCGCGTCATGACGCGCTCCACGCCGGGTGCGATCTCCCGCACCACCACGTTGTCGGCGTTGTCGATGCCGTAGTAGACGGTGGCGATACCGATCGTCAGCGCCACCAGCACGTCGAACTGCCAGGCGCGCCTGGCGGGCCGGAGAGGTGGACCGCCGGAGCGCCAGAGGTCGCGGACCGACCGACGCGCGGCTTCCTGAAGCCGCTCCAGCCCCGTACGCACGTTCATCACCGGTTCATTGTTGCTGCCACACGGACCGGCGGAGTCCGCCTTGGCGGTCATTTCCGTCGCACCGGATACATCACCCGCCTACATCGCAGGGATGACGATTCCGGGGGCTCATCCCGGCGAGGTACCGCAATGGGTTCGAGCGGGCGATGTGTGACAGCTGGTCCCGCTCCTAACGTGCAGGAAACCAACTGCCGTGCCCGAGGAGCCGTTTCATGACCATGCCGGTGATCGAACTGTCTGAGGTGGGCCGCCGCCACGACGGCCCGCCCGCATCGAGTGGAGAACGGACGAACTCGTGAACCCTGCACTCCTCCGCCGTGGCCTCACCATCGCTACCGCACTGCTCACGCTCGCCGTCGGCCTGGGCGGACCTCCTGCCGCGGCGGCCGACGGCCCGGACAGCGCACCGTATCTGCCCGGACCGACCGGGCCCCGTGCCGTCGGCACCACGTCCCTGCACCTCACGGACGACTCCCGCCCCGATCCCTGGGCTCCGGGGGCCGACGCGCGCGAACTCATGGTCTCCCTGTGGTATCCGACGGCCTCGCCGAACGGACGACGGGCGCAGTACATGACGCCGACGGAGTCGGAACTGCTTCTCGAGGAAGGGGGCATCACCGGTGTGCCGTCGGACGTGCTGAGCACGGTTCGAACCAATGCCTTCACCGACGCCCGGCCGGCAGGGCGCGTGGGCGGTCTGCCACTGGTCGTGCTCTCACCGGGCTTCTCCAAGCCGCGCACCACGCTGACCACCCTCGCCGAGGAACTCGCGAGCCACGGCTACATCGTGGCCGCGATCGACCACACCTACGAAAGTGTCGCCACCACCTTCCCGGACGGCCGGGTCGCTACCTGCGCCGCCTGCGAGGTCCCGCATGACGAAGCGTTCTGGAACCGGCTGGTCGCAGGCAGGGCCGCCGACGTCTCCTTCGTACTGGAGGAACTGACCGGAGCGCACGCGAGATGGGTCGGCGCCCGGCTTGTCGACCCGTCACGGATCGCGATGGCGGGCCACTCCGTCGGCGGTGCGAGCGCCGTCACCTCCATGCTGGCCGACCCCCGGGTGCGCGCGGGCATCGACATCGACGGCACGACCCAGATCCCGATCCCGGACAGCGGCCTGTCCCGGCCGTTCCTCCTGCTCGGCAGGCAGAACCAGTACAGCCCGGGCAGTGGTGACGGCGCCGTCGCCACCTGGGAACGCGACTGGCAACGCCTGACAGGGTGGAAGCGGTGGCTCGTGGTGGAAGGAGCCGAACACGCCTCGTTCACCGACGTCGGACTGCTGGCCGAGCAGCTGGGGATCGGCATCGGTGCCGACCTGCCGGCTGCCCGCGCCGCGGAGATCGTCCGCAGGTACACCCGCGCTTTCCTCGACCTGCACCTGCGCCACCGGCCGCAACCCCTCCTGGACAAGCCGTCCACGCGCTACCCGCAGGTCCATCCCTGCACCCCGGAGACGGGCATCTGCGTCTGAGATCTGTCCGGTGGTTCATGTGCCGGGCGGGATTCAGGTCGCGCGACAGTGCGAGTACCGAGGAAGGCGTAGTGCAGAAGAGGCCTGCCGACAACGGGGCAGATGTGCAGCGTTTGAAAAGGCTCGGACGGTAAAGACGGTGCATTAACACAGGCCTTATACGACGAGGTAGGAGACGCATCATGGGCATCATCGCCTGGATCTTCATCGGGTTGCTCGCCGGCGTCATCGCCAAGGCACTCCTGCCGGGCAAGGACCCCGGCGGCATCATCATCACGATGCTCATCGGCATCGCGGGAGGCCTTCTCGGCGGCTGGCTCGGCAAGGTCATCTTCGGAGTCGACTCCATCGACGGCTTCTTCGACCTGTCCACCTGGATCGCCGCCATCGTCGGCTCCATCATCCTCCTGGTCCTGTACCGGGTCATCACCGGCAATCGACACTCCCGTCACGCCTGACACCCGCGTCCACGCGGACCGCATGCGCTGAAACGGCTCCCCCTCTGCTCGATGGGGGAGCCGTTTGACGTCGTGGAAGATCGGGTGCCGGGCGTGGGTCAGCGGTGGTGGCCGTGCAGGCGGGCGCGCAGGAGGTTGGGGTCCTTCTGCGTGGTGTAGGCGGCGCTGAGGACGTACACCTCCTTGCCGCGCAGGGCGACGGAGGTGGGGTTCTGAAGTCCGTCGCCGGAGTCCAGAACGGTGGTGCTGGTGCCGTCGGGCTGGATGCTCACGACCTTGCTGGGGGCGTTGAGGGTGGCGAGCACCTCGTTGCCTCGACCGGTGAAGGCGAAGTCGTCGATGCCGACCAGGCCCGTTGCCTTCACCTGCGGTGCTCCCGCCCGGTTTCCGTGGCGGATCGGGATGCGCAGGAGGGTGCCCTTGTCGAGGTTGGTCACCCACAGGGCGCCGTTGTGTACCTTCGCGCCGTTGGCTCCGAGGAAGCCGGTCGAGGCAAACTCGGATGCGGTCGACCAGGTGGTGGGCCGGCCCCCGGAAAGGGGGACGGTCGACACGGTGCCGAGCACCGAGTCGGTGATGTAGAGCCGCTTGGAGTGCCGGTCCAGCGCCAGACCGTTGGGCAGGCCGTTCGCGGGCAGCGCGGCGATGCGCTTGGGGGCCTTGCCAGGGGCCAGCCGCCACAGGCCCGTCAGGTCGGCGGTGCCGGTCGCGTACAGCACGTACGTGGCGCCGTCAGCGTGGACGATGCCGGTGGCCAGAGGGAAGCCGAGGGCGGGGGTCTTGACTCCGCCGTCGGCGGGCGCGGGCAGGGTCGCCAGGATGCGGGTGTTGCCCCGAGGGGTGATCTGGGCGACTTGGCGGCTGCCGGCGAAGGTGACGTAGGCCGTGCCGTCGGGCAACAGGGCGATGTTCTCCGGCATCTGGCCCGCCGCCAGGTCGAAGTGCTTGGCGATTCGAACGTCGCTCAGGAGCCCCTGAGCAGCTGCGGTGCTGTGGACGGTCGGTGCCGCAGAGGTCCCCGCTGCGGTGCTGTGGGCAGGCGGCGCGGCATGGGTCGTCGCCGGTGCCGCCTGGGCGGACATGAGCGCGGCGGAAGCGGTAGCGGCCATCAGGGCGACCGCAGTAATGATCTTGCGGCTTCGTCGGGTGATTCGGTGGGACACGGGTTCCTTCACTTCGCTGGTTCTGGGCAGGCTGGAGCCGCGATGCGGCGATGCCGTGCTGATGGTGGTCGAGAGGGGTGATCGAAGGGGGTTCAGGTGGTGGGGGTCCCCGCGTCAGCGTCCTTGCGCGGGGAGACCGCTTCCCGAGGCGCGGTGCCGTGGGCGAGCAGCTTCAGGGATGTCGCGGAGGGGGACCCCGGGGCGGCCGTGGCGATCACCACGGCCGGTCCGCTTCCTTGCGGACTCTGGAGTGTCTGCTGGGTGACGGTCAGGGTTCCGACCGTGGGGTGGTGCATCTCGTAGTCGGCGACATCACAGGCCAGGATCCGGTGATCGGCCCACATGGTGGCGAACTCCGGGCTGCGCATGATCAGTTCGCCGACGAGCCCGGCCAGCAGAGGGTCCTGCGGGTGCCGGCCGGCGGTGATGCGCAGGTTGCCGACCACGGACTTGGCCTTGGTGGGCCAGTCTGTATAGAGGTCGCGGGTGTGAGCGTCGAGGAACACCAGCTTGGCCATGTTCGGCCGTCGCCCGGGTTCGTCGGGGCTGCCCCGGTCGAGATGACCGGCGAACAACGCGTGACCCTGCGTGTTCCAGGCCAGAACGTCGCTACGGAGGCCCATGACGATGGCGGGGGTGCCTTCGAGAGCTGCCAGCAACGCGCTGGTGGCCGGGGTGATGCGCTCGGGACGGGGGCGTGGTGCGGCTCTGCCCCGCTTCGGTGCACGGGCAAGCTCGTGCAGATGGGCCCGCTCGGACTCGTCCAGACGCAGGGCGGTCGCGATGGCATCGAGTACCTCGCGCGAGGCGTTGCGTGACTGGCCCTGCTCGAGCCGGGCGTAGTACGGCGCGCTGATGCCCGCGAGCATCGCCAGCTCCTCCCTTCGCAGCCCCGGCACCCGGCGCCGCTCGCCGTAGGTCTGCAACCCGACATCCTCGGGATGCAGAAGGCCCCGGCGTGCCTGGAGGAAGTCGGCGAGCTGCCCGTGCTTGTTCATGAGATGGAGTATGTGCGGCACCGCCGAACCGCGCCTCACCCTGCTGGGGTACGGATCCACAGGGTCTGGCTGCTTCCCGCACCGGCCCCCAGAGTGAGCCGTACACCCCCTCTGTTGCCTTCACCTTTAGGAGACCCGGTGACCACTACTACGTCCGAGAACATCGCCCCCGCCCCGCACAGTCCGCTGGCCGGCCTCGACCTGGCACCCTTCACCTTCACCAGGCGGTGCTGGGTCGACCTGACGCCGGACTCCGTATATCAACTGATCAGCGACGTGTCCCTGATCGATACGTGGAGCCCGAGCGCCAGCGCCGTGAGTTACGAGCCGGGGGAGGGCCCGTGGGTCGGCGCACGGTTCAGCGGACGCAATCGCCGCGACGGACGTGAATGGGTCACCCACTCCGAAGTGGTCCAGGCGGATCCGGGTTCCGCGTTCGCCTTCGTCGTCGGCGGAGCCGAGCAGGGCATCGTCCGCTGGGACTGGCACTTCTGCAAACAGGGCGCCGGGAGCATCGTCCAGCAGACCTGGCGACTGCTGCGGACCGACCCGGTCCTGGGCGACACACCCGAAGACCTCCACGCCCTGCGGGACCACATGGCGAACAGCGCGGAGGCCACCCTGCTCTCCCTGGCGGAGTGGATCGCGGGCCACCGCACCGAGTAGTGGCCGCCTCCGGTCCAGAGTCGGGCACGGTGGCAGTTCATGGCCTCGGAAGCTGTCCTCCTTCGCGCGATCCCGGTAGTTGAGCCCGCTGCAGAAGGCTCGCGCGTTCGGGAGCACGGGGGATGTGACGGGGCCGTCGGCCGGGCGGGCGGGAGAGGTGTCCCGCCCGGGCGGGAGAGGTGTCCCGCCAGGTGGGCCCAGAAGTCCGCGAGTGGGGCGATGACGCGACCCCGCCTCGTGTTCGGCCAGGGACGCGACCTCCACGGTGGAGTCGCCGTGCGCTCGCGCGGCACCTCGAACCGCTGGATGGGGCCGGGCCGGCGGGCCGCACTCTTGGCCCTCTACTGATGCCTGGACGCCGGTTGGGCCGTAACCACCTCCGCGCAGACCAGGGAGGTCGCCGTTCTTCGGTGCTGGTTGCCCCGTTACCGGCCCCATCGCCAGGACTCTATGCGATGGCTCTGACATCCCAGCCGGACCTTGAAGACCGAGCTGGGCACCTGTTTCTGATCCCCGGTTCTGAGTAGAAGGACATCGAGATGGATCAGGCCCGCGCGATCCTGAGATCCGGCACCACACCGCCGCAGTCGGTGCGACTCGAAGCGCGGTAGATCGCTCTCTCGACCAGGTTGCCGCCGGGATCAGCCGAGCGGGTTCGTGGTGTCGCGCAGGGTGGCAAGGGCGGGGGCGTACATGCGGGACTTGATCGTCCCGAGGGTGTCGCCGGCCTTGTTGACCTGCGCCTGGGCGATCTCGATCGCGGTGGAGCGCACGGCTTCCTCGGCGACCGCCTGGTCGACGATGCCGGCGGCCGCGGCGTCGGCGCCGCCGTAGCGGTGGGCGGTGAGCATGGCCTGGTGCGCGGTCTGCGGTGCCAGGCGGGACTGGACGAGGGCGGCCATGCCGGGGGTGAAGGGGATGTTGATGTCCGCTTCGGGCAGGCACCAGTAGCCGCGGTCGGCGCGCATCACACGGAAGTCGTGGGCGAGGGAGAACATCGCGCCGGCGGCGAAGGTGTGTCCCTGCAGCGAGGCCACCGTGATGACCGGCAGCGACAGCATCCGTGCGAACAGCTCGTGGACGGAGACGACGTAATCCTGGTGCTGGTCGGCGTGGGCGAACAGCCAGTCCAGGTCGAGCCCGTTGGAGTAGAACTTACCGGTGGCGGCGGTGACCAGGGCGCGGGGGCCCTCCGCCTTCTCCACCTCGTCGAGCGCGGCACTGACGGCGGCGAGCCAGTCGGGATGGAAACGGTTCTCTCCGTCGCCTAGGTCGAGGACGAAGACGTTGTCGTGGCGGTCGAGCGAGGGCATGGCGACTCCTTCGAGCTGAGCTGATCAGGTGAAGTGGCTGCGGACTACGACGGGGCCGGGTTTCTGTACTGGGGCGGTCGCGCAGGGCGTGGAGGAGCAGACCGTGGATCTCTGCGGCGTCCGCGTCGATCGGAGCGGTGTCTGCCCGGCCCGGCACATGATCACCGCGCCTTCGACCGCGGCGACGGTGGAGGCGCCGACAAGCGAACTACTTGCCAGTAACTTATGTGGTGGGCCAGAGAACACGCAAGAGGGGCTACGCGTTCTCCGAGGGCATTCTGCGTGCGGCGAACGCGAGCGCCAGGGCCGGACCGTCCTGGAGGAGGGCCCGGCCTTTCCCTGCCTCGCACCACGCCGTCGGCGACCGCCTTCCGGTGCACGCGGTCATGGGCTCACCTTCGCTGCGACAGGTCAGCACCTCATCACCCGGGGGGCGACGCGGTTCACCTTCGCGCGGGGAGGTCCGGCTGGGTGCCCAGTGCGTCACAGACCTGCTGGGCACGCACCTGGGCCCGCGTGAAGGCGCGTACGGCCCGGGCGAGTTCAGCCATAGTGGTGTCGTCGTGCGGGTCGATCCGGCCGCGGAGGTCCGCTTGGCAGGTGCGCCCCGTCGCGATGTCCGTGCGTGCGCGGGTCAGCAGGGCGTGGAGCCGTGCCTCGTCGGGCCGCCCCCCGGAGAGGTCGGCTGCCAGAGTCTCCGCCCGGGCCAGTCGACGGACCGCTTCGTGTTCGGCCGCCCCCATCAGATCCCGGGGCCGGTCGGTGAGGGAGAGTTCCCAGAAGGCGTTGGTCTCGTCGAAGTAGTAGTAGCCATGGCTCGGTTCGCGCACCTGCAGGAAGCGGCCGGTGGGGCCGACGCAGGCGCGGTAGACGCCGTCCCCATTGCTCGATGGACGTATCACCGCGGTGAAGGCGTTGCCGCGGTGGGCGGCCGAGCACTCCCACTCCTCGCCCTCGTCCCAGCGTTGCTGCACGGCACGGTCGTCGCCCTCGGGGACGCGCCCGCTCGTGGAGTAGACGTCGTGCATGTACGGGAGGTCGATGTGGCCGTACCCCTCCATCAGACGACGGTAGAGGTAGCGATTGCGTCCCGCGCTGTTCTTCGTGGACAGCCTCGCGGCCGTGGTCACCGGATCCGTCGTCCCGCTGTCCGACGCACGCGTGAGATGCCAGCCGGCAGTCCTGCTGTACCGGAAATCGGCCTCGTGGACGGCGGCCCAGCTGCCCGGGTCCTCACTGAGCGGATTGTTGTTCGCGTAAAGGACGTCGTGGGCGGCTCCGTGCTCGTCATAGGTGGCTTCGCGCATGATCGGCCGGGGGGAGTCCGGAGAACCGGCGCGCTCCTCGATGGCGACGCCGTAGCGGGCGTCGGCGAAGAACCCGCCCGCCGTACCGAGAATCCGTGCAGGATCCCCGACCGGCAGGGCCAGCATCATGTCCCGTGCGCCTACGGCCGAATCGGCGTACTGGAGGGCGTGGAAGGTCGATGCGCCCCGCCTCACCCCGTAGCCCCATTCGTCCTTCGGGCCGCCTCCGGCGCTGCCGCCGTCCAGTTGCTGTCCGCCGTGATGAACGTAGGCCACGCCCTTGTCGTTCATCCCAGGATGTCCGGCCATGTGGAAACGGCCCAGCACCGGAATGGACCCGTTGGCCGAGAAGGGGGTGTAGATGAACCTGTTGCCCTCGTCGGGAAAGGCCACGATCGTGGCCTGGTAGGTGCAGTCGTGGTCGGTCGTTGAGCCGGCTATGAGGCTTCCGTCGGACGTCCCCGCCCCCCAGGCGGCGCCACCGCTGCACAGGTCGGAGAGCTCGCGCAGTGCCGCCTCACCGCTGCGGGACCCGAGGTAGGCGGAGACCCCCGCCCCGTCGTCGGCGCCGAGTCCGGCCCCCATGTGCAGATAGTCCCGTGCCGGCGGGGCGTATCCGGTCCAGATGGCCAATGCCTGTGCCCGTGTCAGCGGAACTCCGGCTTCGGCGGCGCCTTCCGACCAGCCACGTGCGAAGTCGAGTATCTCCGGCATGGACTTCCGGAGCTGTTCTGCCCACTGGGCGAGTTCAGCCGTGTCGGTCTCGCTCGTCGCGCGCGCCGCGAGACGTTCGAAGATCCACCTCCCGTAGATCTCGACGACCTGCTTGGCGTACTGCCTGCCCATGTCACGGCTGGAGCCTCCCAGAACGACCACGGGGCACAGGGTCGGCACCATCGGTACGCCGTCGTAGAAGGCGATCTCGGTGCCTCGGCCGGTCAGCCGGGGGCTCTTGGGGTGGGCTGCCTCGTGGCCGTCACGGCACATCCGGACGACCTGCTCGGCGCGTTCGGTGACCGTGCGGAACCGTCCGGCGATGTCAGCGAGCGTGACCTCGGGGGAGCGGGCCGCGAAATCGGCGTAGGTGCCTGTGATGCTTCCCAGATGCCACTTCGCCCAGTAGAGGTCCGCCAGTACCGGGTCGACGGCGGCAAGCGCCGCGGCCCGGCCGGTGTGACGTGGGTCCAGGCCGGCGATCGCGCGGTGCGCGGAATGGACCGCGTAGTGGGCATCCGACTGGAGGGCGGACAGGGTGCGTATTCCGGCGCTGTCCGCCGGGATTACATGACGAGCCACGAGGTTTCTCCGTTCTGTTCAGACACTCGGGGTGCTGTGCGAGGCACGCGCTGATGGGAGCGATTCCGTCCGCTGTGGTGCTGCGGGTCCGGCCCCTGGCAGCGTCTCCGGGACGAAACGCGATACGACCAGGGCCGCGAGCGCGATCACGGCGAGATAGCAGGCTGGCGCGACGGCAGAATCGAACTCGGAAATCAGCAGGGTCCCGACGAAGGGCGCGGTTCCGGCGAAGATGACGTACGCCATGTTGTAGCTCAGCGATACCGCGGTGTACCGGATCGCCGGCGGGAACAGTTCGACCTGGACGACGCCGTAGACCGTCGCGAACACCGCTATGCCTACGCCGAGCAGACACTGTCCGAGCGTGACGGCGACGACTGACCGGCCGAACATCAGCAGGAGCGCGGGAACACTGGTGAGGGCGATGGCGCCAGCGCCGAGGTAGAGCAGTGGCTTGCGCCCGTAGCGGTCCGCCAGCTTGCCGACGAGCGGGATCAGTGCCGCGGTGAAGGCCAGCCCGATCATGTTGGCGACCACCGCTTGCTGACGCGACATGTGCCCGTACTCCACGATGGCAGTGGGGGCGAAGGCGGCAAGGACGTAGAAGGCGAGGCCGTTCAGTGCCGAAAGCCCGAAGACCAGAAGCATCGCTCGCGGATGACGGCGGACGGAGTCGCGAATCGGCGTACGCGTCGTCAGGCCGTCCCGCCGCGCCTGTGCGAACTCCGGTGACTCATCGAGGTTCCGGCGAAGGAGCAGGCCGACGAAGCCGAAGATGCCGCCCAGGAGGAACGGAATCCGCCAGCCCCAGTCCTCGTAGCCCTGCTGACCGACCAGGCCCATCGTGCCGGTCACCGCCGCGGCGGCGACGATCGTGGGGATGACGTTGAACGCGACGCCCGCACTGACCCAGTACGCCCGTCTGGCAGGCGGAGCGTGCTCGGCGAGGAAGGACAGCGCGCCGGCGGTCTCGCCACCTGCCGAGAATCCCTGCACGAGCCTGAACAGCACCAGCAGGATCGGGGCGGCAACCCCCAGCGTGGCGTACGTGGGAACCAGCCCGATGGCCAGCGTCGCGCAGCCCATGGTCGTGACGACGAGGGTGAGGGTGAACCGGCGCCCCCTGCGGTCCCCGAGGGCGCCGAACACCGCGCCCCCGATGGGGCGGGCGACGAATGCGACCGCGAATGTCGCGAACGTCGCCAGGAGAGAGGCCAGCCTGTGCTCGCTGGGGAAGAAGTGCGAGGCCAGCACGGGTACGGACAGCGCGTAGATGGAGAAGTCGAACCACTCGACGAACAGGCCTACACAGCCCGCGACAAGCGTCCTCCGGGATTTACCGGGCATTCTGTCCTCCACAGAGTGATCACATGGTTGTCAGTCGAGGTCCCTGAGCCAGGCATCGAGAATCCCGGCAGCGTCCTCGCGTCCCTGGCGGCCCTCGCCCACCGGGTTCCCGTAGTGGTCCGCGGCCACCGAGCCGACACGCTTGTCACCGCTGCCGATGTTCGCCACGATCGATTCGAAGTCGCTGGGGAACACGCAGTTGTCCGCGGTGTAGGCGATCAGCAGGCTCGGCAGGACCATTTCCGGTCCCGCCTTCTCGATCGAGGCGTTCGAGGAGAGCGCTGACCACGTGGAGAGCCAGGCGTCCGGTGTGGTGAGCCGGCCGAAGCCGACGATGCCGTAGTTCGTGGTCTCCGGCTTGGCGCCGTAGACCGAGCCGTAGCCACGGTCGGACTGGTCGAGGTCCTGGTCCATCGCGCGCAGGTCCGCATCCGTACGCCACACCGTGATCAGCCTTGCGGTGCCCGAGCGGCGGCGGTCCGCTGCGGTGCCGCCTGTGGACCTGACCGTCCTGCGGGCGGCGAGCGCCTCGGCCACGTACGTGCGGGCGCGCTCGTCGATCCGCGCGACCCGGTCGAGCTGTGCGGCACGGTAGCGCGCGACGAACTCAGGGGAGTAGGACGCGCTCTGCGGAGCCGGACGACAGCCGTTGTCCTCGGCGAAGGGGTCGAGCGAGGTGTCGACGGAGAAGGCGTCGTCCTCGTCGGTGACGGAGGGGTCGATGCAGTTCGCGAGCAGTCGGCCCTGGCCGGGGTGCGGCGCCAGGTAGGCCATCGCGTCGAGTGCGGGGAGGGTGGCTGCTTCCAGGTGGGCGGGGCGGCCGGCGGGTGTACGGGCCGTACGGTCCTGGGGGGCCCGCAGGGATTGCTGGACGTAGTAGGTCAGCAGACCGGCCCCGCCCGAGTTGCCGAGTCCGACCGTCCGCCGGAACCCGACGGTGTGCAGCCAGGTGAGTCCCGCGCCCAGGTCGAGCAGTGTCTGCTCGTGCACCAGGCGCAGGTCGTTGCCGGCGTCCCTGGGCTGCTGGACGTAGACCGCGTGGCCCGCCCGCAGGAGGGCGGGGATCAGGTAGTGCCGGGAGAAGTCGACGCGCGGGTGCATGAGGACGACGACGGTGGTGTTCTCCGGCTCACGGCCGGCGGGGGTGTAGAGCGTGCCCTTTGCCGCGCTGTTGTCCACCGTGGCGCTGGTCTGCAGATGGACGCCGGCCCTGTCGGGCAGGGAGTGGGGGTACCAGTCGACGTTCAGGCCCGGATTCTTCGGTGCGCCGGATGCGGCCATCACAGCACCGCCGTCTTCGCGTCGCGGGTGAGCAGCCGGCCGGCGCCCGGCAGATCGACGGGGAGCCCCAGCGTCTCCAGGAGGGTGAACGCGCCGGCCGTCGCGGCGGACAGCACGGGCAGTCCGAACTCGTCCTCCGCCTTCTGCACCAGGGACAAGGAGGGCATCTGGACGCAGGCGGAGATGATGAGTGCGTCGGCGCCGGACAGGTCGAGTGAGCGGGCCGCTCCGAGCACCTGGTCGCCGGGGATGCAGCCGACCTCGGCGTTGTCGGCGACCTCCAGCGTGTGCCAGTCCGTCACGGTGATGCCTTCGGCTTCCAGGTACGCCACCACGAGTCGGGCGACCGGCCGCATGTAGGGCATGACCAGGGCAACATTCCTGGCACCGGCCGCACGCAGCGCGTGGACCAGCGCCCCCGCACTGGAGATGACGTGTGGACGCATGCCGCGCGCACCGAGCTCGCGGGCCACTGCCGCCTCGGTGAGCTTGTGTTCCCCCTCCCCTTCGGTGTGGCCCTGGGCCATGAGAGCGACAAGGCAGGCGTAGAGGATCGCGTCGACCCCGGCGTCACCGATTTCGTCGACGCACCGCTGCCGCTGGCTGTTCATCGCCCGCAGCGCTTCGGGCGAGACGGTGTGCATCCGCATCCGGGTGGAGTGGAAGGAGAACGTGGCGTCGCGGTGCCGTTGCAGCAGCGCGGGCATCTCGGTCTCCACCGTCACGTTCGAGCTGGGTACCACCAGCCCGATGCGGTGGTGCGGTCGTGGGTGGGCGATGCTGTGAACTGTGGTTGTTTCGCGCATGGTTCGTCCCGATTCGCGTGACCCGGTGGGGAGCACCGGGCTCTGGGTGGGTTTCCTGGAGGGGAGGGCCTAGCGGCGGACGGCGCGCAGGGCGTTCTTGTCGTGCTGGACGATGCGGGCCTCCTGGAGGCCCGCGATCGCGGAGTACCAGACGGCGTGCCGGCAGCCGGTCGCGCGGCGGTCGATGATGATCTGGCCGTCCGCGCTCGTACGGCCGGCGCCGACGTCCTCGCCCGGCGCCGGGCCCACGGCGCCGGGGCCGGCTTCCTCGGTCGCGGCGATCCGGAAGTACGGGCCGACTTCCTCCACCAGCAGCAGGGCGTCCTGCCTGGCGACGCGCACGACCCCTTCGTTCTCCGGGACGTCCAGGACGAACAACGCGGTCACGGCGTCACCGCCTGGGGCGATTCGGCTTCCCGGGCCCTGCGGGCGGTCTCCCACCCGTCCGCGCGCTCGACGATCAGCTCTGCCTTACGGGTGAGCAGCTTGTCCATGGTCGGCTCGGGGCCGGAGGCCACGTCGCACAGGGCCTCGATGGTGAGCTCCGCGTCGAGATCCTCCTGCGGGGTGACGGGACGCAGGGACCGAGTGATCTCGATCATGTAGCCGTTGGGGTCATGGGTGTAGACCGACTCGATGGTCTCGTGCATGACCTGCATCTCGCAGGGCCACCGGCTCTCGTCCAGGCGCCTGCGGTACTCAAGGAGGTCTTCCTCGGAGTCGACGTGGATGGCCAGGTGCCGTGAGTTGGCGAAGAACTCCGGAGTGCCCTCCGGCAGTCGGGCCCACGCGTCGCCCCGCAGGTTCGGGTCTCCGGCGGGTTCGTGGCCGAAGTAGTAGAAGAACGCGATGCGGTCGTCGTTGCCGATGTCGAAGAAGAAGTGGATGAAGTCGGGGTGGTTCTCCGGCCCCCACCCGGCGGCGCAGATCGAGTGCACTACCGGGAACTTCAGCGTGTCGCGGTAGAAGCGGACGGTCGCGACGGGGTCGAAGGTGGGAAAGGCGGCGTGGTCGACGCCCTTCACCCGGTGCTCGTTGCGGGTCATTCGGTGATCCTCCTCGTGCTCCTGTGCGGGCTTTTCTCTCGCTTGACAGTTATGCCGAACATTTGACGCTGGTGTCACGGGGTGTCGGTGTGCGGTCGGGCAAGGGCTCCAGCGGGCATACGAGATCCACCCGGCCCGCTGCGACTCCTGCGGCCAGCTCGTCGGTGAGCGTGGCCGGCCCGTCTGCCACTACGAGGCCGTTGGTCTCGGTGCGAAGCCGTTCGCCCACATCGAGCCGGGTCAGCACACTTCCGCGGTCCGCTTCCCCGGTCAGCCAGAATCCCTGCCAACCCGCCAGGACAAGGTCGTTGAGACGCTTCACCAGCGCGTCACCCTCCTCGCTCCACGGGTCGCCCAGGGAGACGTCCACCCTTGCCAGCCCGGCATCCGTGGGCGGCGGGACAGCTTCGACGGGTGCCGGCGCCGACAGTGATTCCCGTTGTGTGGCGACGAGGAGCCGATTCGGCCACTGCCGGTCACCGCGCTGGAGGGGGCGGCTCAGCACCCATTCCACGACTCCCTCGGTCGGGGCGCTCTCGGGTTCGAGCTCTGCGAACTGCGCCAGCCCTCGCCGCGTGATCTCCGGGTTGGTTCCGGCGAATCGCTGCAGGGCGACATTTCCGGCCCGGGTCATGTACGCGATCATCAGCTGGTCCACCGGCAGCTGCGTCCTCCGCGGGAACGAGCCCCACCACAGTCGGCTGCGCCTGGCCAGTTCCTGCAGTCGTTCGACCTGCGGCCGGCGGGTCCGCTCGTAATTCGCCAGCGCGGTGGGCAGGTCGTCCGCCCCGGCGACGGCGTCCCTCAGTGCGATGGCGTCTTCCATGGCGAGCTTGGTGCCGGACCCGATCGAGTAGTGGGCCGTGTGCGCGGCGTCCCCCAGCAGCACCGTGTTCCCGCGCGTCCAGCGGTCGCAGCGCACCGTGCGGAAACGCAGCCAGCGCGTGCGGTTGCCGATGAGACGGTGGCCGTCGAGGTGCTCGGCGAACGCCGTCTCCAGGTAGGAGAGCGCGGAGGTGTCCGAGGCGTCCTGAGCGGTCGCTGCGGTGGTGACGTCGAAGCCCGCGGCGCGCCAGGTGGCCTCGTCCGTCTCGAAGAGGAATGTGCTGCGATCCGGCGCGTACGGGTAGGCGTGTGTGACAAACGTGCCGTGCGGGGTCGTCACCGGTGTGAAGATCGCGGTGTCGAGCGCGAAGTCCGCCGCCGCCCAGAGGTAGAAACCTTCTGCGACCTCGATGTGCGCGCCGAAGTCCTCCGCGTGCTCGGTACGCGTCCGGCTGTTCACGCCGTCGCTGACGACGACGAGTTCGGCGTGGAGGTCCTCCAGCCGTTTGCGTCGGCCGTAATGCAGCTCGACACCGGCCGCCTCGGCGTGCTTGCTCAGCACCTCGAGCAACTGCGGCCGCGCGATGCCGGTGAGGGCTCCGTTCTGTACCCGTGCGTCCTGGTCACCGATGAGCATCCGCATGTCGTGCGGGCGTCCCGCGGCGATGATGTCCGCCTGGGTGGCGCTGTCCGCGGCCTCCAGATTGCGCTGGGTGCGGCCGGCGACCGCCACTCCGAAACCGAAGGTCTTCTCCGGCGCACTCTGCTCGTGCACCGCGACCTTCGCTTCCGGGTGCGCGAGCTTGAGCAGCCGTGCGGTGTACAGCCCGCCGGGACCGCCGCCGAGCACGGCGACACTGTCGAGTCTCATGACGAGACGCCTTCCTTCTCGATCTTTTCCTTGATGTCCGCCCGGAGGTCCTTCTTGGAGACCTTGCCGACGTTGGTCAGCGGAAAGGCGCCGACGACCTCGACGCGCTCCGGGAGCTTGAACTTCGCCAGTCCCTGGGAGAGCAGGAACTCCGCGACGGAACCGACCGACTGCCGGGCGGCACCGGACCTCAGCACCAGGTAGGCGCAGATCCGCTCGCCCAGCACCGGGTCGGGCATCGCGACGAGAGCCGCGTTACGGACGTCCGGGTGGTGCACCAGCAGTTCCTCGACCTCCTCGGCGTGGATCTTCTCCGCGCCACGGTTGATCACGTCCTTGATCCGGCCGTCGATCGCGTAGTAGTCCCTTCCGCCGACCACATGCCGGGTGACGAGGTCACCGGTGCGGTAGAAGCCGTCCTCGGTGAAAGCCGACGCATTGTGCTGCGGCGCCCGGTAGTAGCCCTCAATGGTGTACGGGCCACGGCAGGCCAGTTCGCCTAGCGTGCCGTCCGGGACGTCCTCCCCGGCCGGATCCAGGACGCGCACCTCGTCGGCGGGAGAGACCGGCGTGCCCACGGTGTTGCGGCGGATCCATTCCGGGGCATCGGCCGGGGTGCACAGAAACATCCCCTCTGCCATCCCGAACATCTGCCGTGTGGGCAGGCGCAGTTCGGACTCGAGACGTTCGATGAGCTCGACCGACGGACGCTGCCCGCCCAGACAGAATCCGGTGACGCTGCTCAGGTCCGTCGAGCGTGCGTCCTCGTGCTCCAGCATCCGGATCGCGACGGCCGGCGGCACAACCGGCAGCACGGTGACGTGCTCCCGGGCGATGAGCGCCAGCAACGGCCCGGGCTCCGCCCCTGGCGTGATCACGCAGGCCGCACCGGCCAGATGGGCGGGCTGCAGTGCGCCCACGGTTCCGGCGTTGTGCATGATGGGCAGCGCGTGCAGGACGACGGAGCCGGGGTTCAGGCCCAGTGTCTCCCCCCATACGCGGGAGTTGTAGAGGTACTCCCTGTGGCGGCGGGGTGCGACCTTCGGGAGCCCGGTCGTACCTCCGGAGAGCTGGAGGACCACCAGCCCTGCAGGATCGATGGCGAGCGCGGCGAGCCGCTCACGTGCCACGCGGCCCTTGCCCGCCGTGAGGATGTCGTCGTAGGAGTGAGCTCCCTCCGGCGCCGGCCCGCGGGCGACGATCAGTGTGTCGAGCACATCGACATTGCCGGCGAGCTGCTCTCCCAGGTGGACGAGGTCGCGGTTACGGAAGTCCGCCTGCACGACGTGCGCGCGGGCCCCGGTGTGCTCGGCGAGCAGGCCGATCTCGCGCTCCCCGTGCTGGGGGAGGGTGCAGACAGGGATGATGCCCGCCTTGATCGCCCCGTAGTAGACGACGATCGTCTCGGCGACGTTCCCCAGCTGGAACATCATGCGGTCGCCGGGCGCCAGGGCCGTGGTGGCCAGCAGACCCGCGGCGAAACACTCGGTGAGCTCGTCGAGTTCACGGTGCGTAAGACGGTCGTCGACCGTGATGAGGGCGGTGCGGTCGGCGTGCTCGACCGCAGCGGCGCGCAACGCGTCGCCCAGCGTCTCGCCGGTCCACACCCCCTCTCTGACGTAGCGCTCGGCCCGTTCGGCAGGGAAGGGCCGGGATGCGTCGTGGTCGGCATCGAGCAGCATGCGAACCTCCAGTTACGTAGGCGTAAAAATTTCTACATACCTGTCACAAGTGCGGTGGTGCGGGTCATACGGGTCATGCGGAAACAGGGTCGGCTTCGACGTCAGTCGCGGGTGCGAGGAGGGGTGGGGTTCTCGTCTGCCAGCGCGGTGGTCATGGCGCCTTCCAGGTGTTTCATGTCTTCCTTGAGCAGTTCCAGGGCTGCCCACGGTCCCGGCTCGACCGTTCGCTCGTCGCCCCGGCGGACACCGTTCATCACTACATCGACCAGTACCCTCGCCACGTCCTCCGCGCCCCCTTCGGCTCCGGGGCGGTACCACCACGCAACCCAGTTGGTCATGCCCAGCATGCTCAGCGCGACGGTGCGGGCCGGGAGCGGGCGCAGCGCGCCTGCGGCCTGGGCGTCCGAGATCAGGCCCGTGAGGAGCTCAAGCACGCGGTGGCGAGCTTGGCGGTGCATGTCGGCGATGTCCGCGGGAAGATTGGGCTCGCTGCGGTCGAGCAGCCGGAACCGAGTGGTGTTGCGCGTGTTGTGGAGCACGATCTCACGGAGGGCGAGTTCCAGGCGTTCGGCCTCCGCGAGGTCGGAGCGGGCGCAGGCCCCCTCGAGGATCTCCACCACTCGCTGCAGTACGTCCCTGACGAGCTCCGCCAGCAGTTCCTCCTTGTTGCTGACGTAGTGGTACAGGGCGGGGCGGCTGATGCCCATCGCGTCCGCGATGTCCTGAAAGCTCGTGTTGGCGAAGCCCTGCTCGGCGAAGAGCCGGGCCGAGTGCTCCAGCAACTCGTTCGACATCAGTCGTCGCCGGTTGTGCTGCTTCGTCATCAATGCCCCGCTCGCGTCGACCGCCATGCTGCTGCTCCCCTCATTCTGCCTGCACCGGCCTCGGCCCGAAGCGTGCCGTGACAGGTCCATGGGTGATCGCGCGCACCGCCTGGGGTATCGGATACCGCTGCCCCGTGGTGTCGGCCGGTACGACGCACGCTACGGGCGGTTCGACATGAGCGTCAAGGTTTCGACACTCATGAAACCCGTCGGTGCGGGGCTCTTGGGGCCTCAGGCCTCGGCGCGGATGTCGCTGAGCCGGGGAAAGTACCAGCGCAGGACGGAGCGCGGGTCGTCCGCGCCGGCGCGACCCCAGTCCCGTTGCAGTTCCGCGGTGAGGGAGATGGCGGTGACGGCCTGGACCATGCGTTGCGTCGCGTGGTCACGGGCGGACGGGCTGACGCCGCCGGCCCCCGTGCGAGGGCCGGTGCGTCTGCGGTACCAGGAGTCTTTACCGGGGGAGTACGGAAAGGCTCCTGAGGCGTGCGTGCCCGCCGGTCCAGCCCGAGACGTCCAGCGCCACATAGCGGGCGGTGGCGCCGGCGGTGAGGCCGGTCGTGGTGTTGCGGCCCCGGAGCGTTCCACCGGGCCGGTAGGTGACGCCGTCGTCGCTGAACTCGACTGTCGCCCGCGGCAGCCTCCTCGACGTCCACTCCGCGAGGACCCGCTCGACGGGGATGGCGGAACCGAGGTCCACGACCATCCGTGCCCGGTCGGATCCAGGGGTCCACGATGTCTGCCGGTCGCCGTCCACCGCGGCTGACGGGTCCGACATGCCGACGGGGCGCGGTGCGTTCGGGAACGTGTCGCATCCCAGCGCGGCGTCGTCGAGCGGATAGGGGACGACGTCGCGCACCGACACCGTCGCGGTCCGGCCGCGGCGCAGCCGGACCTTCGTGCGCCGGCCGTCGACGGCCGTCACGAGCAGGTCGCACGACGGCCCGGTCAGCCGCACGGTCGCGGCGTCGGTCACATCCGCCCGGACACCCGGCGGTACCGTCCGTCCCGTCGCCGGACGCAGGGTGAACCGGGCCGCGGCGACAGCTGCGGTCGCCCCTTCCAGTTCGGCCGCGAAGTCCGTACCGGTGGCCGTCACCGTCTGCGAACCGGCGTAGAGGACGAGGCCGACGCCCTGCCCGGGCACGGCCACGGCGGTCTTCACGGTGTCGGGGGAGAGGTTGAACAGACTCAGGTGGCCGCCGGCGGTGCTGGCGTGGACGGCGGGGTCCCCGGCCTTCGGGGCCTTCCGGGACGCTGCCGCCTCCAGGGCGGCGGGGTCCCCTGTCGGATGACCCTCGACGGTGAGGGGCTCGGCGGGACCGTCGGACAGCACCAGCATGTCGCCGTAGACGGCAAGCGGGTTGGCGGCGTCACGGACCACCAGCCCGGCCCTTCCGTCCACGGAGACCCAGCCGCCGCTGCTCGTGAGCTCGGCCTCGGGGAAACGGGTCAGTTCGGTCCAGTTCTCCCCGTCGTCGGAGCCCTGTACCTGATACCTGCTCGCAGCCGCGGACTCCCAGGCCAGGGTGACGTGGTCGAAGGTGACGGCGCTGCCGAGGTCGACAGTCAGCCAGCTGTCCTGGCGGTTGCGGTCGGCGACTGCGACGGCCCAGCGGGTGGTGTCGTCGCCGTCCAGTGCCTGTGCCGCCTCGCGGCCCGGCGTCGCCGACGAAGCGGTGGCGGCAGCGGTGCGGGCGAGGTCGTCTCCGTCCGCGCCGTCCCGGACGGAGAAGGTGTAGAGGGAGTACCCGTACTGCGGGTGTCCGGAGACGCCCTGCATGCGGACGAAGCGGTGGGAGCCGCGGGGGAGCGCGAGGGTGTCCACCCGGGGCCCGGTCCCGCCCGAGGTGTTCCCGCTGTCCTTCGACTTCACCTGAACCGATCCCTCGGCCGAGGTGTACGTACGACTGCCGTCCAGGCCCGCCAGCCCCGGCATCGTCAGGTTGTGTATCTGCAGGTGCCCCTCACCGGCGGCCGTGCCGGTCGTCGCGTAGACGACCACACCCGACGGGAGGGTGGTGAACCCGGCGGTACCGGTGTCGAGTTCGAGTACGGAGGCGGTCGCGTCGATACCGTCGCGGACCTTCCGGTAGGTCGTGACCGAGCGGCGCAGCACCTTGCCGCCGGTCGAAGGCAGGAACATCGGAGTGTTGCCGCTCAGCGCGAACAGCCAGTCGTCATGGGCGGGCTGCCAGGCGAACTTGACGAAGCCCGGCTTGCTCACCGTGGCCGCCCAGGCTGCCGGGGTCTGCTGGACCACCAGGCCAGGGCCCTCGGCGAAGTCCCGTACCCCGGAGGCCTGTGCGTAGAACTCCTTGTCGGACAGCGGGGTCACGGCGCCACCGTGCGCAGCGCGCCACCGGTGCAGCAGATAGCTGATGGCGATCTCGGCCCTAGCCTCCGGTTCGTACTTCGCCTCGCCCGAGAACTTGGCGAGCCGGTACTCCGGCGCGTACGCCTGGTAGGGCGCCAGCCGCTTCGCCATCGCCGCCTCGGCCCAGGCGGCAGCGCGGTCCCCGGTCACCTGGGCCAGGAAGGCCAGCGGGATCACATCCCGTCCGTAGAGGTGTTCGCGGTCCGCCACCATGGGCATCAGCGGCTCGCCCGCGTCGCTCATCACCATGAGCAGAGTGCGCCACAGCGGCCCCGCGTTCGGCTGCGCGGTCAGGACCTGCGGCATGGGACGGCCCGCGGTGATGAAGTGGGCGGCGTTGCGGCCGGAGGTGCGCCACAGCTCCTCCTGGTAGTGCGGGCCGAAGGAGTCGTGGTTCTCGACGATGAACGTGTCGTAGAGATTCGTCGCGGTGTTCGTCCGGACTGCGACTCCGTCGACCAGGGCGGGATTGGCCAGGTCCGCCGCGGGCAGTCCCGCCTCGTTCCGGGTCCACCGGCCGAAGGCCGCCGTCCACTCGTCGTGCCGGGAGTCGTCGGTGGCCCAGGCGAGGCCCGGTGCCAGCGACTGGGCGTAGACGCCCATCTCCTCGAGCTTCGTGTCACCGACGAAGCCACCCTTGAGCCCGTTCGGCGTCCAGCTCCCGGAGGCGGGGTCGGTCCTGCTGCCGAGGGCTGCGGTGTACTGCGCCTGTTCGCGGGCGATCGTGTCGACGTTCTGCCGTGTGCCGGAGTCCAGCTGATCCCAGAGCAGCCGGGCGGCGAGCACGAAGTACAACTGGAAGGTCGTGTCGAAGAACAACGTGCGGCCCCACTCCGTGCCTCCTGTGAGGCGATTGGAGGCGGCGAAGTGCTTGATGGTGGCCAGCGTGCGGGAGAGCAGTTCGTCCTTGCCCACGCCGGCCCGCCCGGAGTCGTAGGTCCCCTGGGTCAGGAGCACGGCGTTGCCGAGCACGACCGCGAAGCCGAAGTCCTTGGCCGTGTAATGACCGAGAGCGGAGTCCCACTGTGTCTCCGCCCAGCGTGTGTGCGTCAGCAGCACCTGGTAATAGGTCTCCGCGATGCCGTCCGGCTCGGGGCCCTCGTGGTGGCGTCCCCCGGCGGCTGCAGTCGGCTCCGCTGCCGCCATACCTGGGGAAGCCAGCGACCCGGCCGTCAACAGCCCTGTCAGTCCTGCGAGTTGGACGAACCTACGCCTGTCGAGGTAAGTCGGGCTGTCGGTCATGGGGCCCTCCGGGGCTTTGACAACGTTGTCAGATGCTGGCCATCCTTTCCCCTGACCTGCTGCTCGTCAAGGGTTCCGTACCGCAACGCGGGCCGCCCGGCCCACCGCCCGTGCCGTTACGATGGGATCCGTTTGTCCGCAGGGAGTTGAAAATGCCGAGCCGTCGCCCGGAGGGGACTGCCTCCGGCACGTCGTGGAACCAGACGTTCAGCCACTCGATGTGGCGGGCGAACAACTCCGTGCACCGTGCCCTGAACGAACGGCTGCGCCCCCTCGGTGTCACGATGACGCAGCTCGGGATCGTGCTGACGCTCGACCAGCACGGGCCGCTGTCCGGGGCGGATCTGGCCCGGGGGCAGAACATCACGCCGCAGAGTGTGACGACGGCCCTCGCGCATCTGGAGCGGATCGGGTGGATCGAGCGGCATCCGCACCCTGTGCACCGTCGGGTCGTGCTGGTCGAGCCGACCGAAGCCGGACTGCGGGGCATGGCTGAGGGGCGGCGGCTCGTCGAAGCGGTCGTGGAACGGCTCTCCGATGTGGTCGGCGGGCCCGAGGAGCTGGACCGTCTGACGCTCGGCATGCGTCGCATCGCCATCGCTCTCGACGGCCCCGACTCCCCGGTGGCCCGTATGTGGCCCGACCCGCCCGACGTCGGCTGAGGCCGTTCCGTCACAGGCCTTCAGCGTTCCCCCGTCACCCCGCGTTCCCCTGTCACCGGCCGGATGTCTGCGTCCCCGGCAGTGGCCGGTGCTCGCCGGTCTCAGTCATTTGGGACTGTGACAGGCGCCTGATAACTTGGCCGCCGCGTTCCATCAGGAGGTCTGTCTCACATGTCCGCGATATCCGCCCCCCACCGCGCTGTCGAGCGACCGGTACTGACCACCGTGCTGGCGTGTCTCGGTATGTTCGCCGCCTACGTGCCCATCGGCAGCGTCTCGGTGTCCCTCTCGCGTATCCAGCAGGGGCTCGGCGCCTCCACGGCCGACCTGCAGTGGGTCTCCGACGCGTTCATCCTGCCGATGGCCGCGCTGATCCTCACCTTCGGCCTGATCGGTGACCTGTACGGCCGCAAGAAGGCCTACCTCGCGGGCATGCTCCTGTTCGCCGCCGGCTCGGTGATCTCCCTGACCGCGCACAGCGTCCAGCAGGTCTGGGCGGGCCAGGCCGTCGCCGGTGCGGGTGCCGCGGCTCTCGCCTCCTCCACGCTCGCCCTGATCAGCCACGCCTACCCGGACTTCCGTGCCCGCGCCAAGGCCATCGCCGCCTGGGCCGCGTCCCTGAGCATCGGCATGGCCCTCGGCCCGCTGATCAGCGGCGTCATCCTGGAGCACGCCACCTGGCGCTGGATCTTCCTGCCGGCCGCCGTGATCACCGCCGTCACCGGCCTGGTGGCCGTGCGGATGCTGGAGGACTCGCGTTCCGCGCACGGCCGCGCCGTCGACGTCCCCGGCCAGATCGCCGCGATCGTCTTCATCATCGGCCTGATCTACGGCGTGATCGAGGGCGGCGGGGCCGGCGGCTGGGGCCAGACCGAGGTCGTCGTCGCGTTCGCCGCCGCGGCGCTCGGCCTGATCGGCTTCATCGTCGCCGAGCTGCGCTCCGCCTCGCCGATGCTCTCCCTGAAGCTGTTCGCGGTACGTCCCTTCACCGGCGCGGGCGTCGTCAACGCGGTCGTCATGTTCGGGATGATCGGGTCGGTCTTCACCCTCAGCCTCTTCTTCGGCAGCGTGCAGCAGCTCTCCGTCCTCGACATCGCCTGGCGGATGCTGGTCTTCAACGGAGTCTCCGTCCTCACCGGCCCGCTCGTCGGCCGTCTGATGGGCAAGGTCGCGCCCGGCTTGCTCCTGAGCGTCGGCCTGGTCGGCGTCGGCAGCGCCATGCTGTGGCTGACCGGCCTGGAGACCGACTCCGGGTTCGGCGAGATGGCCGGTCCGCTCGCTCTGTTCGGCCTCGGTATGGGCTTCGTGATGACGCCCATCAGCGCCGTCGCCGTCGGCAGCGTCCCGCACCACCTGGCGGGCATGGCGGGCGCCGGCAACAACACCCTGCGCCAGCTCGGCGGCGCGCTCGGCCCCGCCGTCCTCGGTGCCGTACTCACCAGCCGGCTCACCTCCGCACTGCCCGGGCACCTCGCGGACTCCGGACTGTCCGCCGCCGACCAGCAGCGGGTGGGCGAGGCCCTCGCGGAGGGCGGCGTGGGCGCCGCCGGTCACCTGGGGCTCGCCCCCGAGGCGACCGGCCCCGCGCTCGGCGCGATCGGTGCGAGCTTCACCGACGCCGTCCACGTCTGCATGACCGTCGGCGCGGTCGGGATGCTGGTGGCCCTGATCGCCACGGCCACCCTGATCGGCTTCCGCCGCCCGCAGCCTGCGGCGCGGGCCGCCGCCCCGGAACCGGCACCCGCCCCGGAACCGGCACCCGCCCACGACACGCATGCGGACCAGGCCGGCCAGGCACCCGTCCAGGCAGGTCCCGCGCTCCACGGACACATCCGCAGCCCCATCGGCGCCCCTCGCCCCACGGTCACGCTGATTTCCCTGACGGGGCGTCAGCTCGGTCGGGTCGTGGGCCGTTCCGACGGCGGTTACGAGCTCGCCGTACCCGGTGCCGGCACCTACGTGCTGATCGCCGCAGCCGACGGGCACCAGCCGCAGGCGGTCACCGTCACCGTCGGAGACGAACCGCTCGCGTACGACATCCTTCTCTCCGGTGCGCCAGGTCTGAGCGGGGCCGTCAGCGGCGCCGACGGGCTGCCGGTCGCCGCCGCCGTCGTGATCGTGACCGATGTGCGCGGCGAGGTGGTCGGCACCGGACAGACAGGCCCGGACGGGGAGTTCACCTTCGAGGAGCTGCCCGCCGGCGAGTTCACGGTCGCGGTGAACGCGGCGGGGCACCGGCCGGCCGCCGTTCCCGTCACGGTCGGCGTCGGCGGCCCCGGCCGGGTGGAGATCGCCCTCGTCGCGGGCGCCCTGCTCCAGGGCGCGGTGCGTGCGGGAACCGACCGGCGCCCGCTGCTGGACGCCCGCGTCACGCTCCTCGACGCGGCGGGCAACGTCGCCGCGACGGCCACCACCAGCGCGGACGGCGTGTACGCCTTCGCCGACCTGGACGCCGGTGAGTACTCCGTGGTCGCCAGCGGTTACCCGGCCGTCGCCACCGCGCTGCGTGTGACGGGCTCCGGCGCCGAAGACCTCGACATCGAGCTGTCCCACCCGGCGTCCTGAGCGTTTCCTGACGGCCGGCCAGGGAGAAGCGCGCGGCCGGGGATCCCCGGCCGCGCGTGCGGCGGAGTGGTTACTGCTGGGTGTAGCGCTCCACCAGGTGAACCCGGTCGAAGGTCCAGGCGGAGCCGGTGGAAGCCCAGCTGCCCGTGTGGCCGTTGAACGTGCCGTCGGCCTTCGACGTCATGGTGAACATGCGGATCGTGCCGGCGTCGTAGCCGTACATGAAGCCGAGATCGTCACGACCGTCACCGTTGTAGTCGCCTGCGACGACCTTCATGTGCTCGCGCCACAGGTTGCCCGCCGGGATGGTGGCGGTGATGGTGCGGGTCTTGAAGGTGCCGTCGGTCCCGGAGAGGAAGGTGGAGACACCGTCGGAGCCGTCGGCGTAGTCGTACCAGACGGAGACGTCGTCGCGGCCGTCACCGTTGAAGTCACCGGAGTTGACGGTGGAGCGGGCGCCGTCGCCCCAGACCGGGGACTCCCAGCCGGCGACCGGGTCGGCGAAGCCGCCGTCGGGCTTGGCGAGGAAGGTGAACAGGCGCGCGGACTTGTCGCTGTAGGTGTAGAGGACGGCGAGGTCGTCGCGGCCGTCGGCGTTGTAGTCACCGGTGCCGAACTTCATGTTCTCGACCCACCAGTTGTCCTTCGGCCTGCTGAAGGACGCGACCGGGTTGGCGAAGCCGCCGTCGGTCCTGGACAGGAAGGTGTACACCTTGTCGCTGCCGTCGGAGTAGTCGTACCAGACGGAGATGTCGTCGCGGCCGTCACCGTTGAAGTCGCCGCTCTGCGGGTTCACGTTGGCGGCGGTCCAGTTGCCGGGCGCCACCTTCCAGGAGGTGAGGGGTTCGGCGAAGTTGCCGTCGCCCTTGCCGAGCCAGGTGAGCAGGGCCATCGAGCCGTCGGTGTAGCCGTAGAAGGCCGCCACGTCGCCGGTGCCGTCACCGTTGTAGTCGCCGGTGAGGAACTTCATCTTGTCGGCGGTGTAGCCGCCGGCCGCCCGGGTCCAGCTGGTGACCGGCGGCAGGAAGGTGCCGTCGGGGCCCGCGATGAAACGGTGCATGGCGTCGTGGCCGTCGGCGTAGTCGTACCAGTCGGCGATGTCGCTGCGGCCGTCGTTGTTGTAGTCGTTGCGGATGACGGTCCCGCTGGACCAGCGGGACTCCTTCTTGTCCGTGCGGACGACGAAGTTGCCGCGGTCGGTCAGGACGGCGGAGCCGCCGGGGGCCGAGGTCTTGGACTCCCACAGCTTGGTGGTGCCGTCGGCCTTGAGTACGACGAGGTTGCCGGTTGTGTCCAGGCTCACGGTGGCGCCGGCGTTGCCGCCGGTGCCGGTGGACCACAAGGTCTTTCCGGCGTTGGAGGTGATGACGAAGTTGCCGTCCGCCTGGAGCGTGGCCTTGGCGGAGTTGGAGATCAGCGAGTCACCGGACAGCAGCCGCTGCCCCGGTCGCAGTGCGGCGCCGAGGGCCGTGCCGTCCGCGCGGGAGGCGACTGCTCCGTTGCGGGTCTCCTCGGTGCCGAAGCAGCCGCCCTGCCAGGACCGGCTGCTGACGCCGACCAGCTCGTACGAGCCGCTGCCGGTGTCCCGGAGGACGGGGCCGCCGGTGTCGCCCATGCAGATCGCGTCGTCGGCCGTCTCGCCGGTGATGTTCAGTGCGTCTCCGGTGACGGAGCCCACCGTGAAGTCCGCCTCGTGGAGCTTGTCCGGTACCCACTCGTCCCTGGTCCGGCCGTAGCCCGTGACCTTCAGCGTGTCACCGGCGGCGGGCGGTGTCGTCGCCAGCTCGACAGGGGCGACTCCGGTGGCGGGGGTGGCGAGCCGGGCCATCACCATGTCGCGTCCCGCGCGCGGGACGATCTGCACGATCTCGCTGACATGGCCGCCGGTGGTGGCGGTCAGGTCGGTGCGGCCGACCGTGGCGACGGTCTTCAGGGCGGGCTTCCCGGCGACGACGTCGGTGGGCGCCTGCGGGTCGGCGGCGAAACAGGAGGCGGCGGTCACGATCCACTGGGGATCGACCAGGGCGCCGGTACAGGCGCGCCGTCCGTCGCCTATGTCGAGTTGCGCGGTGAAGGAATAGCTGTTCGCGGCGGCAGGGGTGCCGACCACTGCCTGTGCGGGTACCGCGAGGGTGGTGCCGCCCATGGCGGCGGTGAGGGCGAACAACGTCATGCCGCGTCTCGCGCGGGAGTGTCTACCAAACACGTGTCATCTTGCTTTCTGTCGGAGGAGCCTTCCGCGGAGCCCTGTGGAAGGCGCGCAGCGGCACCCGTGGGTGCCACTTGACGGCGGTGTCCCGAGCGGGGCTACTTCGTGGAGTGGATCTCCAGGAGCGTGTGGTCGCGGGCCTCGGGATCCGCGGTCTCGCCGACAGGCGTCCAGCTGTTCCTGGCGACGTCGAAGGACGACGCCTCGCCCTCGGCCTCCATGTCGACCTGAAGGCTGTAGTCGTTGCCCACCACCGCGTAGACCCGCGGAAGTTCGAGCGACAGGAAGCCGCTGTTGCCGGTGGTCTCGAAACAGAACGTGCCCATGCCGCGGGCCCAGACCTCGACCTGCCCGGTGCCAGGTGCGCAGTCGGCGAGCAGGATGTGCCCGTCGCCGCTCTTCAGGCGGATGCCCCGCTCGGCGAAGATGTCGTCCGCGCCCGGATAGGCGAAGTCCTCCACGGCCACCGGCGGCAGCTCGTCGGCCGCGGCGACCGGGGCTCCGGGCTCGGCTCCGGCGAGTGGAGCAGCCGCCAGGAAGATCCCGGTGACGGCGCTCGCTGCCAGGGCGAAGGAAATGAACGAACGGGTTCTCACGGTTTCGTCAGCCTCTCGTAGCCGGACCGATGAGACGTCGCGTACGAGAGAGCGGTTGTGCACCGCTCGACAGAGATCGAGACCGCACCCCCCAGTACGTAGCGTCCACCCGACGAGCATCTTCACATGCCGGGCCGAATATTCATATCATCTTCAATCGTCGGGGCTGTAGGGCTTCCTTCGTCCATCTCTCCTGGTTCAGGGCGAGTTGGTGGTGCCAGCACGTGTGGGGTGTTCGCCGGGTACGCCCGGTGCTGCGCCTCCCGTGCTGCCGGTGCAGGTCATGGGCGACCTTGCGGTTGCGCGGCGAAACGGTTCGGGCGCACGCCGGGGCGTCGCGCGAGGCGCTGGGAGCTGTTCCATGACGGCCGCGAAGGGGTCTCTTAGCCTCCTTCCTTGCGCTTATCAAGTTCTTTTCATCCCTTGGCAATTACTTCACAAATCCTGGCCATTGCGGTCAACTTCTGATCTGCTGTGGGGCGTTGTGCGGCGGGGGAAGTGCGAAGCGGGTGTGGTCGGCGCGGTCCGTGCCTGCGTCGCAGGACGTGACACATCTCCCCCTCCGGCGGACAGCCCGGTCACCGGCCGGGCCGACGGGTGGAAGAGGACATGCAGACGACGTTCTGGAGCCGACGCAGATTCGTGGGGGCGCTCGCGGCCGCGACAGCCGTGACAACCCTGCCGCACGTGATGCTGGCACCCCTGGCCAGGGCCGCCGACGGGGACGACGAGGCCCCCGACTCCCTGGGCCTGCCCGACACCGACCGGGCCAAGGCCGTACGGGCCTGGGTGCTGGGCGGCAAGGCCGTACGGGCAGCGGCGGAGTACGCGCTGAGCGGGACCGACGCCGACATCACCACCTTCCTCACCACGGAGTTGCCCGTCACCTTGGCGGAGGACAACCGCGTGGCGGTGCTGAGCTATCTCGCCAACGGCGGGCGGGGCATCCGCGCCGCCGCGAGCGAGGCGCTCTCCGGCGGGGACTCGGCGATATCGGAATTCGTGGAGGAGGGCTTCGCCCCGGTCGTCTCCGACGACCTGCGCGTCGCCACGCTGACCGTCCTGGCGGCCGGCGGACAGGCCGTGAAGCGAGAGGGCTCCGCGGCCCTCGACGGCAGCGGGGACGAGCCGCTGGAGAACTTCCTGCTCTCCGGCCAGTACACCGCGCGGCTGGAGGACATGCGGGTCGAGATCGTCAGCAGCCTGCTCCACGCCGGACCCGAAGAGAAGAAGTACGCCAACCGGGCCCTCAGCGGAACCGCCGACGACATCCAGTGGTACCTGGACACCGGGCAGCACATCGCCCGCGCCCGCGACCAGGAGAGCGCCACCATCGAGGCGCTGGTCGCCGTCGTCGAACGCGAGGGCAAGATCGCCCAGCAGAAGACCGACGCCGCCGTCGAAGCCTCCGCCCGCGCCCAGACGGCCGCCGACAAGGCCAAGGAAGCGGCCCAGAAGGCGGCGGCCGAGGCCGACAAGGCCAAGAACGACGTCCGCAGGTCCGCCGCCGCCGCGCGCAAGGCGGCCGGCGCAGCGAAGGGCGCCGCCGACGCGGCGCGTTCCGCGATCCGCGCCTCCGGGATCGCGATCACCGCCTCGCGCCGCGCGTCCTATGCGGCGACCGCCGCCTCCCAGGCCGCCGCCTCCGCGGGTGGCGCCGCCTCCCGTGCCTACAACGCCGCCATCGCCGCCTCCAAGGACGCGACGAAGACCGCCGCCGCCAAGGACGCGGCTGTCGCCGCGCGCAACGCCGCCGCCAAGGCGCGCTCCGCCGCCAAGGCCGCCGACAGCGCGGCGACCGCCTCGGCGCAGGCCTCCGCCGCCGGTGCCTCGGCCGCGTCCGCCGCCCGTAACGCCGCCGCCGCGGCGACCGCCTCGGCCCAGGCCGCGGCATCCGCCGGGGTCGCGCAGAGCCAGGCGGCCGAGGCTAAGCGGCAGGCGGCCATCGCCTCGACCGCCGCCGGCCAGGCGACGAACGCCGCCTCCACGGCGCAGGCCCTCGCCAACCGGGCCGCCACCGCCGCACGCGCCGCCCGCGACGCCGCGAACTCGGCCGCCGTACACGCGGACAAGGCGGCCGACGCGGCCGAGGAGGCCGTGAAGTACGCGGGCCAGGCCCGTGACTACGCCAACAAGTCGAAGGCGTACGCGGCCGAGGCCGTGAAGGCCGCCGACACCGCCACCAAGACCGTCGCCGAGGCCGTCGAGGTCGAGAAGGCGGCGCGCGAGGCGGAACTCGACAGCCTCATCCAGAACCGCGACCAGGGCATCGAGGAGGCGCGGGCCCTCGCCGCGGCCGAGGCGGAGATGCAGTCGGAGTACACCGGCAAGCGCCTTCAGCAGCAGCGGTTCACGCAGGAGACACAGGACCTGCTCGACAAGGCCGCCGAGGCCATCAACGCCGAGGACTACGGACTCGCGACGACCCTCGGGCGCAAGGCCTCCGTCAACTTCCTCGGCGCGAGCGGGAACTGGTCCCGCGAGGCGGCGCAGTTCGCCCTCGCCGGCGAGGACATGGACGTACTGAACTGGGTCGACCTCGACCGGTTCCTCGCCCAGGGCCAGGACGACCGGGAAACGGTTCTCTACATCGCCCAGACCTCCGACCCTGCCGTCGCCGCGGCGGCCGCCGCCGCACTCGCGGACGGCAGCGCCGCCGCCATCGGGGACTTCGTCACCTCGGGCATGATCCGGTCAGGCTCGGAGGAGAACCGGGTCCGCATCCTGCGCATCCTGTCGAGCAAGCCGGGCAAGGCCGTCACCAAGGCGGCCAACGACGCGCTCAACACCGGTACGCCCGAAGCCCTCCAGAAGTTCTTCGACCACGACCTGGCGGAGGCGATCAAGGAGGACGACGCCGTCACCACGATGACCGTCGTCGCCCAGGGCGGTGACTACTCCAAGGCGTACGGCGCCGTGGCGATGGCCGGGCCGGCGTGGATGCGGCGCCGCTTCGTGGAGGCGGTGCAGTACCGCGCCGCGCAACTCGACTTCGACTCGCTCAGCCACTCCGCCGCGATGCGGGCCGCGATCGCCGCCGCCGGGAAGGTCGCCCAGCACGCCCAGCAGGACGCGGCGAAGGCGTCCCAGGCCGCCGCTCTGGCCAACAACGCGGCCAACGAGGCCGAAGACTGGGGCAGGAAGGCCGTCGAGGCAAAGAACAAGGCGGATGGCTACGCGGCGGATGCGCAGAGCAACGCCGATGCCGCCGACAAGTCCGCCGCGGACGCCGCGGCCTCGGCCGCCTCGGCCTCCGCAGCCGCCGCGACCGCGCGCAGCGCCTCGCGCTCGGCCAACTACTCCGCCAACAAGGCCGTGGACGCCGCCCGCAGCGCCCTCCGGTCCTCCTCCCAGGCCCGCGCCTCCGCGGCCTCGGCGCGTCAGTCCTCGCTGGAGGCGGGCCAGGACGCCCAGACGGCCGCCAACGCCGCGTCCCAGGCCCGGAAGATCGCCTCGGACAAGCGACAGGCCGAGATCGCGAAGGCGGCCGAGGACGCCGCCAAGGAGGCGGAGAAGGACCGCGAAAACAACCACAACCCCGCCGACAACGAGCACAACGACAAGGTCAACCCGCACGGCACCGGCGACGGCGGGGACGACCCGTGGTACTCGGATGCGGGCTGGTGGGCGGACGCCTTCGAGGTGACCAGCATGGCCACCGGCCTCGTCGCCGGGGGCCTCCTCATCGCCTCGGCGTTCTTCCCGCCCGCCGCGCCCGTGCTCGGGGCGATCGCAGGGGTGCTCATCGGCGTCTCGGTGGCCACCTCGGCCCTCAGCAGTCTCTGCAACGGGATCGAATACGGCTTCACCAGCGGGAAGTTCGCCCTGTCGGCAGGCAAGACGGTCCTGAGCGTCGCGGCCATCGGCGCGGGCGTCTCGCGGGTCGTGCCCGAGATCGCCGCGCCCGTGGCCAGCGGGATCTCGAAGGTGGGCGACGGGGTCTCCTCGCTCGTCAAGAGCTTCTTCTAGGCACGGAAGCCGCCGCCCGGTCACCGAGGCCCTCGTGCCCGGGTGACCGGGCGGCCCGGCTGCGCACCCCTCTTCCACTCAGACCCGGGAGAAGACATGCCCTCACCAGTCACCGGACGGGCGCTGCCCGTCCTCGCCGCCCTCGCACTCACCATGACCCTGACCGCGACCGGCACCGCGGTCGCCTCCGGCGGTCACGCCGCACCGGCCGGTACGCCCCTCGCCGGCACCGCGACCGGAACTGCCCCCACGGACACCGCTCCGGTGGACCCCGCCGCTCCGGCCGCGACCTTGCAAGGCACCGCGTTCGCTGTCGAGGACTCGTGCTCCCCGCTCCCGGCCGGAGCCCGCGCGAAGCTGCGCAGCGCGGTCACCGCCTGTGTGAGCGTCGACGGCGCGTCCGGCAAGGCGGCCCGTACGAAGGCCCTCGTCCCGGCGGCCGACGACCCTGGCACCGGCGACGACGACGCGGATGTTCCCGACACCGACCCGGAGTTCGAGCCGGATGCCCCCGACATCGAGCCGCCCGCCCCCGCGTGCGTGGTGACCAACCCGGGCATGTGGAGCTGGAGCCGCACCGGCGGCCTGTGCCTGAACGGCGCCGAGATCACGTACACGCTCTACGACCAGTACGCCAAGCCCGTCGGCACGGGCCTCATCCGGGTCGACTCCACGCTCGCCACCTCCTACAAGTCACTGGACCTCAACGAGTCGATCACCGCCAAGCTGGTCCGGGTGACCGGTGAGGTGAAGAGCCTCGGGGTGAAGATGGAGGTGAGCTGCGACGCCGGCTGCAAGACGACGACGAAGCAGCCGTGGCTCGGTACACCCAACCTGACGCCGGGCCAGGAGAAGACCGGAAAGACCAAGTACAGCGGTGACGCATTCGCAGCGAACACCACCCGGTCCTCGTTCCGGACGAGCTACAAGATGTACGTGCTGATGCCCGGTTCCACCCCGCTCGACCCCAACGCCTCCTGGTCGAGTCCCACGGGCGGCGAGATCCGCTGCGACGCGGAGCAGCCCAAGCTGCGTGGCTGTGTCATACCGACCAACGACCTCCCGGTGCTGAGCTACTCACGGTCCCACCCGAAGTACGCGATCGTCGTACCGATCTACGAGGACATCATGCGGCGCCGGGGCACCGACGTCCTGACCGCGGCGAACCAGAGCACGGCGAAGACCAACCGTGCCGCGACCTGCACACCCTTCACCAACCTCTACCCGACGCAGAAGAACAAGGACACCTGCGACGAGTTCCCGCCCGCCAGCACGAAGGAGGGCGGCCAGGACGGCAACCTGTGCGCCGAGCTGACCCCGCAGGTCGTGAACGGGGTGTGGTCCGCCCCGGCGACCTGGCCCAACCGGCCGACCACGGGGACGGAGACCTGCGTACGGCTTCACGTGGCCGGGCGCCCCAACTACTCGGCGGGCGGAGTCCTCGGCTCCCTGCGCAAGTACCAGCGCCTCGTGGACGGCGACCGCTTCCGCATCGAGTTCACCGCCTGATGATGATCCGCCCGGGCGGATCACCCGGGACCGGGTTCACCGGCTGGAACCAGGCAACATGAGCCGGGGCCCCGTCCGCGCCGCACACGCACGGCCGGGGCCCGGCAGACCGGTACCCGACATGAACGACGGAGGCAGGATATGGAAGCAGGCGCGGATGTGCGTTCGCTCCGCTGGGCGACGGCCTGGATGTGTGTCACCTTCACCCGCGGCCTGAGCCCCGAGGAGGTGTTCACCCGGTACGGGGCCGATCCGGGCCGGGCGCGCCTGCTCGACGGGGACGCGGCCTCGGACCTTCTCCCGGGCGACGCCGCCGACGGGACGGTCTCGCTGCTGCGGGCCGGCAGGCTCGGTGAATGGACCTTCTGCGTCGAGGAGGACGGCTCCATCGGTACCTGGGAGGAATCGCTCGCAGAGCTCTCCCGTGACACCGAGACGTACAGCGTGGCGACCACCGACGGCATGAGCATCTTCCAGTACTGGCGCGACGGTGAGTGTGCCGAGCACTTCGAGCCCGGCATGGAGTACACCCGGCCCGAACAGACCGCGCCCTGGTGGGACCGGGTGGAAGCGGTGCTGGCCGCGCACGAGGACGAGGACGCCGGGACGGCGCCCGTGGTGGCGCTCGTACTCGACCACCTCGGCATCGCCCTGGACGACGCCACCCTCGACGGGCCCTGGCCCAGCCTGACGCTCGCCGAGGACGACGTGATGACGGCGCCGCCGGGAGACGCCGGTGCGGTCGAGGGGCCGGCGCCGGCCTGATCGAGGAGACGGTCTCCGCCAGGACGGGTCACCGCCGCCTCCGGGAGGCGACGGTGACCGGGCGGCTCAGTGGCCGACCGCGCAGGCGTCCCCGTTGAGCATGAACCGCGGCGGTGACGACGCGTCTCCCGTGTGTTCGATGAGATAGCCGAGAGTGATGCTCGCGCCGGGAGCGATCGTGGCGTTGTGCGGGGAGTTGACCGCCTTGATCGTGTTGCTTCCCTGGGTCAGATCCGTGTTCCAGTCGGAGACGACGGTCTGTCCGAGGGCCAGCGGGAATTCGAGCGTCCAGCCGTCCACGGGGGTGCTGCCCGTGTTGGTGACGGTGAGGCCGACCGTCGTGCCCGTGCCCCAGGTCGTCACGGTGCGGTCCACACGGCAGGTGGGTTCCTCCTGCGCGAACGACACCCGGTGCAGGCCGCCGGGCAGGTCGTTGACCACGTAGAGCTCCCCGTCGACGGTCGCGCCGATCGATGTCACCTGGGTGGGCATCTCCCCGATCTCGGCCTGCTCGTAGCCGCCGCTGCCGTCGGGTCGCAGCGCCCAGACCGTGGACGAGCAGTAGTCCGTGGCGATGTACGTGCCGCCGACCAGGCCGGCGTACTCCTGGCCCCGGTAGACGCGGCCGCCGATCACCGAACAGCCGCCGGTGTACGGCGAGTACGTGAAGACCGGCTCGGTGTACGTCTCGCCGGACACACAGTCGCCGCCGTCGAACTTCTCCAGGCCCTCGTAGCACGACCAGCCGAGGTTCAGTCCGCCCTGACCGGGGGAGAGGTGGTCGACCTCCTCCCACCGGCCCTGGCCGACGTCACCGATCCACATCGAGCCGTCGGCGCTGTCGAAGGAGAACCGCCACGGGTTGCGCAGCCCGTACAGCCAGATCTCCTCGCGGGCGCCGGAGGTGCCCACGAAGGGGTTGTCGGCGGGAACGCAGTAGGCGAGGGCGCCGCAGGCCCGGCTCACGTCGATGCGCATGATCTTGCCCAGCAGGGTGTCCAGATGCTGTGCGGAGCGCAGGGGGTCCGCGGAGCCGCCGCCGTCACCGATGCTCCAGTACAGATTGCCGTCCGGGCCGAACGCGAGCTGGCCGCCGTTGTGGTTGCTGTTCTCGGAGTGCGGCTGCGAGAGCAGGACCTCCAGGCGGGACTCGTCGAGCCGGTAGCGGGCGAGGGTTACCGCGCCGTCGGGCGGTGCCGTGTACGCCAGGTACAGGTCCTGGCTCTCGGCGAAGTCGGGCGGCAGGGCGATGCCGAGCAGTCCGCGCTCGTTGCCCGACTCGTCCACGGCCGACGTGATGTCGATGACCGGGGTCGCCTCCAGACCGGTGTCCGGGTCGTAGACGCGGACCGTGCCGGACTTCTCCGTGATGAACAGCCGGTCCGTGCCGTCGTCGGGGGCGACGAGCGCGGTGGGCCGCTTCAGCCCGGACGCGACCTGGGTGGTGGTCGCGCTGAGCGACGGCAGGGGCACGGCCGAGGCGGCCTGGGCCGCTTCCGTCCGGGGCGGCACGGTGTCGGCGGTATCCGCCGTGGCGGGGAACGAGAGGGGGGCGGTCAACAGGAGGGCCAGCAGGAGGGGTCCGGCCCAGCGGCGTCTTGACATAGATCGGCTCCAGACAAGGGGACGCTTGCGCAGCGGTGGTCTTCGCACATGGATGGTGCTTGCACGCGGTGGCGGTTCCATGGGGAGGCTCCATGGAGGGCGAGCGCGGCCAGGCCGCGGTCTCAGCGGCATGGGAGCGCTCCCGCACCAGGCTGCGCGTCGCGGCACGGGGCGGCAACGCGTGATTGCGCCACCTTCGCGCCGGGTGGCGAAAAACCGACTCCGGGGGCGTCCGCCCGCCCGGTGCTACAGCCCACCGGCCTCCATCGCGGCCCGCAGTCGGGTGCGCTGGAAACCGACCGCCTCCTGTGCGCGCGGCAACGCCCGCACTCGGCACGGGCGTTGCCATGACGGACTGGGCCACCAGGCATCCGGCGGGCAGGCCGGGGTCTGCGATGCGTTCCAGCGTGACCCCGAAGAACTCCCGCACGGCTGCGAGTGGGCGCCCGGCGCGAACTCGCGCGGTCGCCGCATCGGTAGGGGTGCGGCCCCCCTCGCGGGAGGGGCCGCACCCCGAGGCCTCAGCCCTGGGGGGCCAGGGCCGGCGGGGCGGCGTCGACGCCCCAGTTCGTCGGCTTGCCGGAGAGCTTGACCTTGATCGTGCCGGAGCGGAGCAGGTCCTCGTGAGAGACCCAGCTGCGGCGCAGCTTGCCCTTGTCCGTGCCCACGGAGGACACGTACTGGAGCTTCGACGCGCTCGCGCCCGGTGCCTCGATGCTGATCTTGCGTCCGTGCTCGGGCCGGATCTCGACCTTCTCGAACATCGGGGCGCTGACGATGTAGTTGGCGGAACCCGGCTGGGCCTCGAAGACGCCGGCCATGGCGAAGACGAGCAGCGACGAGGTGGAGCCGAGGTCGTCGTTGCCGGGCATGCCGTAGGCGTTGTCGGTGAAGAGCGTCCGCATCGCGCGCAGCACCGCCGAGGTCTTCCACGGTGCGCCGGTCCACGCGTACATCCACGGCGCGTGGAAGTCGGGCTCGTTGTTGGGATTGAAGGCGAAGTTGTTGTGGTAGTCGTACGCGCCGGTCACCCACGACTCCGAAGCGGCCTTCGCCGGATCGGAGAGCACGGTCGGCATGTCGAAGAATGTGTCCAGCCGCTGCTCAGCCTTCTCCTGACCGCCCATCAGGCCGAAGAGGGTCTGGGGGTCCTGCTGGGCGAGCCACTGGTACTGCCATGCGGTGCCCTCGTGGAACGCGCCGGACTGGGTGGGGTCGGGGTCGCCGGCCACGGTGCCGTCCGCGTTCCTCGTGACAGGGAACCCCGAGAAGCCCTGCGACGTGACGTCGTCGTCCCAGAGCTTGGTGAAGTTGTCGCATCGCGGGGCGAGCGCCGCGGCCTTGTCCTTGTAGCCGAGGCCGTCGGCCATCGTGGACAGCGCGCAGTCGGCGAGCGAATACTCGAGCGTGGCCGAGCCCGCCTGGCGGCTGTCGCCGTACGTGTAACCGGGCAGGTCCTGGTAGCCGACCCAGCCGTTCTTCACGTACGTCGGGTTGCCGTCACGGCCGCGGAAGGCCGACTGGTCCGAGGGGACTTCGTTGACGTTCTTCCAGAGTGCTTCGAAGAGCTGTCGCGAGGTGCGGTCGTCGAGCAGGCCCCGGTTGTAGATGTCGACGACCCACGGGGTGACGGGATCGCCGCTCATCACGTTGGTCTCGCCGTTGCCGAGGCCCCAGCGCGGCAGCCAGCCGCCGTCCTTGTAGACGCGCAGCACGGACTTGGCCATGTCCGCGGCCTTGTCCGGGTTGAGCAGGGCCACCAGCTGGTTCTGCGAGCGGTAGGTGTCCCAGAGCGAGAACATCTGGTAGTACGTGGAATCCGCGCGGTGCACCTTGTCGTCGAAGCCGCGGTAACGGTTGTCGACGTCGGACCCGATCGACGGGTGCAGCAGCGAGCGGTAGAGCGCGCTGTAGTAGGTGCGCTGGTCGGCGGTGCTGCCACCGGCCACGCGCATGCGGTTCAGCTCGTCCTGCCAGGCGTCGTGCGCGCCGGTGCGCGCCTTGTCGAACGAGCGCGGCTGCTCGGTCCTGCGGTTGAGGCGCGCGCCGTCGGCCGAGGTGTAGGAGAGGCCCACCGAGGCACCGACCTGGTCGCCATCGGACGGGTCGAACGACAACCAGGCGCCGGCGCGCTCGGTGCCGCGTGTCGCCTCGCGCCGGTTCGGGGTGAGGGTGTCGTCGGACCAGGTGCCGAACTTCGAGAACGTACGGTCGAACTTGGCGCTGAAGTAGATCCGGTAACGCTCCTTGCCGGTCTCACCGCAGAAGTTGCCTCCCTGGAGCCAGCCCTCCACGGTGTCGTCACCGACCACCTTGATGTCGCCGGCATAGGTGCTGCCGTTGCTCTGGCCGCTCTCGATGAGGACGTTCTGCGATGTCGCCCCGGCGGGGAAGGTGTAGCGGTGCTGGCCGGTGCGCTCGGTCGCACTGAGTTCGGCCTGGATGTCGTTGTCAAACTTCACGCCGTAGTAGCCCGGCGCGCGGGTCTCGTTGTCATGGCTGAACTTCGCGCCGTACTGGGCCGGGTCGGACGACGTGACCGCACCGGTGGTCGGCATGAACCGGAAGTTGCCCATCGTCTGACAGCCGACACCCGAGAGGTGGGTGTGGCTGAAGCCGAGGATGGTGTCCTGCGCGTAGTCGTAGGAGGCGTACTTGTTCAGCTGTGTGTCGGGGCTCAGCTGCACCATGCCGAACGGGGCGGTGGCGCCCGGGAAGGTCGTCCCGTCCCCGTTGTTGCCTATCGATGTGTCGACAAGAGTGGTGGGGTCATCGGCGAACTTCGGTCCCTGCTCCTTGGCGTAGGCGACGCCGGAGGTGACGGAAGCCGCGGCCACGGTGGCGGTGACCAACAAGGTGGTGAACACGCGCTGCAACGCTCTCATCGCGATCCTCTCGTAGACAACGTTGTCAATTTCGAGCTCGACGATCTTTGCCGTTGCCACGCTGTTCCGTCAACCCATCGTTGCCACTTCGGCTGCCCGGGTGCCGGGCCCGGACGGGACCGGGCCGAAGCATCCGCCGCGAGGGCTCGTTACCATCCCCTGTGACCGAAACAGCCGAACAAGGTGTATCCCGCACCCGCATACTCGCCGACCTGACGCCCCTGCGTTCGTCCCCCGACTACAGGCGGCTCTGGTTCGGGAACACCGTTTCCTGGATCGGGCAGGGCATGACGGCGCTGGCCGTCTCCCTCCAGGTCTACGACATCACCGGGTCCGCGTTCTCCGTCGGGCTGATCGGCCTCTGTTCACTCGTTCCGCTGGTGCTCCTCGGGCTGTACAGCGGGGCCGTCGCCGACACCGTCGACCGGCGCAAGCTGGGGCTCTTCAGCGCGACCGGGTCGTTCCTGCTCTCCCTCGTGCTGGCAGTGGTGACCTTCGCCGGTGTCGAGCACATAGGTCTGCTCTACGCGGTCGTCGCCCTCCAGGCCGTCTGCTTCGCGCTCAACTCCCCGGCCCGGAGCTCGATGATCGCCCGGCTGCTCCCGGCCGGACAGCTGCCCGCCGCCAACGCGCTCAACGCCATGACATCCACCACCGGCGGCCTGGCCGGCCCGATGCTCGGCGGCCTCATCGTCGGCTGGTGGGGCTACCGGGCGGCGTACACCGTCGACGCCGTCACCTTCACCGCCTCGCTCTACGCGATGTGGCGGCTGCCCTCGATGCTGCCCGACCGGGCGGAGGGGGAGAAGGGCGCCAAGCGGGCGTCCGTCATGGACGGTCTGCGTTTCCTCGGCACCCGGCCCAACCTTCGGATGACCTTCTTCAGCGACCTGAGCGCCATGGTGCTCGCCCACCCCCGCGCCCTCTTCCCGGTGGTCGCCGTGGTCTGGTTCGGTGGCGACGCGAAGACCACCGGACTGCTGGTCGCGGCCCCGGCGCTGGGCGCACTGCTCGGCAGCATCTTCTCCGGGTGGCTGGGGCGCATCCGCCGGCACGGGCTCGCGGTGCTGATCGCCGTCGCCTGCTGGGGCGGAGCCATCGCCGTGTTCGGGCTCACCCGGCAGCTCTGGCCCGGGCTGGTCCTTCTCGCGCTCGCCGGGTGCGCCGACTCCATATCCATGGTCTTCCGCAACACCATGCTCCAGGCGGCGGTGCCGGACGACATGCGGGGCCGGCTTCAGGGCGTGTTCATCGTCGTCGTCGCGGGCGGCCCCCGGCTCGGCGATCTCGTGGCCGGTTCCGTCGCCGATCTGACATCGCCGGCCGTGGCGGTGACCGGCGGCGGCATCGCATGCGTGCTGGTGGTGTGCCTGCTGGGGCTGCGCTGGCGCGGCTTCGCCCGGTACGACGCACGCGATCCGCAGCCGTAGGGGCCGGGGGCCGGGGCCGGTCAGGAGACGTCCGGCATCCCGCCGCCCGTCGTCGTGGGGTCGAACACCGAGAAAACCGCGCCCTGCGGGTCCGTCAGGGACGCGAACCGGCCGAACGGGATGGTCATCGGGCCGAACCGGAGCTCCGCCCCCAGCGACTTCGCCTTCTCCACCGCCGCGTCGCAGTCGGCGACGGTGAAGTACACGTTCAGATGGGCCGGCACCTGGGACGGGAACTCCTCTCCCATCTTCATCCGGCCGAGTACCGGGTCGGCACCCAGGTCGTAGAGCGAGAAGTCGATCGAGGCGTCGTCCAGGTGTTTCACGCCGTACCCGAAGACGGCAGGGAAGAAGGCGTCCGCCTTCGCCGGCTCCCGGGTGAAGATCTCCGCCCAGGCGTAGGCGCCGGGCACCGCCCGCGCCTCGAACCCCTCATGGCTGTCCGCCTGCCACACCCCGAAGGCCGCCCCGCCGGGGTCGGCGGCCAGCACCATCGTCCCGAAGTCGCCGACCCGCATCGGCTCGACCAGCACCTCGCCCCCGTGCTCGCGGATCTTCGCGGCGGTGGCGGTGGCGTCCGGCGACGCCATGTACAGGCACCAGGCGGGCGGCACCTCCTGGCCGGGCATGGGCGGCGACAGCGCGGCGACCGCCTTGCCGTCCACGTAGGCCTGGGTGTAGTTGCCGTACTCCGGCATCGAGTCGCCGTACGTCCACCCCAGGAGCTCACCGTAGAAGCGCTTCGCCCCTTCCAGGTCGCCGAACGTGCCGTCGGCCCAGCAGGGAGTGCCCTCGGATTCTGCGGCCATGACTCGGACCTTTCTTCGCTCGACGGATGGTCCTCCCGTCACGCTAACCAAGCCCCGCCCGAGCGGCGCGCCGAACGCGTCTCAGTGCTCGGGCCCGGGGGCGCCGACCACCGAGCGGGCGACCCCGAGCTCCACCAGGTCCTGGGGGCGAAGCCGGAGCTGGTCGGCGGTGGACCTCACCTCCTCCGGGCCGCGCTTCAGGATGGCCGCCGCCAGTTCGGGTGCGATCACCGAGAAGTAACTGTCCGCCGTGACATGGGTGTTGTCCGGGGCCGCCAGGGCCAGCGCGCCGCCGGATCCGCCCTCGCCGATCACCAGCGTCGTCACGGGGACCCGGGCGCCGGCGACCGCCGCGAAGGCGTCGGCGATGGCGGCGCCCGCACCCGCCCGTTCCGCCTCCGCGTCGTTGGCGGCGCCAGGGGTGTCGACCAGGGTCAGCACGGGGAGGCCGAGCCGGTCCGCGAGCCGGATCAGCCGGGCCGCCGTGCGGTAGCCCGCAGGGCGGGTCGCGGTGCCGCACTGGGCGGCGTACGCGACGGGCCGCCCTGCGTGCAGGCCCACCCCGCAGAGCAGCCCCGGGTCCCTGCCGCCGCACCGGTCGCCGCTCAACGGCAGCCGGTCCTCGAAATACGCGTCCAGATAGGCCTCGGCCCGTGGCCGCGCCGCCGCCCGTGCCTGCTCCACCGCCTCCCAGCCGGTCTCCGGAAGTCCCGCGGACGACAGCGCGCCCGGCACCGGAGCGGCCCGCACCGGCCCGGTGACGGTCAGCACGGCCAGCCAGCGGCCCAGCGTCCCGGGCAGCTCCCCGGGCGTGACGACCGCGTCGACCTGGCCCGCCGCGAGCTGACCCTCGGCGGTGTACGCGTACGGATCCGCGCCGGCGGGCCGCACCCGGGAACCCGCGAACCCGATCTGCGCCCCGGGCAGCGCCAGCACCACGTCGGAGCCGGCCCCCACGGTGGCCCAGCCGCCCCCGGTCGTCGGATCCCGCAGCACCGCGATCTGCGCCAGCCCCTCGGCCCTCAGCCGTGTGGACGCGCGGGCGACCCGCTGAAGCTGTATCAGCGCGATCATGCCCTCCTGCATCCGGCTGCCCCCGGTGGCCACGAGTGAGACGAGCGGCAGCCGCCGCTCACCCGCCAGGGCGTACGCGGCCTCCAGGCGGTCCCCGGTGCGAGCGCCCAACGAGCCGCCCAGGAAGCCGAATTCGAACGAGACCAGCACGCACTCCCGGTCGCCGACGACAGCCGTCCCGTACAGCACGGACTCCTCCTCACCGGTCCGCTCCGAGGCACGCGCCCTGGACTCCGCGTAACCGCTCCAGCCGAGCGGGCCGTCCGGGGATACGGGGCGGGCGGCCGCGCGGTGTTCCGTGAAGCTCCCGGCGACGGCGACGGCCCCGATCGCCTCCCGCGCCGACATGCGTGTGCGTACGGAGTCAGACACCGAGTGACCTCTTCATGATCTTGCCCAGCTCGTTCCGGGGCAGCACGTCGAGGTAGCGGACGACGCGCGGGCGCTTGTGCGGTGCCAGCAGGCCGGCGACATGGTCCGCCAGCTCCTGCTCTCCGGGAGGCGATCCGGGGTCGTACGGCACCACCCAGGCGACGATCCGCTCACCGAGGTCCACGTCGGGCTCCCCGGTGACGGCCGCCTCCCGCACGCCGGGATGGTCGAGCAGGGCGTTCTCGATCTCGCCCGCACCGATCTTGTAGCCGCCGCTCTTGATGAGATCGGTGGCCTTGCGCCCGACGATCCTCACGTAGCCGTCGGGGTCGACCGTGGCCATGTCGCCCGTACGGAAGAAGCCGTCCTCGGTGAAGGCGGCCGCCGTGGCGTCCGGCCGGTTCAGATAGCCGGTGAAGAGGTTCGGGCCGCGCACCTGGATCTCGCCGATGGACGCCATGTCCTGGAGCACCGTGCCGTCCTCCTCGACGAGCCTGAGCTCCACGCCCGGCAGCGGCGCCCCGACCGTCCCGGCGCGCGGTGCGCCGTCGGCCCGTACGCCCGTGTTCATCAGGGTCTCCGTCATCCCGTACCGCTCGATGACCCCGCGGCCGGTGGCGGCGGCGATCCGTTCCTGGTCGTGGACCGGCAGCGCGGCGGATCCCGATACCAGCAGCCGGGCGCCGGCCAGGGCCTTCGCGAGGGTCCCCGGCCCGGCGTGACCCTCCAGCGCGCCGGCCAGCCGGTGGTACATCGTGGGCACACCGAACAGCATCGTTCCCCCGGAGAGCAGCTCCCGCGCCACGCCTTCCGCGGTGAACCGGCCGAGGTGACGCACGGAGCCGCCCCGGCGCAGCGGTCCGAGGACGCCCAGGATCAGCCCGTGCACATGGAACAGCGGCAGGGCGTGGACGAGGACGTCCTCGCCGGTCCACCCCCACGCGTCCTCCAGCGCGTCCAGCGTCGCCGCGATCGCCCGGCGGGGCAGGACGGCGCCCTTGGGCGGACCCGTCGTGCCGGAGGTGTAGACGATCAGGGCCGGGGATTCCACGGAGAGCTCCGGGAGGTCAATTTCCCGCGAGCGGGCAGCTGTGTCGACATCGAGCCGCTCCAGCCCGCCCAGTGCCGGCGGCAGTACGTCGTCGGCCCGGGCCAGCACCGTCGAGGGCGCGCTGTCGGCGACGATGTGGGCGAGTTCCCGCTCGCCGGTCTTCGGGTTGAGCGGCACGGCGGGCACCCCCGCCCGGAGTGCCGCGACGACGGCGACCACCGTCTCCGGGGTGGCCGTGGCCCAGACGGCGACGCGTCCCGCTCCGGAGATCCGGGCGGCGAGTGACGCGGACGCCTCGTCCAACTGTGCGTAGGTCAGGACGTGTTCGCCGAACCGGACAGCCTCGGGGGAGTCCGTCCGGCCGGACGCTCCGCGCAACGCGGGCAGAAGAGAGGTCACCCGGCGAAGCCTAGGCCGTATCCACGCACTCCCGAAGAGGCCGTCAGCCCTCCCGCCGGATGGTCCGCATCCGGCCGTAGGCGTACACGGAGCCCGCCAGCGCCAGGTCGGAGAGCAGCATGAAGCCGATCGAGTACGAGTCCTTCGCGCTGTAGATCGCGCCCATGACCAGCGGCGGTACGAACCCGCCGAGCCCGCCCATCGCGCCGACGATGCCGGTCACGCTGCCCACCTCGGCCTGCGGTGTCACCTGTGAGACCAGGGCGAAGACGCTGCCGCTCGCGGTGCCGAGGCCGGCCGCCATGCAGAGCAGCGCGATCGTGCCGAGCGGATCCAGGCCGGGGTCGAAGGCCTGGACGATGGCCATCAGTGCCGCCAGCAGCAGAGCCCCGGCCGTGACCAGGGCGGGGTGCACGCGGTCCGACAGCCAGCCGCCGACCGGCCGGAAGATGACGGTGACCAGTGCGAATCCCGCCGCCTTGGTGCCCGCCTCGGTCGGTGACATCTCGTACCAGGTCTTCAGATACGTCGGCAGGTACACCCCGAACGCGACGATGCCGCCGAAGCCGATCGCGTACAGCGCGGACAGTTCCCAGGTCACCCTCAGCCGGCCCGCCTCGCCCAGCCGGTGGGCCAGGGAGTCCGTGGGCACCTTGCGCCCCGGGTGGTCGGTGATGAGGACCGCCGCGAGCAGCGAGTAGACCAGCAGCGCGCCGGCGACGATCCAGAACGGCAGGTCCTCGCTGTGCTTGGCGATCCTCGGCGTGAAGTAGCCGGACAGCGCGACGCCGCCCATGCCCATCCCGAACACCCCGAGCGCGAGCCCCCGTTCCGCGGGCGGGAACCACGAGTTGACCAGGGGGATACCGATCGCGAACGTCGTGCCGCCGAGGCCGAGCAGGAAGCCGACGGCCAGCATCGCCCCGTAGGAGTCCTTCGCCGGGATGAGCAGCAGCACCGGGACGATGGTCAGGGCCGAGACGGCCGGGAACATCAGCCTGGCGCCGAACTTGTCGGTCAGCGCGCCCGCCGGGATCCGGCCGAGCGAACCGACGAGCACGGGCACCGCCACCAGCAGCGACTGCTGGAAGGAGCTCAGACCGAGCCGTTCCTTGAAGTCACCGGACAACGGCGAGATCAGGTTCCACGCCCAGAAGGTGAGCGTGAATCCGATCGTGGCCACGATCAGGTTCCGGTAGGCGGCGGCGGACTGTCTCCGGTCCGGGGCGGGGGCCTGCTTGGCGGTTGTCTCCACACCGCAAGTCAAGGGCGCGGGGGAGTGCGTGGCACGGCGGGCTGGGCCATCCGGGTAAGGGCCTCGCACGGCAGACGCCCCATGGGCGGAGGGCCTCTCCACGGCTCGTGGAGCGGCCTCTCGCCCGCCGTTTCCCGCCCCGGGCTGAGACAATCACCGGTATGGACCGGCTGGACAGAGAGATCCTCGGCATTCTCCAGGAGGACGCCCGGATCTCGTACCGCGATCTGGGCGTACGCGTGGGCCTCAGCGCCAACGCGGCGGGCGACCGTGTACGCCACATGCGCCGCGACGGGGTGATCCGCGGCTTCACGGTCATCGTCGACCCGGCCGCCGACACCCGTTCCGGCCTCGTCGTCTTCATCGACGTGTCACTGCGTCTCGACACGACGAACGAGGAGTTCGAACGCTCGGTGCTCACCCTGCCCGGCATCACCGAGGTGGTGCATGTGACAGGCCCCCACGACTACCTCGTACGCGCCACGGCAGCCGACCCCGGCTCGCTGGACGCGCTGTTGCGCCGGCTGAAGAAGGACGCGGGCGTCGCGCACTCCAACACCCGGGTCGCCCTCAGAGCGGCGCCGTCCAGGTAACCGTCGGCGACCTCTCGCCGCCCTCGCCACGCCCGTCGTCCGCGACCATCAGCCGCACCGCCGCACGCCCGTCCGGCAGCCGCGCCGTCGCGTCCACCTCCACCTCGACGGCCGACACCCCCGCCCGCCGGTGCGCGGCGGCGAGCGCCCCGCGCAGCACGTCGAGCAGTTCGCCGTCCACCGGCTCCGTCACCAGGGCGTCCACCGCGCCGGTGAACTGCACAGACGGCTGGAAGCCGAGCACCGCGGCCGCGCCGCCCGTCTCACGGAGGATCCGGCCGCGGAAGGTCGTGGGGGCCTCGGCCGGCGGCTGCTGGAGCGCGAAGATCGCGGTCCTGACCTCCTGGATCGTGGAGTCCAGCTCGTCGACCGCGTGTCCGAGCAGCTCGGCCGTCCCGGTGTCGCCCGCCAGGTCCTTGCGGCGGGTCGACTCCAGCATCATCTCCGTCGCGAACAGCCGTTGTACGACGAGGTCGTGCAGATCACGGGCGATGCGGTCGCGGTCCTCGTAGACCGCCAGCTGTTCCCGGTAGTGCTGCGCGTCGGCCATCACCAGGGCCAGCGCGGCCTGGGAGGCGAACTGCGAGGCGAGCTGCCGGTCCAGCGCCGTGTAGGGGGCCTCTCCCCGCCGCCGGGGGAGCGCGAGGGTGCCGATGAGCCTGCCCCCGTTCTCCAGGGGCAGCATCATGCTGGGGCCGAACCTGGACCGTACGTGCGTGGTCATCCGGTCGTCCGTCGCGGAGTCCTCGATGAAGACCTCCTCGCCGCCCAGCAGCTGGACGAGGACGGGGGAGCCCGGTTCGATGGCCGTGCCGACGAGGCCGGCCGGATCGTCGAGGGTGGAGGCGGCGACGATCTCCATCCCGCCGCCCGAGGTCGGCAGGAGGATCACTCCGGCCGCCGCACCGGCCAGCACCCTGGCCCGCTCGGCGACGGTCGTCAGGGCGTCCGTCGTGCCCGCCCCGGTCAGCAGCGCCCGGGTGACGGCCGCCGCTCCCTCGATCCAGTGCTCCCGCTGCCGGGCGGCCTCGTACAGGTGGGCGCCACTGATCGCCGCGGCGGCCTGCGAGGCGAGCAGCCGCACCAGCGCCGACTCGGTGTCAGTGAAGCGCCCCGGGCCCTCGGCGGTGAGGCAGAGACTGCCGAGCACCTCGGTGTGCAGCCGGACGGGCGCGCCGAGGAAGGAGCGCATCGGGAGGAGCGGTTCCGGCAGTGCGCGGGGGTGCGGGCCTGCCGTCAGGTCGTCGACGCCCACGGCCTGTGTGTCGTCCACGAGGGTTCCGAGGACTCCTGTACGCCCGTCCAGGAGCGGGCTCGCGGTGTGGCGTTCGCTGTCGGACAGGCCGGTGGTGAACAGGTCGGTGACATGGCGGTCCTCCCCGTGGAGGAGGGCCAGGGCGCCGTAGCGCGCCCCGGCCAGCGCCGTGGCGGTGTCCACGATGTGCTGGAGGGTGGTCCGCAGGTCGAGATCCGTCCCGGCCACCGGCGAGCCCGCCGGCTTCAGCCGGCGAGCGGGGCGAGGGCCAGCGGCTGGACCGTGCCGTCCAGCATCGCTCCGAGCCCCAGCACCGAGCACACGTCGGGACGCTCGCCGATGTTCACCGGCACGCCCGTGGCGTCGCGCAGCATCTGGTCGAGCCCCGGCAGCAGGGCGCTGCCGCCGACCATCATGATCCCGGACTCCGCGATATCGGCCACCAGGTCGGGCGGGCAGTCGCGCAGCACCTTGCCCAGCCCGTCGAGCACCGCGGTGAGCGGGGTGTGGATCGCCTGGCGTACGGCGGCGGTGTCGACCTGCACCGAGCGGGCAAGACCGGTGGCCACGTCACGGCCGTGGATCTCCGTCACCGCCGGGCCGTTGAGCGTGAGGCCGTTGCCCCGGAGCGCCAGTTGCAGGGGGCGCACGGACTGGCTGGGCAGCATCAGTTCGTGGTGTTGGCGCAGATGCTGGATGACCGCGTGGTCGATGGCCTCGCCGCCGATCGGGATGCGTACGGCGGTCACGATCGAGCCGAGCGAGAGCACGGCGATCTGGGTGGTGGCCGCCCCGCAGACCATGATCATGGTGGCGGTCGGCTGTTCGACGGGCAGCCCGCAGCCGATGGCCGCGGCGATCAGGGTGTCGACCAGCTCCACCCGCCGCGCGCCGAGCCCCACGAGGGTCTCGACGGCCGCCCGCTGGGCCAGCGGATCGGCGTCGTGCGGGACGCAGGCGGCGGCGCGCAGCCGGGGCTTGCGGCGCAGCTGGCGGCGGAGCTTCTCCCCGAGCAGATGGCGCAGCATGCGCTGCGCCATGTCGATGTCGACGACGGTGCCGCCGGAGACCGGGCGGGCCACCCGGATGTACGCGGGCGTACGGCCGGTCATCTGTTCGGCGAGCGCGCCGACGGCGATGAGCGAGCCGGTGCGCGTGTTCACGGCGGCGACACTGGGCTCGTCGACGACGAGCCCCACTCCCTTGATGTACACACGGGTCCTCGCGGCCCCGAGATCGACGGCGATATGGCAACGGCGCAGCTGTTCGAGACTGACGGTCACGGCAGGTTCTCCCGAGAGCGCTGACGGAGGGCACCGGCGGCAGCCGGCTGTCCTGGCATCGTCGCGCCGTGGCAGGTGCGGCGCGCGCTGGGTGAGCCGTAGGGGGGAACCGAGCTGACGGCGCGACAGATCTCAGGGGCCGTCAGGCAGCAGTCGCTGGAACAGTCCCCAGGTGAACTCGGCGACGCGGGGCCGGCCGCCGGGCGTGGCCGGGTCGGTGAAGGCCAGCGCCCAGCGGGTCGGCGCGCTGCCCTCCATGGGGCGTGCCGGGGCGAACGCCCTGGCCACCTCGTCCACGGTGCACGACCACGGGCTCAGGTCGGCGGCCGTACGCAGCCCGGGGCCCGCCGCACCGGGGGCGCGGACCAGCCATTCGTTCCACACGGCTCCGCCGGGGCCCGCCATCACCTCGAACCGCAGGTCCGGCCAGAGCGGCAGGGGCCACAGCAGCGCGTCGCACTCCAGATCGCCGACCGTGCGGCGTACGGAGGACTCGGGCTCGCCCAGGACCGAGCGGTAGCGGCGCAGCGTGCCCCGGCCGCGCGGGGCGCGCAGCATCGCCTGCCAGCGGCGGTTCGCCTCCCGCATCTCGGCGAGGGAGGCACTCAGCTCAAGACGTGCGTCCTCGACGAGGTCCGGCTGGTGGTCGGCCATCCGGCGCAGCAGGACGAGCTGGAACTGGAGCGGCCCGAACGGGGCGGGAGCGGTCATGGGACCCATCCTGCCGTTTAGCGAACGTATCGGGCGGCGCACCCCGGAGTCCTGGATTCCACACAGGATCCTCACCTGTGCGGCTTCCTGTGTCGTTCCGTGCACGTCTAGTCTGCGGGCGCCATGGATTACTGCCACCCGTGCCAACGGCACCTCAACGGGGCGCTGGCGTGCGCCGGTTGCGGGACCCCAGCCGACGCGCTGGTCCCCTATGCCGTCATGGGCCCCTCCGGTGACACGGAGCCCGTCGGCGAGACCCTGGAGGCGTCCGGGGCCGCCGGACACCGCCGCCGAGCCCGGGGTGACGCCCGCCGCCGCCGCAGGGGGCACCGGCGGCGTGGCCGCGTACTGCTGCTGACGGCGGCGGGCGTGGTGCTGGCGCTGGGGGCGCTGAGCCTCGCCGAGCTGGCCATGGAGCCCGGGGGTGACAGCGGCGCCTCCGAGTACGTGAGCGAGGCCCCGTCCTCCGCGACCGGTCCCGTCCCGTCCGCGTCGTCGAGCACGGAGCCCGACGATCCGGGCCCGGTGGACGCGCCCACCGTGGTGCCGGTCACCGGCTCCCACTCCGCGCCGGCCACGGACGATCCCGCCCGCACCACGGCGCCCCAGGTTCCCCCGTCGCCCTCCGCCCCGGTGGAAGCCCCGACCTCCGCCTCCCCGCCGGCAGACCCGGACGGGACCGACGAGCCGGCAGAGCCCTCCGGCTCCGGGGAGCCGACCGCGGACCCGACGACGCCCGAACCCCCGGACGACCCCACGCCCACCCCGTCGCCGACGGAGACCTGCATATGGTGGATCTTCTGCCCCTGACGCGGGACAGCCCCTAAGCGGCGTCCTCGCCGAGCATCCGGCGCAGCAGGTCGCGCAGCACGGTCCGCTCCGCCTCCGACAGCTCGGCGAGCGGCTCCCGGGCGAAGTCCAGCGCGTCCCGCAGCTGCCTGGCAGTCCGGACGCCCTCCTCGGTCGGGGCAGCGAGCTTCACCCGCCGGTCGGACGGGTCCGGGCGGCGCTCCACCAGGCCGCGGAGCTCCAGCCGGTCGACTATTCCGGTGATGTTGGACGGTTCGCACTTCAGTTTGCGGGCAACCTTGCGCATGGCCATGGGCTCCAGCGAGAGCAGCCCGAGCACCCTGGCCTGCGCTCCGGTCAGCGCGTGGGTGGCGGCGGCCCGCTCGTACTCCTCGTGGTAGCGCGCCACGACGCCGCCGATGAGCTGGATGACGTCGAGGGTGAGCGGATCCGTGCGCGAGGTGGCCATGACACCCAGCGTACCGAATTACTTGACAAGGTGAAATATCGCGACGCATGGTTGTTTCATGTCCTGAAGCTTTTCGGCTTCCACCCCCACACGACACCGAGGAGAACCGAGCCCATGTCCGCACTTCCCACGTCCAGCCGCGAATGGCACCTCGTCGCCCGCCCGCAGGGCTGGCCCGAGGCCTCGGATTTCGCGCTGCGCGAGGCGCCGGTGGCCGCTCCCGGTGAGGGCCGCGTCCTCGTCCGCAACCTCCACTTCTCGGTCGACCCCTACATGCGCGGCCGGATGAACGACGTGAAGTCGTACACCCCGCCCTTCAAGCTCGACCACCCCATGGACGGCGGCGCGGTCGGCGAGATCGTCGCTTCGAACGCCGAGGGCTTCGCCGTGGGCGACCACGTCCTGCACGGCCTCGGCTGGCGCGAGTACGCCGACGTCCCCGCCAAGCACGCGGTCAAGGTCGACGGCTCGGTCGCCCCGCTCTCCGCCTACCTCGGTGTGCTCGGCATGCCCGGGCTCACGGCCTACGCCGGCCTCTTCGAGGTCGCCTCCTTCAAGGAGGGCGACGCCGTCTTCGTCTCCGGCGCGGCCGGTGCGGTCGGCAGCCAGGTCGGCCAGATGGCGAAGATCAAGGGCGCCTCCCGGGTCATCGGCTCGGCCGGCTCCGACGAGAAGGTCAAGCTCCTCGTCGAGGAGTACGGCTTCGACGCGGCCTTCAACTACAAGAACGGCCCGGTCAGGGACCAGCTCCGCGAGGCGGCCCCGGACGGCATCGACGTCTACTTCGACAACGTCGGCGGTGAGCACCTGGAGGCCGCGATCTCCTCGTTCAACCTCCACGGCCGCGCCACGATCTGCGGAATGATCTCCCAGTACAACGCGACGGAGCCCACCCCGGCCCCGCGCAACCTCGCGCTCGTCATCGGCAAGCGGCTCCGCCTGCAGGGCATCCTGGTCGGCGATCACGCCGCACTCCAGCCGCGGTTCGTCCAGGACGTGGCCGGCTGGCTGGCCTCGGGCGAGCTCAAGTACCGCGAGACGAAGGTCGAGGGCATCGAGAACGGCTACGACGCCTTCGTCGGCCTGCTGCGCGGCGAGAACACCGGCAAGATGATCGTCTCGCTGGACGCCTGACGCTCCCTGCCGGTGGTGGGCCCCTTGCCACGGGCCCACCACCGGCGTCCCGGGCCGCGCGTCACCGCCCTTCGCGGTCCGAGGGAGGCCACACGTACGGCAGATCCTCCGCCACGCCGGGAAACAGCGGGCTGTAGTACGCCGGGTCCTTGCGTACGAGCGCGGAGCGATGGCTCCGGTGGAACGCCTCGTCACCCAGCCACGGGGGCAGTTCGCCCACCGCCGCGAGCTCCGCGGCGGACCGTACGGAGGTGCGTCCGAGTGCGGCGGCGAGGTCCTTGCGCAGGGTCGCCGCACAGGTGTCGGCCCTGCCCTCCGCGGTCCACGCGGCGCACATGTCCAGGCCGTAGCGGACGAGCGCCTCCTCGTACCCGGTCCACATGCGGACGGCGGGGTGGTGCCGCCAGCCGTAACCGGGGACGGTGAGGCCTCGTAGCACCTGGATCGCCTCGACCCGCTGCTTGCCCAGCCGTCGGGGGTCCAGCGTGCGGGCACTCCGGGAGAAGTCGGCGTACGGCAGGAAAGTCTGCATGAACCATGCCTACCGCGTCCGCGCCCGGGTGTCGGCCGACGTCACCCGCTAGGGTCGGGACAGGCCGTCGCGATCGTGGGCGCGAGTCGCGGCGCATCACCAGGAGGATCACCCGTATGACCATTCAGAGCATCGAAGCGGCCTACACCGCCGTCGCCACCGCCGAGAACGGCCGTGACGGCCGCGTCTCCACCGACGACGGCAAGCTCGACGTCGTCGTCAACCCGCCGAAGGAGATGGGCGGCAGCGGTGCGGGTACCAACCCCGAGCAGCTCTTCGCGGCCGGCTACAGCGCCTGCTTCCAGGGCGCGCTCGGCGTGGTCGCCCGCCAGGAGAAGGCCGACATCTCCGGTTCGACGGTGACCGCCTCGGTCTCCATCGGCAAGACCGAGGCCGGCGGCTTCGGCCTGGAGGTCGCGATCAGCGCCTCCATCCCGAACGTCGACACGGCCACCGCCCAGGCGCTCATCGAGAAGGCGCACCAGGTGTGCCCGTACTCGAACGCCACCCGGGGCAACATCAAGGTCGAGCTCTCCGTCGTCTGAGCCCGAACCCGACCGCACACGTCCGAGGGCCGCATCCCGTCGCAGGGATGCGGCCCTCGGGCGTGTGCGACCGCGCGTATCGCGCACCAGGTCGTAAAAGCGTGCAGGGGCATTGACGGCTGCGGAGGTTGAACTCTACGGTCCCGTTCGAGGTTACGAGCAGCATTCGAAATACCGAACGAGTAAGGAAGCCATGACCCGCACCGCGCGCTTCACCCTCGACCCGGCCTTCACCGTCGGCGACGTGCACCCCCGGCTCTTCGGCTCCTTCGTGGAGCACCTCGGCCGCTGCGTCCACGACGGCATATTCGAGCCCGGCCACCCGTCGGCGGACGAGGCCGGACTGCGCACCGACGTCCTGGATCTCGTCCGCGAACTCGGTGTCACCGCCATCCGCTACCCCGGTGGCAACTTCGTCTCCGGCTACCGCTGGGAGGACAGCGTCGGCCCCGCCGACGAGCGCCCCCGCCGTCTCGACCTCGCCTGGCGCTCCACCGAGACGAATCGTTTCGGCCTCTCCGAGTACATCGACTTCCTCAGGAAGATCGGCCCCCAGGCCGAACCGATGCTCGCGGTCAACCTCGGCACCCGGGGCGTGCAGGAGGCCATCCAGCTCCAGGAGTACGCCAACCACCCGTCCGGCACGGAACTCTCCGACCGCCGCGTCTCCCACGGCGACAAGGACCCCTTCGGCATCAAGCTGTGGTGTCTGGGCAACGAGATGGACGGCCCGTGGCAGACCGGCCACAAGACGGCCGAGGAGTACGGGCGGCTCGCCGCCGAGACGGCGCGCGCGATGCGGCAGATCGACCCGTCCGTCCAGCTCGTCGCCTGCGGGTCCTCCAGCCGCGCCATGCCGACCTTCGCCGCGTGGGAGGCGACGGTCCTGGCGGAGACCTATGACCTCGTCGACTACGTCTCGCTGCACGCCTACTACGAGGAGACCGACGGGGACCGTGACTCCTTTCTCGCCTCGGCCGTGGACATGGAGTCCTTCATCGACAGCGTCGTCGCGACCTGCGACCACGTGGGGGCGCGCCTCAAGTCCACGAAGAAGATCAACCTCTCCTTCGACGAGTGGAACGTCTGGTACCAGAAGCGCTTCCAGCAGGAGACGGAGGAGAACCCCCTCGACTGGCCCGAGGCGCCGCGGCTGCTGGAGGACAACTACAGCGTCACCGACGCGGTCGTCTTCGGGAGCCTGCTCATCGCGCTGCTGAGGCACGCGGACCGGGTGACCGTCGCCTGTCTCGCCCAGCTGGTCAACGTCATCGCCCCGATCATGACCGAGCCCGGCGGGCCGGCCTGGCGGCAGACCACCTTCTTCCCCTTCGCCCAGGCCGCGCGGTACGGACGGGGCCAGGTCCTGGACGTACGGGTGGACTCGCCCACGTACGGGACGGCGAAGTACGGCGAGACGGACCTGCTGCACGCCACCGCCGTACGTGACCCGGAGACGGGCGCCGTCACGGTCTTCGCCGTCAACCGCAGCCAGGACACCGCACTGCCGCTCGAAGTCGCCCTGGCGGGACTGGACCTGACCGAGGTCGCCGAGCACCAGGTCGTCGCGGACGCCGACCCGGAGGCCACCAACACCCTCGCCGAGCCCGAGCGGGTCGTCCCGCACGCCGCCGAGGGCACCGAGCTGACCGGGGGCACGCTCAAGGCCGTGCTGGAGCCGCTGTCCTGGAACATGATCCGGCTGGTGTGACAACGGCGTACGGCGCCCTCCCCGGCCGGGGAGGGCGCCGTACGCCGCAGTTGTTCAGCGCGCCGAGACGGTGCGTCTGCTGGTTCAGGTCACGAACAACTCCTGTCGTCGGAGGAGGTGTTACGAGCCGACCTTGCGCTTGTTCCAGACGTCGAAGCCGACGGCGGCCAGCAGCACCGCACCCTTGATGACCTGCTGCCAGTCGGTGCCGACGCCGACGAGGTTCATACCGTTGTTCAGCACGCCCAGGACCAGACCACCGATGATCGCGCCGAGGACCGTGCCGACGCCGCCGCTCATCGACGCGCCGCCGATGAACGAGGCCGCGATGGCCTCGAGCTCGAAGTTGAGGCCGGCCTTGGGCGAGGCCGCGTTGAAGCGGGCGGCGAAGACCAGACCTGCCAGGGCCGCGAGCATGCCCATGTTCAGGAAGACCAGGAAGGTGACCTTCTTGTCCTTCACGCCCGACAGCTTCGCCGCGGGCAGGTTGCCGCCGATGGCGTAGATGTGGCGGCCGATGATCGCGTTGCGCATCAGATAGCCGAACCCGACGACCAGCGCACCGAGGATGAGCAGCACGACCGGGGCGCCCTTGTAGCTGGCGAGCAGCAGCGTGACGACGAGCACGGCCGAGACCAGGGCGACCAGCTTCAGCAGGAACAGCTTGACCGGCGGCACGTCCAGCGCGAACTCCTGCTGCCGCCTGCGGTCGCGGACCTCCTGGAGCACCACGAAGGCGATCAGGGCGAAGCCCAGCAGCAGGGTGAGGTTGTGGTAGTTCGTGTTGGGGCCGACCTCCGGCAGGAAGCCGTTGGCCACCTTCTGCAGGCCCTTCGGGAAGGGACCGAGGGTCTGGCCCTGCAGGACGATCTCCGTCAGACCGCGGAAGAGCAGCATGCCCGCGAGGGTCACGATGAACGACGGTATGCCGAGGTAGGCGATGAAGAACCCCTGCAGGGAGCCCGCGACGGCGCCGATGGCCAGGCACAGCACCACCGCGAGCGGCCAGGAGAGATCGTGTTCGACCATCAGTACGGCGGACATCGCGCCGATGAACGCGGTCAGCGAGCCGACCGAGAGGTCGATGTGGCCCGCGATGATGACGAGCATCATGCCGATCGCGAGGATCAGGATGTAGCTGTTCTGCAGCACCAGGTTGGAGACGTTGCGCGGCAGCAGCAGGTCGCCGCCCGACCACACCGCGAACAGCACCACGATCAGGCCGAGAGCCATCAGCATGCCGTACTGGCGCATGTTGCGGCGCATGCCGCCGAGCATCAGCTGCAGCAGGCCCTCGCCGGAGGCAGATCCTTTGCCGGACGGCGCGGGGGCCGGGGGCTTGGCAGTCGTGTCCGTGCTCATCGGGTTACCTCTTTGTCCTTCGTCATCTGACGCATCAGCGCTTCCTGCGAGGCCTCGGCCCGCGAGAACTCACCCGTCAGCCGTCCCGCTGCCATCGTGTAGATGCGGTCGCACATGCCGAGCAGCTCCGGCAGTTCGGAGGAAATGAAGACGACCGCCTTGCCCTCGGCGGCCAGCCGGTCGATGACCGTGTAGATCTCGTACTTGGCGCCCACGTCGATTCCGCGCGTGGGCTCGTCCAGGATCAGCACCTCGGGACCCGCGAAGATCCACTTGCTGAGGACGACCTTCTGCTGGTTGCCGCCGGACAGCTTGCCCACCGGCTCGAAGACGGTCGGCGCCTTGATGTTCATGGACTTGCGGAAGCCCTCGGCGACCTGTCGTTCCCCGTGCTCACTGACCACACCCCGCTTGGCGACCTTGCCCAGCGCGGTCAGCGAGATGTTCCGGTTGATGGTGTCGATGAGGTTGAGGCCGTAGTGCTTGCGGTCCTCGGTGGCGTACGCGATGCCGTGCCTGACCGCCTCCGGGACGGTCTTCGTACGGATCTCGGTACCGTCCCTGAGCACGGTGCCGCCCGCGTACCGGCCGTAGGAGCGGCCGAAGACGCTCATCGCCAGCTCGGTGCGGCCGGCGCCCATGAGCCCGGCGATGCCGACGATCTCGCCGCGCCGTACCTCGATCGAGACGTCGTCGACGACCTTGCGCTGCTGGTCGATGGGGTGGTGCACGGTCCAGTTGCGGATCTCCAGAGCGGGAGCCGAGCCCTCCTCCGGGTGGTGCGGGGTCCGCTCGGGGAAGCGGTTCTCCAGGTCGCGGCCGACCATCCCGCTGATGATCCGGTCCTCGGTCGTCTCCGCCGCCCTCACGTCGAGCGTCTCGATGGAGCGCCCGTCGCGGATGATCGTGACCGAGTCCGCGACTCGGCGGATCTCGTTCAGCTTGTGCGAGATGATGATCGAGGTCATGCCCTGTTCCTTCAACGAGAGGATCAGGCCGAGAAGTTTGCCGCTGTCCTCGTCGTTGAGCGCCGCCGTCGGCTCGTCGAGGATGAGCAGCTTCACCTTCTTCGAGAGCGCCTTGGCGATCTCCACCAGCTGCTGCTTGCCCACGCCGATGTCGGCCACGCGGGTCTCGGGGTGCTCGTCGAGACCGACCCGGCGCAGCAGTTCGCCCGCGTGCCTGAGGGTGTCGCTCCAGTTGATCAGTCCGCGCTTGGCGTGCTCGTTGCCGAGGAAGATGTTCTCCGCGATGGAGAGGTACGGCACCAGCGCCAGCTCCTGGTGGATGATCACGATGCCGTGCTCTTCGCTCGCCCGGATGTCCTTGAACCGGCAGCCCTCACCCTCGAAGAGGATGTCCCCTTCGTAGCTGCCGTGCGGATGGACGCCGGAGAGCACCTTCATCAGGGTCGACTTGCCGGCGCCGTTCTCGCCGCAGATGGCGTGGACCTCGCCCTGACGGACGGTCAGTGTGACGTCCGAAAGCGCTTTGACACCGGGAAAGGTCTTGACGATCGAGCGCATTTCCAGGACGGGTCCCGCCATGGTCTTGCCTTCCAATCCTTGAGGGTGCCCGGTTACTTGAGGTCGTTCTCGGTGTAGTAGCCGTCGTCTATGAGCGCCTCTTTGTAGTTGGTCTTGTCGACGCTGACCGGTTGCAGCAGGAAGGCGGGGACGACCTTGACACCGTTGTCGTAGGACTTGGTGTCGTTGAGCTCGGGCTTCTTGTCGTTCAGGGCGGCGTCGACCATGTTCGAGGCGACCTTGGCGAGCTTGCGCAGGTCCTTGTAGACGGTCTGGGTCTGCTCACCCGCAATGATCGACTTCACGGACGCGAGCTCCGCGTCCTGACCCGTGACCACCGGAATCGGCTTGGTCTTGGAGCCGTAGCCGTCCGACTTCAGGGCGGAGAGGATGCCGATGGAGATGCCGTCGTACGGCGAGAGCACGGCGTCCACCCGGTCGCTGCGGTAGGTGGACGTCAGCAGGTCGTCCATGCGGCGCTGCGCGGCGCCGCCGTCCCAGCGCAGGGTGGTGACCTGGTTGAGCGCGGTCTGCTTGGACTTGACGACCACCTGGCGCTTGTCCACGTACGGCTTCAGGACGTTCATCGCGCCCTTGAAGAAGTACTGGGTGTTGTTGTCGTCGTTGGAGCCGGCGAACAGCTCGATGTTGAAGGGGCCCTTCTTGCCCTCCTTCAGACCGAGCTTGTCGACGATGTACGAGCCCTGCAGCTCGCCGACCTTCTCGTTGTCGAACGAGGCGTAGTAGTCGACGTTCTCCGTGCCGAGGATCAGCCGGTCGTAGGAGATCACCGGGATGTCGGCGTCCTTGGCCTGCTGCAGCACGTTGTTGAGGGACTTGTTGTCGATCGCGGCGACGATCAGGGCGTCCACGCCCTGCGTGATCATGTTCTCGATCTGCGAGACCTGCTGGTCCGGGTCGTCCTCGCCGTAGACCAGCTTGGTCTTGTAGCCCTTGCCCTTGAGCTCCTTCACGACGTTGGCGCCGTCGGAGATCCAGCGCTCGGAGGACTTGGTCGGCATCGCGATGCCGATGGTGGCGCCGGCGGCGCCGTCCTTCTTCTCCTCACCGCCGCCCTCGCTGCTCTGGCCGCAGGCGGTCAGGGTGAGAGCGAGGGAGGCGGCGGAGGCTATGGCGGCAAGTGCCGTTCTGCGGTTGCGCATAGTCATCATCCTTGATGTGGGTCAGGGCTCGGTCCGGTGGCGCCGGCATGTCCAGAAGCTGAGGGCGGAATGACCGAGAACAGATGTGTGGGATTGTGCGCGGCTCTGTCTTCTTTTGGGGAGAGTGTTTCCGGAACGTTATGACGAGATTCCGAACCGGTTGAGCCGGCCCGGGAGTCGGCTGCCGAGCGCGGCCATGTCCCCGTCCGCCCCGTGCCGCGCGAGCAGGTCCAGCGCGAGCCGGCCGCGCCGCACCCGCTCCTTGGCTGTCGACAGCGCGAGCTCCCGCAGATGCTGGCCGTACGGATAGATCCCGGGCGCCTTGGAGAGGCCGAACTTCAGGTACAGGGGTGCGCCGCGCCGGATCAGTTCGGCGACCTCGTACATCCGTACATAGCCGCCCAGGTCGTCCGGGGCCTCGATGTAGAGGTCCATCGGGGCCCGGGAGACCCGGCGGATCTCGGTGAACTGGGCGAGCGTCAGATCGGACGGGATGTTGATCGAGTCGGCACCGAGCTGCTCGAACACGGCGTACGAGGCCGGGTTCACGGGCCCGATGAGCGCCGACACCTTGAAGGTGGTGTCCGAGGGCAGGGCGCCCTGCTCACGCAGCCGGTGCAGGGTCCACAGCACACCCTCGTCGGCCACGAGGAGGCACGTCACCCCCAGTTCGGCGGCGCGCAGGGCGTCCTCCACGCAGCCGGCCAGGGCGTCGTGGCCCCGGGAGCGCAGCCCGGCGCCGCCGGAGTCAGTACGGACGGACGCGCCGGTGTCCCAGGTGCCGCGCGGGCCCGTGAACAGGCAGAGCTCGATGTCCCGTTCGGCACAGCTGTCCACCATCTCGGTGATCTCGGCGTCGGTCAGCATCCAGATGCCGCTGCCCTGGCTGATGCGGTGGACCGGGACGTCGAGCCTCGCGGACTCCTTGAGTACGACGCCGAGGGCCTCCGGACCTTCCACGGACGGCACCTCGGTGCGCCAGCTCCCGCCGTCGGGGAAGGAGTGCGGGGAGGCGTCGGCCGGGGACAGGGGTGCCGGGCCGAGGCCGAGCGCGGTGAGCGCCGCGTCACCGGGGCGACGGGCGCCGGCGGCACCGGGGGAAGAGACAGGGGCGTCGTTCACGACTGGTCCTTCACGTTCGGTATTTCGGACGAAGTTCGGGTCATTGGGAGTACGCCGGCACGGAGGCGGTCAGGACGCCGCCGTGCCGGCGTACGTGTCAGGGCGGGCCCGTCACGGCCGCAGCAGCACCTTCCCGGTCTCCGGGTCCCCGGATCCCACCAGTGCGACGGCCTCGGCGAACCGCTCCAGGGGGAACTCATGGGTGATCAGGGGCGCCGGATCGAGCAGCCCGGCCGTGAACGCCCGCACCGCGTAGGACCAGGCCGCCGACGGCGCCCCGAAGACGCTGCGCACGGTGAGCTGGCTCAGCGACAGGTGCACCGGGTCGATGCCCACGGCGCCCGGGGTGAACATCCCGGTCAGCACCACCCGCCCGCCGCGGCGCGCCAGCAGGCACGCGTCGGCCGCGGTGGACGGCGCTCCGGCCGTCTCCACGACCAGGTCGTAGCGGCCCCGCACCTCCTCGGCCTCCTTGGGGGCCCGGGCCTCGCTCGCCCCGAAGTCCAGGGCCTGGGCGGCCCGTCCCGCTCTCGGGTCGATCACGGTGAGCTCCGCGGGCGACACCGCCGCCAGCAGCTGCACCGCGAGCAGGCCGAGCGTGCCGGCCCCCAGCACGGCGACGCGCTCACCCGGCTCCGGTGCCCCTGCCCGTACCGCCGCCGCGATCACCGCGGCCGGCTCCAGCAGGGCCGCGGCCCGTAGGTCCGCGTCGTCGGCCAGCGGGTGCAGCAGCCGCGCCGGGACCACCACATGGTCGGCGAACGCGCCGGGCCGGGTGAACCCCGTCTCGTCGTATCCCGCCGTGCACAGGGAGGTCTCCCCGCACCGGCACCGCTCGCAGCGCCCGCACGCCCGGAAGCCCTCGGCGACCGTACGCCGGCCGGTCAGTGCGGGATCGACGCCCTCGCCCACCGCGTCGACGGTCCCCGACCACTCATGGCCGGGCACCACGGGATAGCGCACGTAGGCCGGGTCCCGGTGGCCGTCGTACACCTCGCGGTCGCTCATGCAGATCCCGGCCGCGGCGACCCGCACCCTGACCTCACCGGGGCCCGGCTCGGGGAGCGGTCCTTCGGTGAGCATGTGGCTGCCGGGCCGCTCGACGGTCAACGAGCGGGAGAGGGCCGTCACTTGGGCTGCCTCTTCTCCCAGCCGTCCGCCCACAGGTCGAACCGTGCCTGCTGCTGCGGGAATTCGGCCGCCGCGTCCACGTCCAGCTCCACGCCGAGCCCGGGCGCGTCGGAGAGTTCGAAGCAGCCGGTGGCCGGGTCGACCGTCGGGGCGCCCTTGACGACCTTCTTGATATCGGCGTCCGCGAAGTCGTTGAAGTGCTCAAGGATCTTGAAGTTGGGCGTGCAGCCGGCCACCTGGAGGCTCGCCGCGGTCAGCACCGAACCGCCCACGTTGTGCGGGGCGATCAGCGTGTAGTGGGTCTCCGCGGTCGCCGCGAGCTTCCGGGTCTCCAGGATGCCGCCGATGTGGCCGACGTCCGGCTGGATGATGTCGACGGCCCCCGACTCGAAGAGTTCGCGGAACTCGATCCGGTCGTGGATGCGTTCACCGGTCGCGATCGGCATGTCGACCTTCTCCGCGACCTTGCTCAGCGCCTTGAGGTTCTCCGGCGGCACCGGCTCCTCCAGCCAGGCCGGAGTGAACGGCGCCATCTCGCGGGCGATCCGCACCGCCGTCGACGGGCTGAACCGCCCGTGCATCTCCAGCATCAGCTCGGTGTCGGGCCCGATGGCGTCCCGCACGGCCTCGATCAGGGACACGGCGTAACGGGTCTCCTCCTGGCCGAGCTCGAAGTGCCCCGTGCCGAAGGGGTCGATCTTCAGCGCCCGGTAGCCGCGCTCGACGACTCCCTGTGCCGCCTTGTGGTACGCCTCCGGGGTGCGCTCGGTGGTGTACCAGCCGTTGGCGTACGCCTTGACCCGGTCGGTGACCTTCCCGCCGAGCAGCTGCCAGACGGGGACGCCGAGCGCCTTGCCCTTGATGTCCCAGCAGGCCATCTCGATGACCGCGATGCCGGACATCACGATCTCGCCGGCGCGCCCGTAGTCGCCGTACTTCATCCGGCGGACGAGGTCCTCGATCGCGAACGGGTCGGAGCCGTTGATGTGGTTGGCCGAGGCCTCACGCAGATAGCCCAGCAGTGCGTCGGTGCGGCCCAGCATCCGGGTCTCGCCGACCCCGGTGAGACCCTCGTCGGTGTGAACCTGGACGTAGGTGAGGTTGCGCCACGGCGTGCCGACGACATGCGTACTGATTCCGGTGATGCGCACGAGGGATGCCTCTCAACGTGTTCGGTATTTCGTCACTCGTTCGAAATGCTGGCGTGACGGTAATGACGGGCCAGGGCAAGTGTCAATGGTTTGCGTAAGACCGACCAGCACACGAGGGGTGGGAGAAGGAGCGGGGTTGGGTGCGTGCAGCTGCAAGGCGGAGGATTGAGGCAACGCGGAGCGATTGGGGTCTCCCCTGGTCGAGCGAAGCCGAGACCTTGGGGAAGATTGACGACAACGCCGCAGATGTGCGTGCCCAGCCCCGCGACGCCGCCCCTCGTGTGCTGGTCGGTCTGGGTACGCTGATGCCATGAGTGATCTCGGGGCGGGATTCGGGTACTTGATCAAGGGCCAGCGCTGGGTCTTCGGACACGGCCGGTGGTTCGGCTTCGGCCTGCTGCCCGCGCTGGTCACCCTGGTCATCTACGCGGGCGCTCTGGTCGGACTGGGCTACGGCGCCGACGACTTCGTCGCCTGGGCCACACCGTTCGCCGACGACTGGTCCTCGCCCTGGCTGGGGCTCCTGCGCAACACCCTGGTCGTCCTGGTCTTCGTGTTCGGGACGTTCCTCGCGGTCATCACCTTCACCGCGGTGACCCTGCTGGTGGGCCAGCCGTTCTACGAGTCGCTCTCCGAGGAGGTCGACCGCGGCGAGGGCGGCGAGGTGCCCGAGTCGGGCCTGTCGCTCTGGCGCGAGCTGTGGATCTCCGCCCGCGACTCCGTCCGCATCCTGCTGCGCGTCGCGCTCTACGGGGTTCTGCTCTTCGCCCTCGGGTTCATCCCCGTCGTCGGACAGACCGTGATCCCCGTCATCGGCTTCTGCGTCTCCGGCTACTTCCTGTCCGAGGAGCTCACCGCCGTCGCACTCCAGCGCCGTGGCATGGTCCTGAAGGACCGCCTGGCGCTGCTGCGGGGCCGCCGCATGATGGTCCTGGGCTTCGGGGTCCCGCTCGTGCTCGCCTTCCTCGTCCCGTTCGTCGCCGTGCTCCTGATGCCGGGCGCGGTCGCGGGGGCCACGCTGCTGGCCCGCGAGCTCACGGCGCCGCCCGCCGCCGCCCCGGAGCCCTCGTCGCCGTACACCCTGCACAAGGACTGACGAAGCCCCCGGACCGGGAGGGTCCGGGGGCTTGCCGCCCGTCAGGCGCCGTGGACCTCCAGCGCTGTCCTGACCGCTGACTCCAGGGCGCCCTCGATCCAGGCCGGCTTGACGGACGTGTGGCAGCCGGCGAAGTGCAGCGGCCCCTCCGGCGTCCGTACGTCCGGGAACAGCTCGGTGTGCTGGCCGGGCAGGAGCACCGACGCCTCGCCGTACGCATACGGGTCACGCATCCAGGACTGGGTGCGGCCGACGCCCGTGTAGAAGACCTCGACGCGCTGCCCGTACACGTCCTGGACGCCGCCCAGGGTGTGCGGATAGCGCTCGTCGTCGTCCAGCGAGTCCCACTTCAGGGCGTCGTCGGCCCAGCTGTACGAGGCCAGCAGGACCCCGCCCTCGCTCCCCTCGACCCGGTGCGAGGGCTGATACATGAACCGGTTGGCGTTGTCGGTCACCGAGCCGCCGCCGATGACGTGCGCCGCCTCGGGCTGGTCACGTGCGGTGGCCCGGCAGGCCGCGTAGTGCACCCGCTGGTTGGGCGGGATGTGGCCGCGCGGCACTGAGGGGTGCGCGCCCAGCAGCGAGCCGTCGGCCGGTGCCTTGCCCGTCCGGTACTCCTCGTACAGCCCCGGCCGTACGGCCCCCAGCTCACGCTTCCAGTCCGCCTCGTCGAACTCCCACCAGCGGCGGCTGAATTCGAGGAGCACCTTGGTCGCCGCGTCGTAGTGGACCTCGGTGATCGCGCGCCGCTTGCCGTACGAGAGCGCGGGCGTCACCGGAATGTGCCGCAGCCCGGAGAAGGGCACCGTGACGATGGCCTTGTCGCCGGTGAAGGTCTCCCGGACGACGGGTCCGCCCCGCCCCTCGGAGACCGTCTCCACGCTCACCCCGTCCTTGCCGTGGGTGATCCGGGTGGCCCGGCGGTCCAGATGCACCAGCGCCTTCACCTGCGCGTACATCGCGTCGGCCAGGGTCGCCGTGCCGTCGGGCAGCTCGAAGAAGGAGGTCGCGGGGCTGATCAGCGAAGCCCCGATGAAGCTGTGCAGGAAGGCGAGATGGAGCCGCGAGGTCATGTTCTCGACGGTGCCGATGAGGTCGACGGTGCGTTCGTCGAGCTTGGCCACCTCGGTCATGTACCGGTACATCGACCAGTGACCGTACCGCTGGAGAACGTTCGCCCAGCCCTCGACCAGGGCCGTCCCCTCCTTGCCCTCGATCTCCTCGCGCACAGGGGCGAAGGCGTCCCGCACGATCTGCGAGGCGGGTGTGTTCTCGTAGGCCGCGGGGACACCGAAGGACCGGTTGACCGCCTGCGGCTTCGCGGCGTAGTCGGCGCGGCGGACACGGACACCGTTGACGTGGATCCAGGTGCGGTTGGCGGGCCGGCCGTCGGCGTCCACGTCGGTCAGGTGGAAGCGCCGGGTCTTCAGCCCGAGATGGGCCATCAGTCCGGTGACCAGCGGGTGGCTGTCCGGGATGCGCATGGCGCCGGCCTCGGCGTACTGCTTCGGATCGGCGAAGGGCGGTTCCGACTGCTCGTGGCCGCCGGCCCTGAAGGTCTTGATACGGCCGCCGACGCGGTTGCCGTTCGCCTCGATCACGGTGACGGTGTGACCGGCCTCGTGGAGCAGCCGAGCCGCGGTGAGTCCGGCCGGCCCCGCGCCGACGACCAGCACCTTGCTGCGGGCGGCACGGGTACGGGGCAGGCCCCTGCCCAGCAGGACCTCGCGGTAGGCGGGCACCAGGTCCCGGTTGTTCTCGTCGCGTACGAGGATGGCGCGGGCGACGGTGAGGCAGGCCTCCCGGTCGGATCCGGGCGCGGCCCCCGGCGCGGCGGCGACGGTCAGGGGCGCGGCGGCCGACGTTGCGGCGGCTCCGGTCACGGCGAGGGCCGCGGCGCCGGCCGTGGCCCCCGCGAGCACGGCACGGCGGGAGGTGCGGACGGGGGACGATTCATCGGGTGAGCTCATGGCGATCACCCTGGTGCGCCGCACCCGTCAACTGCCCCACGGACGCGCCGGATCCGCCCCGAATCACCCGCTGGTGATCTTGGTCTTCGCGTGTTGACACAGGTCATGGTGGTGGGACCCGTCGCGCCGGGAGCGGGGGTCAGCGCACGGAGAACCCGTACACCGTCGTGGAGGCGAACTCCTCGCCCGGCCGCAGCACGGTGCTGGGGAACTCCGGGTGGTTCGGCGCGTCGGGAAAGTGCTGCGTCTCCAGCGCGATCCCCGCGTTCGGCGCGAACGGCCCGTCGCCGAGGTGGTCGGCGGTGTAGAGCTGGAGCCCCGGCTCCGTCGTACGCACGGTCAGCAGCCGGCCCGACGCGGGGTCGTACAACTCGGCGACGGGCTCCCCGCCGGTCTCGTCCAGCACGTAGTTGATGTCGTAGCCGGGACCCACCGGCTTCGGCTCCCGGAAGTCGAACCTGGTCCCGTCCACCGGCAGGAGCTCGCCCGTGGGGACGGACTCCTCGTCCTTCGGGGTGATCCGCCCGGCCGCGAGCCGCAGTTCGTGCCCGAGCGCGCTCCCGCTGTCCGCCCCGGCCGGATTCCAGTACGTGTGGTTCGTCAGGTTCACCACGGTCGGGGCGTCCGTCGTCGCCCGGTAGGCGATCCGCAGGGCGCCGTCCTCGTCCAGGGTGTACGTCACCGAGACCGCCAGCCGCCCCGGGAAGCCCTCCTCGCCGTCCTCGGAGACCAGGGAGAGCCGCACACCGTCCGGCACCTCCTCGGCGTCCCACACCCGCTTGTCGAAGCCGCGCCCGCCGCCGTGCAGGGTGTTGCGGCCCTCGTTCGGCGTCACCTCGTGCGTACGCCCGTCGAGGACGAAGGAGCCGCCCGCGATCCTGTTCGCGTACCGCCCGACGACGGCACCGAAATAGGGGCCCGTGTGCGACTCGTACGCCTTGACGTCCGGCAGCCCCAGGGCCACCTCGCCCGGGGTGCCGTCCCTGCCGGGCACCACGACGGACTGCACCAGGGCGCCGTACGTCAGCACCCGGACCCGCGTGCCCACGCGTTCCAGGGTCCAGCGCCGGACCGGCGTGCCGTCCGTGAGGGTGGAGAAGTCTTCGCTGTGCACCGCTGTACCCGTCGTCATGATCAAGAACTTTACGCCCGCTGTTCTACGCCGGGGGGCCCGCGGCCGTGACGTTGCGGTAAGCGATTTCTGCCAGCCTGGCCTGGCCGTTGCGTCCCGGATGGAACCAGTCCCACTCGCTGAGCTGAGCACCGGTGAACCGGTAGTCGAAGACCGCCCCGCCGTCGTAGCGGCAGAGCTCGTCCCGCGCGCAGACGTCCCGCAGCGCCTCGTTGTAGGCGACGACCCGGTCCAGCACCGCGTCGCGCCGCGCGACGGCGGCGGTCCCCATGTCGTCGGCGTCGCCCAGCATCGACCGGCAGATCCCCAGCTTCCAGATCTGCTTGCCCAGCGGGTTCTCACGCCCGGTCGACCAGAGCCGCTTGAGATCCGGCACGCTCGACACATACACCTGCGCCTTCGGGGCCGAGGCGCGCAGCTGCCGCATCGAGGCCTCGAAGGACGTCCGGAAGTCGGCAACCGGAGTCATCAGCCGCACCGAGTCCCGGCACGCGTCGTTCGCCCCGATCATCACCGTGACCAGCCCCGGCTTCTCCTTTGCCGCCAGCGCCATCTGCTCAGGCAGCTGCGCGATCCTGGCGCCCGACACGGCGTGGTTCCAGCTGTGCGACGCCGCCTTCGACGCTCCCAGGAGACGTACGGCGAGGCTGCGCACCCCGTCGTCGGTCCCGGTCGCCCAGGACACCTCGGGACAGTCCGCCAGCACCGAGCAGGCGTCGAAGCCCCGCGTGATGGAATCCCCGACGGCCGCGACGGAGGCGGGACTCGCGTCCCACGCGGGCGTCGGCGAGGGGGAGGGGCTCCGGTCGCCCCGCTCCGCCGTACCCCCGACGGAGGTGCAGCCCGTGAGCGCGGCGGCACCCACGAGCGCGACCGCCGTCAGAGTGGCTCCGGCGCCCCGGGCGCGGCGGCGTGGCGAACGCTCAGGCATCCCTCTTCCCCTCCGGTCACACGGGTGACTGTGCCCCTGGCACACCTGGACAGCCCCAGGTGGCGGGCCCTCGTGCTCTCGCGGGTGAATGCTGAGCGAATCATGGGCCCAGGACCGACGGTACGTCACACACCCGGCCCCGGCGCACGGTAGCTTTTCCCCGTCGAACCAGTGGCGCCCGACCGCCCCGCAGACGAATCAGCGGGTCCGGTAAGTTATCTCACGTCACATACTGTCCCTTTTCTGGAGATTCACTCCCGATGCTGTTTACTGAAGACAACCTCGGGAGCCGGCCGGGAAGAGACGGTACGGGCGCGAGGCCGCTGGGGAAGGCGAACCTCGTCCCACACTGGAGGTCCCGGTGACGACACGTGGAGTCCTTTACGTTCACTCCGTACCGCGCGCGCTGTGCCCGCACGTCGAATGGGCCGTAGCGGGTGTGCTCGGTGTGAGGGTCCAACTGGACTGGACCAGACAGCCGGCCGCGCCCGGCACCTGGCGCTCGGAATTCTCCTGGAAGGGCCGTGCCGGCACGGCGTCGGAGCTGGCCTCGGCCCTCCGCGGCTGGGACCTGCTGCGCTTCGAGGTGACGGCGGAGCCCTGCCCCACGGCCGAGGGGGAGCGCTACAGCTCCACCCCGGGCCTCGGCATCTTCCACGCCGTCACCGGCATGCACGGCGACATCCTGGTCCCGGAGGACCGGCTCCGGGCGGCGCTGGCACGGTCGCTGAACGGTGAGACGGACCTGGAGGCCGAGGTCGCCAAGCTCCTGGGCAAGCCGTGGGACGACGAACTGGAGTCCTTCCGCCACGCGGGCGAGGGCGCGCCCGTGCGGTGGCTGCACCAGGTGGTGTGACGGGGCGCAGCCCCTGTCCGGCCGCGTGCCCCAGCCCATGCGGAAACGTTTCACCTCAGGGGGCGGAACCCTTCCGGGCGCAGGAGGCAGAGCCCGGCCCGGCCGCACCCCCAGAACGGCCTGCGGCATGCGCGAGGCCCGCCTCCCCCCTCCGTGGGGCGGAAACGGGCCTCGCGACAGGACCGGCAGGTCAGACCGAACGGAACGCCAGCACCACGTTGTGGCCGCCGAAGCCGAACGAGTTGTTGATCGCGGCGATCGACCCCTCCGGCAGCGCCCGCGGCTCACCGCGCACGATGTCCGCGTCGACCGCCTCGTCGAGGTCGTCGATGTTGATGGTGGGCGGCGCCATCCGCTTGTGCAGCGCCAGGACCGTCGCGACGGTCTCGATACCGCCCGCGCCACCCAGCAGGTGACCCGTCATGGACTTCGTGGCGGAGATGGCGACATGGTCCAGGTCGTCGCCCAGCACCGCACGCAGCGCCTTGATCTCCGCGACGTCACCCTGCGGCGTGGACGTGGCGTGCGCGTTGAGGTGGACGACCTCCGACGGCTTCAGGTCCGTGGCGTCCAGCAGGTTCTGCATCGCGGCGGCGATGCCGCGCCCCGTGGGCTCGGGCTGCGCGATGTGGTGGGCGTCGGCGGACAGGCCCTGGCCCAGCACCTCGCAGTAGACCTTGGCGCCCCGCGCGGCTGCGTGCTCCGCGGACTCCAGGATCACGACGCCGGCGCCCTCGCCGAGGACGAAGCCGTCACGGGCCGTGTCGTAGGGGCGAGAGGCCTTCTCGGGCTCGTCGTTGCTCTTGGACATCGCCATCATGTTGGCGAAGGCAGCGATCGGCAGCGGGTGGATGGCCGCCTCGGTGCCACCGGCGACGACCACGTCGGCACGGCCGGTGCGGATCATCTCGACGGCGTACCCGATGGCCTCGGCGCCCGACGCGCAGGCGGAGACCGGGGTGTGGACACCGGCCTGGGCGTTGACCTCCAGGCCGACGTTGGCGGCCGGGCCGTTGGGCATGAGCATGGGAACGGTGTGCGGGGAGACGCGGCGTACGCCCTTCTCCTTCAGCACGTCGTACTGGTCGAGCAGGGTGATCACGCCGCCGATACCGGAGGCGATGACCGATCCCAGACGCTCGGGCCGGATCTTCTCGTCCTCACCGGCCTTGCCGGTGAATCCGGCGTCCGCCCACGCCTCGCGGGCGGCGATCAGCGCGAACTGCGCCGAGCGGTCCAGCTTGCGGGCGAGCGGTCGGGGCAGTACCTCGCCGGGATCGACGGCCGCGAGGGCGGCGATCCGGACAGGCAGTTCGGCGAAACGTTCGCCCTCGAGAGGCTTGATGCCGGAACGGCCGGCCATCAGACCTTCCCAGGTCGATACGGAGTCGCCACCCAGCGGAGTGGTTGCGCCGATACCGGTGACGACCACGGTGCGATTGGTCGGGCTCACTGGAAAATCTTCTCCACGTGTAGAGGGTCGTGAATCAGCGGCGCCACCGCCGGGTGGCGACACACGGGACGGGCTGGGATCAGCCCTGGTGCTTCAGGATGTAGTCGGCGGCGTCGCCGACCGTCTTGAGGTTCTTGACGTCCTCGTCGGGGATCTTGACGTCGAAGCGCTCTTCGGCGGCGACGACGACCTCGACCATGGACAGCGAGTCGACGTCCAGGTCGTCGGTGAAGGACTTGTCCAGCTGGACGTCCTCGACCGGGATACCGGCGATCTCGTTGACGATCTCGGCGAGACCGGTGACGATCTCTTCCTGAGTGGCGGCCATGTTGGCGCTCCTTCGATGTGTTTCTGCGGGGTTCGGGCGGGTGGACCGAAAGGTCCGGGGTGTCAAGGAGGGTGCTGAAGATCTTGGCTGGATCAGGGAGCGGCGTATGGTGCGTGCAGCTGCAAGGCGCCGAATCGTCCTCATAGCGGAGCTATGCGGGCGGTTGGGCAACGCCGCAGATGCGCGTACCGGGCGTCGCGAGCCCAGCCACGATCTTCAGCTCCCTCCTAGGGGAGGGTAACGACCGTCGCGGCGTAGACGAGACCCGCCCCGAAGCCGATGATGAGCGCCGTGTCGCCGCTCTTGGCCTGACCGGTCGCCAGAAGCCGCTCCATTGCGAGCGGAATCGAGGCGGCCGACGTGTTGCCGGTGGTTTCCACGTCACGGGCGACCGTGACGTGCTCCGGCAGCTTGAGCGTCTTCACCATCGAGTCGATGATCCGCATGTTCGCCTGGTGCGGAATGAAGACATCCAGGTCCTCCGGGGAGATCCCGGCCACTTCCAGCGCCTGCTGGGCGACCTTCGCCATCTCGAAGACGGCCCAGCGGAAGACCGCCTGGCCCTCCTGCGTGATGGCCGGGAACTTGACCTCGCCGTTCTTGTCGAGCGGCAGCTTGGAGACGTCGCCGATGTGGAGGTCGTTCCACGAGACGGTCTGCTTGATCGTCTCGGACTTGTCGCCCTCGGAACCCCAGACCGTGGGGCCGATGGCCGGCTCCTGGGAGGGGCCGACCACGACCGCGCCCGCGCCGTCGCCGAACAGGAAGGCCGTCGCGCGGTCCTCCAGGTCGGTGAGGTCGCTGAGCCGCTCGACGCCGATGACGAGCACGTACTCTGCCGAGCCCTCGACGATCATGCCCTTGGCGAGCGTGAGGCCGTAGCCGAAGCCCGCGCAGCCGGCCGAGATGTCGAAGGCGGCGGGCTTGCCCGCGCCGATCTTGTGCGCGATGTCGGTCGCGACGGCGGGGGTCTGCTTGAAGTGCGAGACGGTGGAGACGATGACTCCGCCGATCTGCTCGGGAGTGATCCCGGCGTCCGCGATCGCCTTGCCGGAGGCCTCCACCGACATCATGGACACGGTCTCCTCGTCGGAGGCCCAGTGGCGGGTGGCGATACCGGAGCGGGAGCGGATCCACTCGTCGGACGAGTCGATCGTCTCGAGGATCACCTCGTTGGGCACGACACGGGTCGGGCGGTAGCCGCCGACACCCATGATCCGTGCGTACGGGGCGCCCTTGCTGGGCTTGATCTTCGACATGCTCTCGGGCTCCTTAGGCGCCTGCGTGCTCGGAGATGAGCGCGCGGGCCGCGTCGAGGTCGTCGGGGGTCTTGAGCGCGAGGGTCTTCACACCGGGCAGCGCGCGCTTGGCGAGCCCGACGAGAGTCCCACCGGGCGCGGCCTCGATGAGAGCCGTGACACCGAGCGCGGCGAAGGTCTCCATGCACAGGTCCCAGCGGACCGGGTTGGCGACCTGGCCGACGAGCCGTGAGATGACCTCGTCGCCGGTGGCGACCGTCTTCCCGTCGGCGTTCGACACGTACGTCACCTTCGGGTCGGCGACCGTCAGGGCGGTGGCCGCCGCACGCAGCTTCTCCACGGCCGGAGCCATGTGGTGCGTGTGGAACGCGCCGGCCACCTTGAGCGGCACCACGCGGCGGACACCTTCGGGCTTGTCCTCGGTCAGCGCGGCGATCTGGGCCGCGGTGCCGGCGGCGACGATCTGGCCGCCTCCGTTGACGTTGGCCGGGGTGAGCCCCAGCTTCTCCAGGTGCGGGACCGTGACCTCGGGGTCTCCGCCGAGGAGCGCGGCCATGCCCGTCTCGGTGACCGCGGCGGCCTCGGCCATGCCGAGCCCCCGGGTGCGTACGAGACGGAGCGCGGCCTCGTCCTCGATGACGCCGGCGAGCGCGGCGGCGGTGATCTCACCGACGCTGTGTCCGGCGACGACGCCGGGAGAGGCGTCCAGGGCGGCGGCGGAGAGGAGACCCGCTGCGACCAGCAGCGGCTGAGCCACCGCCGTGTCGCGGATCTCGTCCGCGTCGGCCTTCGTGCCGTAATGGGCAAGGTCGAGCCCGATGGCGTCGGACCATCCCGCGATGCGGTCGGCGGCACCGGGGAGTTCGAGCCAGGGAGTCAGGAAGCCGGGCGTCTGAGCGCCTTGGCCGGGAGCGACGAGTACGAGCACCCTCACACTCTCTCTTGTGGACGGCCCTGAACGCCCGTGGGGACAGGGACGAAGAACCGTCAGGGGAATTGTTGAAGTTCGACAAAAGTCTAGGACTGAGTGTCCCTGTCGGCCAAGCGCCCCAGGATGAGGGCGATCCGCAGAGTGAACGCGGAACGGACGTCGGAGGGTGACCACCCGGTGACGTCGGTCACACGTCGCAGCCGGTAGCGCACGGTATTGGGGTGCACGAACAGCATGCGCGCCGCGCCCTCGAGACTGCTCGCCTGCTCCAGATACACACTCAGCGTCTCCAGAAGTGCCGACCCCGCTTCTTCCAGCGGTCTGTAGATCTCCTCCACCAGCTGATCGCGCGCGGCGGGGTCTCCCGCCATCGCACGCTCAGGAAGGAGATCGTCCGACAGGACGGGCCTCGGAGCGTCCTGCCACGCCGAGCAGGCCTTGAGACCGGCCGCCGCGGCCTGCGCGGACCGGGTGGCCGCGAGGAGGTCGGGCACCACGGGCCCGGCGACGACGGGGCCGGCCGCATAAGGGCCGATCAGCGACTTCGCGACGTTCAACGGGTTGTCGCTGCCGCCCGCGATCACGACCAGGCGGTGTCCGAGGACCCCGGTCAGGACCTGGAGCTTGGCGTGCCTGGCCGCCCGCCGGATGGCCTCCACGGTGAGCTCGCTGTCGCCCTCGGGGGCCGTGCCCAGGACGACGCACACATGCTCGGGGGAGTTCCAGCCGAGCGCGGCGGCCCGGGACACGGCGCCCTCGTCCGCCTCGCCGGACAGCACCGCGTTCACCACGAGCGACTCCAGCCGGGCGTCCCACGCGCCGCGGGCCTCGGCGGCCTGTGCGTACACCTGAGCGGTCGCGAACGCGATCTCGCGGGCGTAGACGAGCAGCGCCTCACGCAGCACCGACTCGTCGCCCGGCGCCGCGACCTCCTCGATCGCGGTCTCCATGACCTCGATCGTCGTACGCACCATCTCGACGGTCTGCCGCAGCGTGATCGCCCGCGTCAGCTCGCGCGGAGCTGTGCCGAACACATCGGTGGAGATGGCCTGTGGCGTCTCCGGATGCCGGAACCACTCGGTGAACGCGGCGATACCGGCCTGGGCGACCAGGCCGATCCATGACCGGTTCTCCGGCGGCATCGCCCGGTACCACGGCAGCGTCTCGTCCATGCGGGCGATGGCGTTGGCGGCCAGCCTGCCGGAGGACTGCTCCAGGCGTTTCAGGGTCGCGGCGTGGAGATGGGCGTCGTGCGAGGCGGGCTGCTCAGGATCGGGTCGGGGCACGCACACAAGACTGCCTTATCGGGACAGGTGCCCGGAGGGGCGGGGCGGAAGACCGGCCGACGGGGATACCTTGGTGGCGTGATGGACGTACGCCGCTCCGGGGACCGCTACCGCGGCGGAGACCCGGCCACGGGTGACTCCGCGGGCATCGAGACGCTGCACGCACTCTCCTTCGGGCGGTTCTACGACCCCGGCAATCTGCGCTTCGGGCCGGTCCTTGCCTGCAACGAGGAGCGTCTCGCCCCGGGCGCCGGCTTCGACGAGCATCCGCACAGCCACACCGAGATCGTCACCTGGGTGGTGGAGGGCGAGCTCACCCACCGCGACTCGGCCTCGCACGCCACCGTCGTACGGGCCGGAGACGTCCAGCACCTCAGCTCGGCCGGCGGGGTGCGGCATGTCGAGCGCAACGACGGGGAACACCCGCTGACGTTCATTCAGATGTGGCTGGCCCCGCTGCGGCCCGGAGGGGAACCCTCCTACACGCACGTCGCCGGGATCGCCGACTCCACCCCGTACGCCCTCCCCGAGGCGGGCGCGATGCTCCATGTGCGGCGGCAGTCCGAGGGCGAGCGAACCGCAGTGCCCGACGCGGCGGGCGTCTACGTCCACGTCGTACGGGGCCGCGTGCTCCTCGCGGGGGAGGAGCTCGGGCCGGGCGACTCCGCCCGGATCACGGAGTCCCGGGGGCTGGAGCTGGAGGCGCTGGAGCCGGCCGAGACGCTGATCTGGGAGCTCGCCGGGGTGTGACACGGCCTACGGGCTCCGCTCCAGCAGCCCGAGTTCCAGCGCCTTGACCACCGCGTGCGTACGGTCGCTCACGTCGAGCTTGGCGAAGACCCGCAGCAGATGTGTCTTCACCGTGGCCTCCGTGATCACCAGCCGGCGGCCGATCTCCACGTTGGAAAGCCCGTCGGCCACCGCGCCCAGCACATCCACCTCTCTCCTCGTCAGTGCCACCGGGGCGGGCCTGCGCATCCGGGCCACCAGCCGCGCCGCGACACGTGGGGCCAGCGGTAGTCGGGTCGACGCCTCTTGGGAGGTTGCGGACCGGAATAGGACCGGTTGAGGGGGCTGGACCGTCCGTGACTTCCCAGTGGCGATGTCCTACTGCTTGCCGGTGCCGACCGGGTCGACCACGACCTTCTGGTCGGCGCCTTCGGCGATCTGGAGGCGGAGGGAGACCGACAGGGCCTTGGAGTGGGTCTCGTTGGGCGGGGTGACCTCGATGGCGCTGACGTACGCGCCCGTGCCCTCGGCCGGCGGGTAGTGCAGGGTGAAGCGGGTCGTCTCGCCGGGGTTGATGGCGACGGCCGGGGCGGTGAGGTCGCTTCGCTCGGCGCTGAGGGGCCCGGAGGCGTCCTGGGACTTGAGGTCGACCCCGGGGAAGCCCTTGAGCGAGCAGGTGTCGCCGCCGTTGTTCTTGAGCCTGACCGTGAGCATGCCCTCGCCCATGCCGTTGGTGGTGCTGAAGCCGAGGTCTGCCGTCTTGCAGGCGCCGGTGGTGATCTGCCCGTTGCCGCTGCCACCCTCGGCGGACTGCGTCGTGACCGAGTCGTCGCCGGTGGTCGAGGCGTTCTCGTCGGACCCGCTGCTGTCCGCGGACTTCCCGGCCGAGGAGGATGACGAGGATCCGGAGTCGTTCGTGCTCGCGGCGGAGTCCCCGCCTCCCTGGCAGGCGGTGAGCGAGAGACCGGCGGCGAGGGTCAGGGCGGCGAGGGTGAGTGTCTTGGTGCGCATGGTTTCTTCCTTGCGGTCGGGGCCGTCTGCTCGGTACTGCGAGCGTTACTGATCAACAAGACTCGCCCCGGCCCATGTGACGTTCCACCCGGCCGCCCCCTAATACATGCCCGTTACATCCGATGGCGGGCCGCAGGGGTGCCGGAACCGGGCACGCACCGCCCGGGGCGCGGCGGAGCGCCGGGTTCCGTGCTCTCCGGCAGGGGTCCCGCCGGACGCCGACGGCTGGGACAGAGCCGTGACCTGCGGGCCCTTGAAGATCGCGTGCGGCACAGTGTCTTCACGGGCGCCACACCTCTCCTACCCGTCAGCCGTCCTGGGCGTCGTACTCGGCTCTGCTGGCCTGGATCTGGGTGTTGTGCTCGATCGCCCAGCGGGCGAGCGCCAGAGCCGGCGGGATGAGGCTCTTCCCCCGGGCGGTGAGCGCGTACTCGACGCGCGGCGGAACCTCGGCGTAGGCGGTACGGGAGACGAGTCCGTCCCGTTCGAGGTTGCGCAGGGTCAGGGTGAGCATCCGCTGCGAGATGCCGGGGATGTGCTGATGCAGGTGCGTGAAGCGCATACGCCCCTCGTCGAGCGTCGCCACGATCAGCATCGTCCACTTGTCGCAGATGCGGTCGAGGATCCCCCGGATCGCCCGGCCGCCGTCTCCTCGGATCATGCACGTGTGCTCGTACTGCTCCACGGCCGCTCCCTGCCCGTTAGTCACATCCGTGTGCCTTTTGTAGGCCTCCCGGTACTGACTCATGATGAGGCAACTTACGGTTCGTAACTAACGGGAGGCACCCCATGCAGGTCGCGTACTGGATCGTCGCCGCGCTCCTGGCCGTGTTCTACGTCTACGCGGGCGGCAAGAAGGTCCTTCAGGACCAGGACCAGTTGCGGCCCATGATGGCCTGGGTCGACCAGGTGCCCATGCCGCTCGTCAAGGCCATCGGGGCACTGGAGGTGCTCGGCGTGCTCGGCCTCGTCCTGCCGCCCCTCACGGGCATCGCGGTCGTACTCGCCGTGGCCGCCGCGGTCGGCCTGGTCCTGGTGCAGATCGGCGGCCTGGCGCTGCACCTGTCCCGGGGCGAGGCGCGGGTGACCGGGCTGAACGTCATGCTTCTGGTGCTGGCCGCGGTCGCGGTCTGGCTGGGGACCGTCTGGCTCTGACTCCGTTGACCGGCCACGACAGTGCGACCGGATGTGGTCAGTCCAGTCGTCCCGCTCCGCGCGACTGGTCCGCCGATGTGCCCGCCAGCTTGTCCAGTTCGCGCATCGCCTGGCCATGGGCGCTCATGCGGCGCGACACGGTGCCGATCGCGAAGAGCGATCCGCCGACGACCGAGACCGGTATGGAGGCACCGAGAACCGTGACGACCTCCTGCAGGTCGGGCTCGTGGGGCAGGAACAGCTCCTTGGCACCCCAGATCCACAACAGCGCGGCCGCGCAGAGCAGGGCCAGCCCCCAGGCGCGTGTACGGGCGGCCCGGTCGCGGAACTCGAGGTCGTAATCACGTGATCGCATGTGGCCGAATCTATCGGGGGCGGTGAGCCGAGCTTCGACAGGGTGGCGACCGCGCCCTCAGTCCTTACGCTTCGCCGCCTGCCTGTCCAGTTCGCGAACCGCCTGACCGTAGGCGCCTATCCGGCGCGTCACCGTGCCGATCGTGAAGAGCGCCACGCCGCCGGCCGTGACCGGTATCGAGGCCCCGAACACGGCCACCATCTCCGGCCAGTCACGCGCCTTCTGGCAGCCCTGGCCCGACTCCTCCCCCGTGTTGGCCGTGCCGCCCTCCGTGAGCAACCGGGACTCGCAGCCGTCGTACGGCAGCGCCACCAGTGCCGCGCCCCAGAGCCAGAGCAGCGCGGCCAGGGCCAGCAGGGCCAGGCCCCAGGCGCGTGTCTTCCCGGCCCGGTCGAGGAATTCGAGGTCGTACTCAGGTGTCCGCATAGCCGTCGAACCTATCGGAGGCGCGCCGCAGCCACGCGTCCAGTGCGGCGAAGTCCGCGCTGGTCAGGCCCCGCCAGGCCTCGACGCGATGGAGGAGGGCCGGCCCCGGGTGGTGTGCCTCCACCCAGGCGCGGTCGACGTCGGTGATCTCGTCGTCCACCCAGGCGAAGGCGCGCCCGCCGGCCCACCGGACGAGGGCCGGAGTCTTCCAGTGAAGCCCCCGCGCGTGGTCGGGCGCCGGGTCCGGCCAGTCCACGGCGGGCAGTTCCGGCAGCCCGAGCCACGGCGCGACGCACTCGTTCGCGTCGGACATCCACGTCGTGGCCCACACCAGCTCGCACGGCAACGCCCTCAGCCGGGGCCCGAGCGCCGGGTCGATCCTGGAGAGCAGCGGATTCGGGCCCGGCGCGTCGAACGAGGGGTACCCGTCAGGGAGTTGCTGCCGGGTGGCGCCGAAAGGAATGAGCGGGCCATCGACATCGAGGAAGAGGACGGGCAGCGAAGAACCGGTCACGCGTCAGCGGAGCCCGTCCACGAAGGCCTGCCAGGCGGCGGTGCCCAGGACGAGGACGGGGCCGGCGGGGTTCTTGCTGTCCCGGACGGGGACGGATGCGGAGCAGCCGTCGGCGACCTCTACGCACTCACCGCCGGTGCTGCCGCTGTACGTCGACTTCCGCCAGGACGCGCTGCCGGTGACTGTGCACTCGACGCAATCGCCGCCGTTCGGGCCGCTGAACGAGGACTTCCGCCACTGCGCTGCGGCCAGGTCATGGCTGGTTTCCATACCGTTCCTCCATCACGCGAGCGATTAGTGTCGCCGAGTCCTCTGGGGAGAGGGCTGCGGCTTGCAATCGAGCGTAGCCGACCGAACGTTCCTTGATCACCTGCGGATTGGCGGTCATGTGGCCCTGGTCGTAGCTGTCCACGTAGAACAGGTCGGGATCATCTTCGAACCTGAGCAGATTGAACGAGCCAATCATGCCCGTGTGTTGGCCCACGGAGAAGGGAAGCACCTGAATCTGCACCCAGGGGTTGTGGCGGAAGTCCAACAGTCGCGCCAGTTGTTTACGCATGACGTCACGGCCACCGACTTCCTGGCACAGTGCAGCTTCGCTCAGGATGACCCACAGGGCGAGTGAGCGGTCGCTGTGCAGGATGCGCTGACGCTCCAGTCGGGCCGAGACGCGTTCGTCAACCTTGTCGGGGTGGTCGAGGGAGAACAAGGCCCGCGCATACTCCTCCGTCTGCAACAGCCCGTACACCAACTGCGCCTGGTACGTGGAGATGTACGTCGCCCGCGCCTCCATGTCCGCGTACGCCTGGAACCACGTGGGCAGCTGGCTCCGCAGGACCAGGCCGACCAGCCGTGAGAACATCCCGTCCGTGCCGAGCGCGGCGTCCAGGCGTTCCGAGAAGTCGCGGGTCGGGACCTTCTTCGTCGTCTCGATCTGGCCGATCAGCGAGCCCGTGCAGAAGATGATCTCGCCGAGCTGGCCCTGCTTGAGGCCGTTGGCCTCCCGCCGGCGGCGCAGCTCCCCGCCGTAGTAGTCCAACGGGGAAGCGCTGGGGTCGAGTGACTGCACATTGGCCACGGCGGGTGCCTCTCGCTTCAACGCCTGGCGGCGTTCGTTTCACGTCGTAGCCGAGAGTAATCAACTCGTAGCATCCTGGTGACATGAATCACGTACCCGGTACTCGAACCGGTGACATCGAAGCGGACTACCGCGCCGATCTGGCGATGGGCGCGCACTCCGCCCGGCATCTGCGCCGCATCCTGCGCATGTACCTCGCCCGCTGGGACCTGCTCGACGTGGCGGACGCGGCCGAGTTGGCCCTCACCGAGCTGATCGCCAACGTCGTACGGCATGTTCCGGGGCGCCGCTGCCAGGCCCTCATCTTCCTGCTCCCCGCCGGGGGCGTACGGGTCGAGGTCGCGGACGCGTGCCCCCGGCTGCCTCGCGCCGTCGCCGGGGACGTGCTCGACGAGGGCGGGCGGGGGCTACTCCTGGTGGACGCCGTCACCGACAGCTGGGGCGTGGAGGAGCGCCGTGACGGGGGCGGGAAGACGGTGTGGTTCGAGTGCCTCGGCAGCGAGGCCGCTCAGCGGGACGCGGCGAGCTCGGCGAGCACCGCGTCGGTGAACGGTGTCCAGACCTCGGCCGCCCACGGCCCGAACGCCCGGTCCGTCAACGCGACGCAGGCCGCGCCCGCCGCCGGGTCGATCCAAAGGAACGTGCCGGACTGGCCGAAGTGGCCGAAGGTGGCGGGGGAGGAGGAAAGCCCGGTCCAGTGCGGCGACTTGGAGTCGCGGATCTCGAAGCCGAGTCCCCAGTCGTTCGGGTTCTGATGGCCGTAGCCGGGAAGTACGCCCTTGAGGCCGGGGTGCACCACGCTCTGCGCCTCCAGGACCGTACGCGGGTCGAGGAGGCGCGGGGCCTGCACCTCCGCCGCGAAGCGCGCCAGGTCGTCCACGGTCGAGACGCCGTCCTTGGCGGGGGAGCCCTCCAGTGAGGTCGACGTCATGCCCAGGGGCTCCAGGACCGCCTGGCGCGTGTACTCGGCGAAGGGGATCTCCGTGGCCTTCGCGATGTGGTCGCCGAGCACCTCGAAGCCGGCGTTGGAATACAGCCTGCGGGTGCCGGGAGGCGCCGTGACCCGGTGCTCGTCGAAGGCGAGGCCGCTGGTGTGGGCGAGGAGGTGGCGGACGGTCGAGCCCTCGGGGCCGGCCGGTTCGTCCAGCTCGACGGCGCCCTCCTCGTAGGCCACCAGCGCCGCGTAGGCGGCGAGCGGCTTGCTGACCGAAGCCAGCGGGAAGCGGTGCGCGGTGGGACCATGGGTACCCAGGAGCGTGCCGTCCGAGGTGACGACGGCGGCTGCCGCGGTGGGGACGGGCCAGTTCTCGATCATCGCCAGGCTCTGCATGGTCACGAGCCTAACGGGAGCGGGAACCGGGATAGCCACCCGATATCGCTTGCTTGGAGTGCACTCCAAGGTTCTAGCGTGGAGGGCATGACGGTGATGGAGAGCACTTCCGCGGGGACGGACACCTTGGCGGCTTCGGCCTCGAAGGCGCATCCGCGTCCCGACGGCCAGGACCGGTACACCATCAGCGAGGTCGTCGCCCACAGCGGGCTCACCGCCCACACCCTGCGCTGGTACGAGCGGATCGGGCTGATGCCGCACGTCGACCGTTCCAACACGGGCCAGCGCCGCTTCAGCAACCGTGACCTGGACTGGCTGTCCTTCGTGGGCAAGCTGAGGCTGACCGGAATGCCGGTCGCCCACATGGTCAGGTACGCGGAACTGCTCCGTGAGGGCGACCACACCTTCGCCGAACGGCAGGAGCTGCTGGAGGCGACGCGGCGCGATGTGAAGACGCGGATCGCGGAGCTCCAGGGCACGCTCGCCGTACTCGACTACAAGATCGACTTTTATGGCGGCGCCCGCGCGGCGTCGGAAGGGGTCTGAAGACATGAGTGACACCGGAAAGATCGCGACAGCGGAACTCGGTACGGGAGGCCCGCAGGTCGGTGTGCAGGGGCTCGGCTGCATGGGGATCAGCGAGTTCTACGGGGAGACCGACGAGGCGTCCGCCCGGGACACCCTGGAGGCGGCGCTGGAGGTCGGCGTCACCCTCTTCGACACCGCCGACATCTACGGCAGCGGTGCCAACGAGACGTTCCTCGCGCCGTTCGTGGGAGCGCACCGCGACGACATCACGCTGGCGACCAAATTCGCCATCGAGCGCAGGGACGACGACCCGCACTACCGGGGCGTGCGCAACGATCCGGCGTACATCCGTGAGGCCGTCGAGGCCAGCCTGCGCCGGCTGGGCACCGACGTCATCGACCTCTACTACATGCACCGCCGTGACCCGCTCGTCCCGTTCGCCGAATCGGTGGGTGCGATGGCCGAGCTGGTGCAGCAGGGCAAGGTCAGGCAGCTCGGGCTGAGCGAGGTGACCGGCGACGAGCTCCGTGAGGCGCACGCGGTGCACCCGATCGCGGCCCTGCAGTCCGAGTGGTCGCTCTTCAGCCGGGACGTGGAGCGCAGTGCCGTGCCCGCGGCGGTCGAGCTCGGGGTGACGCTCGTGCCGTACTCGCCGCTCGGCCGCGGTTTCCTGACCGGGGCGTTCACGGACGCCGCCAAGGACCTGGGGCAGAACGACTTCCGCAAGCACCAGCCGCGCTTCACCGGCGAGAACGCGAAGACCAACGCCGCGCTCCTGGAGCCCCTGCACAAGATCGCGGCCGCTCATGGGGCCACCGCCGCGCAGATCGCCCTGGCCTGGGTGCAGCAGCGGGCGCAGGTCCACGGCCTGACCGTGGTGCCGATCCCCGGTACGCGTAAGCGGAGCCGTCTGCTGGAGAACGTGGAGGCGACCCGGCTCACACTGACCTCGTACGAGCTGGAGCAGCTGGAGCCCATCGCGGGCCAGGTGGCGGGGGACCGCTACCCGGACATGAGCAACACGGCGACCGCGCGCGAGTAGGGCGCCCCCGGTCGGCTCACGCCAGCCGTAGCGCGAAGACCGCGAAGCCCGCCGCGAGCAGCCCCGCCGCTGCCCGGCGGGCTGTTCCGGTCCTGTCACCCGGCTCCCAGGGCGCCTCGAACCGGCGGGCGTACCGCGAGATCAGCACGAGGAGGGCCGCGAACAGGGGCATCCACGCCACCCGGGCCAGGATCCAGCCGACCGAGTCCGGGGCCGTCGTCAGCCCCGGTACGGCTCCGGCGAAGGCGGCCGGGACGGCCGCAGTCAGCATCGCCGTCTGGTGCCAGCACAGGATCGTCATCGCCGACAGGTTGATCACCACCACGGGCGCCCACAGCGCGGGCCGGCGCAGCGCCCGGCCGATCCGGCCGTGCAGCAGGACCGCCGCACCGCTCTGGGCCGAGGCCAGGGCGAGGACCAGCAGCGACGGCGGGTGCGAGTTGGTCCGCGCCTCGCCCGGTACGCCGACCATCGACGTCGGGTAGTGGAAGACCAGCAGCAGCACGGCGAACAGGGCGGTGCCGCCGATCAGCAGGAGCCGGGCGCCGCGCCGGGAGAGGCGGCCCTCGCCCCAGGAGACGCCGAGTTGATAGGCGAAGAGCCAGCCGGGAAGGATGTTGAGCAGGCTCAGCCAGGACGGCACGGCGTCCGCGTACGGCCCGTAGCGCAGGACGTCGACCACGGCGACCGAGCCGATCAGCGGGGCCGCCGCCCAGCCGCCGAGCCGCCGGGACAGACGTACGCAGTACGGCGTGAGTGCCGTGACCACGGCGTACACCCCGACGAACCAGAGCGGCTGGATCACCAGCTTCGCCCCCGTACGCAAGGTGTCCTCGGGCACCCCGGCGGCGTACAGCACAGGAATCATGAGCGCCCACACGGCGGTCACGCCGAGCACGGGCCTGCCGAGCCGGACCATCCGGCCGCGCAGCCACGCGCCGGTGGTGGACGGGCGGCGGTTGTAGGAGAGGACGGAGGCGTAGCCGCCGACCAGGAAGAACACGCCGAGCATCTGGAGCACCCAGCTGACCGGGGAGAGACCGGCGAAGGTGGAGAGCGGGCTGGCGTTGTGCAGGCCGCCGTCGCCGTCCAGGGTGAATCCGCCGAGCAGCCAGTGGCCGGCCGGTACGGCCATGAGCGCCAGGGCGCGCAGCCCGTCGACCGCGCGGTCGCGGTGGGCGGGAGTGCCCGCTTCGATGCGGGAGACCAGCTGTCGCACGCTCATCGCGAGACCCCCTCGGCGATGGCGGTGAAGGCGCGGAGCGAGTCGGTGCCGGGAGCGAAGTACCCGGTGTGGCCCTTCGCGTCCTCGGCGGGCACCCGACGCGCACCGAACTCCTCGTCGGCCGGGTCGGCGCCGTGGCCGAGACCGGCCACCTCGACATGCGGTACGTCGTCGATCCAGTCGGTGTCGTCCTTGGCCGCCCAGACCCGTGCTCCGGTGTGCAGACCGGCCACGTCGTCGGCCCGCATCCCGGGGGAGCCGAGCACGACCAGGTCGGTGGCGCCGAGACCGGAGGCCGCGAGACCGCACACCACGGAGCCGTAGCTGTGGCAGAACACGACGGGCGCCGGCAGACCGTCGGCCGCGAGACCGGTGGTGAAGCGGGTCAGCCGCTCCGCCCCTGCCTCGGCGAGACCTCCGGTCGCCGCGTCCAGGCCGACGCCGACGGGGGTGGTGTAACCGGCCCAGGCGATCACCGCACTGCCCGGACCCGTGTCGGCGTACAGCGACTTCGCCATGCCCGCCGGAGTGCCGTACACGTCGCCGCGCCGGTCGAAGGTCCCGGCGTCGATGTCCGAGCCGGGCACCACGACGGACACATGACGTGCGGAGCGCAGATCCCCGAACACCTCGGCGACCTGGCCGCGCCCTCGCGGGTCGAACGCCAGGATCTGCCGGCCGGAACCGGCGAGACCGGCGTACCTCGGGTCGTCGGAGGCCCGCAGCGCACGGGCGTTGGCGCGGTAACGCAGCTCCAGCGGCGCCCCGTCCAGATTGCCGACCACCGACGGGTGCCGCTCCAGCAGCTCCTGCTGCTCTGCCGTGGTCAAGCCCCGGAAGAAATCCCGTACTTGTTCCGGCCTCGCACGGCCCGGGTCGGGCAGCTCCCGCCCCAGTACCTGGTCGGCACGCCACGAGGCGCTGCCGGGCGGTGGTCCCGTGACCGCCTGCTGGGTGTTCCCGGACGCCCAGCCGGCCGTCCCCGCCACCACTGTGGCCGCCAGTGCGACCGCGGTCAGCGTCCTCGCGAATCGGCGCATCGTTTCCTCCCCGGACGGTGTGCGCACACCGTCCGGTGCGCAGGAGAGGAAAGTAGGAAGACGATGGGTGGCAGGGCGTCACACCGCGGAGCCAACTGCCGGGTGCTACCGGGGTAGGGGGCGTACCGGGGGGAAGCCCTACGACGCCCCGGGTGGTAACGGGAAACTGCGGGAGGCTACGCCTCCCCGGGAGCCACCAGCCCCGACTCGTACGCGAAGATCACGGCCTGCGCCCGGTCCCGGAGCCCGAGCTTGGACAGCACCTTGCCGATGTGCGTCTTCACCGTCTGCTCGGCCAGCACCAGATGTGCCGCGATCTCCTGGTTCGACAGGCCCCGGGCGATGAGCTCCAGGACCTCGGTCTCACGCGGTGTCAGGCCGTTCAGCCGCAGCGCGGGCCCGCCGGACGGCGGAGCCGGGCGCTGACGCGCGAAGTCCGCGATGAGCCGCCGCGTCACGGACGGCGCGAGCAGCGCGTCGCCCGCCGCCACGACCCGCACCGCGGAGATCAGATCCGCCGGAGGGGCGTCCTTCAGGAGGAACCCGGACGCCCCGGCGCGCAGCGCCTCGTAGACGTAGTCGTCGACGTCGAACGTGGTGAGCATCAGGACCTTCGGCCGGTGGACCACGCCCATCGGCGGGCTCAACAGCTCGCGTGCGGCGGCCAGTCCGTCCATCTCCGGCATCCGGACGTCCATCAGGACGACATCCGGGTGCACCGTCCTGCTGACCTCGACACCCTTGCGCCCGTCCGGGGCCTCGCCCACCACGTCGATGTCGCTCTGCGCCGCCAGCAGCGCGGCGAACCCGGCCCGCACCATGGCCTGGTCGTCGACGATGATCACACGGATGGTCACTGTTCCTCCGGAGTCGCGGATGACGAGGGCGGCCGGTTCGGCGGCAGCGGGAGCCGCGCGGCCACCCGGAAGCCCCCGTCCGGCAGCGGGCCGGTGTCGAGTGTGCCGCCGGTCAACCGTACGCGTTCGCGCATGCCGACCAGCCCGTGTCCCGTCCCCGACGTCTCCAGCGGCGAACCGGGCCTCTGAGCACTGTCGTTGACGACCAGCACCGTCAGGTTTCCGTCGCGCGCGGTGACCGACACCTGGGTCCGCGCTCCGGGTGCGTGCCGCACCACATTGGCCAGCGCCTCCTGCACGATGCGGTACGCCGACAGATCCACCGCCTGCGGGACACCGCCCCGCTCCAGCGCCTCCCGCACGTCCGAGGCCAGCGACAGCTCGGCGGGGAGTCCCGCCCGCACCGTCGCCTCCACCAGCTGCTGGACCCGGTCGAGGCCGGGCTGCGGGGCCAGCTCGCCCCGGCTGCCGTCACTCCGCAGCACCGACAGCAGCCGGCGCATCTCGGCCAGCGACTCCCGGGCCCCGGCCGCGATCGACGCGAACTCCGCCTGCGCCTCCTCGGAGAGCCCGCCGACCCGGTACGGAGCCGAGTCGGCCTGCACCGTGATCACCGACATGTGGTGTGCGACGACGTCGTGCAGCTCGCGGGCGATCCGGGTGCGCTCCTCCAGCAGCGTCCGCTGCGCCCGCTCGGCCTCGCTGATCGTCTCCTGCTCGACGAGCCGGCGCTGCACGTCGCCCCGCTCGCGTACCACCGCCCCGATCACCAGCACCAAGCCGCCGAGGATGAACAGCAGGAGCGCGCTGCCGTCGCTGCGCGAGGACGCGGCCAGATGCAGCACCAGCCCCACCGTGCCCGTCACCAGCCAGACGCCGATCGCGGTCCGGCGGCTCTCCCGCAGTCCGAGGGCCAGCAGCACGAAGAGGTAGCCGACCATGACCGGCGGGGGCCATGGCCAGATGGTCCCCGCGTGGTCCGGCTGCCCCAGGATCACCAGCGCGCCCACGATGTCGGCGGCGAAGACGATCCACCAGGCCTGCAGTGGCCGGTGCGCCAGCATCAGCAGGGGCGCGGCCTGCCCGACGGCCAGAGCTCCGGCCAATCCGCCGGGCACCCCGTAGTCGTTGGCCAGCACCTGGATCGTGACGGGGATGAAGATGGCTGCGAGGGCGAGCACGACGGCGTACGGCATCAGCCGCAGCCAGCGCCTCGGGGAGTCGGCGAACGACGGGGTCGGCGGATGGGACGCGTGGGACAGCCCGTGGGCGAGCTCGCGCAGATTGCGGCGGGCGGCGCTCAGCAGACCGTCGGCGGGCGGGGGCCCGGCGGGAGAAGCAGGCATGATCGGGTCAGAGTAGGCGCGGAGTGTGCCGGGCGGCGTCATACCGCAGGGTGGACCGGAGGCTGTCGGCCCCGTACCGGGGTACCAGCACCTCTGCTGCTCGCCCTAAAGCTCGGCGAGCACCTCTGCTCCTCGCCCTAAAGCTCGGCGAGGAGCTCCGCCTTCTTCGCGCTGTACTCCGAGTCCGTCACCAGACCGGCCTGGTGCAGGTCCCCGAGGTGGCGCATCCGCTCCGCGATGTCCGCCGGGTCGCGCCGCGCGCCGCCCACCGGGACCGGAGCGGTCGCGACCGGCACCGACTGGGTCCGGCGGACGGACTCCAGGACCGCCGCGGCGAAGGGCAGCGACTCGTGCACCGGCCCGTAGCCCAGGCCGAACACGACAGCGGAGGGATCCTGGTCCGGCTGGACACGCCCCACGGACGTCTGCCCGGCGCCGGGTACCGGGTCCGGCCCGGGGCCGCCGTCGGAGTCGGCCGCCGAACCGCGTGGCACCAGCCGGAGGTACCCCTCGAAGGCCTCGGGCGAGCGCCACTCGATCCCGCCCAGTTCCGCCACGGGAAACGTCTGGTCGCCCGACTTCCACTTGGCGCTCGACGCCCCAGTCCAGAACCACCGGAAGGAGACGAGAGCCCCGTCGAAACCGGCCCGGCCGTCATAGGCCTTGAAGTGGATCGGTGCCTCGGGGGCCGTCACCAGGAAGCGTTCGGCGGGCAGGGACGCCTCGGATCCGAGCACCCCGCGCAACTCGTCCGCGTAGTACTCGGCAAGCGTCTCGCGTTCGGCGGGCAGCACCAGGCGGTAGGGGTCGTTCCCCTCCTTGAGCTGCCCGGCCGCGGCCTCCAGCAGCGGATCGGCACCCGGTCTCGGCACCGCGCGCAGCACCACCGTGCCCCGCTTGCCCGGGGTCAGCGTCACCGAAGACAACGCCGTGTACGGAATACGGCGTTCACGCAGGCTCTGGAAGAGCCTCGGCGTACGGATTCCCCGTTCGAAGCGGATGAGCACGGAGTCGGTGTCGAACTCCCAGGTGGCATGAATTCCGGCCAGCACATCACCCATGTGCCTCATCGTATGTGGCACAGCCCCGCACGTCCCCCCTCGGTACAGGCGAAATCGGGCAGGCCGTTCGCCGCTCTCTTACGCGCGCCAGACGTCTTTCTACGCGCGTCAGGCCTCCGTATCGCCGGAGATCTCCCTGTGGCACGCCCCATCGGAGCCCGCACAGCTGACCGAGTCGTAGGCGCCCACGCCGATCGCGGCGAAGTTGCTGAGACTCTCGGTGCCCGGCTCGAAATAGCCGCTGTGCCCGATCGCGCCGCCCGCCGACACGATGCGCGCGCCGAAGGCCGGGTCGACCGGGTCGGCGCCGTGTCCGAGCCCGCCGACCGCCATGTTCGGCACATCCTCGATCCAGTCGCCGCTGTCCCGCATCGCCCACACCCTGGCCTCGGTGTGCAGGCCACCCGCGCTGCCCGCCCGCATCCCGGGGCTGCCGGCGACCGCGATGTCGGACACCCTGGACGGCAGCTCATGCGCTGCCACGCCGCACAGCACGGAGCCGTAGCTGTGGCAGAACAGCGAGACGTCCGAGGTGCCGGGCAGTGCGTCCAGGAGCGAGTTCAGCCGCTCCGCCCCCTCCGTGGCGAGCCCGCCCAGCGCGGAGTCCATGCCGATCCCGACGGGCGCCGTGTAGTCGGCCCACGCGATGACCGCCGTACGCGAACCGGGGCGCGCCGAGCGCTCGGCGTCGTACAGCGACTGCGCCATGCCGACGGGCGCCGCGTTCTTCTTGACGCCTGTGCGCTCCAGCGTCAGGAGATTCGTGTCGACCCCGGGCACGACGACCGAGATCCGCTCGGCCCGGTCGAGGTCGCCGAGGACCTCGGCAGCCCGGCCGCGGCCAGACGGATCGAAGGCAAGGATCTGCCGGTCGCCGGAGAGCATGGACCGGAAGCGCGCCAGCCGGAGCGAGGCCTGATGGCGCCCGTCCGGGGAGAGCCGCGTGTCCTTCGCTCTCTCTTCTTCGGCCCATTCCGCCTTTACCAGCGCGTGCCGGTTGGCCCGGTAGCGCAGGGTGACCGGCGCGCCGTCCAGATTCCCCACCACCAGCGGGTACTTGTCCGCCAGGGCGACCTGCTGGCCCGCCGTGAGCGTCGCGAAGAAGTGGGCCAGCCGGTACGCCGGGGCGCTCACGTCCGGGAGGGCGTGACCGGCTATGCGGTCCTTCGCCCAGGAAGCGAGCGCCACCTCGCGTGGCGCGGAGGAGTGCTGCTGACGCACGGCGGTCCATCCGGTGGTCGCCAGCATCACGAACACGACCGCGATGGCGAGCAGCGCGCGCCATGCGGTCAGAGTGGGGGAGGAGTCGAAGGAAGTCACTGCGCCCCACCCTAGGAGACGCGCGCACGGCGTCGAGGCAGGGGTGACACGGATCACTCGACCGCGGGGAATTGACCGTCCGTCTCTTACCCACCGTGTGCGCCGGATCCACGGTCGGGCGCGACGGAGGCGCGCCGGGTGCGCGAATCGGTCTGAGGGGCGGGGGCATTGTGAGTTCGGCCATTCCGGAGCGATGAGGGGTGCGGCACAGCTGTGCGGTTCGCGTAAGGACGCGGCTACGCGGCCCGCCAGCTCCCGGAGAGCGCAGGTCCGAGCTGGTCCAGATGGAGTTCGGTCAGTTCCCGGAGCGCGGCCGGCCCGGCGTCCTTCCGCCGGCCCCACAGCTGCCCGGTCATCCGCATCACCCCGGAGAACGCGGCGACGGCCACCCTGGGGCGCGGATCCGCCTCCGGGTCGAGCCCCTCACGCTCCGCGATCAGCACGGCGGTCTGATGCTCGAGGCCGATGTGGCGCCGCATGTGGGCGGCGTGCAGCGCGGGGGTCGATTCGATCATCCGGTAGGCGCGCATCTGGAGTTCGGCCGTGATGCCGTCGTCGTCGGCTTCGGTGAGGGTGCTCCAGGCGTTCTGGGCGGCCTGGCGCAGTGCCTCGAAAGGGGTCTCCGAGGCGGGACGTTGACGCAGCTCCGTGAGGAAGCGCGCGTCGATCGTCTCCTGGACGCCGAAGGCGACGGCCTCCTTGTTGGCGAAGTAGCGGAAGAAGGTGCGCTGGGAGACGTCGACGGCGTCGGTGATCTCGTCGACCGTCGTCCGCTCGTAGCCCTGCGTGGTGAAGAGCCTGAGGGCGGCGTGCACCAGGGCCTCGCGGGTGTGCCGCTTCTTGCGTTCGCGCAATCCGGTCAGGGTGCTCGGCAGGTGAACCCCGGGTGTCTGCCTGCATGTCACGTACCGGACCTCTTTTCGGTGCTTTTACCTGTTCAGCTCAGCTGTGAGCTACGTGACAGTTACTGTCCTGTGAATTGCTTTGTCAACTGTCAGTAGCTGACATAACGTCCTGGGTATGACTAGTCAGACCACTGTCGAGAAGGCACCGCGGGAGCCTGAAGACACCCCTGTTCCCGCACCGGTGAAGGGACTGCGCGGCCATCCCTGGCTGACGCTCTTCGCCGTCGCCATCGGCGTGATGATGGTGGCGCTCGACGGCACGATCGTCGCGATCGCCAACCCCGCCATCCAGCAGGACCTCGGCGCCTCGCTCGCCGACGTCCAGTGGATCACCAACGGCTACATGCTCGCCCTCGCGGTCTCCCTGATCACCGCGGGCAAGCTCGGTGACCGTTTCGGCCACCGGCAGACCTTCCTGATAGGCATCGCGGGCTTCGCCGCCGCCTCGGCGGCGATCGGCCTCTCCCAGGGCGTGACCCTGGTGATCGTCTTCCGGGTGCTCCAGGGCCTCTTCGGCGCCCTGCTGATGCCGGCGGCGCTCGGCCTGCTGCGCGCCACCTTCCCCGCCGAGAAGCTGAACATGGCGATCGGCATCTGGGGCATGGTGATCGGTGCCTCGACCGCGGGCGGCCCCATCCTCGGCGGTGTGCTCGTGGAGCACGTCAGCTGGCAGTCCGTCTTCTTCATCAATGTGCCGGTCGGCGTGCTCGCGCTCGTCTTCGGCCTGGTGATCCTGAAGGACCACCGCGCCGAGAACGCGCCCAGGTCCTTCGACATCGGCGGCATCGTGCTGCTGTCGCTGGCGATGTTCTGCCTGATCTGGTCGCTGATCAAGGGCTCCGAGTGGGGCTGGGGCGACCCGAAGACGATCGGCTTCATCGTCGCCGCCGTCGTCCTGTTCGCCGCGTTCGCGTTCACCCAGACGAAGGTCAGGGAGCCGCTGATCCCGCTGGCCATGTTCCGCTCCGTGCCGCTCTCGGCGGGTGTGGTGCTGATGGTGATGATGGCCTTCGCCTTCATGGGCGGGCTGTTCTTCGTGACCTTCTACCTGCAGAACGTGCACGGCATGAGCCCGGTCGACAGCGGTCTGCACCTGCTGCCGCTGACCGGAATGATGATCATCGGCTCGCCGCTCGCGGGCTTCGCCATCACCAAGCTCGGCCCGCGCGTCCCGCTGGTCGGCGGCATGGTGTTCACCGCGGTCGCCATGTTCGGCATGTCGCAGCTGAGCATCGGCACCAGCACGCCGACCATGTCCATCTGGTTCGGTCTGCTCGGTCTCGGCCTCGCCCCGGTGATGGTCGGGGCGACCGAGGTCATCGTCGGCAACGCCCCGATGGAGCTCTCCGGTGTCGCGGGCGGGCTCCAGCAGGCCGCCATGCAGGTCGGCGGAAGCCTCGGCACGGCAGTACTCGGCGCCGTCATGGCCGCCCAGGTCGACGCGAAGCTCGACGGCAACTGGAAGGCGGCGGGACTCCCGCCGGTCGATCCGGCGCAGCTGGACCAGGCGTCCGCCGCCATCAAGGTCGGCATGCCGCCGGTCGCCCCGGGCACCCCGCCGGAGATCGCGGCGAAGATCACGGGCGTAGCCCATGACACGTTCGTGTCGGGCATGAGCTCGGCCTTCATGGTCGCGGGCATCGTCGCGGTGGTCGCCGCCCTGGTCGCCATGCTGACCAAGCGCGGCACGAACGCCGAGGCGGGGATGGGCGCAGGCCACATCTGATCCCTCGGAGACACCTGGCCCACCCCGGGCAGTCCCTGGGGCCCAGGCGTCAACCCAGCGCAACCGACAGCCCCGCCGGACGGTTCCGGCGGGGCTGTCGCCTATCAGGGTGGTCCGCCCCTCAGCCCCTTCCCGGCCCGTACTTCCGCAGGTCAGAGTGCGGACATGGCGGGCCGCCCGGCTCGCCGGCACCACGTCGGCCAAGGTTCGCCCCGTCGGGCAGACCTCGGCCGGCGCGGCACTGGACCACGGGGGTAGATCACCATGCGTACGACCGTCCTAGCCGCCACCCTGGCGGCCACCGCACTCGTCCCGGCCACGGCACTGTCCTCGGACGCCGCGCCGGCCGCACACCACGGCCCCACCGGACAGGAGCGCCTCCGCGCCGCCCCGCAGACCGCTCCGGCAGGGCTCGCGCCCTGCGGTGCCGGGCAGCTCTGCCTCTGGGCGAAGCCCGACTTCGCCGGGGCCGCGCAGGTCCACGAGCTGTCCACCGTCGACATCGAGAGCTGCGTCCCCCTGCCGGCCGGCCACCAGGCCCAGGCGCTCGTCAACCGCACGGGCCGGCCCGTCACCACCTACCAGTCGGCCGAGTGCGCGGAGACCGGCGAGTTCGAGACGTACCCGGGCGGCGGCACCTGGGTGCCACGGTCGCCGTACGCGGTCCGGGCCTTCAAGATCTGGGAGAGCTGAGCGGCACTTCGGACGCCGTCCGCCGTCCGCCGGCTCCGTCTGCCGGCTCCGGCGGGCGGCGTCCTCAGCGGGCGGCGGCGACGAGGCCGTCCACCAGGGCCCGCAGACCGTTCAGATAGGTGTCCTGGGCGGTCAGGGTCTCCCACCGGCCGGCGGCCTGTGCCAGTCGGGGGAACTCGTCGGGGTCGAGATCCGTGAAGACCTCCTGCCGGAAGGTGGGGCGCTCGTCGTCCTCGCGCCGCCGGGCCGCCGCCGTCCGGATCATGATCTCCCCGGCGGTGTAGTGCCAGATCGCGCGGTACCCGTGCACGGCCCCGTCCAGGGACAGCCCGCACTCGACGAGCCCGTCCACGACCTGCTCGACGAACCAGAGCGCGGACCTGGACAGGAGGTCGTCGGCCGTCAGCACCTCGACGATCCATGGGCAGGCGGCCAGTGCCCCGTGCAACGCGTCCGCGGTGACCACGACCCGCTCACGCCGGTCGGCCGGCAGCTCGGGCCTGCGCAGCGCCCGCTTCGCGTAGTCGTCCAGGAGCAGGAGGAGCAGCCCCTCCTTGTCGGGGACGTGGTGGTAGAGCGCCATCGGCGTACTCCCGACCTCCGTGGCGACCCGTCGCATCGTGAGCCGCTCCACGCCCCCCTCCTCCATGATCCGGAGAGCCGCGTCGATGATCTCCTCCCGGGAGATCCGGGGCGGTCGGCCGGCGGTCTTGCGTGGTGCGGAGGGCTGCGGCATGCACCCATCGTCCCGCAGGTATCGACATCGCGTCCCTGCGGGGCTAGTTTTTATACATGTATAGAAACTCTTCGAGCCGCCCCAGGGCCGTGCTGGCTGCTGTCGCCGTCGCGCAGTTCGTCGTCGCCCTGGACATGGCGGTGGTCAATGTCGCGCTGCCCACCATCCGCTCCGCACTGGGGTTCGCGCCCCTCGACCTGTCCTGGGTGGTCCACGTCTACGCGCTCGCCTTCGGAGGGCTGCTGCTCCTGGGCGGACGCGCCTGCGACCTGTACGGGCGGCGCCGGCTCCTCATCCTGGGGCTGGCCGTCTTCGGGTTGTGCTCACTGGCGGGCGGACTGGCTCAGGCGCCCTGGCAGCTGATCGCGGCACGAGCCGGGCAGGGCATGGGCGCGGCGGCCGTCGCCCCCGCCGGCCTGGCCATGCTGATGACGACCTTCACCGAGGGCCCACGGCGCATCCGCGCGCTCGGGGTGTGGAGCGCGACGAACGCGGCAGGCGGCGCACTGGGCGTGCTCGCGGGCGGGCTGCTGACCGAGTACGCCGGCTGGCGCTGGGTCATGCTGGTCAACCTGCCCGTCGTCGCGGCGGCTCTCCTGTTGATTCCCGTGGGCATGCCGGCCGATGTTCCACCGGCCCCGCGCGAGCGGCTGGACGTGCTCGGAGCAGTGCTGGCGACCGGTGGCATCGGGCTGCTGGTCCTCGGTTTCGTGCGCACCGACGCACAGGGCTGGCTCTCGACCAGTACCTGGACGACCCTCGCCGCCGCGGCCGTACTGCTGGCCGCCTTCCTGTTCACGGAGTCCAGGGCCCCCGCGCCCCTCCTGCGCCTCGGGCTGCTCCGTGGACGATGGGTGGCCGGCGCCAACGTCCTCGTCTTCCTCGCGGCGGCCGGGCAGTTCTCGGCCTTCTACTTCGTGACCCTGTACATGCAACAGGTGCTCGACATGGGGGCCGCAGCGACCGGTGTCGCCTTCCTGCCTTTCTCTGTCGGCCTGATCGCCGGCACTGTCGCCGCCACCCGGATCATCTCGGCCCGCTCCCTGCGGTTCGCACTGGTGCCCGGTGCGCTCCTGGCCACCGCGGGCCTCGCCTGGTTCGCCCTCATCCGGCCGGACGGCGGCTTCCTCACGGACGTACTCGGCCCGTCCCTCCTCACCAGTGTCGGGGCGGGGCTCGTCCTGGCCCCGGTCGCCGCTGCCGGGACCACCGGCGTCTCCTCCCACGAGGCCGGCATGGCCTCCGGCCTGCTCAACAGCGCCCGCCAGCTCGGCGGGTGCGTCGGCCTGGCAGCTCTCGCGACCGTAGCGGCCCACCGCACCGGCGCGGGCAGCGATCCCGCGGCACTCAACCAGGGGTACTCACTCGGCCTGGCCGTCGGTGCCGCGCTCTTCCTGCTCGCCGCCGTCGTGGCGGCCGTCGTGCTGCCCCGCCGGCGGGCCGCCGCCCCCACCCCGCGAACCGCCCCCTCCGCGAAGGACCAACTGGAAGGAACACTGTCATGACGACGCAGCCCCTCGATCTGTTCGGCTCTGCCCTGCACTTCCACCCCGACGGCGCAGTCAGGGCCGCCGCACGGCAGATGACCACGAGCGACTCCGGTGCGTGGCAGATCGCCGCATTCCACGTGGAGACCGACGCCGACGTGCACGCCGACCAGTGGGAGATGCACCCGGAGGCGGAGGAGGCGGTGTGCTGCCTGTCCGGTGGCTTGCGCGTCCACTTCCGTCCCGCCGAGCCAGGGGGGACCGAGGAGGTGGTGCGGCTGTCCGGGGGATCCGCCGTGATCGTCGCCCGAGGCCGCTGGCACCGCCTGGAACTCGACTGCCCGAGCGACCTCATGTCGGTCACCCTCCGCCAGGGCACCCGCCTCGAACGGCGTGACGGCGCCTGATCCGACCCGGCGGAACGCCGAAGGGCGGCGGAGCCGTGAAGCTCCGCCGCCCCTATCGAGGAACCGTGTTCCTTACGCGTCGCCGCCCACCGCGCCGGGGCTCGCGGCGGCCACGTCCAGCAGCTCGTAGCGGTCCAGCGCCGTCTTCAGCGCCGAACGGTCGATCTTGCCTTCCTTCGCCAGCTCGGTCAGCACCGCCAGCACGATCGACTGCGCGTCGATGTGGAAGAAGCGGCGGGCCGCACCCCGGGTGTCGGCGAAGCCGAACCCGTCCGCACCCAGCGACTGGTACGCGCCGGGGACCCAGCGGGAGATCTGGTCGGGCACGGAACGCATCCAGTCGGAGACCGCCACGAACGGGCCCTCGGAGCCGGAGAGCTTCTGCGTCACATACGGGACGCGCTGCTCTTCCTCCGGGTGGAGCAGGTTGTGGCGCTCCAGCTCCACCGCCTCACGGCGCAGCTCGTTCCAGGAGGTCGCCGACCAGACGTCCGCCTTCACGTTCCACTCCTCGGCGAGGATCCGCTGGGCCTCGACCGCCCACGGGACGGCGACACCCGACGCCATGATCTGGGCGGGGATCTGGCCCTTCTCGCCGGCGCGGTAGCGGTGCACTCCCTTGAGGATGCCCTCGACATCCACATCGGCGGGCTCGGCGGGATGCTGGATCGGCTCGTTGTAGACGGTGAGGTAGTAGAAGACGTCCTCGTTCTCCTCGGGGGCCCCGCCGTACATCCGGCGCAGGCCGTCCTTGACGATGTGCGCGATCTCGTACCCGAACGCCGGGTCGTACGAGACACAGGCCGGGTTCGTCGACGCGAGCAGCTGTGAGTGGCCGTCCGCGTGCTGGAGGCCCTCACCGGTCAGCGTCGTACGGCCGGCGGTCGCGCCCAGGACGAATCCGCGCGCGAGCTGGTCGGCCATCTGCCAGAACTGGTCACCGGTGCGCTGGAAACCGAACATCGAGTAGAAGACGTACACCGGGATCAGCGGCTCGCCGTGCGTGGCGTACGCCGAACCGGCGGCGATCAGCGAGGCCGTGCAGCCGGCCTCGGAGATGCCGTCGTGCAGCATCTGACCGGTCGGCGACTCCTTGTACGCGAGGAGCAGCTCGCGGTCCACGGACTCGTACTGCTGGCCGAGCGGGTTGTAGATCTTCGCGCTCGGGAAGAACGCGTCCATGCCGAAGGTGCGGTACTCATCGGGTGCGATCAGCACGAAACGCTTGCCGATCTCCTTGTCCCGCATGAGGTCCTTCAGGACACGGACGAACGCCATGGTCGTGGCGATCGACTGCTGACCCGAACCCTTCTTCGCGGTCGCGTACGCCTTCTCGTCGGGGAGGGGCAGCGGCTTCGCACGCACCACACGCGTCGGGACGTAACCGCCCAGACCCTGGCGGCGGTCGTGCATGTACTGGATCTCCTCCGAGTCGCGGCCCGGGTGGTAGTACGGCGGGTTGCCGTCCTCCAGCTGCTTGTCCGCGATCGGGATGTGCAGGCGGTCACGGAAACGCTTGAGGTCGTCGGCCGTGAGCTTCTTCATCTGGTGGGTCGCGTTGCGGCCCTCGAAGTTCGGCCCGAGCGTCCAGCCCTTGACCGTCTGCGCCAGGATCACGGTCGGCTGGCCCTTGTGGGCCTTGGCCGCCGCGTACGCCGCGTAGACCTTCCGGTGGTCGTGGCCGCCGCGCCCCAGGTGCAGGATCTGGTGGTCGGACATGTCCTTGACCATCTCGCGCAGCCGCGGGTCGTCGCCGAAGAAGTGGTCGCGGATGTACGCCCCGGTCTCGGTGGCGTACGTCTGGAACTGGCCGTCCGGGGTCGTGTTCAGCCTGTTGACCAGGATGCCCGTGCGGTCCTGCGCGAGCAGCGGGTCCCAGGAGCGGTCCCAGACCAGCTTGATGACGTTCCAGCCGGCGCCGCGGAACTGCGACTCCAGCTCCTGGATGATCTTGCCGTTGCCGCGCACCGGTCCGTCGAGGCGCTGCAGGTTGCAGTTCACCACGAAGGTGAGGTTGTCCAGGCCCTCACGGGCGGCGATGGAGAGCTGGCCGAGGGACTCGGGCTCGTCCATCTCGCCGTCGCCGAGGTAGGCCCAGACGTGCGACTTGGAGGTGTCGGCGATGCCGCGTGCCTCCATGTAGCGGTTCATCCGCGCCTGGTAGATCGCACCGAGCGGGCCGAGGCCCATCGAGACGGTCGGGAACTCCCAGAAGTCCGGCATCGACCGCGGGTGCGGATAGCTGGACAGCGCGTGTCCCGCCTTCGACTTCTCCTGGCGGAAGCCGTCGAGCTGCGCCTCGCTCAGCCGGTCGAGCAGGAAGGCGCGGGCGTAGATGCCCGGGGACGCGTGTCCCTGGAAGAAGATCTGGTCGCCGCCGAGGCCGTCGTCCTTGCCGCGGAAGAAGTGGTTGAAGCCCACGTCGTACAGCGAGGCGGATGAGGCGAAGGTGGCGATGTGACCGCCGACACCGATCCCGGGACGCTGGGCGCGGGAGACCATCACCGCGGCGTTCCACCGGGTCGCGTTGAGGACCTTGCGCTCGATCTCCTCGTCGCCGGGGAAGAACGGCTCGTCCTTCGTGGCGATCGTGTTGATGTAGTCGGTGCTGCGCATCTCGGGCACGGCCACGCGCTTCTCTCGCGCGCGCTCGATGAGCCGGAGCATCAGATAGCGGGCCCGCTCACGGCCGCGCTCGTCGACGGCGGCGTCGAGGGAGTCGAGCCATTCCTGGGTCTCTTCAGGATCGAAGTCCGGGACCTGGCTCGGAAGGCCGCCAATGATGATCGGGTTGCGATCGGATCCGGAAGCCACGCTGTTCCTTCGCTGTTCGGTGGTGCTCTTCGGGGCCTGGTTGCGGGGAACGTACCCCCGGGCTGGCTGCTGTACGCCGCCTCCATCGTGTACCGCGAGGACCCAGACGTCATCTCTACCGTGGGGTAACCCAAGGTTCCCGGACGCCGTGTCCGGGCACCAGTACCAGCAGCGAGAGGGCGGTCCTGCCCAAACCGCAACCATACGCCCAACTCGGCCAAGCGTTCCCAAAGCCCGTTCGAATCCGAATGGTGGAGCGAAACGGCATAAGCTGAGGAAGGACGTAAAGGGTCCGGACACCATTTCCGGCCCCGCAGGAGACATGCCGGCACTTGCGGCGACGTGGCATGGAACGTCACCGTTTAGGCGGTCTCGCACACCGGGTACTTGCGCGATTCGCCGAGCCCGTGTGGACTACGGCCAATGCCCCGCGCACGCGCGTGGCTGAAGCATTTTCCGAAACATGATCAGGAGGCAACCCGTGAGCGCGACCGCGGACCACGCGGAGGAACGGACCAACACGGCCGCAAGGCTTGGGTTCGAACCCGGACAGGTGGTCCAGGAGATCGGCTACGACGACGACGTCGAGCAGGAGCTCCGTGAGGGCATTGAGGCCACAATCGGCCAGGAACTCGTCGACGAGGAGTACGACGACGTCGCTGACGTCGTCCTGCTCTGGTTCCGCGACGAGGACGGCGACCTTACGGACGCGCTGGTGGATGCCATTGGTCTGATCGAGGACGGTGGGGCGGTCTGGCTGCTGACGCCCAAGACCGGCCGCGACGGATACGTCGAGCCGAGCGACATCAACGAGGCTGCCCAGACAGCTGGTCTCGCCCAGACCAAGAGCATCAGCGCGGGTAAGGACTGGACGGGCAGCCGTCTGGTCACGCCCAAGGGGGCCCCGGCCAAGCGCTGAGAGCTCTTTCATCACCGAGACCCCCGACGGCACCACGCCGCCGGGGGTCTTCGTACGTGCCGGTGCGGACCTGCCCAGGTCCTTCTGCGGACGCTGCGTAGGGTGGGTGTCACCCGGACGGCCCAGACCGGGGAAGTGTGACGTTTGTGAAGGGATGCGTTTTACATGGCGATCGAGGCCGGCACGAAGGCTCCGGATTTTGAGCTGAAGGACAACCACGGGCGCACCGTGAAGCTCTCCGATTACCGTGGCGAGAAGAACGTGGTGCTGCTCTTCTACCCCTTCGCCTTCACCGGTGTCTGCACGGGGGAGCTGTGCGCGCTCCGCGACGAGCTGCCGAAATTCGAGAACGACGACACCCAGCTGCTCGCCGTCTCCAACGACTCGATCCACACCCTGCGTGTCTTCGCCGAGCAGGAGGGCCTCGAGTACCCGCTGCTCTCGGACTTCTGGCCGCACGGGGAGACCTCGCGGGCGTACGGAGTCTTCGACGAGGACAAGGGCTGCGCGGTGCGCGGCACGTTCATCATCGACAAGGAGGGCGTGGTCCGCTGGACGGTCGTCAACGGCCTGCCGGATGCGCGTGACCTGAACGACTACATCAAGGCGCTCGACTCGATCTGATTCCCGGAGGTCCCGGGGACCGGCCCCACGTGGGATCCGGGTCCGGGATGTGCGGGATCCGGGGTTTGCGAGCCGCCGGATCCGGGGATCTCCTGGCGGCGACCGGCCAAAAGCCTGTTTTGGCCGGGAACCGGTCACTAGGATCCAATCGTTGATCCTATGCCAACGCACGACGGGGGCGCTGGTGTCTGCCGGCCCTCTCAAAACTTTTGGAGGACTCGTGGGAGTCAGCCTCAGCAAGGGCGGCAACGTCTCGCTGACCAAGGCCGCGCCGAACCTGACGGCGGTCATCGTCGGTCTGGGCTGGGATGCCCGGACGACCACCGGCGGTGACTTCGACCTCGACGCCAGCGCTCTGCTGACGAACGCCGAGGGCAAGGTCGGCAGCGACGGGAATTTCGTCTTCTTCAACAACCTCAAGAGCCCCGACGGCTCGGTCGAGCACACCGGTGACAACCTCACCGGTGAGGGCGAGGGCGACGACGAGGTCATCAAGGTCAACCTGGCCGGTGTCCCGGCCGACGTCGACAAGATCGTCTTCCCGGTCTCGATCTACGAGGCCGAGAGCCGTCAGCAGAGCTTCGGCCAGGTGCGCAACGCCTACATCCGCGTGGTGAACGAGGCGGACAACACCGAGCTCGCCCGTTACGACCTGAGCGAGGACGCCTCGACGGAGACCGCCATGGTCTTCGGCGAGCTCTACCGCAACGGCGCGGAGTGGAAGTTCCGCGCCATCGGCCAGGGGTATGCCTCGGGCCTGCGCGGCATCGCGCAGGACTTCGGCGTCAACGTCTGAGCCGGTCCGGAGAGCCCTCCGGACACCTTCAGCTCCATCGCGTCCGGCGTCGCACCACGGTGCGACGCCGGACGTGCTCGGCAGAGCGCCCCGCGCCCGTCAGGCGCCTGTGCCGGGCCGCAACGAGGTCGTAAGACCGTCCATCGACTCGGGGAGGACACACCATGGGCGTCACGCTCGCCAAGGGAGGCAATGTCTCCCTCTCCAAGGCCGCACCCAATCTCACCCAGGTACTGGTGGGGCTCGGCTGGGACGCACGATCCACGACGGGAGCCGACTTCGACCTCGACGCCAGCGCACTGCTGTGCCAGTCGGGCCGGGTCCTCGGCGACGAGTGGTTCGTGTTCTACAACAACCTCACCAGCCCCGACGGCTCCGTCGAGCACACCGGCGACAACCTCACGGGGGAGGGCGAGGGCGACGACGAGTCCGTCATCGTGAACCTCACGCAGGTGCCGGCCCACTGCGACAAGATTCTTTTCCCGGTTTCCATCCATGAAGCCGACAATCGTGGGCAGACCTTCGGGCAGGTGGCCAATGCCTTCATCCGCGTGGTGAACCAGGCGGACGGCCAGGAGCTGGCACGGTACGACCTCAGTGAGGACGCGTCGACGGAGACGGCGATGATCTTCGGTGAGCTCTACCGATATGGCGGCGAGTGGAAATTCCGTGCAGTCGGGCAGGGGTACGCGTCAGGGCTCCGGGGCATCGCTCTAGACTTCGGGGTCAACGTTTCGTAAAGCCGCGCACGGCGCGGGGGAACCCCTTACCCAACCGGGGGAGACCCGTTACATACACGATGGGGTAGCCAGTGCTTCTGAAAACCTTCGGCTGGTCGTTCGCGATTACCGCGCTCGGCCTGGTCGCAGCGGTGTTCTACGGGGGGTGGCAGGCGTTCGGCGTAGTCGCGATCCTGTCGGTCCTGGAGATCTCGCTGTCCTTCGACAACGCGGTGATCAACGCCGGAATCCTGAAGAAGATGAGTGCCTTCTGGCAGAAGATCTTCCTCACCGTCGGTGTTCTCATCGCGGTCTTCGGTATGCGGCTGGTGTTCCCCGTCGTGATCGTGGCCATCAGTGCTCAGCTGGGGCCGATCGAGGCCATCGACCTCTCGTTCAACGACCCCGACAGGTACAAGGAACTGGTGACGGACGCCCATCCGTCGATCGCCGCGTTCGGTGGAATGTTCCTGCTCATGATCTTCCTCGACTTCATTTTCGAGGACCGTGACATCCAGTGGCTGCGCTGGATCGAGCGTCCGCTCGCCAAGCTCGGCAAGGTCGACATGCTGTCGGTCTGCGTCGCCCTGATCGTCCTGCTGATCGCGGCCCTGACGTTCGCGACCCACGCGCACCAGCACGGCGGCGGGCACGCCGACAAGGCGTCGACCGTCATGCTCTCCGGCATCGCGGGCCTCATCACCTACCTCGTGGTCGGCGGTCTCTCCGGATTCTTCGAGAACAAGCTCGAGGAGGAGGAAGAGCGCGAGCACGAGGCCGAGGAAGAGGCCAGGAAGTCCGGCAAGTCCCCCTCCGCGGTGGTCCTCGCCGGCAAGGCCGCGTTCTTCATGTTCCTCTACCTCGAGGTCCTCGACGCGTCCTTCTCGTTCGACGGTGTCATCGGCGCCTTCGCCATCACCAACGAGATCGTCCTGATGGCGCTCGGCCTCGGCATCGGCGCCATGTACGTCCGTTCGCTCACCGTGTACCTGGTCCGCCAGGGCACCCTGGACGACTACGTCTACCTGGAGCACGGCGCGCACTACGCGATCGGCGCCCTGTCGGTCATCCTGCTCGTCACCATCCAGTACGAGATCAACGAGCTCATCACCGGTTCCGTCGGGGTCATCCTGATCGGCTGGTCCTTCTGGTCCTCGGTGCGGCGCAACAAGGCCATCGCCGCGGCCGGCGGCGATTCCAAGGTGGAAGTGTCCTCCGGGGTGTGACCCGGTAGGGATTGAGGAACGCTCTCTCTGTGGGGCGGCCACGGCGGCGGTTCTCCGGGAACACCCGGACCCGGCCCGGCGGCCGCCCCGCAGTGACGTGCGGGGCGTGCGGGGTCGGGCGGTACTACCGATACATGTGGGGGGTTGGGATGGCCTTCTGGGACGGCCTGTTTCCGCGGCGGGCCGCGCAGTTCGAGTCGGGTAACTCCGCGACGAACTCGATCGTGCTGTCCAAGCGCAATGCCACGGTCTCGCTGAACAAGCAGGGCGCGCTGTCGGGCAATCTGCGCGTCAACCTGTCATGGCGCATGCGTACGTCGGACATCGGCGGAAGGTCGCGGGAGGGCGGCCGGCTGCTGCGTCCGCTGAAGCTCTTCCAGCCGGACGTGGTCCAGGCGCACACCCAGGGCATGGTCAACGTCGACCTGGACCTGGGCTGCATGTACGAACTGGCGGACGGGACGAAGGGTGTGGTGCAGCCCCTGGGCAACCTCATCGGCGACCTGAACGCGGCGCCGTACATCAGGCTCAGCGGCGACGACCGTTTCGGGGCGCCGTCGGGCGAGACCGTCTATGTGAACCTCGACAAGCGCGACGAGATCAAGCGCCTGCTGTTCTTCGTGTACATCTACGACCAGACCCCCGCCTTCGACCGTACGCACGCCAAGGTGACGCTCTATCCGGGCAACGGCCCGCGCATCGAGATCGAGCTGGACGAACGGGCCCCGCAGGCCCGCTCCTGCGCGGTGTTCACCGTGGAGAACGTCAAGGGCGAGCTGATCGTGCGCAGGGAGGTGAAGTTCGTCTACGGCTTCCAGTCGGAGCTGGACCGGATGTACGGCTTCGGCATGCAGTGGGGACGCGGCTACAAGACTCGGACCTGAGTGCGCACCGTGAAGGGCGGCCGCGCCTCCGGTTCACGGCCGGAGGAACTGCGGGCCCTGCGGGGGAAGCACGAAATTCGGGTCGGCGGCGTGCGCCGCCGCCGCGGCAGGCTGCGGGTAGCCGTACGCCGGCTGGGGATAGCCGTATGCGGGCTGAGCGGCCGCCGCGGGCTGTTGCGGGTAGCCATAGGCCGGCTGGGGCGTCACGGAAGGCTGCGGGTAGCCGTATGCGGGCTGCTGGTGCAGGACCGTGGCCTGGGAGTCGGGAGCGGGCTGCTGGTGCTGCACCGTGGCCTGGGACTCCGGTGCGGGCGCGGTGGCCTCCGGGGCGGACACGTCGGGAGTGCTGGGCACGGCCGGCGGGCCGGCCTCGGAGGCCGCTTCGGCCTCGTCCACCGAGATCCCGAAGGCTGTGGCCAGTCCGACGAGGCCCGTCGGGTACCCCTGCCCCACCGCGCGGAACTTCCAGCCGTCACCACGCCGGTAGAGCTCGCCGCAGATCACGGCGGTCTCCTCGCCGGTCTCCGCCCGCACATCGAACTCCGCGAGCGGCTCACCGTCGGCGGACGCCGCATCGTACAGCGATATCCGCAGGTCCGTCACGCGTTCGAACGCCGCCTCGTCGCAGGACGCGGCGATCACCACCTGGTCCACGGACGGGTCGAGCGAGGAGAGATCCGCCTCGATCGTGTCCGTGAGCCCTTCGGGGGCGCTGCGCTTGGGCAGACGCCGCACGAGGCCCGAAGGGTGCCGTGGCTGGTTGTAGAAGACGAAGTCCTCATCGGAACGCACCTGACCGGAGGGGTCGATCAGCAGGGCGGAGGCGTCCACATCAGGGACCCCGGCGCCCGGGGTCCAGCGCAGCACGGCCCGTACGGCCATGGCATCGAGTGGGACGTTCGAGCCCTTCAGCATCGCGTGCGTCATGGCGGTCATCCTGCCTGCTGGGGGGGCGTCCGGACAACGCGGGGGTACGAACCAGTAGGCCAGGCACTGTTCGCGGGGGGCACGCAGGCGCGCCGCGCGGGGTGTGAGATACGCCGGGGACACCTGAAGTTCATAGGGACGGGGAACCGGCGACACCTGTCCGAACGTACTATTACCGGCCATACGGTTGTCCGGTCCATCAGGCAGTACGGGGGATTAGCATGCGTCATTTCGGGCATATCTCGCCCGCTGTCCGGGAGGGTCTGTTCTTCAGGGAGCCGTGCGAATTCGACGCGGGTTCCCCCTCCCGCACGCTGTCCGCGGCCCTGGGAGCCACGCTCTACAGCCCCGCGACCCGGCCCGGTCTGGCCGGGGACGTGATCAAGCTGCGCGGTCAGGGAGTCGTCTCCATGGTGCTCTGCCTGGAGGATTCCATCGACGACGCCGAAGTGATCGGCGCCGAGGCCAACCTGGTCCGTCAGTTCGCCGACCTCGACACGCGGGACGCCGATGTGCCGCTGCTCTTCATCAGGGTCCGTGAGCCGGAGCAGATCTCCGACCTCGTGCGGCGGCTCGGCAGCTCCGTCCGACTGTTGTCCGGATTCGTACTTCCGAAATTCACGGAGGAGCGGGGGGAGCTCTTCCTGGAGGCCCTCACCGCGTCCGAAGCGCACAGCGGACACCGGCTCTTCGCGATGCCCGTACTCGAATCGCCCGAGCTGCTGCACCTGGAGACCAGGGGCGAGACCCTGCGGGGAATCGCCCGCACCGTCGACAAGCACCGCGAGCGCGTCCTGGCGCTACGGCTCGGCGTCACCGACTTCTGCTCCGCCTACGGCCTGCGCCGGGCCCCCGACATGACGGCGTACGACGTCCAGATCGTCGGCGCCGTCATCGGTGACGTCGTCAACGTGCTGGGCCGGGCGGACGGCACCGGCTTCACCATCACCGGGCCCGTGTGGGAGTACTTCCGGCTCCAGGAGCGGATGTTCAAGCCACAGCTGCGCCGCAGCCCCTTCATGGGCCAGGCCGAGGAGCTGCGCACCGCGCTCATCGAGCACGACCTCGACGGGCTGCTGCGCGAGATCGAGCTCGACCGGGCCAACGGGCTGCTGGGCAAGACCTGCATCCATCCCTCCCACGTCCTGCCCGTGCACGCGCTGTCGGTCGTCAGCCACGAGGAGTACAGCGACGCGGAGGACATCCTGCGGCCTGAGCGGGGCGGCGGCGGAGTGCTGCGCTCCGCCTACACGAACAAGATGAACGAAGTGAAGCCCCACCGTGCCTGGGCCGAGCGGACCCTGATGCGGGGAGAGGTCTTCGGCGTCGCCCGCGAGGACATCGGGTTCGTGGATCTCCTGGCCGCCGGTGTGACGGCCTGAGCGCGGACATGGGCGGGCACGGGCCGGCGGACGAGCACATACGGGAAGAAGAGGCAGTGGACGTGGAGTGGTCGGGTAACTGGGTCGCAGGGCGGCTCGGGGTCGAGCTCGTCGGCGACGGGGAGCTCCGGGAGCTGCTGGGCCTCGCCCTGCGCCGCAATCCGAAGCGGGCCCATCTGCTCGTGTCGAACGTCCTGGGCAAGCATGTGCCGCAGCGGCCGTCCGTCGTCCACGGCGCGGGCTTCGAGCTCGGCGAGCGGGTACGGAACCTGCTGGGCGAGGCGGAGGCCCGCCGCGCGGTCGTCCTCGGCTACGCGGAGACGGCGACAGGCCTCGGACACGCCGTCGCGGACGGGCTCGGAGTGGCTCCGTATCTCCACTCGACCCGGCGCCCCGTCGCAGGCGTCGCACCGGCGGGCGGCTTCGAGGAGGCGCACTCGCACGCCACCTCCCATCTGCTGCTGCCCGAGGACCCGGACCTCCTGAACGCCACCGCGGAGGGCTCACCGCTGGTCCTGGTCGACGACGAGTTCTCCACCGGCAACACCGTGCTCAACACCATCCGGGCCCTCCACGCGCGCTACCCACGGGACCGTTACGTCATCGTCGCCCTGGTGGACATGCGCTCCGAGGCCGACCAGGGGCGGCTCGCCGAATTCGCGGAGGAGATCGGCGCCCGCGTCGACCTGGTGGCCCGCGCCCGGGGCACCGTGCGCCTGCCCGAGGGAGTCCTGGAGAAGGGCCGGAGCCTGGTCGCCGCGCACGAAGCGGACCATGCGACCGACGAGCCCCCCGCACCACGGTCCGTCCCCGCACGCGTCGCCCTGGACTGGCCGGCTGGCGTACCCGACGGCGGACGCCACGGCTTCACACCCGTCCACCGCGCGGCCCTGGAAGCCGCGCTCCCGGGCATGGCCGCCCGTGTCGCCGACGCCCTGGGCGACGCCCGCAGGGTGCTCGTCCTCGGCTTCGAGGAGCTGATGTACGCGCCTCTGCGGATCGGCACCGCGCTGGAGGACGCCACCACGGCCGAGGTGCGCTACTCCACCACCACCCGCTCGCCCGTGCTCGCCGTCGACGACCCCGGGTACGCGATACGCAGCCGCCTGGTGTTCCCCGCCCATGACGACCCGGCCGACGGGCCGGGCGACCGGTACGCCTACAACGTCGCGGGCGCGGGATTCGACGCCGTCGTCGCCGTCGTCGACTCCGCGGCCGACACCCCCGCCCTGCACGCACCGGACGGACTGCTGGCCCGGCTCGCGGCCCACACCGACCAGGTCGTGCTCGCGGTCGTCCCGTCGTACGTCCCGTCGCCGCCCGGCACCGTCCCGTCCGCGCCCGCCGGCACCGTCGCGTCGCCGGCCTCCCACAGGCAGGAAGCCGCCATGCTGCCCGAACCCCTCCGGGGCCCCGCCTTCTCCTCCTACGCGGCGGAAGACGTCGGCTGGCTGCTCCAGGACCTCTCGGACACGGCCCTGGAGGCCCCCACCGAGGAGCGAGAGGAGGCGATCCAGAGCGGCGGCGCGCACTACGCCGAATCGCTGCCCGTCGAATACCAGCCCAGCCCGCAGTACCAGGAGCTCTTCAAGGCGGCCCTGGCCACCTCCGCCGCGCGTATCGCCCGGGCCGTCGGCACCGTCACGGAGACCGTCCTCGCCGAACGGGGGCCGCGCCCCGTCCTGGTCTCCCTCGCCCGGGCCGGAACCCCCGTCGGGGTCCTCATGCGCCGCTGGGCCCAGCACCGGCACGGCCTCGACCTGCCGCACTACGCCGTCTCCATCGTCCGGGGCCGAGGCATCGACGCCAACGCCCTGCGCTGGCTGGCCGCCCACCACGACCCGGCGGACGTCGTCTTCGTCGACGGCTGGACGGGGAAGGGCGCCATCACCCGCGAACTCGCGGCGGCCCTGGAGGAGTTCGGGGGCTTCAACCCGGAGATCGCCGTACTGGCCGACCCGGGCGGCTGTGTACGGACCTACGGGACGCGCGAGGACTTCCTCATCCCGTCGGCCTGCCTCAACTCCACGGTGTCCGGGCTGATCTCCCGCACGGTCCTGCGCTCCGACCTGGTCGGCCCGCACGACTTCCACGGCGCGAAGTTCTACCGCGAACTCGCTGACACCGACGTCTCCGGCCTGTTCCTCGACGCGGTCGCCGCCCGCTTCGACGAGGTCGCCGGCGCCGTGGACGCCGAGTCGAAGGAGCTGCTCGCCGCGGACCGCGCCCCCACCTGGGAGGGCTGGGCCGCCGTCGAACGCATCAGCGAGGAGTACGGCATCCACGACGTGAACCTGGTCAAGCCCGGTGTCGGCGAGACGACCCGGGTGCTGCTGCGCCGCGTTCCCTGGAAGATCCTGGCCAAGCGGGGAGCCGGCGCCGACCTCGACCACGTACGGCTGCTCGCCGAGCAGCGCGGGGTCCCGGTCGAGGAGGTCGGGGAACTCCCGTACACCTGCGTCGGGCTGATCCACCCCAAGTACACCCGCGGCGCCACCGGCGCCGACGGCACGGCGGTGACGGCGAAGTGAGCGAAACCGTGAACACACCCGCGAGCGACTCCGGCTCCCCCGTGACGCTGGTGGCCAGCGACCTCGACCGCACCCTCATCTACTCGGCGGCGTCCCTCCAGCTGACCATGCCCGACGAGCGGGCCCCCCGCCTGCTCTGCGTGGAGGTGTACGGAGGGGCGCCCCTCTGCTACATGACGGAGACGGCCGCCGCACTGCTCGACGAACTGGCCCGCACCACGGTGTTCGTCCCGGCCACCACCAGGACCCGGGAGCAGTACGGCCGCATCCACCTGCCCGGACCCGCCCCCCGGTACGCCATCTGTGCCAACGGCGGACACATCCTGGTCGACGGCGTCTCCGACCCGGACTGGCAGGACCACGTCGCCCGCCGGATCACCGGCGAGTGCGCCTCCCTCGCCGAGGTCCGTGCCCACCTCCAGGCGGCGGGCGACCCCTCCTGGCTGCTCAAGGAACGGGTCGCCGAAGACCTCTTCGCCTACCTCGTCGTGGACCGTGCCGCCCTCCCCGAGGGCTGGGTCAAGGAGCTGTCCGCCTGGGCCGACGTCAAGGGATGGACCGTCTCCCTCCAGGGCCGCAAGATCTACGCCGTACCCAAGCCGCTCACCAAGAGCGCCGCGATGCAGGAGGTCGCCCGCCGCAGCGGCGCCACGCTGACGCTCGCCGCCGGTGACTCGCTCCTGGACGCCGACCTCCTGCTCGCCGCCGACCGGGCCTGGCGCCCGGGCCACGGTGAGCTGGCCGACTGCGGCTGGGGCGCCCCCAACACCGAGGTGCTCCGGGAGCGGGGCGGCGCCGCGGGCGAGGAGATCCTGCGCCGCTTCCTGCGCGCCGCCGATCCCCAGCGGGCGGGCCGCTGAGCACACACCACAATTCCGAGCACATGTGAGTGAACTCTGGCAGGGTGAGCGGCCGAGAAGAGCGGCAGAGGCCCGCACGACCAGGGGAGACGCGCATGACCAAAGGCAACACCACCCGGATCACCGACGACCTGTACGCGTACACACTGGCCCACAACCCTCCGCTGGACGCGGTGCAGCGGGGGCTCGTGGAGACCACGTACGCCGAGCTTCCCGGCCACGCGGGCATGCAGTCCGCGCAGGAGCAGGGCCCGCTGCTCGCCTTCCTCGTCCGCCTGACGGGGGTGCGGCACATCGTGGAGGTCGGCACCTTCACCGGCTTCTCGGCGCTGTCGATGGCCCAGGCGCTGCCCGCCGGCGGGGTGCTGATCGCCTGCGACATCTCCGAGGAGTGGACGGCGTACGGCCGGGAGGCATGGGAGAAGGCGGGCGTCGCCGACCGCATTGACCTGCGGATCGCGCCCGCGCTCGACACCCTGCGGGCGATGCCGGCCGAGCCGCACATCGACATGGCCTACCTGGACGCGGACAAGGGCAACTACATCGCGTACTGGGAGGAGCTGGTCCCGCGGATGCGGCCCGGCGGGCTCGTCGTCACCGACAACGTCCTCTCTGCCGGAGGCGTCACCGATCCGCTGGCCACCGGCGCAGCTGCCGCCATCAGGGGGTTCAACGACCATGTGGTCGCCGACGCCCGGATGGAGAGCGTGCTGCTGACGGTGTCGGACGGGCTGACGCTCTCGCGTAGGAGGTAGCGGCGGCGGTCGCCGCGGCGAGGTCAGCCGCAGCAGCCTCCACCGCAGCACCCGCCACCGCCGCCGCCCGCCGGGGCGGCGGCAGGCGCGGAGGAACCCGAGCCGCCAACGGCCACGGTGGAGAGCAGCTTCACGGTGTCCTCGTGCCCGGAGGGGCAGGAGGCGGGATCGGATGACTCGGCCATCGGGCGGCTGAGTTCGAACGTCTCGCCGCAGGGGCGGCAGCGGTACTCGTAACGAGGCATGGCCCCAGATTAGAGCCTCTTTCCCCTGGCGACCTCGGGCGTCGGGACGCGTGCGCGGCGCTGTTCCCTCGCGACCTGCTCGGGGTGACGGGCGCGCCAGTACGGATTGTCGTGGGGCAGGCCGCCGCTGACCCGCCCGTACATGCCGAACATCATCAGCAGCAGCCCGACCACGAAGCTGAACAGCACGTTCTGCATCTGGAAGGCCAGGAAGTTCAGCCCGGTGTCCAGCAGCGCCAGATTCACGAAGCCACTGAGGATGAAGGCGATGCCCAGGACCATGTTCAGGGTCGAGGCGAAGTTCCCGCCGATGACCATCCCGACGAAGAGCAGCAGCCCGACGCAGATGGACAGGATGCTCAGTGCGCCGTTGGTGTTGAGCCCCGCCACCGTGTCGCCGCCGGTGTCGAAGAAGCCGATACGGTCGATGAGCCCCAGGATGCCGAAGGCGACGAGCAGCAGGCCCATCAGGCCCGCCCCCACCCGGTAGACCTGGCTGAGGCCGTGGTCGACCGGCAGGTGCTCGTCGAGGACGGCCTTGCGGCGGGAGGGCTGCTCGCCGTGCCGGCGGGTGGGATGCAGGACGTGTGTGGCCATGACGGCCTCCTTCGGCCGTACGCGGCCAGGGACGCCTCAGCGGAAGACGCTGCGTACCTCCAGGATCGGCCCACCGGCTGTCGGGGACAAATCAGGCCGATCCATCCCCTGATCGGCCCTTGTCCTCCGTATCGCCCACGGCACGCTCAGGTGCCGCCGCCCAGCTCCTCGCGGATCGCGGAGACCACCTGGTTCGCCGTCTGCCGCACGGCCTCGGTCTCGGTGAGGAAATGCCAGTAGTCGGGGTGGCGGCCGTCCAGCCCCTCGACCGCCCGCTCCAGCCGCGCCACGGCGTCGTCCAGCGGGCGGGCATGACGCGGATCGGGCGTGTGGCGCCCTGCCATGGCGAGGCGCTGGGCGTCCCGGATCGCGAACCGGGTGCGGTCGATCTCCGCCTGCGGGTTCTTGGCCACCGCGTCGAGCCGCTGGAGACGGTCCCCGGCGGCGGACACCGCCTCATCGGTCGCGTTGAGCAGCGCCCGGACCGTACTCAGCCGGGACGTCGCGTCGGCCCAGCGCTGCTCGGACCGTGCCGCGGCGGCCTCGGTCAGCTTCGCCTCGGCCTGCCGGACATTGACCACCGCCTGCTCGGGAACCGGCTGAAGGTCCTGCCAGCAGGCGGCGGAGAAGCGCCGCCGGAGCTCGCTGAGCACCGGCTCGACCTGCCCGGCGCGCGTCGTCAGCGCCTGGGCCCTGGTGCGCAGCGACACCAGCCTGCGATCGATCTCGGCGGCCCGCTCGGGAAGCTGGTCCGCCTCCGCACGGATCGCCTCGGCGTCCCGCAGCACCTTGTCCGCGCGCTGCAGGGTCTCCGCCACACCGTGCTGTCCCGCGCCCTGGTTGAGTTTGGTCAGCTCCGGGGCGAGAGCCGCCAGCCGGGCCGCGAGATCATCGGCCCGCAGCCCTGACGCGCGTACCGCGTCCAGCGCGTTACTCGCGGCGAGCAGAGCCTGGCGGCCCCGCTCCACAGCGGGAGCGAGCCGCGCGAGCTGGGTCTCCGCACTGCTGAGAAGCGTCCCGAGCCCCTGGGCGAACCGGTCGAGCTCCCCCTTCACCCGCACGAGATCGTCCTTGGCCCGGGTCAGCTGGGTCCGCGCACCGGCCGCCGCCGAGGGCTCCAGATCATCCCGGTCGAGATCGTGGGCGTCGACCGCGGTGATGTACTCGTGGCTGACCTCGTCGATCCGCCGGCCCAGCGCCGCGAAGTCCTCCACGGCCTTGCGACCGCGGGGCGAACTGTCCACGGCGGTGATCGTCTCGATCGAGATCCGCAGATCGCGCTGGGCGGTGTCCAGCTCGTAGAAGGCCGCGGCAGCAGCGTCCTTCGCGGCCTGCGCGTCGGCCCGCTGATTCTCCCCGCGCCCCCCGAACCAGCGGCGCGTGCCACCACCCGCGAAGGCACCCGGCAACGCCGCGACGACCAGGGGAACCGGCAGCAGCATCAGCACCAGGACGTCCCTGACGGCGGAACCAACACCCGCTTTCGCCTGCGGCCGCGTGTGTGTCGCCGTCACATCCCTCTCCCGTGCCGATTCGCCCTGCCCGGTTCATTCTCGCACCAGTTAGGACGAACGCACGGGCCGGTTAGTTCGCACTTCGGACAGTGACTTCACCGTTGTCACTGCGCGCCTTCACCACGTGCTCGCTGTTCTCGCTGCGGGGCACCCTGACGGAGACGTCACCGTTGTCGGCCTCGGCGGACACCGCGTACGTACTGCTCCCGGCCGGCAGGTCGATGGAGATGCTCCCGTTGTCACTCACCGTGTCCACCAGATCCGGGACCCGGCTGAACCCGAGCTTCACCGACCCGTTGTCCGAGCGGGCGATCACGGAACTCCCCGAGATCCGCTCGGCCTCGATCGAGCCGTTGTCGGAGCCCAGCTCCAGCGGCCCGGACATGTCACGCACCTGGACCCCGCCGTTGTCGGAGGAGATCTTGAGCGGGGCACTGAAGCCGGCCGCGGTGACCTTCCCGTTGTCCCCCTGCACGGTCAGGGCCAGCCCACGGGGCACCTTCACCTCGTGGTGCGCCTCACAGTTGCTGATCATCGCCCGGCACTTCACCTCGAGCCGCAGCTCGTCCCCCTCGAGCTTCCACACGGGGTCCGGCCCGCTGCCCAGCAGGACCCACCCGTCGACCCGGCGGGTCACTTCGATCTGCTCGACGTCGGCGGGCACGAGATCCAGGGTCGAGTTCTCGGCATCGATGGTGAGTGCCTTCCCGCCGAAGGCGAACGACTTGTGCTCGGCGCGCGCGTCCTCGGCGTCCGTACTGCCGCAGCCACTGAGCGCGGCCACGAGAAGCGCGGTCCCGGCGATGGCCACGAGTGAATCGGTGCGTCGTGTGCGGATGGTCATGATGAGGGTCCCCCTGAGAGCGCTGCCGGTGTGGCCCCACCGTATGTACGCGCCCACCCCTGGGACGATCCGGACGGCTACCGTCTCGGGGGTGGGGATATCCCCCGTACCGCCGGCTCCCGGGGCCGGGACCGCGCCTGATGCGGAACCGGATTGCCGACGGGGGCCGCGCGGCATGTAATCTGTTGCCTCATCCACGGGTGCGTAGCTCAGGGGTAGAGCGCTGCTCTTACAAAGCAGATGTCGGCAGTTCGAAACTGCCCGCGCCCACCAGTCGGAACGCCCCCGCAGCGAGTCGCTGCGGGGGCGTTGACGGTAGTAGGTGACGGCAGTCCCTCGGGTGCGTCGCGCTGGGCGTGAGTAGCAGCCTTCTCCACGAGTTCAAGGCTCCTCGCTCGGCTCGTCGCGCGCTCCCCGGCTCACCGCCGGGGCGGGAGGGGAGCCATTCGCGGGGTGCCGGCGGGTTCGTGGTGGGCTCAGGCGGGGTTCTCGTCGAGCACCAACATGATGTGTTCATGCTCGCCGTACCAAACCGTCTCGGCAGGCCGGAAGCCGTGCTTCTCCAGAAGTCGCACAGAGCCGGTGTTCCCGATGAAGGGGTCGGCGTGCAGGGGGCGGGCCTTCTCCCGCTCCAGGAACAGGGCCAGTGCCTGCGTACCGATGCCACGGCCCCAGTACTGCCTGCCGAGCCAGTATCCGATGAAGCGCCGACCCACGCCCCACCACGCCACCACGTTGCCCGCCAGTTCTCCGTCGACGGTGACGGCCTGCACGAAGACGGTGGGGTCCCCAAGAACCTTCGTCGTCCAGTGGGTCATGAAGGCTTCCCGTTCCCGGGGCGGAAAATTCGACCGCTGGACAGCCTCGGCATCGTGCTCCTGTGCGAAGAACTCCTCCAGATCGGCCTGTCCGACGTCTCTCAACCGCACCTGATCACTCATGCTGAGGGAGTCTGCCACCAGCCGCTGACACTCCGAGGGGCTTACGGCGCTCTACATGGTCCACACCGACCGGGGCCGTCTGTAGGCAGTCGTCATGCCCGCAGGTCGAGCAGCATGACGTCGTAGAGGCCCGGGCCCTCCCACGGCCGTGCCTCGCCGATCTTGCGGTAGCCCCATGCTCGGTAGGCGGCCGATGCCGCCTTGCTGTCCGGGTGGACGTTCAGTAGTACCCGCTCGGCCTCGATGCCGTCGAGCAAAGTCTCGTGCAGGCGCCGTGCGACACCCTGCCCGCGCCACGGTCCGCGTACGGCGAGTTCCATGAGGCCGAAGGTGCGGTGCCCGTCCTCGCGTCGCATGGCGTCGGAGACGGGCTCGGTCAGCTCGTCCCACCACCCTGTGTCAGGTGGGACGGGGTGGCCGTACGCCATGCCGGCCGGCTCGCCGTCCTCGGTCCGGGCCACGGCGCCACGGAAGGCGCGCTTGCGGGTCTGGAGGTGAAAGCGCCGGAACGCGGCTGCGACGTCGTCGGCGGCCTCGTTGTACGGCGGTTCCGCGAAAACGTCGGCATAGACGAGCCTGAACGCGTTCACTGCCTGAGCGGCGGCCGAGCCGTCCAAGCGCTCCACCGTGATGATCTGCTGCGGCGTCACGCGGTGCCCCCTCGGACGTTCTCGCGGATGCGCTCGCCGCGCTCCCTGGCAGTGGCACCCACGCGCCGGACCTGACCATACTCAGCCCGCAGTTCGAGGGCACGCCAGTAAAGTGAGGACGTGACCGCTACGCCGGAAGACCGGCCGCCACTGATCAGCGAGGACGACCGCGACACGGCCGTCCGGCGCCTGCAGGAGGCGTACGCCGAAGGGCACATCTCGCACGAGGACCTGGACGAACGTCTCCACCGGGTGCTGACCGTCACGTCGCACAGCGAGCTCGGGGCGGCTCTGGCTTCGCTCCCGAAGGAGAAGGCGGGCACCACGTCCACGATCGCCGCCGCGGGACGGATCCAGCGGCGCGGTGTATGGCGGGTACCCCGGCAACTGAAGGTCGAGTCCGCGTTCGGGAAGGTGCATCTGGACCTGTCCCGGGCGGTCATCGAGCATTCGGTGGTCGACACCGAGCTGCAGCTCGGCACCGGCAAGGCCAAGATCACGGTGCCTCGCGACGCGACCGTCGACATCGAGGGTCTGCACACCGGGTGGAAGGACTCCCGCTACGAGGCCGGGCATCCCTCCCGCCCCGGCGGGCCGACGATCCGGATATCCGGGGCCATGGGGTCGCGAGCTGCTGTGGGTTGAGTGTGCAGGACTGAGTGGTAGTGCCTTCGAGTGAGTCCGGTGGCCGGTCGGGGTAGGCCGGGAACGGGTGTTCTGGTGTCGTATGGGTGACCTTGGTGGTGGTGGCTCGTTGTGTGGGGTGTAAGGCACGCAGGCCTGGGTTGGGGGGTGTTGTGCGGGAGTTGGCGGCGTCGTTCGTGGTGCCCGACCCTTCCGGGGTGGCGGTACGGGACCGGCTCAAGCACCTGACACCCCAAGACGAGGAAGTCCTGCGAGCGGTCGGAGCTCATCAGGGTGCTCTGGCCTCCCGCGATCTCCGGGCCCGATGCGCGCAGGGCCTGGCGCACAGTGCGGAGTCGTGGGCGGCCCGCAAACGCGATCTCACCCGTGAGTCGTCGTCGAGGATCGCTGGGGCGATCACGAAGGCCACTCATGCCCAGTGGGCGCTGGCCCGGCGTTGCCAGGCCGCGCATATCCGGTCGCTGGAAGCCGGCATCAAGACACTGCGGTACCGGTTGTCCCTCCCCATCGGGCAGAAGGGCACCAAGCGTGCGGCCGGTGGCTATCGGTCCAAGTGGGAGTGGTTTCAGAAGTCGCGTCGCCTCACCGCCCTGGAAGCCCGGCACACCGCCGCCGCCACAGACCGGGAGGCCGGGCGGGTGCGGGTCGTGCGGGGCGGGAAGCGGCTGTTCAACACCCGCCACCATCTTGCCGAGGCCGGGCTCACGAAGGGGCAGTGGCGTCAGCGGTGGGAGGCGGAGCGGTGGTTTCTGGCGGCGGATGGTGAGTCGGGCAAGCGGTTCGGGAACGAGACGATCCGCGTCACCCCCACCGGTGAGGTGTCCATCAAGCTGCCCGCCCCGCTTGCGTATCTGGCCAACGCTCCGCATGGCCGCTACACCCTGACCGGGACGGTGGCGTTCGCGCACCGGGGTGTGGAGTGGGCCGACCGCGCCGCAGCGAACCGATCTGTCGCCTACCGCATTCACCTCGACACCGATCGGGGCCGCTGGTATCTGACCGCGTCCTGGCAACGCCCCCTCGTGCAGACCATCCCGTTGGAGGCGGCCCGGGCCCGGGGCATGATCGGCGTAGACACCAACGCCGACCACTTCGCCGCCTACCAACTGGATAAGCACGGCAACCCGGTCGGTGAACCGCGCCGCTTCGGCTACGACCTGTCCGGCACCGCCACCCATCGTGACGCGCAGATCCGCCACGCCCTGACCCGCCTGTTGCACTGGGCCACCCAGTGCGGCGTGGCAGCGATCGGGATCGAGGACCTCGACTTTGCTGCGGAGAAGACGAGAGAGAAGCACGGCCGCCGCAAGAGGTTCCGGCAGCTGATCTCCGGGCTCCCGACCGGGAAGCTCAAGGCCCGCCTTGTCTCCATGGCCGCCGAACACGGCCTGAGCATTGTCGCGGTCGACCCGGCCTACACGTCGATGTGGGGTGGTGAGCACTGGCAGAAGCCGCTGGTCACCCCGCGTCGCGGAATGTCCCGTCACGATGCCGCCGGCATCGCGATCGGGCGACGCGCTCTCGGACACCCGATCAGGCGTCGGACGACACCGCCCCGTGCACACCAGAGCGATGTGCACGGGCATCGGACCGTCCAGGCCTCACCAGGTGCACGAGGGCGTGAGGGAACCCGCCCACCCGCCACGGACCACGCCCCCAGAGGCGTGTCACCGAACGGGATGCGAAAGCGGCAACCCAGCGCATCCAACACCGTTCGGGATGCGCCCAGAACACATCAGTGGGTCCAGGACTCACTGATGCACACTGGCTAGTGATCTGGTTGTGAGTTGCTCTGGCACCACGTGAGTCGTTTTCCGCACCAGTTCACGGGTTTGGGTGCCGCGAGCCGGCTGGCTGCGGTGT